>JAULXO010000004.1:15756-139066 GCA_032118555.1 Hylemonella sp. | reverse complement strand
CAGCTGCCCGGCACCGGCTCGGCGTGCTGGCTCAGGAAAATGGCGCTCGGGTTGGTCACGCCCTTGAGGCCTTTTTCCGTCATGGCAAAGACGCCGATCTCGTTGACGGCGCCGAAGCGGTTCTTGATGGCGCGGATGAGGCGAAAGCTCGAATGCGTGTCGCCCTCGAAGTACAGCACCGTATCCACCATGTGCTCCAGCACGCGCGGGCCGGCCAGCGCACCCTCTTTGGTGACATGCCCCACCAGCACGATCGCCGTGCCGCCGGCCTTGGCCGCGCGCGTCAGGTGCGCCGCACATTCGCGCACCTGGGCCACCGAGCCCGGCGCCGAGGTGAGTTGGTCCGAATAGACGGTCTGGATCGAGTCGATCACGGCAATCGCGGGTTGCGTGGTCTCGATGGTGGCCAGAATCTTCTCCAGCTGGATCTCGGCCAGCACCTGCACTTGCGAACCATCCAACCCCAGGCGCCTTGCGCGCAGCGCGACCTGGGCGCCGCTTTCCTCACCCGTCACGTATAGAGTTCCCCCACGTTCGCTCACTGCATGTAGCTCTCTGCCCCCTGAGGGGGCCTTCGCGCCTTGGGACGGCCCGGCGGCGCTCAAGGTCTTCTTGCCTGCGCGCTCTATCGAGTCCAGCGCCTGCAGCAGCAAGGTGGACTTGCCGATGCCGGGGTCACCGCCAATCAGCACCACGCCACCTTCGACGATGCCGCCACCGAGCACGCGGTCCAGTTCGTCCTGGCCGGTCGGCGTGCGATCGACGTCGGTGGCCTCGATGTCGGCCAGCGCGGTCACCTCGGCCGTCTTGGCCAGGGCGGCAAAGCGGTTCTTGGCCGGCGCCGCACTCTCGGCCACGGATTCGATCAAGGTGTTCCAGGCATTGCAGTGCGGGCACTTGCCCAGCCAACGCGGGCTGGTGCCGCCGCACTCGTTGCAGGTGTAGATGGTTTTTTCCTTGGCCATGCGACGCATGATACTGTATGCAATCACAGTTAGCGAGGGTGCTGAACGCTTTCAATCGCGGTAGAGTGCCAGCACACTCGACCACCTTGCGCCCATGAACACGCCACTGAATCCCTTCAAACAGGCGCTGCTGCAGCGCCAGGCCCAGATCGGCCTGTGGGTCGGCCTGGCCCACGCCTACAGCACCGAAATCTGCGCCGGTGCCGGTTTCGACTGGCTGCTGCTCGACGGCGAGCACGCCCCGAACGACTTGAGCAGCCTGCTGGCACAGCTGCAGGCCGTGGCCGGCTACCCCGCCACGCACCCGATCGCCCGCGTGCCCTTCGGCCACGGGGACGCGGGCGCGGCGTTGATCAAGCAGTACCTCGACCTGGGCGTACAGACCCTGCTGGTGCCCATGGTCGATACGCCGGAGCAGGCCGCCGCCCTGGTGCGCGCCACGCGTTACCCGCAGGACGACGGCTTGGGCGGCATCCGCGGCATGGCCGGCGCACGTGCCTCGCGCTGGGGCCGCTACCCCAACTACGCCAAGGAGGCCAACGCACAGGTTTGCCTGCTAGTCCAGGCCGAGTCGCGCACTGCGCTGGACCACTTGGAGGCCATCGCTGCCACGCCCGGGGTCGACGGCATCTTCATCGGCCCGGCCGACCTGTCGGCCTCGCTCGGTCATGTGGGCAACGCGGCGCACCCCGAGGTGCAGCAGGCCATCGACGACGCCATCCGGCGCATCGTCAGCAGCGGCAAGGCGGCCGGCATTCTGACCAGCGACGACTCACTGGCGCGCCACTATCTGGCGCTGGGCGCCACCTTCGTCGCCGTCGGGCTCGACACGCAGATCCTGGCGCGCCAGACCAGTGCGCTGGCTTCGGTCTTCAAGGCGGCGGGCAGCCGCTTGCCCGCCGCCAGCCGGTCTGCCGATCTCGCATGAAGGCGCCTCGGCCGGTCTGCCTCATCACCGGTGCCGCCACCGGCATCGGCGCCGCCTGCGCGCGTGAGTTCGCGGCGCACGGCTGGGACCTGGCCTTGAGCTGGCTGGACGACGCCAACCGCGTCGCCTTGGTCGACGTGGCCACCGAATGCGAAGCGCATGGCGTCAGCCCCTTGCTGCGCCACCTGGACGTGAGCGACGACGCCAGTTGCGCGGCCTTCGTCGCCGGTGCCTTGAAACAATTCGGCCGCATCGACGCCCTCATCAACTGCGCCGGCACCACGCGTTTCATCCCGCACGCCGACCTGGACGCGCTCGACCCCGCCGAGTTCCTCCGCACCTACGACGTGAACACCGTGGGCCTGTACCGCATGACACGCGCCTGCGCTGCAGCGCTCAAGGCCTCAGGCCGCGGCAGTGTGGTCAACATCTCGTCCATTGGGGGGCTGATCGGCCGCGGCTCGTCCATGGCCTACGCTGCCTCCAAGGGCGCGGTCAACACGCTCACCCTGTCGCTGGCGCGCGCGCTGGGCCCGGAGATCCGCGTCAATGCCATCGCGCCGGGTTTTGTCGACGGCGGCCTGCCCAGCCGCGTGCTGGATGCCACGCGCCATGCGCAGGTGCTGCAGGCGCAGCTGGAAAGCGCGCCGCTCCGACGGATTTCGCAACCCGAGGAAGTGGCCGCGCTGGCCTGTTTCCTCACCGAACGCGCGCCGGGCATGACCGGCACCGTAATCCCCATGGACAACGGCCTGCACCTCAATGCCGGCTGAACGCAGGATGAACGCATGACCGAGACGAAGAAGTTCCGCTCCGCCACCATCTATGAAGGCACCATCCGCGCTACCACGCGCAGCTTCCTGCATGCGCTGGGCCAGGACGAGGACGACATCGCGCGCCCGCACGTCGGCGTCTTCCACACCGGCGGCGAGATGAGCCCCTGCAACCTCAACCTGCGTGAGCAAGCCCAGCACGCCAAGACCGGCATCTACGCGGGCGGCGGCACGCCGCACGAGTGTCCGGTGGTCTCGGTCTCCGACGGCCTGACCATGGCGCATTCAGGCATGCGCTTTTCGCTGATCTCGCGCGAGCTGATCGCCGACAGCGTGGAGGCCTCGGTACGCGGTCACCAGTGGGACGGCATCTTCGGCATCGGCGCCTGCGACAAGAACCTGCCCGGCCTGATGATGGGCATGGTGCGCTGCAATGTGCCCAGCGTCTTCGTGCACGGCGGCTCGGCGCTGCCGGGGCAGATGCCGGGCGTGGACGGACGCGACCTCAATGTCGTCGACACCTATGAAACCATCGGCAAGGTGCTGGCCGGCGACGCCACGCAGGATGAACTAGCCGCCATCAGCCGCGCCTGCCTGCCCACGGCCGGTGCCTGCGCGGGCCAGTTCACCGCCAACACCATGGGCATGGTGTCCGAGGCGCTGGGCCTGGCACCCATCGGCTCCAGCATGGTGCCCGCGGTATTCAGCGAGCGTGCGCCGCTGATGCGTCGTGCGGCCAAACAGCTCATGAAGGCCGTGATGGGGGAGGCGCCGCTGCCGCGTGACGTCGTCACGCGCAATGCGCTGGAGAACGCCTGCGCCATCGTCTCGGCCACCGGCGGCTCGACCAACGCCGCGCTGCACATCCCCGCCATCGCGCACGAGGCCGGCATCCGTTTCCACCTCGACGACGTGGCCGAGGTCTTCGCGCGCACGCCGCTGATTGCCGACCTGCGCCCGGGCGGCAACTACCTGGCGCGCGACGTCTATTACATCGGCGGCACCGCCGTGATCCTGCGCGAGCTGTTGAAGAGCGGGCACCTGCACGGCGACACGCTGACCTGGACCGGCCGCACCCTGGCCGAGGAGATCGCCGGCGCCAACGACCCGGACGGGAAAGTGGTGCGCCGCTTTGAGGACGCGCTGTCGAAGGACGGGGGGCTCGCCGTGCTCAAGGGCAATCTGTGTCCGGACGGTGCGCTGCTGAAGACCGCCGGCCTCAAGACCCTGGTGCACCGCGGTCCAGCCCGCGTCTTTGAATCCGAAGAAGAAGCCCAGGCGGCCGTGCGGGCCATGCGCTACCAGCCGGGTGACGTGATCGTGATCCGCAACGAAGGTCCCAAAGGCAGCCCCGGGATGCGCGAGATGCTGGGCATCACCGCCCTGCTCTACGGCCAGGGCATGGGCGACAAGGTGGCGCTGCTGACCGACGGACGCTTTTCCGGCGCCACGCGCGGCCTGTGCATCGGCTATGCCGGGCCGGAGGCGGCCGACAAGGGCCCGATCGCGGCGCTGCGCGACGGCGACATGATCGCCATCGACGCACGCGCGCCTGCGCGCAGCATCACCGTGGAACTCGACGCGGCGGAACTTGCCCGCCGCCTGGCCGATGTCAAGGTAAACACGGGGGTGGCCCGCGGCGGCCTGCTGGAAAAATACGCTCTCACCGTGCGTCCCAGCCATCAGGGCGCGGTCACCCACTCGGGTGCCGTGACCTGGTTGCGCGACGAATCCTGATTCACCACCCAAGGAGACACCATGAGCCTCACCCGTCGTCACGTGATCCAGACCGCCGGGGCCTCTGCCCTGCTCGCCGCCGTGGGCCGCCAGGCCTGGGCCCAGAGCCTGGAATCGGTCAAGTTCGTCACCGGCTTCGCGCCCGGCGGCACGTCCGACACCATCTGCCGCCGCGTCGCCGACAAACTGCGCGGCGCTTACGCCAAGAGCTCGGTGGTCGAGAACAAGACCGGTGCCGGTGGCCAGATCGCCATCCAGTTCATGAAGGGACAGCCAGCCGATGGCTCCATCGTGCTGCAGACGCCCATGTCCATGCTGGGCATCTACCCGCACATCTACAAGAAGCTGCCCTACGACCCGGTGGCCGACGTGCTGCCGGTGTCGCTGGGCTGCACCTTCGATTTCGGCTTTGCCGTCGGTCCGGCGGTACCCGCGTCAGTGAAGACGGTGCCCGAGTTCCTCGCCTGGTGCAAGGCCAACCCGAACCAGGCCAACTACGGTTCGCCGGCCGCCGGCTCGGTGCCGCACTTCATCGGCGCGCTGCTGGGCCGCCAGGGCGGTGTGGACCTGAAGCACGTACCCTACCGCGGCACGCAGCCGGCCATCCTGGACATGATCGGCGGCCAGCTGCCGGCTGTTTCGGGCCCCGTCGGCGAGTTCACCCAGCACGTGGCCGTCGGCAAGTGCCGCCTGATCGGCACCTCGGGCGCCAAACGCAGCAAGTTCGCCCCCACCGTCGCCACGCTGACCGAGCAGGGCTTCAAGGACATGGCCTTCAACGAGTGGTTCGGCTTCTACCTGCCGGCCGGCGCCTCGGCGGCCACGGTACAGCGCCTCAATGCCGCACTGCGCAGCGCGCTGGCCGCGCCCGACGTGGTGGAAGGCCTGGCCGCCATGGGACTGGAAGCCGCCTCGTCCACGCCGGCCGAGTTGGCAGCGCTGCTGAAGAGCGACACCGAACGCTGGGGTCCGCTGGTCAAGACCATCGGCTTCACGGCCGACGCCTGAGCCCGTCCGACCCAACCGCCGCCTGACGGCCCGGCATGTGCCGGGCCAGGCCGGACACCCGCCACGGCCTTCAGCGGCAGGCCGTGGCATCATTCATTTGCTATCAGAACAAGAGCGCTCTGCGCAACACCCACAAGCCTCAAAGGCCTGAATCATGCCCAAGAACTTCAGCAAGGTCTGCATCTACGGCGCCGGTGCCATCGGCGGCTGGATCGGCGCGCGCCTGGGCGGCGCCGGCTGCCATGTGAACGTGGTGGCGCGCGGCGCCACGCTGGACGCGCTCAAGCGCCACGGCCTGCGCTGCCAGCACGGCGCGGTGGAGACCACCGTCACCGTACGTGCCAGCAGCGAGCCGGCCGAGCTCGGCGTGCAGGACCTGGTGGTGATTGTCGTCAAGGCGCCGGCGCTGCCGGAGGTGGCGCGCCGCATCGCGCCACTGCTGGGGCCGCGCACTGTGGTGCTGACCGCCATGAACGGCGTGCCCTGGTGGTTCCTGCAGGGCTTCGGCGGCACCTATGCCGGCACGGCGCTCAAGACCGTCGACCCGCAAGGCGAGATTGCGGCCGCCATTCCCACGGCGCATGTCATCGGCGGCGTGGTACACGCCAGCTGCTCGATCAAGCTGCCGGGTTATGTGCAGCACCACTTCGGCAACCGGCTCATCATCGGCGAACCCGCCGGCGGTGACAGCGAGCGCGTGCAGCAACTGGCACAACTGCTGACGCAGGCCAGCTTTGACGTGGAGGTGTCGCCGCAGATCCAGAAGGATATCTGGTTCAAGCTCTGGGGCAACATGACGGTCAACCCGATCAGCGCGCTGACCGGCGCCACCACCGACAAGATCATGAACGACGACCTGGTGCGCGGCTTCATCTCCAGCGTCATGCTAGAGGCCAAGGAGATCGGTGCACGCCTGGGCATTGCCATCGAGCAGGAGCCGGAAGACCGGCATGCGGTGACACGCAAGCTCGGTGCCTTCAAGACCTCGATGCTGCAGGACGTGGAAGCCGGCCGCGAAGTCGAACTCGACGCGCTGGTCACGGTGGTGCACGAGCTCGGCGCGCTGACCGGTGTGGCCACGCCCTACACCGACGCGCTGCTCGGTTTGGCGCGCCTGCACGCGCGCGAGCGCGAGCTGTATTGATGGCCGCGCTCAAGCGCTCGGCCTTCGTCACCTTGTTGCTGCTGGCCTGCCTGTTCGGGGCCAACCACGTGGCGGCACGGCTGGCCTTCAACCACGGGCTGGACGTAGCCACGGCGGTCACGGTGCGCAGCCTGGTCACCGCCGCCGTGGTGGCGCTGCTGGTGTTGTGGCAAGGCGTGCCACGTCGGCTCGATGCGCGTCAGCGCCGTTACCTGCTGCTCATCGGCGCGCTGGTGGCGGTGCAGAGCCTGTGTCTGTATGCCGCCGTGGCGCGCCTGCCGGTGGCGCTGGCGCTGCTGACCTTCAACACCTACCCGCTGTGGACCGCCGGTTTCGCCTGGCTGCTCTACCGCCACCAGCCGGAGCGCGCGGTGCTGATCGCCATGCCGGTGCTGCTGGCCGGGCTGGCGCTGGCGCTCGATGTGCTGGGCGCGGCCTCGGGCCTGGGCGCGGCTGGGCAATGGAGCCGCATCGGTGCCGGCGTGGCCTTTGCGCTCACCGCCGCCGCGGTATTTGGCGCGGCGCTGGTGCTGACCCAGCACGAGGTAGCCGCGGTGGACGGTCGCGTGCGCACCGCCGTCACCATGGGCCTGGTCGGGCTGCTGGCGCTCGGTGGTGTGGCGCTGCAAGGCGGCTTTCACCTGCCCACGGCCGCGGCCGGCTGGTGGGGCCTGGCGCTGCTGACCTTCTTCTACGGCACCGCCTTCACCATCATGTTCACGCTGTTGCCCAAGCTCGGCGTGGTGGGCAGCTCGCCCATCATGAACGTGGAGCCGGTGGCGGCGCTGGTGCTGGCTTGGGCCTTCCTGGGCCAGGCGATTGCGCCGGTGCAGGTGGTGGGCGCGCTCGTCGTCGTGGGTGCGGTGATGGCGCTGGGGTTAAGGAAACACCCCCAGGCTCCGCGCTCTGCGCGCGCTGCGCCATCCCCCTGAAGGGGGCAACGCCAGTGGCCCGGCTAAGCCGGTTCCACGGCGTTTCGCGGTTGGTTCACTTCACGCAACCCACCTCGCGCTTGAATAAGCAAAATGACGACATGACGACATGACGACATGACGACATGACGACATGACGACATGACGGCAGAAATGATGGCGGCGGCGCTCAAGCTGACCTGAGCGCTATCAGGCCACCGCTACCGGCACCCGCGGTGCCAGGGCGCACATCAGCTCGTAGCCCACGGTGCCGCCCGCCTGTGCCACTTCATCGATCGGCAGCACCGTGCCATTGGCCGCCTGCCCCCACAGCGTGACCTCGCTGCCGAAGCCGGCCTCGGGCGCGGGCGTGAGGTCCACGGTGATCAGGTCCATGCTGACGCGGCCCACGGTGCGGGTGCGCACGCCGTCCACCAGCACCGGTGTGCCCTGCGCCGCGGTGCCCGGGCTGGCGCGCATGTAGCCATCGGCATAGCCGCAGGCCACCACGCCGATGCGCATGGCGTGCGGCGCGGTGAAGATGGAGCCGTAGCCCACGGTGTCGCCGGCCTGCAGCTGCTGCACGCCGATGATGCGCGAGCGCAGGCTCATGGTCGGCTGCAGCGACCAGTGGGCCGCGCTGTGTTCGGGAAAGTCGGGCGCGCTGCCGTAGAGCACGATGCCGGGGCGGATCCAGTCGGACACCAGCCCCGGCGTCGGCCGCCCACCCATGTGACGCAGCACGGCAGCACTGTTGCTCAGGGAGCGTTCGCCCGGCAGGTCCTGCGTGGCGGCGCTGAACGCGGCCACCTGATGGGTGATGCCCTGCGGGCCGTCGGCGTCGCTGAAGTGCGTCATGAGCGAGATTTCGTCCACCTGCGGCAGCGCGTTCAGGCGCGTCCAGGCGGCGCGGTACTGCGCCGGCGTGAAGCCCAGCCGGTTCATGCCGCTGTTCATCTTGAGGAAGACGCGGTGCGGCACATGCGTCTTGTGCACCGCCAGCATGTCGATCTGCTCCTGGCAGTGCACCACATGCCACAGATCCAGGCGCGAGCAAAGCTCGAGGTCGCGCTGCTCGAACACGCCTTCGAGCAGCAGGATGGGGCCGCGCCAGCCCAGGGCGCGCACGCGTGCGGCCTCGTCCAGATCGAGCAGGGCAAAGCCGTCGGCAGCACGCAGGCCCTCATACACACGTTCGATGCCGTGGCCGTAGGCGTTGGCCTTGACGACTGCCCAGGCCTTGGCGTCCGGCGCGCTCTGGCGCGCGCGCGCCAGGTTGTGACGCAGGGCTTCGGTGTGGATGGTGGCGGAAATGGGGCGCGACATGTGGGGATTTTGACATTGCCCGCCGTGCTATAACCCGCTGTCGTTCGGATCTGCACCACCGCCACCTACACACCCGACCAGAGTCGCCCAGGCAGCCCCAGCCCATGAAACGCGGTTTCTACACCATCATGTCAGCGCAGTTCTTCAGCTCGCTGGCCGACAACGCCCTGTTCGTGGGGGCCGTGCAGTTGCTGAGAAGCTCCGCCGCACCGGAATGGCAGCAGGCCGCCCTGGTGCCGATGTTCGCCCTGTTCTACGTGATCCTGGCGCCCTTTGTGGGCGCCTTTGCCGACGCCCTGCCCAAGGGCAAGGTCATGCTGATCAGCAACACCATCAAGATCGTGGGCTGCCTGATGATGCTGTTCGGCGTGCATCCGTTGTTGGCTTACGCCATCGTGGGCCTGGGTGCGGCGGCCTACTCACCGGCCAAGTACGGCATCCTCACCGAGCTGCTGCCGGCCTCGCAGCTGGTCAAGGCCAATGGCTGGATCGAGGGCCTCACCATCGCCTCCATCATCCTGGGCGTGCTGCTGGGCGGCCAGCTGGTCGGCCCCATGGTGTCATCGGCGCTGCTGTCGTTTGACCTGCCGCTGATCAACACCGGCATCGATACCGCGCCCGAGGCGGCCATCGCGATCCTGATCCTCGTCTACCTGCTGGCGGCCTGGTTCAACACCCGCATTCCGCACACCGGCGTGGAGATGCGGCCCATGCCCGCCAACCCGCTGTCCCTGATCCCCGACTTCTGGACCTGCAACGCCCGCCTGTGGCGCGACAAGCTGGGCCAGATCTCGCTGGCCACCACCACGCTGTTCTGGGGCGTCAGCGGCAACCTGCGCTACATCGTGCTGGCCTGGGCCGCCGCCGCTTTAGGCTACAGCGTGACGCAGGCCTCCTCGCTGGTCGGCGTGGTGGCCATCGGCACCGCCGTGGGCGCCGTGATCGCTTCCGTACGCATGAAGCTGGAGCACGCCACCAGCGTCATGCCGTTGGGCATTGCCATGGGTCTGCTGGTGATCCTGCTCAACTTCATCGACAATGTATGGCTGGCTGCGCCCTTCCTGGTGCTGCTGGGCGGCCTGGGCGGCTTCCTGGTGGTGCCGATGAACGCGCTGCTGCAGCACCGCGGCCATAACCTGATGGGCGCCGGCCGCTCGATTGCCGTGCAGAACTTCAATGAGCAGGCGTGCATCCTGGGCCTGGGCTTCCTCTACAGCTTCTCCACCGGTATGGGCCTGTCGGCCTTCGGCGCCATCGCCGGCTTCGGCCTCCTGGTGGCCGGCTTCATGTGGATCATCCAGCGCTGGCACAAGCGCAACTGCCGTGAGCATGCGGAGGAAGTCGAGCACCTGCTCGATATCGCCCGCAACGACCATCTGCACGGCTAGGTGGCTACTGCGCCATGCGCATGACCACCCAACTCGCCGCCTGGGGCCTGGTGCTCAACGCCTTCGTCTGGGGCGTCTCCTGGTACCCGTTTCGCCTGCTGGAGGCCGAGGGGCTGCACCCGCTGTGGTCGACCGCTATCATTTACGGGCTGGCCCTGCTGGCGCTGCTGGTCTGGCGCCCGGGTAGCTGGCGCACGCTGCTGACCCACCCGCTGCTGTGGCTGCTGTTGCTGGCCTCCGGCCTGACCAACGTCGGCTTCAACTGGGCCGTGACGGTGGGCGACGTGGTGCGCGCGGTGCTGCTGTTCTACCTGATGCCGGCGTGGTCGGTGCTGCTGGCCTGGGCCCTGCTCGGTGAACGGCCGCGCGTCGCCGCGCTGCTGCGCCTGCTGCTGGCGCTCATCGGCGTGGTGGTCGTGCTCAAGACGCCAGCCTCGCCCTGGCCCGTGCCCCACACCCTGCCCGACTGGCTGGCCCTGATGGGCGGCCTCAGCTTTGCGCTGACCAACGTGCTGCTGCGCAAGCTGCGCGACACACCGGACGACGCGCGCATGGTGGCCATGTTTGCCGGCGGCGCGTTGCTGGCGCTGCTCACCGCGCTGGGCGGTCAGCCTTCGGGCCTGGTGACACCGCTGCCGTCACTGGCCAATGGCTGGGTATGGCTGGTGCTGGCCACCAGCCTGGCATTCATTGCGGCCAACCTCGGCCTGCAATTCGGCGCTGCGCGCCTGCCTGCCGCCACCACCTCACTGGTCATGCTGACCGAGGTGGTGTTCGCCAGTGTGTCGTCGGTATTGATGGGGGCGGCGGAGTTGCAAGGGCGCACGCTGCTGGGTGGGGCGTTGATTTTGCTGGCGGCGCTGTGGGCGGCGTGGCCGGCGAGAGCAGCTAACGAAGAGATCGCGTCGTAGCCGCTTGAAATGGCTGGATGCCTCCACTGAACCTGACTACCAGCCATCGATACAAATTCGATAGAGAAGAGCGCCTGTTAGAAATAAAAAAGAGATGGCAACACCGAGATCGGCAATCATCTTGAACTCATTCGAACTATCCGGGAGTACTCGAGATACCCCAAATTGCGCCGGCTTACCGTGGGTTCGGTTGTACCAATACACTCCTACGTGCATAGTGAAGAGCACATAGCAGACATATATCGCGACAGGAATCTTCATGGCGCCAACCCTGGTTCTTCAGGGTGTTGCTTAAATACGTGAAGGATAGCAAGGCGTCTGTCGTACTGCCGTTACAGTCAACCTCCATTCCCTGAATTGGGGATAAATGACAGCTTCTGAGAGCGAACGTCATTGCCCGCTTGTGGCCGATATTGGACACACCTCATTGCAACCCTAACGACGGTAATGCACCAACAAGAACGCCGGGCAAGCCCGGCGTTCTGCACTGAGTGAGGTGTACGAACTTCAGCCCGCCAACGCCTCGTCCAACAACTCCACCCAATGCTTCACCGGCGTGCCGGTGCCGCTTTGCAGGTGGGTGATGCAGCCGATGTTGGCGGAGACGATCTGTTCCGGCCGCATCTCGCCCAGGTTCTTGAGCTTGCGGTCGCGCAGCTCGTAGGCCAGCTGGGGGTTGAGCACCGAGTAGGTGCCGGCCGAGCCGCAGCACAGGTGCGGCTCGACGCGGCAGGTGGTGATCTTGAAGCCGAGCTCACCCATGCACTGCTCCACGCCGCCGCGCAGCTTCTGGCCGTGCTGCAGCGTGCAGGGCGGGTGGAATGCAATCTGGCCGGCCTTGGCGGCGACCTTGCCGCGCAGCTTGTCCACCAACTGGGGCAGCAGCTCGCTCAGGTCCTTGGTCAGTTCACTGATGCGCTGAGCCTTCGCGGCGTAGGCCGGGTCGTCGTGCAGGAGGTGGCCGTACTCCTTGACGGTGACGCCGCAGCCGGAAGCATTCATGACGATGGCTTCTACGCCGGCTTCCACATACGGCCACCAGGCGTCGATGTTGGTCCGCATCTCCGCCTTGCCGCCCTCCTGGTCGTTCAGGTGGAACTTCACCGCGCCACAGCAGCCGGCCTTGGCGGCCACCACGGTCTGGATGCCGGCGGCGTCCAGCACACGGGCGGTGGCGCTGTTGATGTTGGGCATCATGGCCGGCTGCACGCAACCCGCCAGCATCAGCACCTTGCGCGCATGGGTGCGCGTGGGCCAGCTGCCGGCGTCCTGCGCGGCCGGCACCTTGGCCTTGAGTGTGTCGGGCAACAGGCCACGCACCAGCTGGCCCATCTTCATGGCCGGGCCGAACAGCGGCGAGGTCAGGCCCTCTTTCAGCGCCCAGCGCACGAAGCGTTCACCACTGGGGCGCGGCACCTTCTCTTCGACGATCTTGCGGCCGATGTCCACCAGCTGGCCGTACTGCACGCCGCTGGGGCAGGTGCTTTCGCAGTTGCGGCAGGTGAGGCAGCGGTCCAGGTGCAGCTGCGTCTTGCGCGTGGGCGCCTCGCCTTCGAGCACCTGCTTGATAAGGTAGATGCGGCCGCGCGGGCCGTCGAGCTCGTCACCCAACAGCTGGTAGGTGGGGCAAGTGGCGGTGCAGAAGCCGCAGTGCACGCACTTGCGCAGGATGGCTTCGGCCGCCTGGCCGTCGGGCGTGTTCTTGAATTCGGGCGCGAGAGTGGTTTGCATGGGAGATTCGCCAGTCCGACTCAGAAATCGGGGTACATGCGACCGCGGTTGAAGATGCCGGCCGGGTCGAACTGCTGCTTCAGTTCGCGGTGGATGCGGTCCAGCGGCGCGGGCAGCGGCGAGAAGACGCCAGCGCTCTTGTCCTGGGTGCGGAACAGCGTGGAGTGGCCGGGCGTGTTGGCCAGCAGGCTGCCGAGATCGGGGCGCTGCGAAAGTGGCAGCTTGACCCAGCGCTGCGCGCCGCCCCATTCGATGAGCGTCGGGCCCAGGCCCAGCGGCGGCGCGGTATCGGGCACGCTCAGGCGCAGCAGCGACTCGCCCTCGGCCAACTGGAAGAACGGCGCGGTCTGTTCGCGCAGCGCCTGCCAGAGCTGGCTGGCCTGCCCCTCTTCCATGACGGTGCCCCCCATGGTCTTGTGCGCCGCGGCCACAGCGGCACGGGCGCCGCGCAGGCGCACCATCAGCGCACCACCGAACCAGCAGGATGCATTGAGAGGCAGCGGCTGGCCACCCCAGCGGTTGAGCTGAGCCAGGGCCTGCGCTTCGTCCAGCTCGAACACCAGCGTGCTCTCGGCCACCGCCTTGGGCAGCACCTTGATGGAGGCTTCCACGATCAGGCCCAGCGTTCCGAGCGAGCCGGCCATCAGACGCGAGACGTCGTAGCCGGCCACGTTCTTCATGACCTGGCCGCCGAAGGTCAGCAATTCCGCCTTGCCGTTGAGCAGCTGCACACCCAGCATGTAGTCGCGAACTGCACCGACGCTGGCGCGGGCCGGGCCGTTGAGGCCAGCCGCCACCATGCCACCGACCGTGGCCACGGCACCGCCCTGCGCAAAGTGCGGCGGCTCGAACGGCAGCGCCTGGCCCTTGTCGGCCAGTGCGGCTTCCAGCTCAGCCAGCGGCGTGCCGGCACGCACCGTGACCACCAGCTCGCTGGGCTCGTAGCTGACGATGCCGCTCAGGGGCCGGGTGTCGAGCACCTCGCCGTGCAGCGACTGGCCGTAGAAGTCCTTGCTGCCGCCGCCGCGGATGCGCAGCGGGGTAGCGTCGGCGGCCGCGGCGCGCACGCGCTCGACGATGGGGTGCAGTGCTGAATCCATAGCCGGCAATGGTAACGGTTGGGCTGGTTTGGACTGCTGCCGGTCGGCGTCAAACAGCTTCGACCCCGATGGCCATAGTCGCCGTCATCGATTCGCCGGGCAGCAGCACCTTCAGGCCCAGCGCCTCGGCAGTCATGCCTTCCTGCCCCAGCAGGTTGACGGCATTGTTGACGTGGCTGACCGGCTCGATGGCCACCGTGTCGCGCGCCGGGTGGGTGAACACCACCAGCCGAGTCAGGCTGGAGGCCAGCCGGATGCGCAAGGCGCCGTCATGCAGCTCGGCGTCGCCGCGCCAGCCGTCGAAGCAGTGGTCCACGTCGAGTGCGGCGCAATCGGTGTCCAGCCCGGGCGAGGGCAGGCGTTGCGTCGGCAGCTTGTCCTCGCCCATCTCCCAGCGGCCGCTGGCGGCGAAGCGCATGTGCGCGCCGGCGCGCTTGACGAAGTACGGATGCCAGCCCAGTCCCACGGGCGCGGCCTGGGTGGACTGGTTGGTGATGCTCAGCGTCAGCTCCAACGCGCCATCGCGCAGCAGGAAGGTCTGCGAGGTGTCGAAGGCAAAGGGCCAGGCAGCATCGGGCGTGTGTTCATACGACAGCAGGGCAAACTGTTCGTCGGCCTCCAGCACCTGCCAGGGCCGCTGCCAGCCCACGCCGTGAATGGCATGGGGTTCCGCAGCATTGTTCTGCACCAGCGGATGGCTGGTGCCGGCCCACTTGAGCCGGGCCTGCCCAACGCGGTTGGAAAACGGCACCAGCGGGTAGCTGCCGGACTGACGCACGCTGGTCAGCGACTCGGCTGGCGTGGAGCGCAACACAGGCAGCTCACCCCACCACAGGCCGGCCACGCAGCCGCCCAGATCGGGCCGGATATCGCAACGCAACGGGCCGCTGCGCAAATGCAGAGATGTGCTCATGCCGGGGTCTCCTCGGCAGCCATTGTGCACCGGCCTCGCATGAAAAAACCCGCCGGGGCCGAAGCCCGGGCGGGTGGAAGAACCAGAGGAGACTCTCGTTTGCTCTGGGTGCGGCAGCCGGCGGTACCGGCTGCCGTCCATTGCTCTTTGCTTAACGGTTGTAGGCCGTTTCGCCGTGGGAGGTGATGTCCAGACCCTGGCGCTCGTCTTCTTCGCTGACGCGCAGGCCGATGGTCAGGTCCACGATCTTGTAGGCGATGAAGGAAACCACGCCGGACCAGACCAGGGTGAAGACCACGCTCTTGAACTGGATCCAGACCTGGGCACCCATGGCGAAGGTGTCGGGCGTCAGGCCGCCGTTGCCACCCAGGCTCTGGGCAGCGAACACGCCGGTCAGGATGGCACCAAGGATGCCGCCCACGCCGTGCACGCCGAACACGTCGAACGCGTCGTCGGCACCCAGCATCTTCTTCAGGCCGGACACGCCCCACAGGCAGGCCAGACCGGCGATGAGGCCGATGATGATGGAGCCCATCGGGCCGACGAAGCCGGCAGCCGGGGTGACCGCCACCAGGCCGGCCACAGCGCCGGAGGCAGCGCCCAGCATCGAGGCCTTGCCCTTGCCCAGCGCTTCACCGGTGATCCAAGACAGCGTGGCCGCAGCCGTTGCCAGCACGGTGTTGATGAAGGCCAGGCCAGCTTGGGCGTTGGCAGCACCGGCAGAGCCGGCGTTGAAGCCGAACCAGCCCACCCACAGCAGGGAGGCACCCACCATGGTCAGTGTCAGGCTGTGCGGGGCCATCGACTCCTTGCCGTAGCCGATGCGCTTGCCCACCAGGTAGGCGCCCACCAGGCCGGCCACAGCGGCGTTGATGTGCACCACGGTACCGCCGGCGAAGTCCAGCGCGCCGTCCGCCGCCAGCAGGCCGCCGCCCCACACCATGTGGGCCATGGGCACGTAGCTGAAGGTGAACCACAGCGCGGAGAAGAACAGCACAGCGCCGAACTTGATGCGCTCGGCAAAGGAGCCGACGATCAGCGCCACGGTGATGGCGGCAAACGTGCCCTGGAAGGCGACGAAGACGAACTCGGGGATGGTGATCAGGGCCCCGAAGGTCTCCTGGGTCACGCCCTTGAGGAAGATCTTGTCGAAGGAGCCGAAGAACTTGCCTTCACCGGCGAACGCCAGGCTGTAACCGTAGATGGCCCACAGCAGGCTGATCAGCGAGAAGATCACGAAGACCTGCATCAGCACCGACAGCATGTTCTTGCTGCGGCCGAGACCGCCGTAGAACAGGGCCAGGCCGGGGATGGTCATGAGAATGACCAGCATGGTGGAGGTCAGCATCCAGGCGGTGTCGCCGGAGTCGACCTTGGGCGTGGGCGCCGCGGGCGCAGCCGGGGCGGCAGCCTCGGCGGCGGCGGGGGCCGGTGCAGCCGCAGGGGCCGCAGCCGCGTCAGCGGGTTTGGCGTCGGCGGCCGCCTCGACGGCGGGTTTGGCGTCAGCCGGGGCGGTCTGGGCCCAGGCGGCCGTGCCACCGGCCAGCAGGCTCAAACCCAGTGCGAAGGAGACAAGTAGTTTTTTCATGTCAGTGTTCTCTCGGTGGTATGAGCCTCAGAGCGCTTCCTTGCCGGTTTCACCGGTGCGGATACGCACGACCTGCTCGAGGTTGTACACAAAGATCTTGCCGTCGCCGATCTTGCCGGTGCGGGCCGAGCCTTCGATCGCCTCGATGACGCGATCGACCAGTTCGTCGGCCACAGCCGCTTCGATCTTGACCTTGGGCAGGAAATCGACCACGTATTCCGCGCCGCGGTACAGCTCGGTGTGGCCCTTCTGGCGGCCGAAGCCCTTGACCTCGGTGACGGTGATGCCTTGCACCCCGATCGCCGAGAGACCTTCGCGCACCTCATCGAGCTTGAAGGGTTTGATGATGGCGGTAACGAGTTTCATGGGTTCTCCTCTGGTGTTGAGTTGAATCAGAAGTTGTATTTCAGGCCCAGCACCACGGTGTCACCGCCGTAGAAACGACGGTTACCGAAATCGGCGCTGCTGGTATAGAAGCTGCGTTTGGCATCGGTGCCGACGGCCGCCAGCGAGATCACCACGCCGTTGCCCATGTCCTTGGCCAGCGTCAGCGCGTAGTCGCTGTAGTTGGCAGTGTTTTCGGTGTTGGACGTGGAATTGGTCGGCAGGGTCTGCCAGCCGACGTGCGGGGTCAAGGAGAAGCCATTGCCCAGATCGAAGGTGGCGCTCAGGTCCCAGTAGCGGCTGCCATTGGTGTCCCGGTTGCCCAGGAAGTCACCGATGCTCTGGTAGTACTTCAGGCTGACCATCTGGTAGCTCACGCCGACATACGCTTCGGTGGTGTCGGCTTTGGTGTAGTTCGTCGCACCGCCACGGGTATTGGCACCACCGGAATCGTTACCCGGGTACTGGTAGGTGATCACACCGACGTCATAACCCAGACCAAAAGCTTCACCCTTGTAGCCGCCATAGAGGTCGATTTCGTACTCGCCCTTGGACGCGCCGTTGAACTCCTTGATCCACTTGATGTTGCTCGCAGCGAAGGCGCCAGCGTACAAACCGCTCTTGTGGGCGAAATCCACCCCTGCCTGGATGGACGGGCCGCCAGCCGTCTGCTCGATGCCGCGGAAACGGTAGTCGCTCACTGCACCGATGTTGAAGCTCCAAGTGTAGTCCGGCTCGGCCTTGGCTTGGGCAAAGGCCGAGGTGCCAGCGATCAGGGCCAAGACGGCGAGGGCGGTTTTGGATTTCAGCTTCATGGTTCACTCCATTGTTGAGTTAAAGGGACGAACCAGCTAAGCACGGACCATGCCAAGACAATTTTCGTATCAGTGCACACATTTTGTCCACGAATGTTCTGGGGATACGTTAGGATGACTGTACGAATAAACAGTATGCACCTGTTCGGTGCATCATGGCGGCAAAACCGCCCCGGGTACGCACTATTCTGTGGAGGAAACGCGTATGAGCCTGTCTTTGGTGCAAAGCCGCGCCCTGCTGGGGCTGGAAGCGGCGGCGGTGACAGTGGAAGTGCATCTGGCCAACGGCCTGCCCAGCTTCACCCTGGTCGGCTTGGCAGACACCGAGGTGAAGGAAGCGCGCGAACGCGTGCGCTCCGCCATCCAAAACGCCGGGCTGGAGTTCCCGCACAACAAGCGCATCACCGTCAACCTGGCGCCGGCCGACCTGCCCAAGGACTCCGGCCGCTTCGACCTGCCCATCGCCCTGGGCATCCTGGCCGCCAGCGGCCAGATCGACGCGGCGCGCTTGGCCGGCCACGAGTTCGCCGGTGAGCTGTCGCTCTCAGGCGAATTGCGCCCGGTCCGTGGCGCGCTGGCCATGGCACTGGCCCTGCAGCAGCAACAGTTCAGCACCTGTCTGGTGCTGCCGCCCGACAGTGCCGAAGAGGCCGCCTTGGTGCCCGAAACCCGGGTTTTCCGCGCGCGCCACCTGCTTGATGTGGTGCAGCAGTTCCTGCCGGCAGGCGATCTGGCGGCCGCGGCATCCGGCTGGGCGCGCGTGGAGGCCGCGCTGCCCGGCATGGCAACCACCGCGCCGGATCTGGCCGACGTCAAGGGCCAGGCCGGGCCAAAACGCGCGCTGGAGATTGCCGCCGCCGGCGGGCACAGCCTGCTGCTCAGCGGCCCGCCGGGCTCCGGCAAGTCCATGCTGGCGCAGCGCTTTGCCGGCCTGCTGCCACCGCTGTCCACTGAGCAGGCCCTGCAAAGCGCGGCCATTGCCAGCCTGGCCGGCCACTTCAAGCTGGCACAGTGGGGCCAGCGGCCCACCCGCAGCCCGCACCACACCGCCAGTGCCGTGGCCCTGGTGGGAGGCGGTACGCCGCCGCGGCCGGGCGAGATCTCGCTGGCGCACCACGGCGTACTGTTTCTGGATGAACTGCCCGAGTTTCCGCGCAGCGCGCTGGAGGCGCTGCGCGAGCCGCTGGAGACGGGTCACATCACCATCGCACGTGCCGCGCGGCGCGCCGAATTCCCGGCCCGTTTCCAGCTGGTGGCGGCCATGAACCCCTGCCCTTGCGGTTACCTGGGCTCACAGCAACGCGCTTGCCGCTGCACCCCCGACCAGGTGGCGCGCTACCAGGGGCGCTTGTCCGGCCCGCTGCTGGACCGCATCGACCTGCACGTGGCAGTCGCGGCCGTGCCGGCTGCCGAGTTGCTGCAGGCGCCGGCCGGCGAATCCACAGCCGACGTGCAGGCGCGCTGCCTGGCAGCGCGTGAACGGGCCCAGGCGCGGCAGGGCAAATGCAACCAGGCGCTGGCCGGCGCGGAAATCGACGCCCACGCCATGCCGGACGACGCGGCGCTGAAGTTCCTGCACACCGCCGCCGCGCGCCTGGGCTGGTCGGCGCGCGGCATGCACCGCACGCTCAAGGTGGCCCGTACCATTGCCGACCTGGCCGGCGCGCCGCGCACCGGCCTGGAGCACATCGCCGAGGCGCTGCAGTACCGGCCGGCGCTGGCGGTGCCGACCTGACGCGCGCCCCGGGCCTCAGGCCGGCAGCGCCTCCGAACGCGCCGGCGCCTCGCGCTGCATCAGCGTTGCGAACAGGCTGGCCGGATCGATGACCTGGATCAGCACCTCGCCGCCGTTGGCCTTGATGAAGTGCCGCACCAGCCCGTTGCTGCCAAAGGGCGTCGCCATGATCTGCTGCTCGCTGAATTCGGGCACCGCGTGCAGTTCGTCCACCAGCAGCCCCAGGGTCTGCTCGCCGTGGCGCACGATGATCACCTGGCTGCGGTTGTCGGTCGGCGACGGCGTGCCGCGGATCAGGTAACCCAGGTCGAACACCCAGACCGGCGCGCCGTCGCGCCCCTCACGCTGCAGCCCCAGCAGGCCGACGCAGGCGCGGCGCTCGCCAGTCGACACGGTGGTGATCTTGCTGGCCGGCAGGGCTTCCAGCGCATGCTGTGCCGGCAGCGCGTACAGCGCGCCGCCAATGACGAAGGTGGCGTACTCGCACCCGGCCTGCCCGCGCAGATCGGTCTGCAGCTGGATCCGGGCCGCGCCACTGTCGCCGCTGGCTTCGCGCACTTCGCCGAGGAACTTGAAGACCACCGCCAGCACGTCCTCGTGGTAGCCGTCCGTCACCTTGAACTCGCGGTAGCCGCTGGACATGGTGCAGCCCATGATGGCGTACTGGCCGTCGTGCACCACGATGCGCGAGGCGCTGCGGCCGTTGGGCAACTGGCGCAGGGTGTCGTCCAGTTCCAGCACGCTGCCCACCGGGCGCGCCGGGTCCAGGCTCGAGATGACGCGACCCTGGCGGTCGACGAACAGCGCCTGCATGCCGGTCTGCTCACCCAGGCCGCCACGCAGCATGGCGGCGAACTCGGGTTCGGCGTCGAACACGATGCCGATGCCGCCCACCACCCGCGCTTCGTCGTGCGGGTCGCGGATGGCGGCGTGGTAGACGTAAGTGGGGCGGTCGCCGTACAGCGGCGAGGCCTCGAACGGCGTGACGTGGTAGTCCTGCTCGCTGCCCAGCGCGCGCACGCGCGCCAGCGTGGCGGCGTCGATGTGGGTGCCGATGACGCTGTCGCGCCCCTGCCCCGGTTGGGTGCTGGCGATGATGCAGCCCTGCTGGTCGTAGACGAACAGCCGGGTGTAGACGGTGTACAGGCTGTTGATGTAGCCCAGGATGTCGTTGATCTGCTGGCGCGCCGCCTCGCCAAGCTCAGGCGCGGCCAGGGCCGCACGCAACTCGGGCGTCAACGCCCACCAGCGGCAGTCGTCCGAACGCTCGTACAGGTTGCGGTCCAGCAGGTCGACCAGCAGGTGCGAGACGAATTCCGAATCGCGCAGGCTGGAGGCCAGCACGGTCTCGTACAGGTCGCCGATCGACTTGGAGAACAGCTCGTTGCTGCGCGCACCGGTTTCGCTGATCTGGTCGAGGATGGTCTTGAGCTTCATCAGCTCGCCACGTTGGCCGGCCGTCATCACCTGCCCGTTCCAGACCACACGCCGGATGGTTTCGGCGGCCATCATGATCTCGTACAGCGGGGCCGAGAACGACTTGGCATGCGACAGCAGGCCCTCGCGCACAGCAGGCGCCAGCGTGGCCAAGGTGTTGCTGGCCGCGCCGGTGAAGGCCACATCGACCGGCATCATCACCTGGCCCTGCCAGCCCGCCGGGCCGGGATAGCCCTGGTAGCCGGCCGAGCGGTAGGTGCGCACCAGGTACTCGCGGCCGGCGAACATCAGCAGCCGCGGCCGCGCCGTCGGGTTGACCGGCACTACCGCGCCGACCGGGATCCACAGCGGATCGGCGCTTTCGATCACACGGTTGTCGCCGTCGAGCAGCAGCAGGTTCGCGCGGCCTTCGGGGTCGCCATGGGTGCGAAAAATGCCGGCCATCTCCTGCTCGAAGTTGAAGCACAGGCACAGCACACCGACCACGGCGCCGGTGTGCGGATGCAGCATGCGCTTGGAATAGATCAGCGCCTGCTGCTTGTCCGGCCGCAGGTCGCTGGCGCGGAAGGTTTCCACATAACCGTCGCTGGCCAGCGTCTGCGCCAGCAGCGGGTCGCTGCTGCCCTCCAGCGGGGTAGCCTCGTCGATCTGCACCAGCACGTTGCCGGCGGTATCGAGCAGGATGATCTCGTCGTACACCGTGTACTTGTTGCGGTAGGCGCGCAGACGCTGGCGGATGGCCCGCTCATCGTCCGTCAGGCCGGCAACAAAGGCGCACAGCTCGTTGTCGGTGGCGAGAAAGCCGACGTCGGCAGTGCGTTCGTACAGGTTGCGCACCACGATGTCGATCACGTACTGCGCCTTGGTGCCGATCTCGCCCAGCACAGTGGCGACCTTCTCGCCCACCAGGCTGGTCACCAGCTCCTGCTCCAGCCGGTTGAAGCCGTCGCGCGTGGCGGCCATGGTCGGCAGGATGGCGCGCGCCTCTTCCGGGCAGTTCATCTTGGCCGACGACTCGATGATGCGCCACATCAGGTTGAGTTCCTGCAGCGCCTGCTCGCAGCGAATGACGTCGCGCATATAGGGCAAGAAGGTGTCGATCTGGAGTTGTTCAGTGTTTTCCATGCAGAAGACAAAAAGCAGAAGGCAGAGGGCCAAGGACTGAAAGCAACGCCAACCGGCAGCGGCACACCGCAAGCGTGCCGCCCGGGGGCGTCAGGACAAGGACAGGGGAAAGCGCTGGGGGCACCGGTCGGACGAAGCCGCCGCGACAGACGCTCTCGGGGGCCATGGAGGCCGCGCGCTTAACGTGGCGCAGGTAATGTCGTCGCGTACATGGGTATCCCTTAACGTCGTTGTTGTAGATGCACGAGATGAAGCAATTTCCGGGCCTGTGCGAGGCAGTCAGACCCCGTCTTCATCCTCGCCCAGCAGCGCGGCGCGTCGGCGCAGCGCCGCGGCAAAGTAGCCGCCCACGGCCACCAGAACACCGCCCCCAAGCAGGATCACGGCCGTCGAGCCGATGCGCCCCACCAGGGCAGCGGCCAGCAGCACGCCGATCGACTGGCCGAGGAACAGGCTGGCCGCAAACAGCGACACCGCCGTGCCGCGTGCGGCCGGCGCCATTTGCGTCGCATTGGCCTGCATGGTGTTGTGGAACATGAAGAAGCCGAAGCCGCCCAGCAGGCTGGCCGGCATCACCGGCGCCCAGTGCGGGGAAAGCCCCACCACCAGCGCCGCGGCGCCCAACAGACCGACGCCGAAGCGCACCAGCCCGCGCTCGCCCAGGCGCCGGATCAGGAAACGCGCCACCGCCATGTAGAGCATGCCGCCCAGTCCGAACAGGGCCACGATGGCACCGGCGTAGGTGAGCGACAGGCCTAGCGCATGGTGCAGGTGCGAGGCCCAGATGGCCATGACGCCGAAGCCGGCCGCGCCTTCGATCAGCGCCACGATGAGCACGATGCGCGACCAGCGGCCGGTGAGAATCTGCAAGGCCTGCGTCACGAAGCCGGCAGGCCGGGCCGGCGCGCCGTCGTGGTGTCGGCCGCGTGCCGCGTGCTGACGTCGCCCTTCGGCCAGCAGCAGCAGGCCGACCGAGCCGAACAGCAGCGTCATGAAGGCAAAGGCCCAGCGCCAGCCCAACGTGTCGGAGAACAGGCCGCCGAGCAACTGCCCGCCGGCAATGCCCAGCGTCGTGCCCAGGCCGACGCGCGCCAGCGTCTCCTGCCGCAGCTCATAGGCCACGGCATCGCCGATCCACGCCAGCGACAGCGGAATGACAGCCGCCGCCCCGAGGGCCACCAGCACGCGCGCCAGCACCAGCCAGTCCAGGCTCGCAGCGAAGACGGCCGCAATGCTGCCCACGCTGCAGCCCAGGGTGGCCAGCGTGACGATGCGGAACTTGCCCAGCCGGTCGCCCAGCGGCCCATAGACCAGCTGGCTCAGGCCGTAGACCACCGCAAACATTGACACCACCTGCGCCGCCTGCGCCAAGCTGACCTCGAACTCACGCGCCAGCTGCGGCAGCATGGCATCGCACAGGCGCTGCGCCGTCATGCTGGAGAAGGTGGCCAGCGACAGCAGCAGCACGGCGCGACGGGTGGTGGCGGGAATGGCGCGGTAGGCAGAGGTCATGTGCAAGGGGCGAAGGAAATCAGCAAGGCAGGCGCACCGCAAGCCTATGCCTGATGCACAGGCACCGATTCTAGGCACTCGCCGCGCCGCTTGCCGCACTCGCACCAGCCGGCACGTGGGTCGCAAGGGTTGCATTCTGCTATCAACTTCATAGCTGTCTGCGCAAGACCTGCAAGCCTCAAGGCCGGATTTCGCATTCAGCCTTGGCATAATCGCGCCATGCACACCCAAGCCCGCCACGACCCGCGCCTGATCGGCTGGCTGTCACTGGCGCAACTCATCAGCTGGGGCAGTGTGTTCTACACCTTCGCGCTCTTGATGGAGCCGGTGGAACGCGAGCTGGGCCTGAGCCGTGCCGAGTCGTCGCTGGCCTTCAGCCTGGCGCTGTTGGCCGAAGGCCTGCTGGCCTGGCCGGTGGGCCGACTGATCGACCGCGGGCATGAGCGCGCCGTCATGACCGGCGGCTCGCTGCTGGTGGCACTGTGCCTGGCGCTGCACAGCGGCGTCGACAGCCTGGCCAGCTTCTACGCCGTCTGGCTCGGCCTGGGCGTCGGCTCGGCCGCTACGCTCTACCCGCCGGTGTTTGCCGTGGTGATCCGGCGTTTCCCGCACGACTTCCGCCGCGCCATCATCACCATCACCTTCCTCGGCGGGCTGGCCAGCACGGTGTTCCTGCCGCTGTCGGCCTGGCTGATCCACGTGTTCGGCTGGCGCCACGCGCTGCTGGTGCTGGCCGCACTGCACCTGCTGGTGTGTGCACCGCTGCACGCGCAGCTGCTGCGCCACGCCCCCGCCCCGGCACGCGGACACGGCTCAGCCGCCGCCGAGCCGGCAACATTGCGGCCCCACCTGTTGAACCCCACGTTCTGGCTGGTGGGCCTGTTCATCGTGCTGTTGATGGGTGTGACAGCGGCGCTGCCGCCGCACATGGTGAGCCTGTTGCGTGAAAACGGCCTGCCCGAGACCTGGGTCATCGCAGTGCCGGCCGCCGTCGGCGTGCTGCAGTTGCTGGGGCGCATGCTGCTGTACTTCTTCGAACACCGCCTGGACTTGCACCAGGTCAACAGGCTGATCCCCTGCCTGATTCCGCTGGGCTTGCTGGCCCTGCTGCTGGCACCCTGGCTGGGCGGCGCGCAGATCGCCGTGCTGCTGCTGTTCGTACTGCTCTACGGCATGGGCAACGGCATGTTCACCATCGTCAAGGGCACGGCCGTGGCGCAGTATGTGAACCAGGCCCAGGCCGCGTCGCTCAACGGCGTGCTGGGTGTGCCGATGGCGCTGGGGCGCGCCGGCGCGCCCTGGTTGCTCGGGCTGCTGTGGAGCCCGGCCGGTGGTTACGTGAGCGGCCTGTGGCTGATGCTGGGACTCAGCTTGCTTGGCGTGGCCGCCCTGATCACGGCCCAGCGTCGGGCGCGCCGCTAGCGACTCAGGGGTTCAAAGGATAGAGGGCATTGCCCTCGACACGCACACGGGCACCAACGCCCAACGGTGCAGCCTGCTCCAAGCTGCGGATGTCACCGTTGTCCATGCGCAACTCAACACGGTAAACCGTGGTCTTCTTCATCTTCTTCTCCACCGTGTTGCCGGCGATGCCGCCACCCACGGCGCCGGCAATGGTGGCCAGCGTCTTGCCGTCGCCGCCGCCGAACTGGTTGCCCACCAGGGCCCCAAGCACGCCGCCGGCCACGGCACCGGCGCCACTGGGTTCGCCTTCGCGCTCCAGCGGTGTCACTGCGGTCACCGTGGCGCAGTTCAGGCAGACCTCCTTGGCGACGGGAGCCGGCGCTGCGTTGCCGGCCGCCGTCGGCGCGGCGGGCAAGGCTTGCTCCGCGGGCTTGTTGCTGCGGCTGGCGGTGGTCTTGCTGGCCACCGGCTTCTGTTCAGTCGCGGTCGACTTGGCTTGCCCCGCGGCGGGCGCCTTCTCGGTCGCCTCCGCCGGTGCGGGCGGCACCACCACCGGGTTGGGCACCGGACTCACGGCCACCGGATGCTGCTGGGCCTGACGCGACTGCACGTAATACAGCGCCGATGCCAGGGCCACGACGGCCACGGCCAGCACGGCGATGGCGGCCCACAGGGCATTGCTGCGAGCCGGAGCGGCGGTTGAGGATTGCGTTTGCGCGTTCATGAACTTCTTCCTTGTATTGACAGGCGTGAGAGCGGGTCGTTGCGACGACCCGTGCTTCTAACGCCTGGGGCTCTCTAAGGTAGACAGGAATGGCGCGATGAATGTGTCTGCTTTGTAAGCTTAGGTAAAAGCCGACGCGATACCAAGCCGCCGGCTTGGCAGACGGCAGACAGCGGCGGCTCAGAGATTGGGCGCCAGCAGACGCTGCAGCGCTTCCTGCTGCATGCCGCGACGACGCGCCAGATCCTGCAGCTGGTCCTCACCGATGCGGCCGACGTTGAAGTAGCTGCTCTCGGGGTGCGCCAGGTAGAAACCGCTCACACTGGCGGCCGGCGTCATGGCCAGACTTTCCGTCAGGCCCATGCCGATCTCCTCGCATTGCAGCAGCTCGAACATGTCCTTCTTCACGCTGTGGTCCGGGCAGGCCGGGTAACCCGGCGCGGGGCGGATGCCCTGGTACTGCTCGGCGATCAGCGCCTCCAGACTGAGGTGCTCCTGCGGCGCATAGCCCCACAGGTCGGTGCGCACGCGCTGGTGCAGGCACTCGGCAAAGGCCTCCGCCAGCCGGTCGGCCAGGGCCTTGAGCATGATGGCGGAGTAGTCGTCATGGTCGGCCATGAAGTACTGCTCCTTCTTCTCGGCGCCGATGCCGGCCGTCACCGCAAAGACACCGACGTAATCGGGCGCCGTGCCCTTGGGCGCCACGAAGTCGGCCAGGCAACGGCTCGGGCGCTGCACGCCGTCCACCACCTGTTTCTCGGTCTGCTGTCGCAGGCCGTACCAGGTGAGCGCCACCTGGCTGCGGCTCTCGTCGGTGTACAGCTCGATGTCGTCGTCGTTCACGCTGTTGGCCGGATACAGGCCGAGCACGGCGTTGGCGGTGAGCCAGCGCCCTTCGACCAGGCGCTGCAGCATGCGCTTGCCGTCGGAGAACACGCGCTGGGCTTCGGTGCCGACGATCTCGTCCTTCAGGATGGCCGGGAACGGGCCGGCCAGATCCCAGGTCTGGAAGAACGGACCCCAGTCGATGTACTTGGCGAGTTCCGCCAGATCGAAATTCTTGAAGACGCGACGGCCGATGAACTTCGGCCGCGGTGGCGTGTAGCCACTCCACACGATCGGCGTCTTGTTGGCGCGCGCCTTGTCCAGCGGCCATAGCGGCGTCTGCTTCTTGTTGGCGTGCTGCTGGCGCACCCGCTCGTAGTCGGCGTTGAGTTCGTCGATGTATTTGGCGGCCTGGTCACTCAGCAACCCTTGCGCCACGCTCACACTGCGCGAGGCATCGGGCACATAGACCACCGGGCCTTCGTAATGCGGCGCAATCTTCACCGCCGTGTGCACACGGCTGGTGGTGGCGCCACCGATCAGCAGCGGGATCTTCTTGATGCGGAAGTGCTCGTCCTTCTGCATCTCGCTCGCCACGTACTGCATCTCTTCCAGACTGGGCGTGATCAGGCCCGACAGGCCCACGATGTCGGCGCCTTCGACCTTGGCGCGCGCCAGGATCTCGTGGCAGGGCACCATGACGCCCATGTTGATGACTTCGAAGTTGTTGCACTGCAGTACCACGGTGACGATGTTCTTGCCGATGTCGTGCACGTCGCCCTTGACGGTGGCAATCACGATCTTGCCCTTGGCGCGCACGTCCTCACCGGCCGCTTCCTGCTGGCGCTTTTCTTCCTCGATGTAGGGAATCAGGTGCGCCACGGCCTGCTTCATCACGCGTGCGCTCTTCACCACCTGCGGCAGAAACATCTTGCCGGCACCAAACAGGTCACCGACGATGTTCATGCCGTCCATCAGCGGGCCTTCGATCACGTGCAGCGGGCGGCCACCCTTGGCCAGTACGGCGCGGTAGGCCTCTTCCGTGTCCTCGGTGATGAAGTCGGTGATGCCGTGCACCAGCGCGTGGCTCAGGCGTTGCTCGACCGTGCCGCCACGCCATTCGTTCTTCTTGCTGTCGTCCTTGGCCGCGCCCTTGGCGCTCTCGGCAATCTCCACCAGCCGTTCGCCGGCATCGGGCCGGCGGTTGAGCACCACGTCCTCCACGCGTTCGCGCAGCACAGGCTCCACCTCGTCGTAGACGCCCACCATGCCGGCGTTGACGATGCCCATGTCCATGCCGGCCTGGATGGCGTGGTACAGGAACACGGTGTGGATGGCCTCGCGCACCGGGTCATTGCCGCGGAAGCTGAAACTCACGTTGGATACGCCACCCGAGACCTTGGCACCCGGCAGGTGCTGCTTGATCCAGCGCGTGGCCTCGATGAAGTCCACCGCGTAATTGTTGTGCTCCTCGATGCCGGTAGCGATGGCGAAGATGTTGGGGTCAAAGATGATGTCTTCCGCCGGGAAGTCCACCTCGTCGACCAGGATGCGATAGGCGCGCTCACAGATCTCGATCTTGCGCGCGTAGGTATCGGCCTGGCCTTTTTCGTCGAAGGCCATCACCACGGCCGCGGCGCCGTAACGCTTGATGAGCTTGGCCTGGCGCTTGAACTCGTCCACGCCTTCTTTCATGGAGATCGAGTTCACGATGCCCTTGCCCTGGATGCAGCGCAGGCCGGCCTCGATCACCTCCCACTTGGAGGAGTCGATCATGATCGGCACGCGCGCGATGTCGGGCTCGCTGGCGATCAGGTTGAGGAAGCGCACCATGGCGGCCTTGCTGTCGAGCATGGCCTCGTCCATGTTGATGTCGATCACTTGCGCGCCGTTCTCCACCTGCTGGCGCGCCACCGCCAGCGCCTCTTCGAACTGGCCGTTGAGGATCATGCGCGCGAAGGCCTTGGAGCCCGTCACATTGGTGCGCTCGCCTATGTTGACGAACAGCGAGCCGGCGCCAATGAGCACCGGCTCCAGGCCGGACAGCTTCATGGGGGGAGTGGAGATTTCGGACATGCGTCTCACCTGGGGAATACAGAACAGGTGAGCGTCGTTGGGACATCCAAGCCTGACGGCAAGACCTGCCGCTGCAACGCTCCTTGGATCGGTCGCAATTTTAAAGGCTTTACCGCGGGCCTGCTGGGTACGTGTACTGAATGAACCTCAGGCGGTCGCCGTTTGCACCGGGATCACGCGCCGCCCAGACCCGCTCTTTTCCTGCACGGCGCGCGCCCGCAACTGGCCGCAACCGCCATCCACGTCCTGCCCGGCCGACTGCCTCAGCTTGGTCAGGATGCCACGCTGGTGCAGGCGGCGCGCCAGTTCGGCGGCCGCTTCCCACGACGGCCGACGGTAAGGCATACCCTCCACCGCGTTGTAAGGAATCAAGTTGAGGATGGCGTACTTGCCCTGCAGCAGGTGCACCAAACCCTCCACCTCCTCATCTGTGTCATTGATGCCTTCCAGCAGCGTCCACTGGTACTGAATGGGATAGGCGCTGGCACGCGCATAACGCTCGGCCGCTGTCACCAGCTCGTCCGGCGTGAGCTGGGGCGCGCGCGGCAGCAACGCGGCACGCAGCTCGGCACGCGTGGTGTGCAGCGAGATCGCCAACGCCGGACGCACCTCGCCTTCCGCACGCGCCAGCAGGGCCTCGAACACCCGCGCGTCGCCCACGGTGGAGAACACCAGGTTCTTGTGGCCGATGTTGCCGGCCGTGCCCAGCAGGTCGATGGCCGCGAGCACGCTGTCCAGGTTGTGCGCCGGCTCGCCCATGCCCATGAACACGACGCGCTTGACCGGGCGGTGCTGCCGCGCCAGCGCCACCTGGGCCACGATCTCGGCGCTGCCGAGCTGGCGCACCAGTCCGGTGGTGCCGGTCATGCAGAACACACAGCCCACGGCGCAGCCGACCTGGGTCGACACGCACAACGCCGGGATGCGGCCCGGCGGCATGTGCACGCTCTCGACCAGCTGGCCGTCAGCCAGTGCCACTACACGGCGCAGCGAACCGTCCTCGCCTGGATGTTCCGAATGCACCGTGGCCAGCGCGGCCAAGTCGCGCTCGATCTCAGGCAGCGCCGTGCGCAGCGTGGTGGGCAGAAACGCCTCGATCGGCCGGCTGCCATGCGTCTGCGGCAGCGCCTGCGACCACAGGCGCAGCACGCGGTGCTGGTGACGGGGATTGGCGCCGAGCGCGCGCAGCCGCTGGCGCAGATCTTCGATGTCCATGGTGCGTGATTGTCCTCTGGACCTACCGGGTTGCGGTTCAGCCCAGCAGTTCGATCTCGCTGTAATGCAGGCGCAGGGCCCCACGCGCCTCCAGCTGCTTGAGGGCCTTGTTGACGCTCTGGCGGCTTACCCCCAGCATGCGCGCCAGCACCTCCTGCGCCACGCGAATGTGGCGCCGCGCCACGTCGCGGCTGCCGTAGCCCTGGGCCAGCAACTGCAGGCGTCGCAACACCCGCTCCTCCAGCGGCAGCAGGGCCAGTTCCTCCAGAACCAAGAAGGCCACGCGCAGCTTGCGGCAGGCCAGGCGCGCCATGTCGCGCCAGTGGGCGGGGTGGGCGTCCAGCCAGGCCAGCAGCGCGGCGCGCGGCACCACCAGCACCTGGCTGGCCACATCGGCCACGGCATCATGGGTGCGCGGCAGGTCGTCGATCATGGAGATCTCGCCAAACCACTGGTACGGCTCCAGGTAGGCCAGCACCGCGGCCTGGCCCTGCGCGTCGTGGGCGCCGATGCGCAGTGCTCCGGCTGCCACACAGCACAGGCCGTCGGCATCCCCGCCGCGCGCAAACAGCGACTCGCCCGGCGCCAGGTGCCGCCAACGGGCCAGCGCCAGCAGTTGCTGCTGCAGCGGCTCGGGGCTGGCGGCAAACCAGTCGTCGGTCTGCAAGGCAGCCTGCAGGGCGGCGGGAGCGTGGGTCGACGGGTCCATAGTGGGGGCAGCTGAATTCCTGTCCATGCCGCTGGCGCCTGGCCGTGGCGGCTTTGTCCAAATTCTGACAGACGTCCTGCGCCGCACGCGGCATCCTTGGGGGACCCCACCAAGGAGACCAAGGAGACCTCATGGACCAAGCCACCGCCCTGCTGGTGCAATACGCCCGCTACCACCGCGATCCGCGCAACATTGCCACCCATTACGTGGGCATTCCGCTCATCGTCTTTGCCATCGGCGCGCTGCTGGCGCGTGTGCAGTTCAACGTCGCCACCGTGGCCGTCGGCCTTGACGGCGTGGCCTACCTGCTGGCTGCCCTGTGGTACCTGCGGCAGGGGCAGCGGCCGCTCGCCTTGGTCACGCTCGCGCTCATCGGCGCGCTGCTCATGCTGGCGCACCCGCTGGCGCAGGCGCCGATGGCCACCTGGCTGTCGGTCGCGCTGGGCAGCTTCGTCGTGGGCTGGGTCTTCCAGTTCGCCGGCCATTACTGGGAGGGCCGCAAGCCAGCCTTCGTGGACGATCTGCGCGGCCTGCTGGTCGGGCCGATGTTCGTCGTGGCCGAAGCCGGGTTCGCGCTGGGCTTGGCTCAGGCGCTGCAGCAACACATCGTGCAGCAAACCGGTCCGGTGGCGCGGCAGACGCCCCGCGTCACCCGCAACGCATAAATGTCACGCCTCACCTCGTTTTCATCATGACCACACCCACCTCCCGTTCCGCCGGCATCACGCTGGCCCTGTCCGGCCTGGCGCTGGCCGTGTGTTTTGCCGCCGCTTGGTGGAGCCGCGACCTGGCCTTGTTTTCACTCAGCCCGCCCGGCGGTGGTACGGCCGACGTGGCCGAGGCGTTGCGCCAGGACCTGCACCTCACCTTCTTCACGATCTGGGCCTCGCTGCTGCTGGCCACCCCGGCGCTGGCGCTGTTTCCGTCCATCCGGCAATCGGCCCGCGTCTACCAGGCCTGGCGCATCTTCTGGACCGCCTCGCTGCTGGTGTTTGCCGTGCACTTCTACTGGGCCACGGTCGTCATCTTCGGCAACGACTGGCAGCGCATCCTGAACACACCGCGCGTAAGCGCCCCGCGGCTGGACACGGTGTTCGCGCTCTGGTGGGTGGTTGACGTCGCTCTAGCCTGGGCCACCCGCGCCGAGGCCGTCTGGCTGCGCCTGCAGCGTCTGGGCGTGCACCTGCTGGCCTTCGTGTTGTTCTTCATGGGCGCCGCCCGTGAAGGCGAACTGGCGGCCTCGCGCGCGCTGGGCTGGTTCATGGCCGTTGTGGTGGCCGCCGGGCTCATCGCCTGGCTGGTGCGCCGCCGTGCCCGTACTACCATCTAAGGTCCGCAACTCAACAACAGGCGTCCTCATGCACATCATTGCCATCACCCTCGCCCTCGTCGTCTGCGCCATCCATGTCTACATCCTGGTGCTGGAGATGTTCCTCTGGGATAAACCGCAGGGCATGAAGGCCTTCAACCTCGCGCCCGACTTTGCCAAGGCCACCAAGGTGCTGGCGGCCAACCAAGGTCTGTACAACGGCTTTCTGGCCGCCGGCATTGCCTGGGCACTGGTCGCCGGCCAGCGCGAGGCGCTGCTGTTCGTGCTGGGCTGCGTGGCGGTCGCCGGCCTGTATGGCGCTGCCACCGCCAGCCGCAAGATCCTGCTGATCCAGACCGTGCCCGCCGTCGCCGCCATGGCGGCCGTCTACTTTCTGAGCTGACGGTCATCAGCCGCTGCGCCATCGCATGCCATCCCGTTCGGTCGTTGCAGATCACGGCCAGTGAGCCGTGACCCGCGCCCCCGACGGCAGCCGGGGCGGCTTAGCTGACCCGCTTGCCCGAATGGCTGGGTGACGAGGTGCGCGCGCTCCAGACCATGGTGATGACCAGGATGCCCAGCACCACGGCCAGCGACACGGCCACGGGGATCTTGTAGATATCGATCAGCATCATCTTGGTGCCGATGAAGACCAGGATCACGGCCAGCCCGTAGTTGAGCAGGTGGAAGCGGCTGGCCGCCGCCTGCAGCAGGAAGAACATGGCGCGCAGACCCAGGATGGCGAACACGTTGCTGGTGAGCACGATGAACGGGTCCTGCGTGATGGCGAAGATGGCCGGGATCGAATCGACCGCAAAGATCACGTCGGTCAGACCGACCAGGGCCACCACCATCAGCAGCGGCGTGGCGATGCGCTTGCCGTTTTCGAGGGTCCAGAACTTCTCGCCATCGAAGTGACGGCTGACGGGCATCACGCGACGCAGCAGCTTGAGGGCCGGGTTGTCGTCCAGGCTGCTTTCCTTGCCGGCCGCCCACCACATCTTGACGCCGGTGAGGATGAGGAAGGCGCCGAACAGGTACAGGATCCAGTGGAACTGCGACAGCAGCCAGCCGCCGATGAGGATCATGACAGTGCGCAGCACGATGGCGCCGATGATGCCGATCATCAGCACCCGCTTCTGGTAGGCCGGGGGCACGGCGAAGTAGGTGAAGATGAGCAGGAAGACGAAGATGTTGTCGACCGCCAGGCTCTTTTCGATCAGGTAGCCGGTGAGGAACTCGAGCGACTTCTCGTTTGCCAGCGCCGTGGAGCCGGTTTCGTGCCGGATGGCCCACCACAGCAGACCGTTGAAAACGAAGCTCAGCCCCACCCAGATGAGCGACCAGTTGAGCGCCTCCTTCACGCCCACGGCGTGGGCGCCTTGCTTCTTGAGCACGACGAAATCGACAAACAGTGCCGCCAGCACGAAGGCGACAAAAACCAGCCACAGCCACAGTGGCGCAATGCTTTGCATAAGGAACCTCGCTTGCAGTGTTGATGAAACACCCGCAAGGTCTTGTCGGGTCCGCCACCGTGGGTGACGGACCGCCGGCGCCGGCTGCTTTGACACAGCGTACTGACGGCGCAGGCGCGCAGCGCTGGGAGCCTGGGCTCCGCCGGCTGGTTGACTACTCCCCTTGATGGGAAGCCTGATTGTGCCGCCAGTCGCAAATCCCCAGCAAGACTGGGGATTGCTGCGTCACGGCTTGGGCGTGAGCGACGGTCAGGCCGCTTCGCGGTAGAACGGGCCGGCGTTCAGCGCGCGCGTGGCCAGCGGGGCCACGGCGTCGTGGATGGCGCCGATGTGCTCGGGCGTGGTACCGCAGCAGCCGCCAACGATGTTGACCAGGCCCTCGGCAACAAACTCCCGCAGCAGGCGGCTGGTGACCTCAGGCGTTTCGTCAAAGCCGGTTTCGCTCATCGGGTTGGGCAGACCGGCGTTCGGGTAGCAGCTGATGAAGGTGTCGGGCGCGGCCTTCGCCAGCTCCTGGATGTAGGGCCGCATCAGCGCCGCGCCCAGGGCGCAGTTCAGGCCCACTGCCAGCGGCTGCGCGTGGCGCACGCTGTGCCAGAAGGCGGTGACGGTCTGGCCGCTCAGGATGCGGCCGGAGGCGTCAGTCACAGTGCCGCTGATGATGATGGGCAGGCGCTCGCCCGAGGCTTCGAAGTACTCGTCAATGGCGAACAGCGCCGCCTTGGCGTTGAGCGTGTCGAAGATGGTTTCCACCAGCAGCACGTCGGCGCCGCCTTCGACCAGCGCCGCCACCTGCTCGTAATAGGCGGCGCGCAGCTCTTCGAAGGTGATGTTGCGCGCACCGGGGTCGTTCACGTCCGGGCTGATGCTGGCGGTCTTGGGCGTCGGGCCCAGGGCGCCGGCAACAAAACGCGGATGCTCAGGCGTGCAGAATTTGTCGCACGCCGCGCGCGCCAGCTTGGCGGATTCGAGGTTCATCTCGCGCGCCAGGTGTGCCATGTCATAGTCGGCCTGCGCCACGCTGGTGGCGCCGAAGGTGTTGGTCTCGATCAGGTCGGCGCCGGCAGCGAGGTACCCCTCGTGGATGTCGCGGATGATGTCGGGCCGCGTGAGCGACAGCAACTCGTTGTTGCCCTTCACGTCCTTGGAAAAGTCCTTGAAGCGCTCGCCACGGTACTGCGCCTCGTTCAGCTTGAAGCGCTGGATCATGGTGCCCATGGCGCCGTCGAGGATGGCGATGCGATGGGCCAGGATACCGGGCAGGGTTTGGGCGCGGGTGTAGTGGATCGGCTTCATAAGCCCTCCATTGTAGAAAGCCGGCCTTAGCCGCGGACACCGGCGGTCGATGCCCGCCGCAAAACCGGGACAATACAGGGCTATGAAACACCTGCTCCCCAAAGAAACCTGGGCACTGCTGCAGCAAGAACCGGATGCGCTCTTCATTGACGTACGCATGGAAATCGAATCGCTTTACGTCGGCCGCCCGCCGGGCGTGGTCAACATTCCCTGGTACGAGTACCCGGAGCTGACGCCCGATCCGGCCGGCTTCGTGGCCGCAGTGGAGCGCGAGGCCGGCGGCAACAAGGAGCGCACCGTCGTGCTGCTGTGCCGCAGCGGCAAGCGCACGCTGGACGCGGGCCTGGCGTTGCAGGCCGCCGGCTTCACCAAACTGGTCAACGTGCTGCACGGCTTCGAGGGCGATCTGGACGACAACTTCCAGCGCTCCACGCTCAACGGCTGGCGTTTCGACGGCCTGCCCTGGGAGCAGATGTAGTTGCAAGCCATATCGGGCGTTTACCCACTCTGGGGAACGCCCGCAGCTACGATTTCGATAGCACATCTTGACCCCCCAGACCATCCTGCGCCAGGTCTTCGGTTACGAGGCCTTCCGCGGCCCGCAGCAGGCCATCGTCGACCATGTGGTCGCTGGCGGCGACGCACTGGTGCTCATGCCCACCGGCGGCGGCAAGTCGCTGTGTTACCAGATTCCGGCCATCGCCCACCAGCAGGCCGGGCACGGCACCACCATCGTCGTTTCGCCGCTGATTGCGCTGATGCACGATCAGGTCGGCGCGCTGCACGAGGCCGGTGTGGAAGCCGCCTTCCTCAACTCCAGCCTGAGCGGCGAGGAAGCCGCCGCGGTGGAAAAGCGCCTGCTGCGCGGCGAACTTACCCTGCTGTACGCCGCGCCGGAACGGGTGACGACACCGCGCTTCCTGGCGCAGCTGGACGCGCTGGCCGAACGCGGGCAGCTGGCACTGTTTGCCATTGACGAAGCGCACTGCGTCAGCCAGTGGGGCCACGACTTCCGGCCCGAGTACCGCGCGCTCACCGTGCTGCACGAGCGTTACCCCGGCGTGCCGCGCATGGCGCTCACCGCCACCGCCGACGACCTGACACGCGCCGACATCGTGGAGCGGCTGCAGCTGGAAGCAGCACGCCAGTTCGTCAGCAGCTTCGACCGCCCCAACATCCGCTACACCATCGTCGAGAAGAAGGACGCCACTACCCAGCTGCTGCGCTTCATCGAGCGCGAGCACGAGGGCGACGCCGGCATCGTCTACTGCCAATCGCGCCGCAAGGTGGAGGACATTGCGCAGACGCTGTGCGATGCCGGTCTGAAGGCCCTGCCCTACCACGCCGGTCTGGACGCATCGGTGCGCCAGATCAATCAGGACCGTTTCCTGCGCGAGGAAGGGCTGGTGATGGTGGCCACCATTGCCTTCGGCATGGGCATCGACAAGCCGGACGTGCGCTTCGTGGCGCACCTCGACATGCCGAAGAACATCGAGGGCTACTACCAGGAAACCGGCCGCGCGGGCCGTGACGGCGCTGCCGCCGACGCCTGGATGGCCTACGGCCTGCAAGACGTGGTGAACCAGCGCCGCATGATCGACGAGAGCCCAGCCAGCGAGGAGTTCAAGCAGGTCATGCGGGGCAAGCTCGATGCCCTGCTGGCGCTGGCCGAGGCGACCGATTGCCGGCGCGTGCGGCTGCTGGGCTACTTCGGCGAACACAGCGAGCCTTGCGGCAACTGCGACAACTGTTTGCATCCGCCCGCCGTCTGGGACGGCACCGACGCAGCGCGCAAGCTGCTCAGCACCATCTACCGCGTGCAGCAGGCCAATGGCCTGAGCTTCGGCGCCGGCCACATCATGGACATCTTGCGCGGCAAGGCGACGGAGAAGGTCAAGCAGTGCGGCCACGAGGGCTTGAGCACGTTCGGCATCGGCGCCGAGTTCAGCGAGACGCAGTTGCGTGGTGTGCTGCGCCAGCTGATTGCACTGGGCGCCGTGGGCGTGGATGCCCAGGCCTACAACACGCTCTACCTCACCGAGGGCTCACGCGCCGTGCTCAAGGGTGAAGTCACCGTGCAGTTGCGCGAATCGGTGTCGGCGCCGCCGGCCAAGCGCACGCGCCGCGCGGGTGTGACGGCGCCGGCCGCCGTCAACCTGGACGTCGACGCCCAGGTGCATTTCATCAACCTGAAAGCCTGGCGCGCCGAAGTGGCGCGCGAGCACAACCTGCCGGCCTACGTGATCTTCCATGACGCCACGCTGGCCGAGATCGCGCAGCGCCGACCGCAGACACTGGCCGAACTGCAAGGCATCAGCGGCATTGGCGAGAAGAAGCTGCAGGCCTACGGCGAGTCGGTATTGCGCGTGGTGGCGCTATCGAATGCATAGCGCCTTGCGCCCTATCCGCATGCGTCAGGCCGCTTTTTTGCTCTGCAACTGCACCGGGTGCAGGCCCAGTCCGGCCAGATAGGTGTCGAAGACCTGACTTCCGCTGGCCACCAGGTCGAAGGCCTGCGGGTCCAGCAGCCAGTTCTGGATCAGGCCGTCGATCATCACGTGCAGCCCCAGCGCGGCGCTGTCCACATCCACCGGCAGCGGCCGGCCACTGAGCTCTGCCGCCCGCTGCATGGCCAGGCGGGTGCGCGCCAGGCATTCGTTGCGTACCCGCAGGTGGCGCTCCTTCACGGCCAGCAGTTCGGCCACGTACTCGACCTTGTGCGTGGCGATGTCGAACACGCGCCGTGTCTGCGCGTCGGTGGCGGTCTTGCGCAACGCCTCCAGCATGGCCAGGCGCAGTTCCACCACCGGGCACTGGGCGTGGGCGGCGGCGGCGCACTGCAACGAATCCTCCAAGGGCAACGTCACGCGCTCCATCATGGCGTTGAAGAGGTCAGCCTTGTCCTTGAAATGCCAGTAGATGGCGCCGCGCGTGGTGCCCGCCGCCACCGCGATGTCATTGAGCGAGGTGCGTGACACGCCACGCTCCTGAAACAAATGTTCGGCAGCATCGAGCAGACTGTTGCGCGTGGCCTGCGCTTCCGCCTTGGAACGACGAACCATGTGATTACCCTCCGACGTATGTCTAATGGCCCGACTATACATACATTCACGATTGTATGTATACTACTTTCCCTCAAATACCCAATTTCATAGCCAGAAATGGTTTCACAGTGGCTTGCCGCCCGCCATTTCACCTCGTTTCCGAAGGAATGCCATGCCTGCCTTGACCCGCATCAAGCCTGCCTCCCCCTTACTGTGCCTGCGGCACCTCCCCGTGGCGGCGGGCCTCAGCGCCAGCCTGCTGCTGGCCGCCTGCGGCCCGTCGTCCCCACCCGGTGGCGGTGCAGGCGGCGGCATGCCGCCGGCGGAAGTCGGTGTGGTCACGGTCACGCCGGGTGACATCGGCCTGGTGAGCGAACTGCCGGGCCGGCTCGAAGCCTCGCGTGTGGCGCAGGTGCGTGCCCGCGCTGCCGGCATCCTGCAGCGGCGTCTGTTCCGCGAGGGCAGCGACGTGCAGGCCGGCCAGCCGCTGTTCCAGATCGACCCGGCACCCTACGCCGCGGCACTGGCGCGCGCCGAGGCCAATCTGGCACAGACCACTGCATTGGCCGAGCGCTACAAGCCGCTGGTGGAGGCCAACGCCGTGAGCAAGCAGGAATACGCCAATGCCGTGGCGGCGCAGAAGGTGGCTGAAGCCGATGTGCAGACCGCACGCATCAACCTGGGCTACGCCCACATCACCGCACCGATCTCGGGCCGCATCGGCCGCGCGCTGGTGACCGAAGGTGCCTTGGTGGGCCAGGGCGAAGCCACGCAGCTGGCCGTCGTGCAGCAGATCAACCCGATGTACGTGAACTTCACCCAGTCGGCCGCCGAAGTCATGGCGCTGCGCCGCGCCATGGAGCGCGGCCAGCTCAAGCGCGCCGGCGCGGACGCCGCCAGCGTGCGCATCGTGCTGGAGGACGGCACCGAGTACGCGCAAGCCGGCAAGCTGCTGTTCTCCGACCTGACGGTGGATGCCACCAGCGGCCAGATCACGTTGCGTGCCGAGGTGCCCAACCCGGGCGGCACGTTGCTGCCCGGCCTGTACGTGCGCGTGCGACTGGAGCAGGCCAAGGCCAGCAACGCCATCACGCTGCCGCAGCAGGCGGTGACGCGTTCGCCACAGGGCGACACCGTGATGGTGGTCGGCGCCGACGGCAAGGTCAGCCCGCGCCCGATCAAGGTGGGCAACCAGCAGGGCGGCCAATGGGTCATCCTCGACGGCCTGAAAGCCGGCGAGCAGGTGATGGTGGACGGCTTCCAGAAGCTGCGTGGCGACGCGCCGGTGAAGCCGGTGCCGTGGCAGGCGCCGGGCAGCAAGCCGGCGACCGCACCGTCGGCAGCCCCGGCGCCCGCCGCTCCGGCCTCGGCCGCACGCTGAAAGGGCTGAGCCATGGCGAAATTCTTCATTGAGCGGCCCATCTTCGCGTGGGTGATTGCGCTGTTCGTGATGGTGCTGGGCGGGGTGTCCATCACCCAGCTGCCGATCGCCCAGTACCCGCCGGTGGCGCCGCCCGCCATCGTGGTCACCGCCACTTACCCCGGCGCTTCGGCGCAGACGCTGGAAGACAGCGTGCTGTCCATCATCGAGCGCGAGATGAACGGCTCGCCCGGCCTGATCTACATGGAGTCGGTGGCGCAGGCCAACGGCACCGGCCAGATCACCATCAGCTTCGAGCCCGGCACCAACGCCGATCTGGCGCAAGTGGATGTGCAGAACCGGCTGTCGCGCGCCACACCGCGCCTGCCGGCGGCGGTGACGCAGCAGGGCGTGCGCGTGGACAAGTCGCGCAGCAACTTCCTGCTGTTCACCATCCTGTCGTCCGACGACCCGGCCTGGGACCCGGTGGCGCTGGGCGACTACGCCTCGCGCAATGTGCTGCCTGAAATCCAGCGCGTGCCCGGCGTCGGCCAGGCGCAGTTGTTCGGCACCGAGCGCGCCATGCGCATCTGGATCGACCCGGCCAAGCTGTTGGGCTACAACCTGTCGGCCACCGACGTCACCAATGCCATCCGGGCGCAGAACGCACAGGTCGCTTCCGGCGAGATCGGCGCGCTGCCCAACGTGGCGGGCCAGGGCATCGCCGCCACGGTGGTGGTCAACGGCCAGCTCTCCAACGTCGAGCAGTTCGGCCGCATCGTGCTGCGGGCCAATGCCGACGGCTCAAGCGTGCGACTGAAGGACGTGGCGCGCATCGAACTCGGGGGCCAGGCCTACGCCACCTCCGCGCGCCTGAACGGCAAGCCGTCCACCGGCATCGGCGTGCAGCTCTCGCCCAGCGGCAACGCACTGGCCACGGCCAAGGCGGTGCGCGCCAAGCTGCATGAGCTGGAAGCGTACTTTCCCCAGGGCATGAAGTGGGACATCCCCTACGACAGCTCGCGCTTCGTGCGCATCTCCATCACACAGGTGGCGCAGACGCTCTTTGAAGCCGTGGCGCTGGTGTTCCTGGTGATGTTCCTGTTCCTGCAGAACTGGCGCTACACGCTGATTCCGACCATCGTGGTGCCGGTGGCGCTGCTGGGCACCTTTGCCACGCTGCTGGCGCTGGGCTTCTCGATCAACGTGCTGACCATGTTCGGCATGGTGCTGGTGATCGGCATCGTGGTGGACGACGCCATCGTGGTGGTGGAGAACGTCGAGCGCATCATGAGCGAGGAAGGTCTGCCGCCACGCCAAGCCACGCGCAAGGCGATGGGTCAGATCTCGGGCGCCATCGTCGGCGTGACGGTGGTGCTGATCGCGGTGTTCGTGCCGCTGGCCTTCTTCAGCGGCTCGGTGGGCAACATCTACCGCCAGTTCGCGGCGGTCATGGGTGTGTCGATCGCCTTCTCGGCCTTCTTCGCGCTCTCGCTCACACCAGCGCTGTGCGCCACGCTGCTCAAGCCGGTGGAAGCCGGCCACCACCACGAGAAGAGCGGCTTTTTCGGCCGCTTCAACCGCGGCTTTGCGCGCACCGCCAAGGGCTATGAAGGTTTTGTGGCCCGCCTGCTGCCGCGTGCCGGCCGCACGCTGCTGGTGTACGCCGCCATCATCGGCGTCGTGGGTTTTGTCTACCTGCGCCTGCCCACCTCCTTCCTGCCGGACGAAGACCAGGGCACCATGCTGGTCAACGTGCAGCTGCCGCCGGGCGCGACGCAGGAGCGCACACTGGCCGTGATGCAGCAGGTCGAAGGCTTCATCCTCCAGCAGCCGGAGGTGCAGAGCATGGTCGGCGTGCTGGGCTTCAGCTTCTCCGGCCAGGGCCAGAACGCCGCGCTCGCTTTCGTCACGCTGAAGGACTGGGCCGAACGCACGGCGCCGGGCAGCTCGGCCCAGGCACTGGCCGGGCGCGCCTTCGGTGCGTTGATGGGCATCCGCGATGCGTTCATCTTCCCCTTGAGCCCGCCGTCCATTCCGGAGCTTGGCTCCTCCTCGGGCTTCAGCTTCCGGCTGCAGGACCGTGCCGGCCTGGGTCACGACGCCCTGCTGGCGGCGCGCAACCAGTTGCTGGGCATGGCAGCGCAAAGCAAGGTCATCACCCAGGTGCGCCCGGACGGCCTGGAAGACGCACCGCAGTTGCAGCTGGACATCGACCGTGACAAGGCCCAGGCATTGGGCGTGGGCTTCGACGCCATCAACAGCGTGATCTCCACCGCGCTGGGCTCGAGCTACATCAACGACTTCCCCAACGCCGGGCGCCTGCAACGCGTGGTGGTACAGGCTGACGCGCCGGCTCGCATGCAGCCGGAAGACCTGCTCAAGCTCAATGTGCTCAACAGCCGCGGCCAGTCGGTACCCCTGTCGGCCTTCGCCAGCACGCGCTGGATCCAGGGCGCCATGCAGACCGTGCGCTACAACGGCTACCCGGCCATGCGCCTGAGCGGCAGTGCCGCGCCCGGCTACAGCACTGGCGCGGCCATGGCCGAGATGGAGCGGCTCGCGGCCCAGTTGCCGGCCGGCTTCGGCTACGAGTGGACCGGCCTGTCGCGCGAGGAAAAGCTCGCTGGCGCGCAGGCGCTGGTGGTCTACGGCTTTGCCATCCTGGCGGTGTTCCTCTGCCTGGCCGCGCTGTACGAGAGCTGGACCATTCCGCTGGCCGTCATTCTGGTGGTGCCGCTGGGCGTGGTAGGTGTTCTGCTCGCCACGCTGCTGCGCAATTACGCCAACGATGTGTACTTCCAGGTCGGCCTGATCACCATCATCGGCTTGTCGGCGAAGAACGCCATCCTGATCATCGAATTCGCCAAGGACCTGCAGGCCCAGGGCAAGAGCGTGATCAAGGCGGCACTGGAAGCGGCCCATCTGCGCTTTCGCCCCATCATCATGACCTCCATGGCCTTCACGCTGGGCGTGCTGCCGCTGGCCATCGCCTCCGGTGCCGGTTCGGCCAGCCAGCGCGCCATCGGCACCGGCGTGATCGGCGGCATGCTCACCGGCACCGTGCTGGCCGTGGTCTTCGTTCCAATCTTCTTCGTGGTGGTGCGCAGCATCTTCAAAGGCAGCGCGCGCCAGCACGCCGTCCATGCGCAGGATGCTGCGCATCTGGGAGTGCATCCGCATGACTAAACCCCTGTTCCTCCGCACCCTGCCGGCCCTGGCCGCCGCCGCGCTGCTGGCCGGCTGTTCCCTGATTCCCAGCCTGGAGCGCCCGGCTGCGCCGGTCGCTACCCAATGGGCCGACGCGCCGCGCGCCTCCGCCGCAGCCACGCCCGCACCCGACCTCGACTGGCAGGACTTCGTCGGCGACGCGCAGCTGCGCGAGGTGATCCGCCTGGCGCTGGCCAACAACCGCGACCTGCGGGTGGCCGTGCTCAACATCGAGCAGACCCGGGCCCAGTACCAGATCCGGCGCGCCGACCAGCTGCCCACGGTCAATGCCGCCATCACCGGCAGCCGGCAGTCGACCTCCGAGTTGGACAAGAGCGTCAACTCCACCTTCACCGGCGGGTTGCTCATTCCGTCCTCCGCGGCGTGGGAATTGGATTTCTTCGGCCGCCTCGGCAGCCTGAAGGAAGCCGCGCTGGCCCAGTACCTGGCCACGGAAGAGGCGCGCAAGGCGGCCCAGATCAGCCTGGTCGCCTCGGTCGCCAGCACTTGGCTCAGCCTGCAGACCAACACCGAGCTGCTGACGCTGGCACAACGCACCTTGGCCACGCGCGAGGATTCGCTGCGCCTGACCCGGCTGCGTTTCGAGAACGGTGCCAGTTCGGCGCTCGACCTGAGCCAAGCCGAATCGCTGGCCGCCGCGGCCCGCGCCAGCTTGGCGCAGCAGCAACGCCTGCGCGCCCAGGACGTCAACGCCCTGACGCTGCTGGTCGGCCAGGCCGTGCCGGAGCCGCTGCTCAGCGCCGCCAGCGCGGTGCCGACCTTCAAGGACGTGCCGGTCGGCCTGCCGTCCGAGGTGCTGACGCGCCGGCCCGACATCCGTCAAGCGGAGCAGCAGTTGATCGCAGCCAACGCCAACATCGGCGCGGCCCGCGCCGCCTTTTTCCCGCGCATCTCGCTCACCGCCTTTGCCGGCTCGGCCAGCAGCGACCTGAACAACCTGTTCAAGAGCGGCACCTGGGGCTGGAGCCTGGCACCGCAGGCGGTGCTGCCGGTCTTCGATGGCGGGCGCAACCGCGCCAACCTCGAATCGGCCAAGGCCGGGCGCGACATTGCCGTGGCGCAGTACGAGAAGGCGATCCAGACCGCTTTCCGGGACGTGGCCGACACCCTGGCCGGCCGCGCCACCCTGGGCGAACAGCTGCAGGCGCAGGAAGCGCAAGCCCGGGCCGAGGCCGAACGCGTGCGCCTGGCCGAATTGCGCTTCCAAAGCGGGGTGGCCAGCTCGCTGGACCTGCTGGACGCGCAACGCGCCCTCTATGCCGCACAGCAACAGGCCGCGCAGATTCGCCTGGCCCAGCAGCAGAACCGTGTGGCGCTCTACAAGGCGCTGGGCGGTGGCTGGAAGGCACCGGCCGAGCCGGTGGCACAGCGCTGAGTGCGGGTGGCCGCCAACGCGTTCACGCTACAGTTGCCTCATGACGCCCACCCCCGCTGACGACTACTGTCTGGTCATGACCGCCACAGCCTCGGAGGCCGAGGCGGAGACGCTGGCGCAGCAGATCGTGCAAGCGCGTCTGGCCGCCTGCGTGCAGGTGCAGGCGGTCAAGAGCTTCTATGTCTGGAAGGAGCAGCCCTGCGCAGAAAAGGAGTGGCTGCTGTTGATCAAATCGCAGGTGGCGCGCTATGCGGCGCTGGAAGACTTCATCCGCGCCCATCACCGCTACGAGACGCCCGAGATCGTGCAGGTACCGATCACGGCGGGCTCTGCCGACTACCTGGCTTGGCTGAGCCAGCAGACCGGTACGTGAGCCGACTTGGATGAGTCGGCCTGGACCCCCCAGTCGCAGGCCGCCTTGCGCCTCAATGGCGGCGAAAATTGGTTTCGTAGGCGACGGCGGCACCCGTCATGGTGGCTTGCAGGCGGGCGATGGCCCGACGGTGCCGTTCGCTGCGCGCGCCGTCGCGCTGCTGCTGGTGGCGCTGGATCAGGGTATTGAGCTTGTTGCGGCACGGGTCCAGTACCCCGGCCAAGTGCAGTGCAATATAGGCCACATGGTCGGCATGGGTTTGGCGGAATTCATCCGTCCACTGCTTGAAGAGCTGCCACTTGTAAGTGCCTTGCTCAGGCACCTTGATGGAATCTTTGTGCATAGCCGCAATACGTCAATTGATGGATCCATGTCGCGCCGACAGCCCCTTGTTCGGGAATCCGGCATGTCGCACAACATGCGCTTTCGGTAATTACGTATCAGGCCGGGCGGCGGTTGACAGCAAACTGACATTTTTTTGACCCCGGCCGTCGCCATCGGCCGGCGAAGCCGGCGCCGTCAAGGCAAAAAGCCGATGTTGCGGGCCTCCCGCACCTCGGGTTTGAGGCGGTGCTCGGCCTCCAGCTGGGCCAGAAATTCCTCCGGAGCGAGCGCCTCGCCCAGGATCACCGCCTGACGCTGCACCGCAGCAAAATCACCAGGGCAGAGCTGCTCCAGTTCAGCCAAGCGCGCCCGCAGTGCATCACTCAGCTGCCCCGGCTCGCCGCCCAGCACCTCGGCGACGAACATGGCTTCGCGCTGTGCCCGTGTCAGCGGCTTGAAGCGGATCTTGAAGGTGAAGCGGCGCAAGGCTGCCTGGTCGATGCGGTCGAGCAGGTTGGTGGTGCAGATGAAGATGCCGTTGAAGCGCTCCATGCCCTGCAGCATCTCGTTGACCTCGGTGACCTCGTAAGTGCGCTGGGCGCCGCGCCGGTCCTGCAGGAAGCTGTCCGCCTCGTCGAGCAGCAGCACGGCGTCCTCGCTTTCCGCTTCGGCAAACATGGCAGCCATGTTCTGCTCGGTCTCGCCGATGAACTTGCTCATGATGTCGCTGGCCTGGCGAACCAGGATGGGCCGCCCGAGTTCACTGGCAATGTGCTCGGCCAGCGCCGTCTTGCCGCTGCCTGGCGGGCCATAGAAGCACATCGTGCCATGCCCCCGCGCCTGCAGCGCCTGTACCATGCGTGGCACCGCGTAGCGGCTCTCGACATTCAGCAGATCCAGCTGGTACTGCGTCGCCATGCGACGCGCGAGGGTGACACCGTCGCGCTTGCCCAGCGCCAGATCGGCATTGCGCAGCTGACGCTCGATCAGCTGTTCCATGCGCAGCGCGGTCGCGTCGACCCCCGGCATGCGGGATGGCTCGGCACCCACCAGGCCGGCAAAGCGCACCGCCGTGCGGATCTGTGCCGGCGTCAGCCCCTTGCGCGCGGTCAGGCGGGCGACGAAGGCGTCCGACACCGGCACACCGTCCAGCGTCTTGCGCACCAGCCCTTCGCGGGCGCCAGGCGCCGGCGACTTGAGCTCAAGGTGGTAGGCGAAACGGCGCCGGAATGCCGGGTCGATCTGTTCGATGCGGTTGGTCACCCAGATGGTAGGCACCGGGTTGGACTCGAGGATCTGGTTGACCCAGGCCTTGCCGCTGACGCTGCCATTGGCCGGCGGCGCCACCTGCTCGGCACGGGCCAGCAGTTGCGCGGCCTCGGTCGAGATGGGCGGAAAGACATCCTCCACTTCATCGAACAGCAAGGCCGCCTGCGCGCTGCCCTTGAGAAAGGCCTGGGCGATCTGCAAGGATCGGTAGCGGTCACGGCCGCTGAGGGAGTTGCCGTCGCGGTCAGCGTATTCCACCTCGAACAAGTCCAACCCTGCCGCCTGCGCCACCACCTTGGCCAGCTCGGTCTTGCCGGTACCGGGCGGGCCGTAGAGCAGCACATTGACGCCTGCCTCCTTGCGCGCCACTGCCTGCTGCAGCAGCGCGCACAGTACCTGCGCATCCTCCTCGATGAAGGCAAAGTCACTCAAGCCCAGATGGCTGCGGGCCGAGGGCCGGGTAAATACGGCCATCAGCTCCGACTGGTCGCGGTACTGGCGCATCAGCACCGACGGCAGCTTTTCGCTCACCTTCATCAGGTCGGCCAGATCGGTGATGTTGTGCTCGGAGATCAGGTTGTCAACCAGCCCGATGCGCTCCAGCCGCGAGCCGGCGCGCAGCGCCTCACCCACCTCCGCCGGGTTCACGCCGGCCACCTCGGCGATCACGGCATAGGCTTCCGGCGCGTTGTTGACCTTGAACTCCACCAACACGCTGCGCAGCTCGCGCTGATAGCGCGCCAGCGTGCCGTACAGCAGCAGCGCCCGCTCGGCCTGGTTGAGCTGCAGCAGCCCGGCCAGGGCGTCGATATTCTTCTCGACCAGGGTGGACTGCTTCTTGAGCGCCTGTGCCAACCAGTCGCGCGTGACGGCCAGCACCGTCAGCAGATCCTTGGGCTGCTCCTTGGCGTATTCGTCCAGGTAGAAGAACAGCGTGCTCTCGTCATAGGGACCGCGCCAGTCGCCGAAGCGCGCCAGGAAATCCTGCGCACCCAGGGCTTGCTGTCCCTGCCACAGCTCGTTGTCTTCGCAGCGGCGCACCAAGTACTCGCGCAGACGTTGCAGCACCGGCGCCGGCCACACCAGGTGACGACCGGCCAGCGCCACCACCCCGGCCAAGTCGCGGCGCGCGTTGAAGCCGGCGCCCAGGCGCGCGGCCAAGGTGAGGATGAAGTGCGAGCACATCAGGTCCAGCACCGGTGCCTGTCCGAGCCCCGGTGACACCAGAACCTGCCCACTTGCCCGCTCGGCTGCCAAACGCTTGACCATGCAATGCCTCCAGCACGGATGTCTGCGCTGCCCACGATAGCGCAGAGTGCCCTGCGATGGAAGCCTTATCCCGGCTTGCGACACGGTAGACGGATGCCCGGTTGACGGCGCGCGGCGGCTCCGTCAGGCTTGCGGCTGGGCCGCGGTGGCCCGCACAGGAGAACCGATGGACGTTGCGCAGTTGCAGGCCGCCCTGGCCGAGTATTTCGCCCCCTGGGTCCACGCGCTGAGGCTGGAGGTGCTGGCTGCCGAAGCTGAGCGCGTCACGCTGCGCCTGCCGCACGGTGAGCATCTGGCGCGTACGGGCGGCATGGTCTGCGGGCAGGCCCTGATGGCGGCGGCCGATACCGCCGTGGCGCTGGCCGTGTTCCGCTATTTCGGCGCGTTCCGTCCCTGCACCACGGTGCAGATGAACAGCAGCTTCCTGCGGCCGCTGGCAGCACAAGATGGCCTGGTGCAGGCCCGCCTCGTCCGGGTGGGCAAGGCGCTGGCCTTCGGCGAGATCGACATCGCCGGCGCCGCCGACGGGAAGAGCGTGTGCCGCGCTTCGACCACCTACGCGCTCTTGTAGTGCGGGCCAGGCGCCATAGCGCAGCGGCGGCTCAGTTCCAGCCGATCACATCCAGCCCCTGTTCACCCAGGCAACGCTGGACAAACTGGCGGTAGGTGCTGCTGGGCTTGTCCTGCATGGCGCCGCTGACCGCGCCCGCCGTGCCGCCGACCGCCGCGCCTGTGGCGCCGGCGCGGATCACCCCGTCGGTATCGCGCCCCGTCACCAGGGCGCCGACCGCCGCCGCCGCGCCCACCGTAGCCGCGCCTTGGCTAGCGCGCCGTGCCGCCGCGTTGCCCTGTTCCTGTGGCGTCAGGCCGGCGGCTTCGGCACGCGCCATGCAGGACTGCACCGCGTGCTGCGCCCGCGTCTCGCCCATGCGGTTGTAGGCGGCATTCGGGTACAGCACCGGCTTGGCTGCCGAACTGTTCGGGCCGCTGGCGGCGCAGCCTGCCAGCCCGGCCGTCAGCATGAGAAGTTTCAGGTAGTTCATATGCAATCAACGCCTTTGCCGCCCCTGGGAAGACCCGGCCCGTGGCCAAGTGTGCATGAAAATGTAAAATCGACGCCGTTGTCCACGCCATTGATTTGAAAGAAGGAGCCCCATGTCGCACCCGACCCCCTCGCATGACGCCGATCACGCCGATCCGATCGAGAGCCTCGTGCACTCCGTTCCTGTGGTGATTCCGGTCGTCGGCGGCCTGATGATCTTCCTGCTGGCCTTCATTGCCGTTTTCATGGCCTGAAGTCCAGCCGCCACGCGCCAGAGGCCCCTCACAGCCTGCGCGCCACGGCTTGATCCGTAACACGGATCACCCTTTTACTTCTTCAAGCCCTTCGTGGGCGCCTGACTTCACGGGTTGAGAGCTGCGCTCTCGACCCGTTGTTATTTGGGACCTTGGCCAGTCCAGGCCGATGTCGCCCACCCCCCGAGCACCCCGCATCCCGTCCCTTGGGCCGGTACAGCACAAGCCTTTCAACCGCATAAAGTTATGCAAGTTTTGCATGGATTTTGACTGTAACCATGGTGTCACAAGAGCCCAGATTCTTACAATGAGCCCGACCGGTTGCGCGCCTCCTTGGCGCGGCCGGTCTTTTTTCAAAGCCGGTCTGGAGGTATGCCGGCTTCGAAAAGATTTTCAACTAGGAGCCTTTCCCATGAACTCTCCCGTGATGCAGGGCATTCATCTGAATGCCCCCGCCTATGTGAAGCATGCCAAGCTGCTGGCCTGGGTCGCCGACATGGCCGCCCTGTGCAAGCCCGACGCCATCTACTGGTGCGACGGCAGCGACGAGGAGTACCAGCGCCTGTGCGACCAGCTGGTGAAGGCCGGCACCTTCATCAAGCTCAACGAAGCCAAGCGCCCGAACAGCTACCTGTGCCGCTCGGACGCCAGCGACGTGGCGCGCGTGGAAGACCGCACCTTCATCTGCTCGACCCGCAAGGAAGACGCCGGCCCGACCAACAACTGGGTCGAGCCGACCGAGATGCGCGCCCTGCTGCAGTACGGCACGGCCGACGGCAAGCCTGCCCTGTTCAACGGCTGCATGAAAGGCCGCACCATGTACGTGGTGCCTTTCTCCATGGGCCCGCTGGGCAGCGACATCGCGCACATCGGCGTGGAACTGTCCGACAGCCCCTACGTGGCCGTCAACATGAAGCTCATGACCCGCATGGGCAAGGCTGTCTATGACGTGCTGGGCACCGATGGCGAGTTCGTGCCCGCCATGCACACCGTGGGCGCGCCGCTGCAGCCCGGCCAGCAGGACAGCAGCTGGCCCTGCAACCAGACCAAGTACATCGTGCACTACCCGGAAACGCGCGAGATCTGGTCCTACGGCTCCGGCTATGGCGGCAACGCCCTGCTGGGCAAGAAGTGCTTTGCCCTGCGCATCGCCTCCAACATGGGCCGCGACCAGGGCTGGCTGGCCGAGCACATGCTGATCCTGGGCGTGACCACGCCGCAAGGCAAGAAGTACCATGTGGCCGCCGCCTTCCCCAGTGCCTGCGGCAAGACCAACTTCGCCATGCTGGTGCCGCCCAAGGGCTTCGAGGGCTGGAAGGTCACGACCATCGGTGACGACATCGCCTGGGTCAAGCCCGGCAAGGACGGCCGCATGTACGCGATCAACCCGGAAGCTGGCTACTTTGGCGTCGCTCCCGGCACCAACACGCTGACCAACCCGAACTGCATGGCCAGCCTGGACCGCGACGTAATCTACACCAACGTCGCGCTGACCGACGACGGCGACGTCTGGTGGGAAGGCATGGGCGACGCTCCGGCCCACGCCATCGACTGGCAGGGCAAGGACTGGACGCCGCAGATCGCCAAGGAGACCGGCGCCAAGGCGGCCCACCCGAACGCCCGCTTCACCGTGGCTGCCACCAACAACCCGGCCCTCGATCCCGAGTGGGACAACCCCAAGGGCGTACCGATCGACGCCTTCATCTTCGGCGGCCGCCGCTCCAACACCGTGCCGCTGGTGACCGAAGCCCGCAACTGGGTGGAAGGCGTCTACATGGCCGCCACCATGGGCTCGGAGACCACGGCTGCCATCATCGGCCAGCAGGGCGTGGTGCGCCGTGACCCGTTTGCCATGCTGCCCTTCACCGGCTACCACATGGGCGACTACTTCGCGCACTGGCTCAATCTGGGCGAAAAGGTGGCAGCCCAAGGCGGCCGCCTGCCGGCCATCTTCACCACCAACTGGTTTCGCAAGGGCGAAGACGGCAAGTTCGTCTGGCCCGGTTATGGCGAGAACATGCGCGTACTGAAGTGGATGATCGACCGCATCGAGGACGAGGCCAAGGGCAAGGAGCACTTCTACGGCCTGAGCCCCACTTACGAAGAGATCAACTGGAAAGGCCTGGACTTCACGCCCGAGCAGTTCCATGCTGTGACCAGCATCGACAAGCAACAGTGGCTGGACGAGCTCAAACTGCACGACGTGCTGTTCGAGCAGATCGACGCCCGACTGCCCAAGGCGCTGCGTGACACCCGCCAGCGTATCGAAAAACTGCTGAGCGCCTGAACGCGGCCACTCGCAACCTGCCGCGCAGGTTGTGATTCCGACCAGCCATCAGGTCGGTAACGCAAATAAAAAAGCCACCGCATTGCGGTGGCTTTTTTTGTGACAGCTTGGTAGTAAAGCTTCAGCCTTCCTGGCGGGTACGGGCAGCTTGCAGGTCGGCCATCACGCGCTCATCCTTGCGGGCCAGTTCCCACAGGCGCGCGTCGGCACGGCGGCGAGCCACGCTAAGCGACCAAGCGTCCAGCGCCTTCATGGCGCGGCTGGCGATGCGGCGGGCGCCATCGGCCAGCAGCGCGATGGCGGCAAAACCCACCACCCACAACACGACCCAACCGGCCAGCAGATGGCCCTCGGCCCAGGTGTCGATCAGTTGATCGGCCACCACCACCAACGCAGCCACCATGGCCGCCAGCAACATGGCCGCCAAGGCCTTGGTGCCGTTGAAGTTCTTGCGCACCTCGCCGGCACGGTTCAGCGCGTTCTCAAAACGCTCAACGCCGGGGTGGCGGGTCGGGTAATCAATGTGTACAAAGCTGGTCATGGTGTTCTCCAACGGAGCGAAAACTTGTTCGATGGCGTGATATTAGGGTTTACTCCAATGTGATTCAACTTTATTGTTGTGATGCACAATATTCACATTGGTGATGTACTAGGCTTCTGACCATGAGTCCTCTCAATTTCCGCACCCTGGATCTCAACCTGCTGCGCGTCTTCAACGAGGTGATGACCGAACGCAGCCTGACCCGCGCGGCGAGTAAGTTGTCGCTCACACAGCCGGCGGTCAGCAATGCGCTGCGGCGTCTGCGCATGGCACTGGACGACGAGCTGCTGCGCCGCACCGGCCAGGGCCTGGAACCAACGCCACGCGCCCTCGCCCTGTGGCCGACCGTGCAGGAGGCATTGCGTCAGCTGCAGGAGTCGTTCGCCCCCAGCAGTTTCGTGCCCGCCGAGGCCAGCACCACCTTCGTGCTGGCCATGGCCGATGCCACAGCGGCCGAGATCATCCCCGGCTTGGTCAAGGTGATGGACCGCGACGCCCCGGGCGTGACCATCCGCGTCGTACCGCTGACCACGCGCGACCCACGCCGCCTGCTGGAGCAGGAATCGGCCGACCTGGCCGTGGGCTACTTTCCCGCCGTGCTGGCCGGGCTGACCGCCCAGGCCCAGGCCGGCGAGGCCGTGCCGTTTCACCACCAACGCCTCTACTACAGCGACTATGTCTGCGTGATGCGGCGCGACCACCCGCTGGCGCAGGAGGAGCTGACGCTGGAACGCTACTGCAGCGCACGCCATCTGCTGGTGAGCTTTTCCGGCCGGCCTTATGGCTTCATCGACGAGGCGCTGGCGGCGCTCGGCCGGCAGCGCCACATCGTGCTGACGGTCAACCAGTTCTTTACCGCCGGGCGGGTGGTCGCCACCTCGGATCTGCTCACGGTGCTGCCGCGCCACTTCGTCAGCGTGACCGGCATCGCCGACCAGCTGGTGTTGCGCGAGCTGCCGTTCGACGTGCCGGCGGTGCATGTGGATGCGCTGTGGCACCGGCGCGTGCATCACCACAGCGCCCACCAGTGGCTGCGCGGGGTCATTGCGCAGATTCCGAGCCGGGCGCGCGCCCAGCCGCCGGCGCCGCGCAGCCAGCGTCATGGACAATGACGGCGTGAAGCTGCAACTCCTGTCCGACCTGCACCTGGAAGCCGATCCCGGCTTCGTCGCCGAGCCGGCCGCCGGCGCCGACCTGCTGGTGCTGGCCGGCGACATCGGGTCCTACCAGAGCGGCTCGCTGCTGAACGAGCCCGATTTCGGCTTGCGACGCTTCTCTCCCCGCCAAGGCTGGCCGACACCCGTGCTGTTCGTGCCGGGCAACCATGAATACGACGCACAGGACTTTGACCGCGCCCACGAGCGACTGCAGGAGGCCTGCGCCCGGCTGGGCATCGTGTTTCTGGAACGTGCAGTCGTCACGGCCACCGAACTGCTCGGCCGCGACGCACCCGCCGTGCGCTTCGTCGGCACGACGCTGTGGAGCGACTTCGACGCCCTGAACCCGGCGGCCCAGGGCACCGGTACGCTCACCGAACTGCTGCAGGCACGCGACAAGGCGTTTCGCGCCGCCAATTTCTACCTGCGCAAGACCGGCACCACGCGCGACGGCCAGCCCATGCTGGCCGAGCAGTGGCGCGAACAGGCGCTGGTGTGCCAGGCCTGGCTGCGCGAGACGCTGGCGCAGCCCTTCGACGGCGAGACCATCGTCATCACCCATTTCGCCCCCAGCCTGCACAGCGCCGATCCACGCTACGGCTTGGTACCCGGCACCGCGGGCTTTTGCAATGCGCTCGACGAGCTGCTGCCGCACGCGCGGCTGTGGCTGCACGGTCATCTGCACAGCCCGAGCGACTATGTTCAGGGCGGCTGCCGCGTGGTCGCCAATCCGCTGGGCTATGCACGCAAGGGCGAGCAGGCACAATTCCATCCGGCCTGCGTGCTGACGTTGTCCGGATCAGGCCTTGGGACTTTTGACACCCGTCAAGGAGCCCATGCCGCTGCTGGCTAAACTACCACTTTGTGAAACTGAGGAGCCGACCATGAAAATCCTACTGGCCGTTGACGGCAGCGAGTACACCAAACGCATGCTGGCCTACCTGACAACCCACGACGAGTTGTTCACCGCCGCCAACCAGTACACCATCTTCACCGTGCAGCCTGCTCTGCCCCCGCGTGCGCGTGCCGCCGTCGGCAAGGAGGTGGTGGACAAGTACTACTCCGAGGAAGCCGAGAAGGTGCTGGGCCCGGTGTCCAAGTTCCTCGTACGCCACGGCATCGACCCCAAGAGCGTGTGGAAGGTCGGCCATGCCGGCGAGAACATCGCCAAGATGGCCGAGTCCGGCAAGTTCGATCTGCTGGTGATGGGCTCGCATGGTCACAGCGCCCTGGGCAACCTGGTCATGGGCTCGGTGGCCACCCAGGTGCTGGCGCACTGCAGCGTGCCTGTGCTGCTGGTGCGCTGAAAGCCGCCCGCCGTGTCGTCAGCCGCCCCAGACGGCGGGCGACACATTCGCCAGCGCCCGGAAGGCCGGCCTGGCGAGGTAGTAGCCCTGGAACAGCTCGATGCCGAGGTCCTGCAGGGCAACCAGTTCTTCCCGCGTCTCCACGCCCTCGGCAATCACCTGCGTTGACAGACCCTGGCACATGGCCATCACGCCCTTGACGATGGTCTGACGGCGCCGGTCCTGGGCGATGCCGCGCACCAGCGCCATGTCCAGCTTGATCAGGTCGGTCTGGATCTCGGCCAGCAGATTGAGTCCGGCGTAGCCGGCGCCGAAGTCGTCCAGCGCGGTCAGGAAACCGCGCTCCTTGTAGTGGCGCACGATGTCGCGCACGTGGCCGATGTCGGTGATGTACTCGTTCTCCGTGAATTCGAACACGATGCGCTCGATCGGGTAGCGGTAGGTTTCCGCCGCCTCGATGGTGGTGCGGATGCACAGCTCCGGCCGGTAGACCGCGTTGGGCATGAAGTTGATGCTGATGTAGGAGTCGACCTGGAGTTCGGTCGCCAGCTGGATCGCCTTGACCCGGCACGCCTGGTCGAAGGCATAGCGGTTGTCCTCGTTCACCTGCTTGAACACATGGCCGGCCGGCTCGCCCTGCGGGCCGCGCGCCAGCGCTTCCTGCGCAAAGACCTGGCGCGTGCGCACATTCACGATGGGCTGGAACGCCATCGAAAAGTCGAAGCCGAGGCCGGCGCCGGCGGCACATTCGGCGCAGCCGATCTTGCGGAAGTTTTTCTGTTCGAGCATGGGTCACCTTCTACGGCAGGTGCCGCGGGTATCAGCGTCGCACGGCCTCGGCGTCCTCACGCCGGGCGATCGTCGCGCCCATCCATTGCTGCAGGTCCTGCCACATGCGCTGGATCTCCACATTGCGCGGCGTGAGCGAGGCGTGTGGCAGCTCGATCGTGACCACCGGCATGCCCTTGTGCACGCCGCCGTAGTTGCCGAGCGAGCCGGGAAAGACGCCGAGCTGGTCCAGATACAGGCGCCCCAGGCGCCGAGGCGGCGTGGCCGGGCCGTCAAAGTCCAGCACGCCGTAGGGCGCATGGATGCTGACAATGAGATGGGGCTTGAAGCGCTGCATCTCATCGTGCAGGAACTGCGTCTCGGGCTCGCTCAGCGGCGTGCGGCCCGGCCAGCGGCGCGGGTCCTTGCGAGTACGCTTCTCCCAGTAATAACTGGCATCGTGCTCCCAGTTGGGGGTCGGGAAGTTGCGGTTGAGGTCGACGCCGTTGGCGTTGACGCGGCTGGCCGGTTTGTCGAACAGGCCGTCCGGGTTGAGCGCAGGAATGAAGCGCCAGTGGATCGGCTCCGCCGTGTTCTGCGCCAGCCGGATCCAATGCAGCGCCACCGCGGCCGAGGACAGCTCATCACCATGCATGCCGCCGATCACCAGCACGCGCAGCCGCGCCATGGCGGGCTGCACATCGCGCACGTAGATCGGCCGCCCGCGCACGCTGCGCCCCTCGCTGGTCTGCAACTGGGCGCCTTGGCACAGCGCCCAGCTCACATTGGGCAGCCGCGCGTAGAACTCCGCGCAGGACCGGTCCTGGGCCTGGGCCCAAGACCCTGCCGCCAGCGTGGCCAAGGCGGCTGCCATCCATATCCGCAATCGCATGCTGCCATTCTATGTGGCCGCCTCAGCGGGGGATTTCAGGTACATTGGCGCCCATGTCTTTGTCCGCCGCGGGCAGCGCCGCCCGGCCCCCGAGTTTTTCCCCGACCGAATTCCGCACCGCCCTGGGCATGTTCGCCACCGGCGTGACCATCGTCACCGCGCGCGCGGCCAACGGGCGGCTGGTGGGCCTGACGGCCAACTCCTTCAACTCGGTCTCGCTGCATCCGCCGCTGGTGCTGTGGAGCCTGTCGCACACGGCGGCCTCGATGGCGGTATTCCGCCACGGCTCGCATTACGCCATCAACGTGCTGGCAGCCGACCAGCGCGAACTGGCGCAGCGCTTTGCCACCAAGGGCGTGGACCGCTGGGCCGGAGTCGACTACACGGAAGGGCACGGTGGCGCGCCCCTGCTGGCCGGCGCGGCGGCCACCTTCGAATGCTTCAACCGCAGCCGCTACGACGAGGGTGACCACGCGATCTTCGTCGGCGAGGTGGAGCGCTGCCGCCACCGCGCCGGCGCCTCGCCGCTGCTCTACCACGGCGGCAAGTTCTATACCGAGCATCCGTTGTGACAGGAGGCACCCCCAGGCTTCGCGACATTTCATGTCGCTACGCCACCCCCCTCAAGGGGGCAACGCCAGTGGCCCGGCAGAGCCGGTTCCACGGCGTTTCGCGGGTGGGTTCGTGTCACGCAAACGTTGTTGGCTTCGACAAGCGACACAAGCCATCGGCATGAATCCCCCAGCACGCAAGGAACATCTCGACGGCGTGGCCGCGGCCATTCTGTTGGCGTGCTGCATGTTCTGGGGCTTTCAGCAGGTGCTGGTGAAGGCCACGTTGCCGGAGTTGCCGCCGGTGTTCCAGGCGGCCTTGCGCTTTGTCGGTGCGACGGTGCTGCTGATGCTGTGGTGCCGCTGGCGCGGGGTGGCGCTGTTTGCCCGTGACGGCTCGCTCTGGCCGGGCCTGCTGGCCGGCACGATGTTTGCCGCCGAGTTTGCCTGCCTGTACATCGGTCTGCAGCACACCACGGCCTCGCGCCTGACGGTGTTTCTCTACACCTCGCCGTTCTGGGTGGCGTTGCTGCTGCCGCTGCTGGTGCGTGCCGAGCGACTGCGCCCGTTGCAGTGGCTGGGGCTGGGGCTGGCCTTTCTGGCGCTGGTGTTTGCGATGCGCGAGAGCTTCGTTGCGCCGACCACCAACGGGCAGCTGTTCGGCGACGCGCTGGCGTTGGCGGCCGGCCTGGCCTGGGGGCTGACCACGGTCACCATCCGCGCCAGCGCCCTGGCGCGTACCTCGGCCGAGAAGCTGCTGTTCTACCAGGTGGCGGTCAGCGCCACGACCTTGCCCTTGCTGTCACTGTCATTGGGAGAGCGCTGGGTCTGGCAGTTCAGCGGCTTTGCGGCCACCTCGCTGCTGCTGCAGACCGTAGTGGGCGCCTTCGCCAGCTACCTGGCCTGGATGTGGATGCTGGGCCGCTACCCGGCGACCAGGATTTCTGCCTTCGTCTTCCTCACCCCGCTGTTCGCGCTGCTGTTCGGCGCGCTCTGGCTGCACGAGCCGCTGACGCCCAGCCTGCTGGCCGCGCTGGCCCTGGTCACGGTAGGCATCGTGCTGGTGAACCGTCGGGCCGGCTGAACAGGCTGTCGCTCAGATCTTGCCCGCAGCTTTCAGGCGGTCGATGGTGGCTTTCTCCGCAGCGTAGGTACGCGCCGCATAAGCCGTGTACTCGGCCGTGTCCATGTAGATGGCAGGCATGTAGAACTTGTCCAGTGTCTCCAGTACCCGCGGGTCCTCCAGCGTCTTCTTGAAGGCGTCGTGGATCACCTTCACCAGCGCCGGGTCCATGTTCTTCGGGCCGCCGATGCCGAACGGCGACTCGGTCACCGTGTCCCAGCCACTTTCCTTCACCGTGGGCACGTCGGGGAAGGCCTTGTTGCGTTTGCTGCCGAGTGTGGCCAACAGATTGAGTTTGCCGGCCTTCACGTGCGGCGCGAATTCGGTGGTACCGCTCATGAGCGGAATGTGTCCGCCCAAGATGGCCTGCATGATCTCGGCCGAGCCCTTGTAGGGAATGTCCTGCAGCTCGATGCCGGCCTTGGCGGCGAACTCCTCGATCGCCAGATGCGGCGTGGTGCCGGTACCGGTGTGGCCATACATCACCTTGCCGGGGTTGGCACGGGCATAGGCCACCATTTCCTTGAGAGTCTTGTACGGTGCGTCAGGACGCGCCGCAAGGCCGAAGGTGTAGCCGGTCAAGCAGGCGATATGGGTGATGTCCTTCACCGGATCGAAGGACGTCTTCTGCATATGCGGAATGCGGTAAATACCCAATGGCAGCTGGGTCAGCAGGTAGCCGTCGGGCTTGGCATTCACCATCGCTGCCGCGCCCAGCGTACCGCCGGCACCGGGTTTGTTCTCCACGATCACGGTGCCGCCCAGCGCACGGCCGGCGCTTTCGGCAAAGGCACGCATCACGGCGTCGCTGCTGCCCCCGGTGGGCCAGGGGGCGATCAACGTGATCGGGCGGTTCGGGTACTTGTCCTGCGCCAGCGCCCAGGGGCTGACGATGGCGGGTGCTGCGATGGCTGCGGCGCCGGCCAGCACGCGGCGGCGGCTCAAGGTGGAACGAAGGGGTTGGCGCATCCGGGTGTCTCCTGTGGTTCTCTCGTGCTCTGCCATGAAAGGATGGCAGAGCCGAGCGCTTCCCGTTGGTCACTTGTGTGACGTCGCAGCCCCGAGGATTCCCTAGGGTGTCCGCCGGCCCACCCGCCAGCGGACAGATCAGACCACGCCAGCCTGGTGCAACGCGGCGATGCGCGCCGCATCCAGCCCCAGCTCGGCCAGCACCTCGTCGGTGTGCTCACCCAGCGCCGGCGGCGCCCGGCGCAACACCGGCGGCGTGGCTGTCAGGCGCAAGGGGCTGGCCACGGTTGCTATTGATTCAATAGCGGTCTGCGCCTGTACTGCGGGGCTGACAGGCTGATTCAGTGCCAGGCCACGGGCCTGTACCTGGGCGTCGGCAAAGGCCTGGCCGATGTCGTTGATCGGGCCGCAGGGCACCGCCTTGTCTTCCAGCAAGGCCACCCACTCGGCGGTGGTGCGCGTGCGCGTGACGTCCTCCATGGCCGGAATCAGCGCCTCGCGGTGGCGCACGCGCTGGGTGTTGCTGGTAAAGCGCTCATCGGTCGCCCACTCGGGCCGGCCGGCGGCGGCGCAGAAACGGGCGAACTGGCCGTCGTTGCCGATGGCCAGCAGCATGGCGCCGTCCTTGGTCGGGAAGTCCTGGTAGGGCGCCAGACTCGGGTGGCTGTTGCCCTGGCGTTGCGGCACGCCGCCAGTGTTGAGGAAGCCGCCAGCCTGATTGGCCAGGATGGCCATGCCGACATCCAGCAGCGCCATGTCGATGTGCTGGCCCTCGCCGGTACGGTGGCGCACTTCGAGCGCCGCCAGGATGGCGGTGGCAGCGTAGACGCCGGTGAACAGGTCGGTCAGCGCCACGCCGACGCGCTGCGGCCCGCCGCCGGGCGTGCCGTCCGCGCGGCCGGTGATGCTCATCATGCCGCTCATGGCCTGGATCATCAGGTCATAGCCGGCGCGTTCGGCATACGGCCCGTCCTGGCCGAAGCCGGTGACCGAGCAGTAGATCAGGCGCGGGTTGATGGCCTTCAGGCTCTCGTAGTCCAGCCCGTAGTGTTTGAGGCCGCCAACCTTGAAGTTCTCCACCAGCACATCGCTCTGCGCCGCCATCTGGCGGATCAGCGCCTGGCCCTCCGGGTGCGCCAGGTCCACCGTGATGGAGCGTTTGTTGCGGTTAGCACAGGTGTAGTAGGCCGCATGTTCGGTGTCGTTGCCCTGCGCGTCCTTCAGGAAGGGCGGGCCCCAATGACGGGTGTCGTCACCGGCGCCAGGGCGCTCGACCTTGACCACGTCCGCGCCGAGGTCGGCCAGGATCTGCGTGCACCACGGTCCGGCGAGCACGCGGGACAGGTCCAGCACCTTGATGTGCGGCAGCGCTGCTGCTTGAGTCATTTCAGTTCTCCTTGGTCCTGTACGCCCGCCCCTTCAAGGCCGCGCAGCAGGCCGTCATTCGTGGGCACCCGTGGAACCGGCTTGGCCGGGCCACCGGGTGCGCCCCCTTCGAGGGGGAGCGGCGCAGCCGCTCGGGGGGTGCTTCAGTTAAACGCGGCAATACCCGTCTGCGCGCGGCCCAGGATCAGCGCATGGATGTCGTGCGTGCCCTCGTAGGTGTTCACCACCTCCAGGTTCACCAGGTGGCGCGCCACGCCGAACTCGTCGCTGATGCCGTTGCCACCCATCATGTCGCGCGCCATGCGAGCGACGTCCAGCGCCTTGCCGCAGGAGTTGCGCTTGAGGATGGAAGTGATCTCCACCGCCGCCGTGCCCTCGTCCTTCATGCGGCCCAGGCGCAAGCAGCCCTGCAGGCCCAGCGCGATCTCGGTCTGCATGTCGGCCAGCTTCTTCTGGATCAGCTGGTTGGCGGCCAGCGGGCGGCCGAACTGCTTGCGGTCCAGCACGTACTGGCGGGCACGGAACCAGCAGTCCTCGGCCGCACCCAGGGCGCCCCAGGCGATGCCGTAGCGCGCCGAGTTCAGGCAGGTGAAGGGGCCCTTCAAGCCCTGCACTTCCGGGAAAGCGTTCTCTTCCGGCACGAAGACATCGTCCATCACGATCTCGCCGGTAATCGACGCCCGCAGGCCCACCTTGCCGTGCACAGCCGGCGCGGACAGGCCCTTCATGCCTTTTTCCAGCACGAAGCCGCGGATCGGGCCGACGGCGCCGCCCTCGCTGACCTCCTTGGCCCAGACCACGAACACGTCGGCGATCGGGCTGTTGGAGATCCACATCTTGTTGCCCTTGAGGCGGTAACCGCCCGCGGTCTTGTAGGCGCGCGTGGCCATGGAAGCCGGGTCGGAACCGTGGTCCGGCTCGGTCAGGCCGAAGCAGCCGATCCATTCACCGGTGGCGAGCTTGGGCAGGTACTTCTGCTTCTGGGCCTCGGTACCGAATTCGAAGATCGGCACCATCACCAGCGAGGACTGCACGCTCATCATCGAGCGGTAGCCGGAATCGACGCGCTCCACTTCACGCGCGATCAGGCCATAAGCGACGTAGTTCAGGCCGGGGCCGCCGTACTGCTCGGGGATGGTGGGGCCGAGCAGGCCGAGTTCACCCATCTCGCGGAAGATGGCGGCGTCCGTCTTCTCCTGGCGGAAAGCCTCAGGCATGCGCGCGAGCAGCTTGTCCTGGCAATAGGCGGCCGCGGCGTCGCGCACCATGCGCTCCTCGTCGGTGAGCTGCTGGTCGAGCAGAAAGGGGTCATTCCATTGGAAAGTGGCTTTGGCCATGAGAGATTCTCCTGAAAGTTGCCGCCATGGTACGGGCTGGCCCCGGCGTGGGCAAACGAGGATTTTTCATCCAGGCATGAATCTTTTTCATATCTTGATAGCACTCCCATTGAGAAAACAACGTCGCAGCTTCGCCAAGTTAGTTATATTTGGCACACCATGCGCCGCAAGATACCGTCCCTCCAGGCCCTGGCCTGCTTCGACGCCGCCGCCCGCCACGAAAGCTACACGCGCGCCGCGCAGGAGCTGGCGCTGACACAGAGCGCCGTGTCGCGCCAGATCGGCGCGCTGGAAGACTTCCTCGGGCTGGCGCTGTTCCGCCGCACGCGTCACGGTGTGGCACTCACCCCGGCCGGCGCCGACTACGCCCGCCAGATCGCACCGCGTCTGCAGGCGCTGGAGCGCGACACGCTGGAGGCCATGTCGCGCCAGGGCAGCGCCGGCACCATCGCGCTGGCGGCCGTGCCCACCTTTGCCACGCGCTGGCTGTTGCCGCGCCTGCCGGCCCTGGCCGCTGCGCATCCGGAACTGGTGGTGCACATCGAGACGCGTACCCGCCCCTTCCTGTTCGCCGACACCGAGTTCGACGCCGCGCTCTACTCCGGCACGCCGGAGCAGGTAGCCAACTGGGCCGGCACGCAGGCCACGCTGCTGATTGAAGAGGAAGTGGTGCCGGTCTGCGCCCCGGCGCTGTTGCGCGAGCGCAAGCGCTGGCAACCCAAGGATCTTGCGGCCCTGCCGCTGCTGCAGCAAAGCACCCGGCCCGAGGCTTGGCGCCAGTGGTTCGAAGCCATGGGCGTGGACGCGCCGTTCGCGCTCTCCGGCCCGCGCTACGAGCTGTACTCAATGACGGCCGCCGCGGCCGCGCATGGCCTGGGCCTGGCACTGGTGCCGCGCCTGCTGATCGAACCTGAGCTGGAACGCGGCGAGTTGGTGGTGGCCTGTCCGAAGCCAATCAAGAGCGGCCGCAGTTACTGGCTGGTGCTGCCGGAGCGCAGCGAGACGCGTCCCGCGCTGGCAGCGTTCACGCAATGGCTTCGAACGGCCGCTTCATCCCGCAAGGCTGCCGCCGATGCATGACCGGCCCGCCAGCGCTTTACCTGCGACACCCGGTCAGCGTGCGAGCTTCTGTTGTGTCTGGAAGTACGCGCCGCCACCGCCATCGGCCTGGAATTCGATCGGCACATCCACCGGGGTGCCGCACACATCGATCACCCAGGTCTCCTGCCAGTCCCCTTGCACCAGCACGACGTCTTTCAGCAACGTGGCCTCCACCGGCAGGAATGCCACCTGATTCAGGTCCCGGCTGACACTGGTCTTGAGCACCCGCACATTCTTTGCCTCGCAGCTGGTGGGCTGCACATTGGCTTTGATGTACGCGCTCAGCAACGCCGTCATGAAGGCGTCCCTGAAGACGGTACCCGTGACGTAGGTTTGCCCCAGCGATTTCAGGTAGGTGTTGGATGCCCGGGATGCCTCGACCATCTTCACGAAGTCGGGCGGCATGCGCGTCAGAGGCAACTTGGCAATCAGCTCCAATGAGCGTTGCGCGTTGTTGGGGCCGACATGGTCATTCAGCACGCCGACCGACACCAGCATGGCCCCCACATGGCCCTGCTCGGCCGAGCGCGAGAGCATGGTGTACGCCTTTTCATCCAGCCCCCGCTCCGCCATGGGTCGCTTGGCCAGCGCCATGTACTTGTCGCGACCCACAGTCCCGGGTGCGCCTGAACGGCTCAACTCGTTGCTGATCGCCATCTGGAAGTAATTGAACTGCGCGCCCGCGTCGTTGGCGAGACCGGCCTTCCAGGCCCAGTCCCTGGCAAGGGACAAATTCTTGGCGGTATCGTTCGTGCCTTTGGCGTACAAGCTCGCCAGCGCATTCATGGCATTCAGGTTGCCGGCGTTCGCCGCCTTCTCCCACCATTCAACGGCGACTTTCTCATCCCTCGCCACGCCCAGACCTTGCAGGTAAAGAATGCCGAGCGCATTCAAGGCTCGGGCATCGTTCTTTTCCGCGGCAGCGTTCAGCAGCGGCAGGGCCTTTGAATAATTCTTTTGCTGGATGGCAGCGAAGGCTTCTTCATAGCTGGCACGCGCCAGCGTTGATGAACAAGCAATGACGAGCACGAGGCTACGCAGAACTCCCTGGGTGATTCTTGTCATGGTCGATTCTTGGACTGGTGGAGCTTGGGAGCATAGGACCCCAGACCTCCGCCGGGCAGTCCCCGTAACGCTTTGTTACGCTCCAGGCGGCATGCGTTGCGCCGCAACGCCGCCTCAGGCGACCTAGCTGGCCACGTGTGCAGCGTGACGCTTCGCAAACGCCACATACCAATCAAGGCAGGCGGCATTGGCCATGGCATCCCGGTTCACCACCTTCTCGATCGGCTGGCCCAGCAGCAGCTTCTTGATCGGCAGTTCCTGCTTCTTGCCGGTCAGCGTGCGCGGGATCTCCGCCACCTGGAAGATCTCGTTCGGCACGAAGCGCGGTGACAAGGCCGTCTTGATCGCGTCGTTGATGCGCGCTTTCATGGCGGCATCCAGCGTGTGCCCTTCGCGCAGCACCACGAAAAGCGGCATGTAGCTTTCGCGCCCCAGGTATTCCAGATCCACCACCATCGAGTCCAGCACCTCAGGCAGCGCCTCCACGGCACTGTAGAGCTCACTGGTGCCCATGCGCAGGCCGTGGCGGTTGATGGTGGCGTCACTGCGGCCATAGATGATGCAGCCACCGGTGGGTGTGATGCGCAGCCAGTCACCGTGGCGCCAGACCGGGCCCAGGGCGGCGGGGCCGTCGCCACCGCCGGGTTGGCGGCCGTGGCCGGCGGGGTACATGTCGAAGTAGCTGGCCAAGTAGCGCACGTTGCCCTTGTCGTTCCAGAAGTACAGCGGCATGCTGGGAATCGGCTGGGTGCAGACCAGCTCGCCCACCGCGTCGACCACCGGCTGGCCCTGCTCGTTCCAGGCCTCCACCGCACACCCCAACAGGCGGCACTGCATCTGGCCCGGCACCTGCGGCAACTCGCGGTTGCCGCCAATGAAAGCACCGGCAAAGTCGGTGCCGCCAGAAATGTTGCACCACCAGATGTCGCCCCCACGCTCCCCCACTGCGTGTGGGTCGCTGCCCTCCAAGGGGGCCGCATCCGCCTTGGGGCGGCCCGGCGGCGGATCACCGTCGGCTCCCTGCCTAGCGATTTCTCTGAACTGTTCCGTCCCCCACTTTTGCGCCTCGTCGCTCAACGGCGATCCGGTGCTGCCCAGCGCACGCACCTGGCGCAGGCCCTCGATGCGCGTCAGGTCGACGCCCGCTTTCTGGCAGTTGGCGTAGAACGCCGCACCGGCGCCGAAGAAGGTGGCACGCACATCGGCGGCAAAACGCCACAACGTGCTCCAGTCGGGTGCCTGCTTGTGGCCGGCTGCATCGACCGTGCGGCCACCGGGGCTGCCGTCGAAGAGGCAGCAGGTGGTGCCGCCCAGCAGACCGCTCATCTGCGCGTTCCACATCACCCAGCCGGTGGTGCTGTACCAGTGGTAGCGCTCGCCCCAGGAATTCGCTGCGTAGCTGCAGCCCACATCGTTGTGCAGCATCTTCAACGCCATGGCCACCAGCACCGTGCCGCCATGGCCGTGCACGATGGGCTTGGGCAGGCCGGTGGTGCCGCTGGAATAGACGATCCACAACGGATGGTCGAACGGCAGCCAGCGCGGCGTGTAGGCCGCGGTTTGGGCATCGTTTCGGGCCGTAGCGTCCTTCAACAGGGCGTGGTCTGCTATGGATTCAGGAGCGGCCGGCTGCAGGCCCAGGTTGTCGTGCACGATCACGTGCTGCACGCTCGGCAACGCGGCCCGCAGTTCGGCCACCACCTCGCGGCGGTCGACGTCACGCCCGCCATAGCGCACGCCGTCGCAGGCGATCAGCACCTTGGGCTCGATCTGCCGGAAGCGGTCGAGCACCGCCGCCGTGCCCATGTCGGGCGCGCATATGCTCCACACCCCACCCAGACTGGCCACCGCCAGGAAGGCCACCATGGCTTCGGGAATGTTGGGCAGGTAGGCCGCCACGCGGTCGCCCGGCTGCAGGCCCTGCGCCTGCAGGTGCAGCGCCAGCGCGGCCACCTGGCGCCGTAGCTCCGGCCAGCTCAGCTCACGCGCCGGTGCGCCGGCTTCCAAACTCTGTTCGTTATGGCTCACCAGGGCCGGAAAGCCCGCCGCGTGCGCGGCCTCGACATGGCGGAACACCTGCTGCACGTAGTTGACCTGCGCGCCCGGAAACCAGCGCGCGCCGGGCATCACGTTCTCGGCCAGCGCCGCGCTGTGCGGCGTGGGGGACTGCAGGTCGAAGTAGTCCCAGATGCTCTGCCAGAAGGCATCAAGCTCGGTGGTGGACCAGCGCCACAGCGCGTCATAGCTGTCAAAGCTCAGGCCGCGCTGCTCACGCAGCCAGTTCTGGTACAGGCGAATCTGGGGGATGTAGGGTGCGCTCATGCGTTTCATCATGGCACGAGCCTGCGGCGCGCCGCAGCCGCAGCGGCGACAAACCGGCCCCGGATTTACCCGTAGCGTGGCGGTTCGCTCGTCAACTTGCATTTTCGTACGATTGTGCTAAATTGCTGCTCATGAGCCTGGACGCCAAGACCGCCAAAAGTGAGTTGACCCGCGCCGCCATCGTCGGCGCCGGGGTCGATCTGGCCGCGGCCGAAGGGTTGGAAGCGCTGACGCTGCAGGCCGTTGCCGACCGCATCGGGCTGTCCAAGAGCGGGGTGTTCTCGCGCGTCGGCTCGCGCGAGGCACTGCAGAAAGCAGTGGTGGAGGAGTTCGGCCGGCGTTTCCTGGCCGACGTGTTTGCCCCCGCCATGCAAAAGCCCAAGGGTCTGCCGCGACTCGACGAGATCGTGCGCCGCTGGGTGGCACGCCTGAGCGTGGCGGAGGTCAGCAACAGCTGCATCTACATCCCCGGCGCCTTCGAGCTGGACGACCGCGAAGGCGAGCTGCGCGACCTGCTGTTGCAGGAGATCACGCGCTGGCGCGCCGCGCTGCGCCGCACCGTGCAGCAGGCGGTGGAGGCCGGCCACCTGAAAGCCGACGCCGTGCCCGAACAGCTGGTGGGTGAGATCTACGGCATCGCCATCGGTCTGCTGCACGACGCCCGCTTCCTGCGCGACCCGACTGCCGCCGACCGCGCCCTGGCCACCTGGCAGCGCCTGCTGCAGAGCTACCGGGCCTGATCCTCCCTTCCAACGCCGCCCCTGTTTCACCATGCCCGCCCTGTTTGTCCACCCAAATTTCGCACAGTCGTGCGAAGAAAGGAGCTAACCATGTGGATCGTTCTTGCCGGCTTCGGCCTGTACCTGCTGGTTCGCGGCGTGACCGCCGCCTTTGCGTCGCTGCGCAGCCTGCCGCGCAGCAACCGCGACTGGATCTTCTATTGACCGCCGCGCACCGGAGACTGTCATGACGCACGCCCCCGCCTCATCCACACCACCCCCGCTCGCCAACGGCCCGCTGTTGCGCCTGCTGCGCCTGGGCCTGGGCGCTTCCCAGCGCCTGTGGCCCGCCCTGGCCGTGCGCGCAGCCTGCCGCCTGTTCGGCACGCCGTTGCCGGCGCGACCGTTGCGAGTCCTCGGCCGGCATCGCGCGAGCCCTGCCGGCTGGCAAGCTGAGGCCTGGCCGTTCGAGCGCGCCAGCCTCACGCTCTACACCCGCCCAAACGCAACCGAGGGTCCGGTGGTGCTGCTGGTGCATGGCTGGGGCGGCCATGCGGGCCAGATGCTGGCACTGGCCTCGGCTCTCGAAGCGCACGGGCTGCAAGCCGTGTTGCTGGACATGCCGGCCCACGGCCGCAGCGCCGGCTCGGTGAGCAACCTGCCGCAGTTCGCCCGCGCGCTGGAGTACGCGGCGGCTCGTCTGCAGCAACACGGGTCCGGACTGCACGCGGTGGTGGCCCACTCGCTCGGCGCCAACGCCGCCGCCCATGCCGTGAGCCGCGGACTGTCCGCGCAACGGCTGGTGCTGCTGGCGCCGCCGGCATCGCCTTACGAGTACACCCGGCTGTTCGCGCGCATGTTCGGCCTGAGCGAGGCCACGCGCGCCGCGCTGCAGCAGCGCATCGAGGCGCGCGAGGGCATCCTCATGCCGCAGTTCGAGCCGGCCGCCGTGGGCCCGCGCATCCATGTGCCGACGCTGGTGGTGCATGACCGCGGTGACCGCATCAACCGCTTCGCCGACGGCCAGGCCTATGCCCGGGCGATTGCCGGCGCCGAGCTGATGGCCACCGAAGGCCTGGGCCACGCCAAGATCCTGCGCGATGCGCAGGTGCTGGACAAGGTGGTGCGCTATGTGACGGAACCGGACACCGCGCTCAGGGCATGCGCCCGGCCCAGCGCTCGTTGACCAGGCCGCCCATGCCCAAACCGCCGCGGCGCGCGGTCGGCTCCACGGCCTGCAGCAGCGCCTCGGCTGCGGCCAGCTGCGCCGACGAGAAGCGCACATCGGCCGGGAAAACGGTACGCCGCTGCTTGAGCGCTTCCAGCAGGTTGTCGCGCTCGCGCGCATCAGCCAGCGCCAGCATCTGCACCACCTCCTGCGGCGCGCGACGCGCCTGCCAGGCCAGGGTGCGGCGCAAGGTCTTGACCAGGCGATCGCACCAATCGGGGTGCTCGGCCACCACCTCGTCGCGTGTCAGCAGCACCGCATTGGTGAACAGGCCCCCCAGTGCGGCGCGTGTGCTCGCCGGGTCGTGGAAGTCCTGCAGCACAAAGCCCCAGCCCTCACGTACCAGGCGGCCGGCAAAGGGCTCCACCGTCATCAACGCCTGCACCGTGCCGCTGCCCAGCATGGCGCGCTGGTTGGCGTAGTTTTCGCTGACGGCCATGAAACGCACACGCTTGGGCTCCACCCCCGCCTGCTGCAGCAGGAAGTCGGCCAGCAGGTGCGAGGTGGCACGGCCATCCACGGTGCGACCCTCGACGCCGATCACCCGCCCGGCCAGGTCCTGCACCTTCTGCACCCGGCCCTTGAGCCCGGTCTGCACCACCAGGGTGTAGGCCGGCACCTGGGTCAACGGCGCCAGGGCCTGCAGTGGTTTGCCCTTGGCGCGGCGCACCGCAGCCGACGGCAAGCCGGCCGCCGCAAAGTCCACCTCGCCGGCCTGCAAGGCGTGCAGTGCCAGCGGGTCACCGCCGACGGCACGCACCTCCAAAGCCAGTCCCTCCTGCCGGTCGGCCCCGAGCTTGGGCGCCAGCAGCAGCGGCAGGTAGGGCAGGCAACCCGGGCCGGGCACGGCGATGGTGGTGGGGCGCAGCACGGGAGCAGGAGCAGGTGCCGCCTGCAGCCGCCCGACCGCGGCAACCCCAACGGCGGCGGTCCAGAGCCCGGACCGGAGCAGTAATCGCCTGCGCTCTCTCATGGCCACTCCTTTGCGCTATGCGTATTCGTCGCGCGGATGTCGCGTGGAGCGATCAGATTACCCGAGTTCCCGGCCTCCAACCAGTCGGGACATACATGGTTTTTGTGGCCACTGGACGGTGGCCCCGCGTGGCGTAAGCGGCCGCTTACTGCGTACCGAAAATACGGTCGCCCGCGTCGCCCAGGCCGGGCAGGATGTAGCCGTGGTCGTTGAGTTCGCGGTCGATGGCGGCGGTGTAGACCGGCACGTCCGGGTGCTCCTTGTAGAGCGTGTTGATGCCCTCGGGACAGGTCAGCAGGCAGAGGAACTTGATCGACTTGGGCTTGCACTGCTTCAGACGCGCCACCGCGGCGGCGGCCGAGTTGCCGGTGGCCAGCATGGGATCGACCACCACGATGTCGCGCTCTTCCATGTTCTTGGGCATCTTGAAGTAGTACTCCACGGCCTGCAGGGTCTGCGGGTCGCGGTACAGGCCCACATGGCCCACGCGCGCGCCCGGCACCACCGACAGCACGCCGTCCAGGATGCCATTGCCGGCGCGCAGGATGCTGGCAAACACCAGCTTCTTGCCGTCAATCACCTTGCCCGTCATGGTCTCCAGCGGGGTTTCGATCTGCACGTCCTGCAGCGGCATGTCGCGGCAGACCTCGTAGATCATCAGCGCGGCCAGTTCGTTGAGCAGGCGGCGGAAGCTGCTGGTGCTGGCCTCCTTCTTGCGCATCAGGGTCAGCTTGTGCTGCACCAGCGGGTGGTCGATGAGATGGACGTTGGCGCGGGCGGCCGGGTCGATCGGGATCATGGCGCTTACTTTCGCTCGGGGTGATGAATGGATAAATCTTGGCCCGTATTGTCGCGCGGGTCCGTCCGCTGTGCCTGGCACGAGGAATGCTTTAGCATCGCCCCACCTTACAACCCGGAGAAAAACAATGCCCCTGTTCCAATGGACTGAAAAACAAGCCGAGGTTCTGCAGCAAGGCGGGGTGATCGGCCCCGACGAGCGCCTGCCCTGGCCGCAAACCGCCGTCATGGGCGTGCAGCACGTGATCGCCATGTTCGGCGCCACCGTGCTCGCGCCCATCCTGATGGGCTTCGATCCCAACATCGCCATCCTGATGAGCGGCATCGGCACGCTGATCTTCTTCTTCATCACCGGCGGCAAGGTGCCGAGCTACCTGGGCTCGAGCTTCGCCTTCATCGGCGTGGTGATCGCCGCCACCGCCTTTGCCGGCAAGGGACCGAACGCCAACATCGGCGTGGCCCTGGGCGGCATCATCGCCTGCGGCGTGGTCTACACCCTGATCGGCTTTGTCGTGCAGGCCATCGGCACCGGCTGGATCGAACGTTTCATGCCGCCGGTGGTCACCGGCGCCGTGGTGGCCGTGATCGGTCTGAACCTGGCCGGCATTCCGGTGAAGAACATGGCGGCCAGCAACTTCGATTCCTGGATGCAGCTGGTCACCTTCGTCAGCGTCGGCCTGGTGGCGGTGCTCACGCGCGGCATGGTGCAACGCCTGCTCATTCTGGTGGGCCTGATCGTCGCCAGCGTCATCTACGCCGTGCTCACCAACGGCCTGGGCCTGGGCAAGCCGCTCGACCTGTCGGGCGTGATGAACGCCGCCTGGTTCGGCCTGCCGAACTTCGCGGCGCCGGTGTTCGAGGCCAACGCCATGCTGCTGATCGCCCCGGTGGCCATCATCCTGGTGGCCGAGAACCTGGGTCACATCAAGGCCGTGACCGCCATGACCGGCAAGAACCTCGACCAGTACATGGGCCGGGCCTTCATCGGTGACGGCGTGGCCACCATGGTCAGCGGTGCCGCCGGCGGCACCGGTGTCACCACCTATGCCGAGAACATCGGTGTCATGGCGGCCACCAAGATCTACTCCACCGCCATCTTCGTCGTGGCCGCGCTGTTGGCCGTGCTGCTGGGCTTCAGCCCCAAGTTCGGCGCCGTGATCCAGGCCATCCCGCTGCCGGTGATGGGTGGGGTCTCCATCGTGGTGTTCGGCCTGATTGCGGTGGCCGGCGCCAAGATCTGGGTCGACAACAAGGTGGACTTCAGCGACAACAAGAACCTGATCGTCGCTGCCGTCACCTTGGTGCTGGGTACCGGCGACTTCACCCTGAAGTTCGGCCAGTTCGCGCTGGGCGGCATCGGCACCGCGACCTTCGGCGCCATCCTGCTGTACGCGCTGCTGAACCGCCAGCGCTGAAGGGAACCTCCCAAAAAAAGCCTGCCCGGGATCCGGGCAGGCTTTTTTTCTGCGCGTCGACGGCAGCCGCCCGTTGCCGACGGACGGCCGCTTCAGACCATCACATGTCGCTGACTGGGCGGCGCGCACAAACCCGCCAAACGCCACCGCAAGACCGCGCGTCTAGTCAGCACTTTCTGCGATGCGCTTGAGGTTCGCGAGCGTGACCGGGAGCCCTTGATGGAGTTGCTTGACCAGCATGCGGCCCAGCAGGAACGTGAGCAGCCCGGAGAAGGTGACGCGATGAATCACCTGGACTGCGTTGCCTTGGGGAACAAGCTCGTGCTCGAAGAGCATACGGAACAAGGGGATCTTGGACTCTACGGTGAAGCAGACATTGGGCTCGACCCTGGTGACGAGCATAGGCACGGTGTTGCCTCTGGTCGGGGTGAGGGAACCACGCGAGCCAACGGCAAAGGGACCCTCCAGCGACGCGCGCTTGGTATCGGGGTCCCAGGTATGCCAGGCAGAGACGTTCTGGTAGATGCCGAAAACGCGCTCGGCCGGGGCTTGCACAAGAATGCTGCGTTCGACTTGCATGACGACTTACCCCTGCTGCAGGCGCTCGCTCTTCCAATACACGTCATCACCGCCGTTCATGCGATTGAGCACGCGTGCCAGCACGAACATCAGGTCGGAGAGGCGATTGAGGTACTGGCGCGGCGCCTCGCGGATGGCCTCTTCGTTGCCCAGCGCCACCACCGCACGCTCGGCGCGGCGCGCCACGGTGCGGCAGACGTGCGAGAGCGCGGCCGCGCGCGAGCCGGCCGGCAGGATGAACTCCTGCAGCCGCGGCAGCTGTTCGTTGTAGGTGGCCAGTGCCTCATCGAGCGCCAGCACCGCTTCCTGCTTGAGCAGCTCGTAACCCGGAATGGACAGCTCACCGCCCAGGTTGAAGAGCTGGTGCTGGATCTCCACCAGCACGGCCCGCACATCGGCAGGCATCTCTTCGCAAAGCAGCACGCCGATGTTGGAGTTGAGCTCGTCCACCTCGCCCATGGCGTGCACACGCAGGCTGTTCTTGGAGACGCGCTTGTTGTCCCCCAGGCCGGTGGTGCCGCTGTCTCCGGTGCGGGTGGCGATTTGCGTGAGGCGATTTCCCATGATGGCAACCTTGGATCAAAATGTGGGCTGACAGGGCCTGATGCTCAGGCCCGGAAACAGCCATTATTCCCCAGCCCTCGCACCTGCCGGGGCCGCCCGGAGACACCACCATGAACGCACCCGCCCCTGCCGCCCACCTGCTGCCCGAAGTCCACCAGCGCGAGGTGCCGCCGGCGTTGATCGAGGCGCTGAAGGCGCGCTTCGGCGAGCGCTGCTCCACCGCGCTGGCGGTGCGCCAGCAGCATGGCCGTGATGAGTCGGCCTTCACCAACGTGCCACCGCCCTCGGCGGTGGTGTTTGCCGAAAGCACGGCCGACGTGGCCGCCGCGGTGGCGCTGGCGAGCGAGTACAGCGTGCCGGTGATTCCCTTTGGCGTCGGCTCCTCGCTCGAAGGCCATCTGCTGGCGGTGCAAGGCGGCATCAGCCTCGACGTCTCGCGCATGAACAAGGTGCTGAGCGTCAATGCCGAAGACCTGACGGTCACCGTGCAGCCGGGCGTGACGCGCAAGCAGCTCAACGACGAGATCAAGACCACCGGCCTGTTCTTCCCCATCGACCCTGGGGCGGATGCCACCATCGGCGGCATGAGCGCCACCCGCGCCTCCGGCACCAACGCCGTGCGCTACGGCACCATGCGCGAGAACGTGCTGGCACTGGAAGTGGTCACCGCCAACGGCGAGGTCATCCGCACCGGCACACGCGCCAAGAAATCCTCCGCCGGCTACGACCTCACGCGCCTGTTTGTCGGCAGCGAGGGCACGCTGGGCGTGATGACCGAGATCACGCTCAAGCTCTACCCGCTGCCCGAGGCCATCTCGGCCGCGGTCTGCTCCTTCCCCAGCATTGCGGCGGCGGTGCACGCCACCATCCAGATCATCCAGATGGGCATTCCGATCGCGCGCGTGGAACTGATCGACGCCAATACCGTGCGCGCCGTCAACGCCCACTCCAAGCTCAGCCTGCGCGAAGAGCCCATGCTGCTGATGGAGTTCCACGGCTCGCCGGCCGGCGTACAGGAGCAGGCCGAAACCGTGCAGGAGATCACGGGCGAGCACGGCGGCAACGCCTTCGAGTGGGCCACTACGCCGGAGGAACGCACCCGCCTGTGGAGCGCCCGCCACATGGCCTACTTTGCCGGCCTGCAGTCGCGCCCCGGCTGCCTGGCCATCACCACCGACGCCTGCGTGCCGATCTCACAGCTGGCCACCGCCGTGGTGGACAGCGTGCACGAGGCCGAGGCCAGCGGCATTCCCTACTTCCTGGTCGGCCATGTGGGCGACGGTAACTTCCACGTCGGCTACCTGATCGACCCCGAGAGCCCGAAGGAACGAGAAATTGCCGAAGAACTCAACCACAAGCTGGTGGCGCGCGCGCTGCAGCTGGGCGGCACCTGCACCGGCGAGCACGGTGTGGGCCTGCACAAGATGGGCTTTCTGGTGAATGAAACGGGCGACGGCGCAGTGGCCATGATGCGCAGCATCAAGCGCGCGCTCGACCCGAAGAACATCATGAACCCGGGCAAGATCTTCGCGCTCTGAGCGCAGATCCTGCGTCGCGCCCTCAGGAAAGAATGCTGGGCGCCCGGCGCTCCACCAGCCCCGGCGGCGGGTGCGGCGCTTCGTGACGGACTCGCCCGTATAACTCGCGCAACTCGTCCTTGGCCGCTTGCAGCACCGCGCGACGCCCGGCCGGCAACTGGCCGCCCGCGCGATTGATGTGGAAGGTCAGCATCGACATGGCCGACTGAAATGCCGGGGCCTTGCGGCGCTCACTTCTGTCGGCAGCGTCCTTGAGTGACTGCGCAATCGCGCGCGGATCGTCCCACTGGAATACACCGGCATCGAGGTCCAGCGCGTTGCTGGTCTTCAAGCCGCGTTGCGCCCAGGCCGGCAACGGACCGCCGTCCTTGCGTATCTGCACCGTGAACGGCCAGCCATCCTGCTTCTGACGCACACCTTTGGTCACTGCTTGCCATCCTCCCGATATATGGCTTGCCGGACCTTTGGAGGGTCCAGAGCACCGGTTTCGATATCCTACTACTATGACAAGGTGCTGTCCGGGCATCACCACCGATGCCACATCGGCTACCTGATCGACCCGGCCAGCCCGAGGGAGTGCCGGATTACCATGGAACTCAACCACAAGCCGGACTTCCTGCGCGACGAGGCCGGTGCCTGCGGGTGGTTGATCAGCGCGGCTTGCGCGCCACCACGGTGCAGAAGCGTTTGACCGTTTGGCCCGGCGCCTCGAAGGTGCTCAGCTCGTGGTGCAGCAACTCCCAGCCGGCAAAACGTTGTGGCAACTCATCCGCTGGAAACAGGCAATGCGCCTGCGGCTCGAACATGGCCATGTAGGTGGTGCCTTCGACCAACACGTTGACTGCGGCGATGCCGCCGGGGCGCACGTGGCGCTGCAGCTCGGCCAGCACGCGCCGCTCCGTGGCGCAGTCGAAGAACATCAGCAAGCCGATGGACACCACGGCATCGTAGTCGGCGCTGATCTCGTAGGCGCGCAGATCGGCCTGCGCCGCCTGCACCGGCACCGCCTCGCGGGCGGCACGCTGCTGGATGTGGGCCACGGCCGCCGCACTGGCGTCGAGCGCTGTCACACGGCAACCGCGCGCTGCCGCCGCAAACGCCAGGTTGCCCATGCCGCAGCCGAAGTCCAGCAGCTCGCCTTGCAGATGCGGCAAGGCGAGTTGTTCAAACGGGTTGAGGGCCAGCGCATCCGGCGTGGCGCCCTGGCTGAACTGGCGGTCGAAGAAAGCGATGCTGTGGTTCATGTGCAATAACGGCGCGGACCGGGACACAGCGCACAAGCGCGCGCCGCGCTCCGACCCCGGCGGCTACTTGCCCACCTGCGTGGCCAGCAGGTCGAAGAAGCGCTTGTAGAACCCCTCGTCGGCAATCGTCTTGCCGGCCACCTTGACCAGCTGGTCGTTGGTCTTGCCCCAGGGCATGGCGATGCCACCGCCGGGCACACTCAGACTGGCGGCGCCGGAGATCTTCTTCAGGTTGTAGGTGGACTCTTCTGCATTGACGTAGACCGTGGAGCCGCGGCCGTTGGCATTGGCTATGCAGGTGACGTCGAAATCGATCACCACGTTCACATCGTCCTCCGGCTGGAAATCCTTGTGGGCGCGCACATTGAGCTCGAACGCCGTCTCGATGCGGTAACCCTGGCTCAGCAGCGTGCGTCGCGCCGCGTCGCAGGTCACGCTCTCGCTCTGCGGGTACTCGCGGTAGTGCGGGCTCTGCTGGGTGAACTTCTCATGCTGGTGCACGCTGGGTGTGCCGCAGGCAGCCAGCAGGCTGGTAGTCAGCACCGCTGCGATCTGGGCAAGGGGACGGCTCGGCAGTTTCATGAAGGCGTATCTCTCGGCTCGGCAAGCAGGTGTGTACGCCGTCATTGTGCCCGCTGGCGAATCACCAGGGCAACACCGCCCAGGATGGCAGCCGAGGCCAGCAGCAGGCGCAGCGTGAGCGGCTCACCCAGCCAGACGATGCCGCCGAGCGCCGCGATCACCGGCACGCTGAGCTGCAGCGTGGCTGCCGTGGTGGCCTTCAGCTGCGGCAACACGGCGTACCAGATGGCGTAACCCAGGCCCGAGGTGATGGCACCCGAGGCGACGGCATAGGCCACACCTGCGGCATCCAGCTGCGCACCGGTCAGCGTCAGCAGCGAGAGCGCCACGGCCAGCGGCACCGTGCGCACGAAGTTGCCCGCTGTCACGCGCAGCGGGTCACCGGCCCCTTTGCCGCGCAAGGAGTACACGCCCCAGGCGACACCGGCGGCGATCATCAGCAGCGCGCCGCCCAGCGGCGGTGCCGACAGGCCCGGCAACAGCAAACCCACCAGCCCCGCCAGCGCCAACCCCAGGCCGAGCCACTGCAGCGCGGCAAAACGCTCGCCTTTGAAGAAGCCCCAACCGATCATGCTGGCTTGCACCGCGCCAAAGAGCAAGAGCGCGCCAGTGCCGGTGGGCAACGTGAGGTAGGCAAAGGAGAACGCGGCCGCATAGGCGAACAGCGCGAAGGCGGAGGGCCAGCTGCCACGGCCGGTTGCTGCGCGGCGTGTGAATTGCACCAGCGCCCACAGCACGAGCGCGCCGGAGATCAAACGGATGGTGGTGAAGCTGGCGGCGTCGATGGACGTGTGGGCCAGTGCGGCGCGGCACAGGAGGGAATTTCCGGCGAAAGCCAGAAGGGCCAGACTGACTAGCAGGAGCAGGTGCGGCACCGACACTCGACTGACCCTTTCCGTTATCCTGTGGTGCACGACTTAGTCATCGTGCATGTCGCTTTTGCCGACATTGCACTTTAGACATAGCGTTCGTAGGTTCTCGATAACTGTCTCGCCGCCTTTTGACCACGGCTTAATATGGTCGGCGTGTAAGACGACCGTCGGATCTTTCGCCGGGCTCGCGCCACACATCTGACAGATGCAGTTGTCGCGGATTAGGACCTGTGCCCGTAGTCGCCAGTTGATTTTTCGGTCCGACCTCTTTTTTGGGCGCATCTCTCGATTTGCCGCCATTGCAGGTTTCGTCGTTCTCTCTGCGCTAATGAATTCGGCGAACGCAAGAAGAGCCTTGTTCCAGGATCCAAACCGGCTTTCGTACGTTCCGAGAGAAAACTTGGAAAGCCCTTCGGATTTCTCCAATTCGCGCCCAACAGGTTGTCTCCCCAAGCGGGTCCACACGTCAGCAATATTCTCAAACAGTTCGACGTCAGGTATGTGCTGACGATTTGGAGCTGCAAGTTCTGCGGCTTGAAGCGCAAGATTCCATTGCTTGAAGCGTCTTAGAAATGTGTTGACGCCGAATTGACCTTTTGCCGCATATTCAGAGGCTGTCACGGTCTCTTTTGACAACTCCATTGCTACCCGTCTGAGATCCTGAAGCAGATCTTCCTCTGGGATGTTTCGCCTTCGCAGTTGAATCTGGAATTTGGTCATGCCGGCGCCTATCTAAATCGGCACTCTGTACACCCACACCGGCTTCCCCTGCGCCCCCTCCAGCTTGGCCAGCGGCGTCAGGCCCACGGCCTCGAACTCCAGGCTCACAAGATAGGCGCCCGGCTTGAGCTCCGCCCTCGCCTTCTCGATGGCGCGCGGCATGCTCTCAGGGCGTTGAAACAGGTAGACCAGGTCGTAGCCTGACCAGTCGGCCTGCCAGATGTCGCCGCGCAACACTTGCGCCCAAGGGCAGCGGCGCGCGCACAGCCAGGCCAAGGGGCGGCTCCATTCCAGGCCGTAAAGGTCGGCCAGCGGGTAGGCCTGCCTCAGCGCCGCCAAGCCATGGCCGAGGCCGCAGCCGGCGTCGAGCACTTTGGCGCCCGGTTCCAGCGGGGCGACGGTCGGCAGCTCGTTGAGCGCGTCCGGCGGCGTGGGAAAAAGCGGCGCGTCGCGCCAGGCGTTGAGCGGGTAGATCAGGGCCAGCAGGGCCAGCGGCAGCAGCCAGCCCCAGGCGGGCAGCGCCAGGCCCACGGCCAGCGCGGCCGAAAGCGGAAAGCCCAGGCCAATGATGAGGCGGCGCCACCAGGTGGCGCCCAGCAAGCTGAGCAGCACGCCGGCGCCCGAAGCCAGGGTGAGCGCGTACACCACCTGCAGGCCGGCGCGCAGGCCCGCCAGGAACAGCAGCCACGCCAAGGCCCAGGCCAGCAGTGCCGGCAAGGGCCAAGGCAATTTAGGAAGCATTGGTGCCCTGCTCGGTCAACGACTAGCGCGGGCCACCGCAGAACCGGCTTTGCCGGGCTGCTGGTGGCGCCCCCTTGAGGGGGAGGGGCCGCAGGCACCTCGGGGGTGTTTCATGTCATCCGCGCAGGCGGTCGATCAGCCCGTTGAGTTCGTCGAGCGAGCCGAACTGGATGCTGAGTTCGCCCATTTCCTCGATGCGGCCATGGCGCTTGACGCGCTTCTTGACGCGCACCTCGACCTCGGCGGTGAGCAGGTCCGACAGTTCTTCTTCCACCCGTTTGAGGTCGCGCGACTTTTCTTTCTTGGGCTTTTGCGGCGTGAGCGCAAATTCGGCGCCGAGCTTCTTGACCAGGTTTTCGGCCTCGCGCACCGACATCTTCTTGGCGCTGATCTGGTTGGCGGCGGTGATCTGGGTGGCACGGTCCAGCGCCAACAGGGCGCGGGCGTGGCCCATGTCGAGGTCGCCGGCCATGAGCATGGTCTGCACCGGCTCGGCCAGGTTCAGGAGGCGCAGCAGGTTGCTGGCTGCGCTGCGCGAGCGACCCACGGCCTGGGCGGCCTGCTCGTGGGTGAGCCCGAACTCACGGATCAGGCGCTGCAGGCCCTGGGCCTCTTCCAACGGGTTGAGGTCTTCACGCTGGATGTTCTCGATCAGCGCCATGGCGGCGGCGGCCTCGTTGGGCACGTCGCGCACCAGCACGGGCACGCTGTCCAGCCCGGCCAGCTTGGAGGCGCGGAAGCGGCGTTCACCGGCAATGATTTCGTACTTGCCGGCGTTCGGCCCGTCGCTGATCTTGCGCACGAGGATGGGCTGCATGATGCCCTGCGCCTTGATGGACTCGGCCAGTTCGTAGAGAGCGCCTTCGTCCATGCGGGTGCGCGGCTGGTACATGCCGGGCACCATGTCGCTCAGCAGCAGCGAGGCCGGCTGGCCCGGGTTGGCGCCGGCGGCGGCAGCGGCGGCTTCAGCCGCTTCGTCTACTTTGGGGCCCAGCAGGGCTTCGAGTCCACGGCCCAGGCCTTTGGGTTTTTTGGTCACCATGACGGTCCTCTTTTTCTCGTTCAATTCAGATCTTGCAGCCGGCGCAGCAGCGTCTGGCCCTGCGGCCAGTCACCCAGCCCCGAGTCGCCATTGATGTGGCCGGCGTTGCCGAGGTCCACCAGCGCGGCACCCCAGTCGCGCGCCAGCGCTTCGGCTTTCTCATAACTGCAATACGGGTCGTTGCGGCTGGCCACCAGCACGCTGGCAAACGGCAGGCGCTGGCGCACGATGGGCGACCAGCTGGGCAGCAGCGGCCGCATGTCGTCGCGTTCCACATCGCCCGGCGCCACCAGCAGCGCCGCTTTAACACGGGCCGTATTCTGCGAGTGTGCCGCCCAAGCCGCCACCTGGATGCAGCCCAGGCTGTGCGCCACCAGCACGGCCGGCGCGTCACAGCGCAGCACGGCCTCTTCCAGCTGCATCAGCCAGTCGCCACGCAGCGGGCGCTCCCAGTCGTGCTGCTGCACGCGGGTGTAGCCGTGCGCAGCCTCCCACCGGCTCTGCCAGTGGGCCGGGCCGGAGTTCTGCCAGCCGGGCAGGATGAGGACGTGGGCGGGCTGCATTTGCTATTGTTTTGATAGCTAGTGGCGCTTTATGGACGGGGGCTGAAGGTCGATTTGACCCTCAGCTCACATGGCCTTGATGCGCTCCACCATTTCCTCGGCAAAGCTGATGAAGGCCTGCGCGCCCTTGGACGACGGGTCGAACACCACACCCGGCACGCCGTAGCTCGGCGCCTCGGCCAGCCGCACGTTGCGCGGGATGACGGTGTTGAACACCTTGTCGCCGAAGTGGGCCTTGAGCTGGTCGCTCACCTGCTGTTGCAGGGTGATGCGCGGGTCGAACATGACGCGCAGCAGGCCGATGATCTGCAGGTCCTTGTTGAGGTTGGCGTGCACCTGCTTGATGGTGTTGACCAGATCGGTCAGGCCTTCGAGCGCAAAGTACTCGCACTGCATGGGCACAATGACGCCGTGCGCGCTGCACAGGCCGTTGAGCGTGAGCATGGAAAGCGACGGCGGGCAATCGATCAGCACGAAGTCGTATTCGCTGTCCACCTCGGCCAACGCCTGCTTCAGGCGTTTTTCGCGCCGTTCCACTTCCACCAGCTCCACCTCGGCGCCGGCCAGTTCGCGGTTGGCGCCCAGCACGTCGTAGCTGCAGCCGCCCTCGGCCAGCTTGTCGCTCTGGGCGCGCGCCTCCGGGATGGAGGCCGATTCCAGCAGCACGTCGTAGACGCTGAGCTTGAGCTGGCGCTTGTCCACGCCCGAGCCCATGGTGGCATTGCCCTGCGGGTCCAGATCGACCATCAGCACGCGCTGGCCGATCTTGGCCAGGCCGGCGGCGAGGTTGACCGTGGTGGTGGTCTTGCCGACGCCGCCCTTCTGGTTGGCAATGCAGAAAATCTTGGCCATGTGGTGTCCCGTGTGGTGAAAGTCTTTTATTTAGTGAAAGCAAGCCGCAGGCCGAAACCGACCAGGCACAGGCCGGCCAGTTTTTCCAGTACGCGGCCGATGAGCGGGTTGGCGCGCAGATGGCCGGCCAGGTAGTGCGCCAGCAAGGTCACGACCAGGCCGTAGAGAAAGGTCAACGCGGCAATGGTCACGGCCATGAAACCGAAGGTCAGCAGGCCCTGGTGGCGGGCCGGGTCGACGAAGAGCGGGAAGAAGGCCATGTAGAACACGATGGCCTTGGGGTTGAGCAGGGTGATCATCATGGCCTGGCGCAGGTAATGGCCGGCGGTGATGTTGAGCACCGGTGCCGCACCCGGTTTGGCCAGCAGCATCTTGGCACCCAGCCAGGCCAGGTAGCCGGCACCCAGCCATTGCACGGCATTGAAGGCCGCCGGGTAGGCCAGCAGCAGCGCGGCCACACCGGCCACCGCGGCCCACATCAGCACCTGGTCACCCAGGATCACCCCCAAGGTAGCGGCCAGCCCGCCCCGCACCCCGCCCTTGCCGGTGGAGGTGATCAGCGCCAGATTGCCCGGGCCGGGAATCAGCAAAAAGATGATGATGGTGACGACAAAGGCACCGTAATCGGCAACGCCAAACATGGATTTTTCCTGGGGAGGGGAAGGGGGAGTTTACGTTAGGTTTTTGCGGCGGCCGGGATGGTGGTGTTTCACGTGGAACAACTCTTCGGCAATGGGCTTTTGCCAGCGGCGCTGTTGTAGCCCCCCACTCATCCCCCCGCCCTTCTCTACCCCCGCCGGGGTAGAGAAGGGGGCCTAGATTTTGTCACTTTGCGCCGACCAGGCTTCTACGGGGCCAGCGTTGCGACCACCATTGCTGGGCAAGATTTCCCGCAGGCGGTCGTAGTCAATGGCGGCGATGTAGTCCGTCGCCGGCGGCGGTTGTGCCAACCTGCCGCGTTCGAGTCATCGGGTTCTTGTCTCGCCACTGGCGCGTAGCCGCCAGCTTGAGACGCGCCGACCCAGAGCCATTCACTACGACCGCCTCTCAGAAATCTGGGTGTCCAAACACCAGTTGCGACCTTGCCGCCGTAGAAGCCTGACCAGAACGCCAAAGGTCAAATCGGGCTCCCCCTTCCCGCCCCGGCGGGGGTGGGAAGGGGGCTGGGGGGATAGGGGGGGGGAAGCGAGGTGCCGGCGCAGCCAGACGCCTCAAAAGCAGAAAGTCAAACCGAAGCCGAAGAAGGCTTCATCCAGACAATGCACCGTTCCGCCCCCAACCCCGGCACCGAAAGCTGTTCCACGTGAAACACCTCCACCCCACCGGGCAGGGCTGCGAGTTCGTCCGTCGGGTGCTTGCCCTTCATGGCCAGCCAAACGCCGGCCGGGGCCAGCGCCTCGCGCGACCAGGTGACGAAATCCGGCAGCGAGGAGAAGGCGCGGGAGCTGACCACATCAAAGCGATCCACCAGGTTTTCCACCCGGGCGTGCAGGCCCTTGAGGTTGGGCAGCTTCAGGGCAATAGCCGCCTGCTGGATGAAGGTGGCCTTCTTGGCCACGGTGTCCACGCAGGTCACGGCCACGTCCGGGCAGCAGATGGCAATCACCACGCCCGGCAGGCCGGCGCCGGAACCGACGTCCAGCAGGCGGGAACCTTGACCGTCCATGGGCGCCCTGCCCTGCAGCTGCTGCCGCAAGGGCCGGATGACGGCCAGACTGTCGAGCAGGTGGTGGGTCAGCATTTCGGCCGGATCCCGCACGGCCGTCAGGTTGTAGACCTTGTTCCATTTCTGGATCAGGGCCAGATAGTCCAGCAACTTCTGGATTTGCGCTTCGCCCAGGTCCAACCCAAGTTCGGCCACCCCGGCTTTCAGGGTTTGCAAAAGGTCGCCGCTCATGCCGCCGCGGACTCTTCGATCTTGACGAAGCCCTTGAAGCCACCCTTCTTCAGGTGGATCAGCAGCAGCGAGATGCTGGCCGGCGTGATGCCGGAGATGCGGCTGGCCTGACCCAGGGTTTCCGGCCGGTGCTTCTGCAGCTTCTGCCGCGCTTCGATGGACAGGGCCGAGACCGCCATGTAGTCCAGGTCGGCCGGCAGCTTGAGGTTCTCGTAGTAGGCGGCGCGCTCGACCTCGTCTTTCTGGCGGTCGATGTAGCCGGAGTACTTGGCGCCGATCTCGATCTGCTCCAGCACCGGCTCCGCCAGGTCGCCCAGGGTTTCACGTGAAACATCGGGGTTGGCGTACTTGCCACCGTCCAGCGACATCAGGCCGGCATAGCTCACGTCTGGGCGGCGCAGCAGGTCGAACAGGTTGTATTCGCGCTCAATGCCCTTGCCCAGCACCCGCTCGGCCTCGGCCGCCGGCAGATTGCGCGGGTTGACCCAGGTGGCCTTGAGCCGTTCGGTTTCACGTGAAACAGCATCGCGCTTGCGGTTGAAGGCGTCCCAGCGGGCGTCGTCCACCAGGCCCATCTGGCGGCCGACCTCGGTCAGGCGCATGTCGGCGTTGTCCTCCCGCAGCTGCAGGCGGAACTCGGCCCGGCTGGTGAACATGCGGTAGGGCTCGGTCACACCCTTGGTGATGAGGTCGTCCACCAGCACGCCGAGGTAGGCCTCGTCGCGGCGCGGCAGCCAGGCCTCTTCGCCCCGGCACTGCAGCGCGGCGTTGATGCCGGCGAACAGGCCCTGGGCCGCCGCCTCCTCATAACCGGTGGTGCCGTTGATCTGGCCAGCAAAGAACAGGCCGCCGATCTGCCGGGTCTCGAAACTGCTCTTGAGCGCGCGCGGGTCAAAGTAGTCGTACTCGATGGCGTAACCCGGACGCAGGATGTGGGCGTTCTCCAGCCCCTTCATGCTGCGCACCAGGTCGTACTGAATATCAAACGGCAAGCTGGTGGAAATGCCGTTGGGGTAGTACTCGTGGGTGGTCAAGCCTTCCGGTTCGAGGAAGATCTGGTGGCTGTCCTTGTCGGCAAAGCGGTTGATCTTGTCTTCCACGCTCGGGCAGTAACGCGGCCCCACCCCTTCGATCTTGCCGGTGAACATGGGGCTGCGGTCGAAGCCGGAGCGGATGATCTCGTGCGTGCGCTCGTTGGTGTGGGTGATCCAGCACGGCATCTGTTGCGGGTGCATGGCCGTGTTGCCCATGAAGCTGAACACCGGCACCTGGCCTTCGTTCACACCACCGGGCATGCCATCGCCGGGTTGCTCCGTGCACTGGGAAAAATCGATGCTGCGGCCGTCGATGCGCGGCGGGGTGCCGGTCTTCAGGCGGCCCTGCGGCAGCTGCAACTCCTTCAGCCGGTGCGACAGGCTGACCGCCGGCGGGTCGCCAGCACGGCCGGCGGCGTAGTTATTCAGGCCGACGTGGATCTTGCCGTCGAGGAAGGTGCCCGCGGTCAGCACCACGGTGCGGCTGCGGAACTGGATGCCGACCTGCGTCACGGCGCCCACCACCCGGTCGCCCTCCACCATCAGGTCGTCGACCGCCTGCTGGAACAGCCACAGGTTGGGCTGGTTTTCCAGGCGGCGGCGGATGGCGGCCTTGTAGAGGATGCGGTCGGCCTGGGCGCGGGTGGCGCGCACGGCCGGGCCCTTGGAACTGTTGAGGATGCGGAACTGGATGCCGGCCTCGTCGGTGGCAACCGCCATGGCGCCGCCGAGCGCGTCAACCTCCTTCACCAGATGGCCCTTGCCAATGCCGCCGATGGACGGGTTGCAGCTCATCTGGCCCAGGGTCTCGATGTTGTGCGTCAGCAGCAGGGTCTTGCAGCCCATGCGGGCGGCTGCGAGCGCGGCTTCGGTACCGGCATGGCCGCCGCCGACAACGATGACGTCGAATTCTTGGGGGTACAACATGGTGCAGGGCGCGGCCCGACAAGGGCCTGACGCAAGGGACAGAACCCGCAATTTTAGCCGCCGGCGCTGATTTGCGCGACAATCAGGGTATTAAATCCCCGCCCTCGCCCCATCCCACGGGCGCAGACAGCTACAAAATCAATAGCAACCCCATGGATTGCCGCCCCGGCTGCGCTGCCTGCTGCATCGCGCCCTCCATTTCCAGCCCGATACCCGGCATGCCTGGCGGCAAGCCGGCAGGGGTGCGCTGCGTGCAACTGGACGACATGAACCGCTGCCGCATCTTCGGCCGGCCGGAACGCCCGGCCGTCTGTGGCAGTCTGGCGCCCTCACCCGCCATGTGCGGCAGCAGCGCCGAACAGGCCATGGCTTTCCTGCAACAACTGGAGCAGGCCACCCAGCCAACTTGACTTGGCTCAAGGAATAAACCGGCACAGGGTGCAAAACTGCAAAAATCGTCTACAGCAAGACCGGTACATGCAGCAAAGCCCGCTCCAGATCGAACTGCCCACCATGGCGCCGTTGTGGCGCGCACTGCCGGTGCTGGTGCTGACGCTCGGGCTGGCACTGAGCGCGCTGGTCTATGTGCGCACCTTCGAGCAACAGGAACAGCAGCACCAGGTCTTTTTCCAGAGCGAAGTGCGCAAGATCACGACCCTGCTGGAATCGCGCATCAACACCTACGAGCAGTTGCTGCGCGGTGTGGCGGCGCTGTACCGCACACAGGCGTCCGTCAACCGGCAGCAGTTCCGGCAATACGTGCACCTGCAGGGCATCGGCACGGTGTACACCGGCATCCAGGGCGTCGGCTATGCACAGCGGCTGCGCCCCGATGAACTGGCCGCGCATGAACAGGCCGTGCGCCAGCAAGGCATGCCGGGCTACAGCGTTTACCCGCCGGGGCCGCGCACGGTGTACACCGCCATCGTGATGCTCGAACCCGAACTGGGCCGCAACCTGCGCGCCATCGGCTACGACATGTACTCCGATGCCGTGCGCCGCGCCACGATGGACCGCGCCACCGAAACCGCCGAGATGAGCCTGTCCGGCAAGGTGCGGCTGGTGCAGGAGGATGGCGTCAACGAGCAGGCCGGCTTCCTGATCTACCTCCCGGTCTACCGCAGCCGGCAGCCGCCCGCCACGCCCGAAGAACGCCAGCAGCAACTGGTGGGCTGGGTCTACGCGCCGTTCCGCATGAACGACTTCATGGGCGCACTGCTGGGCGACCAGGCGGGTGATCTGCTGATCGACATCTACGACGGCCCCGAGATGACACCCGCCGCCCTGATGCACACCATGCCGGCCGCGAAGGACGACGGGCGCCCGCGACACGAAACCGTGCGCACGCTGGCCTTGATGGGTCGCACCTGGACGCTGCGCATCCGCGCCTCCGACCTGCTGCTGTCGCAGATGGATCACCGTCTGCCGCTGGTGATGGGCAGCAGCGCCGCACTGCTCAGCCTGGTGCTGGCGGCCCTGGTGTGGGCGCTGGTGTCGGCGCGACAGCGTGCCGAACAGGCCGCGCTGCGCCTCAACCAGGCGCTGGTTGTGGAACACAACCGGCTGGCCGCCATTCTCGAAGGCACACGCGTGGGCACCTGGGAATGGAATGTGCAGACCGGCGAAACCACCTTCAACGATGAATGGGCCCGCCTGATCGGCTACGAGCTGGCCGAGCTGGCACCGGTCTCCATCGCCACCTGGAGCCGGCTCATGCACCCGGACGATCTGGTGAAGTCCGAGCAGTTGCTGCAGCGGCACTTCAGCGGCGAACTGCCGCACTACGACTGCGAGGCGCGCATGCGCCACAAGGACGGCCACTGGGTCTGGGTGCAGGACCGCGGCATGGTCGCCAGTCGCACGCCCGACGGCAAGCCGCTGATGATGTACGGCACGCACCAGGACATCAGCCAGCACAAGCAGCAGGAAGAGATCTACAAACACGGCGCCCACCACGACCCGCTGACCGACCTGCCCAACCGCGTCCTGCTGGGCGACCGCCTGACGCAGGCGCTGCAGCTGGCGGTGCGCGAACACACGCGGCTGGCCGTGATGTACATGGACCTGGACGGCTTCAAGCGCGTCAACGACGAGCACGGCCACGAGGCTGGCGACGTGGTGCTGCAGACGCTGGCACGGCGCATTCAGCGCTGCATCCGCGCCTCCGACACACTGGCGCGCATCGGTGGCGACGAGTTCGTGGTGCTGCTGCAGGACGTGCACGACGAGCAGGCCGCGATGCAGCTGGCCGAGAAGTTCAATGCCGAAGTGCGGCGCCCGATCCCGCTGCCCGACGGCGGCGAAGGCTACGTGTCGCTGAGCATCGGCATCGCGGTCTACCCGCAGCATGGCACCTCGGCCGACGACCTGAGCGAGCACGCCGACCAGGCCATGTACCAGGTGAAAAAAGGCGGCAAGAATGCCGCCCGGGTCTACCGCAGCGCCTGAGCGGCGACCCGCAAGCCGCCGCCCTGGCGAGCGCCCTCAGAAGGGGTAGTGGCGCGGCGTGGTCTGCATGGTGATCCAGCGCAGTTCGGTGAACTCGGCAATACCCGCCTTGCCGCCGAAGCGGCCGATGCCGGAGCCCTTGACGCCGCCGAACGGCATCTGTGCCTCGTCATGCACCGTGGGGCCGTTGACGTGGCAGATGCCGGAGTCGATGCGGCGCGCCACGTTGAAGGCCCGCGCGATGTCGCCGCCGAACACGGATGCGGAAAGACCGTACTCGTTATCGTTGGCGCAGGCCACCGCCTCTTCCACGCCGTTGACGCGCACGATGCACTTGACCGGGCCGAAGGTCTCTTCGTGGTAGATCTTCATGGCCGGCGTGACGTGGTCAAGGATGGTGGCGGGCATCAGCGTGCTGGTGGCCTTCTCGCCACAGACCAGCTTGGCGCCCTTGGCCAGCGCGTCGTCGATCAGCGCATTGCAGTGTTCCACCGTGTTCATGCCGATCACCGAGCCCAGCACCACCGGCTCGGGCTTGCGCGGGTCGCCCAACGGCAGGTTCTTGGCCTTGTTCACAAAGCGCTTGACGAACTCGTCAGCAATCTTGCTGTCGACGATGATGCGCTCGGTCGACATGCAGATCTGGCCGCTGTTGGCGAAGCAGCCGAAGGCGGCGCCATTCACCGCGTCGTCGATGTCGGCGTCGTCGAGGATGACCATCGGCGCCTTGCCACCGAGCTCCAGCACCACCGGCTTGAGGTACTTGGCGCAAGTCATGGCAATGATCTTGCCGACCTTGGTGGAGCCGGTGAAGTTGACACGGCGCACCGCCGGGTGCGCCACCATGGCTTCCACCACGGCGCCGGCATCGGCCGGGGCGTTGGTGATGTAGTTCACCACGCCGGGCGGGAAACCGGCATCCTGCAGCGCCTCGATGATGAGCTGGTGCGTGCGCGGGCAGTTTTCCGAGCCCTTGAGGATGACGGTATTGCCGCAGGCCAGCGGCGTGGCAATGGCACGCGTGGCCAAGATGATGGGCGCGTTCCAGGGCGCAATGCCCAGCACCACGCCAGCGGGCTGGCGCACGCCCATGGCGAGCGAACCCGGCACGTCGGACGGAATCACCTCACCGGCCACCTGGGTGGTCAGCGCGGCGGCCTCGCGCAGCATGCCGGCGGCCAGCATGCAGTTGAAACCGGCCCACATGGCGGTGCCGCCGGTCTCGGCACCCACGGCCTCGATGAACTGGGGCGTCTTGGCTTCCAGCGCGTCGGCGGCTTTCAGCAGCAGCATGCGGCGCTCGGTCGGGCCGGTCTGGCTCCAGGTCTTGAAGGCTTCGGCGGCGGCATCACAGGCCATCACCGCGTCGGCCGGCGAGGCGGCCGGGGCACGCGTGGCCACGGTGCCATCCAGGGGGTTGCGGCGCTCGAAGGTGGCACCGCGCTCGGCCGTCACCTTGAGGCCGTTGATGAGCATGGACATATCGGACATGGTTTTCTCCTTGACTGAATCGATTCGTTAAACAGGGGCGGTCTTCTTGCGGCGATGCACCGCATCGGCCGCGGTGGTCTTGTCGGCGGCGTCGGCACCGAGGTAGGCTTCACGCACGACGTTGGAGCGCGCCAGCAGCTTGGCCGGGCCACTGGCCACCAGCACACCGCGCTCCAGCACGTAACCGCGGTCGGCCACGGCCAGCGCCTTCTTCACGTTCTGCTCCACCATCAGCACGGTGGTGCCGGCGTCGGCAATGCGGCGGGCGATGCCCAGCAGTTCGTCCACCATGCGTGGCGCCAGACCGAGCGAGGGCTCGTCCAGCATCAGCAGGCGCGGCTGGCTCATCATGGCGCGCGCCACCGCCACCATCTGCTGCTCGCCGCCGCTCATGGTGCCGGCCAACTGGCCGGCGCGCTCGCGCAGCTTGGGGAAGTCGGCCATCACCTGCTCGATGCGGCGGGTGCGTTCGGCTTTCGGACACAACCAGCCGCCGAGCTCCAGATTCTCCAGCACCGTCATCTGCGGGAAGAGCTGGCGCCCCTCGGCCACCAGCGTGACGCCGCCCTGCACGATCTCGTGTGTCTTCTCGGGCAGGTCGTCACCGTTGAGCAGCACCATGCCGCTGCGCGGGATCAGGCCCATCAGCGCCTTGAGCAGCGTGGTCTTGCCGGCGCCGTTGGGGCCGAGGATCACGGTCAGGCCGGGTTTGACCTCGAAGCGCAGGTCACGCAGCACCAGGAAGGCGCCGTAACCGGCACTCAGACCCCGCACCTGCAGGTGCGCACGCTGCTGGTCACCCAGCACGAAAGGGGTATCGCGGTACCACATCATGCGGCCACCTCCTCGTCCTGCGGCTCGCTGCCGGGCTCGGCCATCTCGTCGCCCAGGTAGGCCTCGATCACCTCGGGGTTGCGCACCACGTTGTGCGGCGTGTCGTCGGCAATCTTGCGGCCCTGGTGCAACACGATGACGCGCTCCACATGGCGCAGCAAGGTGGTCACGGCGTGCTCGATCCAGATCACGGTCAGGTCCAGCTCATCGCGCAGGCGGCGGATCAGGCGCGCCATCTCCTCCACCTCGGCCTCGGTCAGGCCAGCGGCCACTTCGTCGAGCAGCAGCAGCTTGGGGCGAGTCGCCAGGGCCATGCCGATCTCCAGCAGGCGCTGCTGCGACGGCGTGATGGCCGACGCCGGCAAGGCCGCCTGCTCGGACAGCCCGATCAGCGCCAGGATGCTGGTCGCGTCGCGCAGCGCCCACGGCACATCCACCTCGTCGCCCCAGAAGATGTACTTGCGGCGGCGCTTGCCGGCGAACTTGAGGCCGAACTCGATGTTGGCGGCCACCGGCATGTCGGCAAACACGCGCGGCGTCTGGAAGGTGCGCGCCACGCCATGCGCGGCAAAGCGGTGCGGGCCACGCCCGGTGAGGTTGCGGCCATGCGCCGCCAAGCGGCCAGAGGTGGGCGCGAGCACGCCCGAGATGGCGTTGAAGAACGTGGTCTTGCCGGCACCGTTGGGGCCGATGATGCCGACCAGCTCGCCAGGCGTGAAATTGGCACTCACCGCATCCACGGCCACCAGACCACCAAAACGCACGGTCACGTTGTGCGCCTCCAGCAAGGGGATTGCGTGCTCAGACAAAATGACTCTCCTTCTCGCGGCGCTTGGCGCGCTGCTTCTCGCGTTCCTTCTCGCCGGAAAGCTCGCGCTTCAGGTCCTTGGCCCAATCGCGCGTGTCGGTCCACCAGCCCTTGAAGGTGGCCCAACGCAGGGAGGCCAGGCCGCCCGGCAGGTAGAGCACGCACAGAATGAGCAGCAGACCCAACGACATCAGGTAGATCTGCGGGAACTGCAGGCGCAGCGACTCGGCCAGCACGCTGAAGATGATGGCGGCGATCAGCGGGCCCCACAGCGTGAGCACGCCGCCGATCAGCGTGATCAGCACGGTCTGGAAGCCGATGAAGGGGTTGAACACCGTGTGCGGGTCGATGTAGGTCCAGCGCACCGCCATGGCCGCCCCCACCGCGCCGGCAAACGCCGCCGTGATGGCAAAGCCGGCAATCTTGACCAGGCGCGTGTTCACACCCAGGGTCTGGGCGCGCTGCTCGTCGGCGCCGATGCCCATGAGCGCCAGGCCGAAGCGCGTGCGGCGCACCCAGATGGACACCGCCACCGCCAGCACGGCCAGTGCCAGCACGGTGAGGTAGATCACCTGGTTTTCCGGCACCACGGTCAGCACGCGGCCCACGGTGCCGGTGACCGACTTCTCGAAGTAGGTCACCGCATGCAGGATGAGCTCGGTCATGCCGAAGGTCAGCACGGCAAAGTAGGTACCGCGCAGGTGCAGCACGGCCGCCCCCATGACGATGGCCACCACCACCGCGATGCCGGCGCCGATGGCAATGGTCTCGACCCAGCCGAAGGGGCCCAACAGGGTGGCGGTGGTGTAGGCGCCGATGCCGAAGAAGGCCGAGGTGGCCAGCGACAGGTAGCGTGTGCTGCCGCAGAACAGACCCCAGCTGGAGGACAGGGCCACGTACATCAGACAGGTCAGCGCCATGGAGGTGACGAACTCGCTGGCGTAATGCGGCAGGGCCAGGGCCCAGCCGGCAAAGGCCAACAGCACGAGCACGTCGCGGATGAGGATTTGACGGGAATTCATATCGGTCAGGCCTTGCGCGACTTACGGGTGAACAGGCCTTCGGGGCGCAGCAGCAGCACGGCGATGAACACCGCGTAGGACAGCAGGGCCTTGAGCGAGGGGTTGGTGAAGTGCATGCCCAGCGCCTCGATCACGCCGAGGAACAAGCCGCCGATGAGGGCGCCGCCCATGCTGCCAAAGCCGCCCAGGGTGATGACGATCAGCGCCGTCACGGTGTAGGGCTGACCCATGTAGGGCGTGATGGTGTAGGCCATGGACAGCAGCGCACCGGCAATGCCGGACAGCCCCAGGCCGATGCCGAACATCAGCGGGTGCAGGCGCTTGGTATCGATGCCCATGAGCTGGGCGCCGATGGCCGACTGCATGAGCGCGCGCACGCCCTTGCCCAGCAGCGTCATGCGCATGAGCACGATGAGCGCACCGGCGAACACCAGCGCCAGGAAGAACACCAGCAGCTTGTTGGCCGCGAACTGCATCTCGCCGAACTTCACCGGTTCGGTGAGGTAGTCGTAGCCGCGCAGGTCGCCGCCCCACATCCAGGACACGAAGTTCTGCACCAGGAACATCAGGCCAAAAGCCACCATCAGGCCGCGCGCCTCGAACACATCGAGATTGGGCGAGGTGGCGGTGAGGCGGCGGAAGCACAGGAAGTGCACCACGACACCCAGCGCCATCAGCACGAGGAAGGCGACCGGCACCATGAGCAGCGGCGAGATGCCAAAGCTGGTCTGCACCAGCCAGGTCAGGTAGGCGCCCACCATGAGGAATTCCCCGTGGGCAATGTTGAGGATGCGCATCAGGCCGTACTGGAGGTTCAACCCCAGCGCAACCAGCGCATAGATGCCCCCGGTGATCAGACCGGAGGCGATCAATTCGATCCAGGCAGTAATAGACATAAAAGATCAGGGGAAAAGAAAAACCCGCAATGACCGCCGGGGCCGTCATCGGGGGCCGCCGCGGAACCGGCTTCGCCGGGCCGCTGGCGGCGTCCCCCCAATGGGGGGAAGGCGGCCTCAGGGCCGCCTCAGGGGGGCTTCACCACGCGGGTTTGGCGATCAGCTTGGCCGTGGCCACCTTCTGCGGCCACACCACCTCGAACTCACCCTTCTGCCATTGGCCGACGGTGCCCGGGGTACCGACGTTCTCGCTGCCGACGAACTTGATGTCGCCCAGGATGGTCTTGTGGGTGTTGTTGGCAATGAAGTCACGGATGGCCTTGCGGTCCAGTCCGTTCGCCTTGACGGCGTTGGTCAGGATTTCCAGGCCGGCCCAGGTGGCACCGCTGGCCCAGCGGTCCGGCTCCTTGCCGCCGAACTTCTTGGTGTGGGCGTCGAAGTAGGCCTTGGCCCCGGGGCTGGTCTTGCCGTTCCACGAACCCATGCCCAGCACGCCTTCGGCACCGGCCGGCGTCATGACGTTGCGGTACAGCTGGAAGGCCGTGCCGACGGACGCATAGAAGTACTTCGGATTGAAACCGATCTCCTTGGCCTGCTTGCTGGCCAGGATGGTGTCCGGCGGGTAGGTGAAGCCGATGAAGGCATCCGGATTCTTGTCCTTGATGGAACGCAGCACCGGCGACAGGTCCTTGACGCCGCCCGGGTAGCTCTTGTCTTCCACCATCTGGATGCCGGTACCCTGCAGCGCCACCTTGAGCGCGGCGTAGTTTTCCAGGCCGAACAGGTCGTCCACGTAGATCACGGCCACCGTCTTGACGTTGTTGGCCTTGAGCATGTCGACCAGCGCGTCGCACATGGGCTTGGGCTGCTGCAGCAACAGGAAGAAGTACGGCAGCTTCATCTCGACCAGGCGCTTGGACAGGGCCGTGGGCGCCAGGAAGGGGTACTGGAAGCGGTTGGCCAGCGGCGCAACGGCGAAGTTGGCGTTGGAACCCCAGGGCGGCAGCACCAGGTCCACCTTGTCGCTGCCCATGAGCTTTTCATAGGAGCGCACGCAGGTTTCGATGTCACTGCGGTCGTCAGAGCTGATCAGCTCGATCGGGCGGCGCACGCCCTTGACGTCCAGGCCGCCGGCCGCGTTCTGCTGCTCGGCCCACAGCAGGTAGTTGGGCTCCTGGCTGACCTGCGCGCCGCCGGTCCAGGGGCCGGTGCGGGCGATGGCGTAGCCGATACGCACCGGCTTGGCTTGCGCCAGCAAGTGGGGGGCGAAGGTGGCGGCGCCGACGGTAGCGGCAGCGCCTTTGAGCAGGGTACGTTTGGTTTTTTGAATCATGTTTTGTCTCCAGTGGAAGGTAGGTTCCGGGATTGGACAGGTAATGCTAGGGAGCCCGGCGGGCCCTGGCTTTGCTGAACGTGCACAAAGTAGTTGACGCTTCACGCATGGGCATCCGGGTTTACCCTGTACCCCCACACCACCGCGGATTTGGCGCCGGCGCCCATAATCCTTGCACCATGTCTGCCTGCCGCCTGCTCCGGAGATTTGCATGACTGCCGCCCGTGCCGTCACGACGGACGATGTCGCGCCGCGCGAACGCGCGCCGCTGTGGCGCGAGTGGGTCTGGAAGCAGTTCGGCGGCCTGGAGTCCGACCTCTATGGCGACACCGACTTCGACGGCCACATGGCCAGCGTGCGCGCCGGCGACGTCGTGCTCACCAAGCTGGAGGCCAACCGCCACCGCGTCATCCGTACCGAAGACATGGTGCGCACCAGTGAGGAGGGTTACCTCAAGATCGTGGCACCGATGAAAGGCCGCGCCGCTGTGGAGCAGATGGGCCGCCAGGCCTGGGTCGCCCCCGGCGCCTGGACCATCTACGACACCACTGGCAGCTACGCGGTGGCCAACCCCGAGCGCGTGGAACACCTGATCGTCATGCTGCCGAAAGCGCAGATGATCGAGCGCGGCCTGCGGCTGGAGAACCTGATGGCACGCCCGGTCGGCGGCGCCAGCGGCATCGCCCGTGTGGCGCTGTCCACCATGCGCAGCACCTTCGAAGAGCTGCCGCACATGAGCGCCGACGCCGCACGCGGCGCCGGCGACCTGATCGCCCAGCTGGTGCGCATGTCGCTGATCGAGCTGTCAGGGCAGGAAACGCAGCTGACGCAGCGCGAGGCGCTGAAAGACCGCATCCGTGGCTACGTAGCGCTGCACCTGCGCGACCCGGACCTGACGGTGGACCGCATCGCCGTAGCACTCAACTGCAGCAAGCGCCACCTCTACAACGCGTTCGCCGACGAAACCCAGACGCCGGCCTGCTACATCCAGCATCTGCGGCTGGAGGCCTGCATCCGCGAACTGCTGCACCCGATGGCGCAGACGCGCCCCATCACCGAGATCGCGCTGTCCTGGGGCTTCAACAACCCCTCGCACTTCAGCCGCGTGTTTCGCGAGCACACCGGCATGAGCCCGAGCGAGTTCCGCCTGCAGGGCCTGGCGGCGTCCCAGACGCGACTGCAGCCGCATTGATCTTTGCGTCGCCTTGGTCGACAGTAGCGGCTCGCGCCGCACGGCGCGTCAAGGAGACCCCATGCACATCCCCTCGCTGAAGGAAGTCGTCAGCGCCGACGAATGGCAGCTGCGCTGCGACCTCGCCGCCGCCTACCGCCTCGTCGCCCACTACGGCTGGAGCGATCTGGTGTTCACGCACATCAGCGCCCGCATCCCGGGGCCGGAGCACCACTTCCTGATCAACCCCTACGGCCTGATGTTCGACGAGATCACGGCCTCCAGCCTGGTGAAGGTGGACCAGCACTGCACCAAGCTCAGCGACTCGCCTTTCCCGGTCAACCCGGCCGGCTTCGTGATCCACAGCGCCGTCCATGCGGTGCGCAACGACGCCGGCTGCGTGCTGCACACCCACTCACGCGCCGGCGTGGCGGTGAGCGCGCAGAAGTGCGGCATCCTGCCCATCAGCCAACAGTCCACCTTCGTGCTGGGCTCGCTGGCCTACCATGACTACGAGGGCGTCGCCCTGCGCGACGACGAGAAGCCGCGCCTGCAGGCCGACCTGGGCCGTGCCAACTACCTGGTGCTGCGCAACCACGGCCTGCTCACGGTGGGCAAGACGATCCCCGACGCCTTTCTCAACATGTACATCTTTGAAGCCACCTGCCGCATCCAGCTTGACGCCCAAGCCGGCGGCGAGCTGGTCCACATCAACCCTCAGATCCTGCAGGGCATGGCCGGCGTGATGAAGAGCGCCACTGCGGGCCAAGGCGCCAACCTGGCTTGGCCGGCCCTGCTGCGCAAGCTCGACCGCATCGACCCAAGCTACAAGACCTGAGGCGCCGCGCAGCCGCTCAAATTGCTCCTGTTTTCATAGCGCACGACGCATGAACGACGGGGCTAATTGCCAAAAAGCTTCTTGAGGCCTTCGCTGGCCTTGTCGCCCAGGCTGGCGCCGGTGCCGGTGCCCACGCCGGGCAAAAGCACGGTGCCGATGGCCGCGCCGATCTTGGCGCCGGTGGTCAGCGTCACGTTCGGGTCGCTCACCGTGCCGCCCAGCGCCAGCGGCACCCCCACCGCCCCGCCCAGTTCCACACTGATGCGCCCGCTCAGCGCCTGACTCGGCGACACGTTCACCTGCCCGGTGGCACTGAGCAGGCCTGAGCTGGCCACCAGGTTCGTGAGTTCGATCGCCTTGCCGCGCGTGCTGACCTGCCCGGCCAGTGTGTCCAGCGGCGTCTGGCCGCCGCGGCTCATGCCCACGGTCTTGACCGCCTTCGCCAGATCAATGCCATGCACCACCGCGTTGCGCACGGTGAAGGTGGACTGGGTCTGCAACACCTCGGCCAGCGCGCCCGGCGTGCGTGTGCGCGCGCTCAGCGTGGTGCTGGCCTCCAATCGCCCGCTCAGGGGCTGCGCCGCCTGCGAGGCTGGGGTCGGCTCGGGCGCCGTGAGGCGAGACAGCTCAACGTCATGCGTCTTGAGCTGGCCCTTGAGCGCGAACTCCGCGCCTGCCTCCTTGGGCGGCTGCAACTCCAGCCGGCCGGTAATGCTGCCGCCGGCCACCTGCAACTTGACGCCCCAGGCATGGGCCTGCGCCTCGCGCTGCAACTCCAGCTTCGTGCCTTGCAAACGGCCCTGCAGGATCTGCCCTTGCACCTGCTGCGGCCAGACATCGGGGCCCAGCGTCGCCTCGGCCTGCAGCGTGATGGCCGCGCCCTTGGCATCGATCCAGGTCAGGCCATCGAGCACAGTACGCTGCGGCAACAGTTGCCACGGCGTGCCGGCCTCCTCCGCATCCTTGCGCTTCGCCTTGTCCATGGCGGCCAGCAGCGCGTCGATGCCCGGCTGCGGCAGCACAGCGCGGCGCACCACCAACGTGGCCGGTGCCACCTTGCCCTGCAGCAGGTCGGCCCACACCGGCCGCACCTCGACACGCTCGACCGTCAGCGCTGGCCTGGTCTGGACGGCGATGCGATCCACCGCCACGGCCGGCAGCGGCCACAAGGCCACCTCGATGTCTCCCAGTGACAGGGGCACACCGAGTTCGGCGCCAGCCTGCTGCTCGAGGCGGTGGCGGAAATCGTCCGTCCCGAGCCAGCGCTGCAATGCCAACACACTGCCAGCGAGCAACAGCGCCAGCAGCACGACCACGATGACAATCCATTTGACGACGCGTTTCATGCCGGCATTGTGCACCCGGCCCACGCCTCAGTGATGCAGCGGGCGCTGGCGCCAGGCCAGCACGGCCCCCAACCACAGCGCCAGCGCCGAGAACACGAGGCCGCGGCTCAGGCCGCCAGGGCCGTCGGCGATCCAGCCCACGACGGTGGGGCCGACAATCTGCCCGGCCGCAAACACGATGGTGAAGGCGCTGATGCCCGCCGCCCATTGCTCGGCAGGCAGGTTGTGCCGCACCAGCGCCGTGGTGGAGGCCACCACCGACAGGAACACGCCACCGAACAACAAGCCCGACGCCAGCACCACCGCCCAGGCCGAGGTGAGTGCCGGCAGCACCGTGGCCACACCGAGCAGGGTGTTGAGGATGGCCAAGGCCTGCCCGCCACGGTAGCGGTCCAGCAGGCCGGCCCACAGCCGCGCCGACGCCACCACGGCCAACCCGAGCAGGGCATAAAAGCCGGTGACCGCACCCGGTGTCACGCCCTGTTCGCGCAGCAGCGCAATCACGAAGGTCATGTAGCCGATGTAGCCGACGCCGAACAGGCCGTAACCCGCCAGCGCAAAGCCGAACGGGCGCCAGCGAAACGGCGCGGCCGGCGGCGCCGCCGCATGGGCGGTGGGCGCCTGCGTCAGCGCCCGCAGGCGCAACGCCGGCCACCACAACAACGCCGTGGCCAGGCCGCACACGGCAGCCAGCAACCACCAGGCCCAGGCCCAGCCGTGCGGCACCGCACTGGCGGCCGTCAGCACCTGCGGCACGGCCAGCGCGGAGAACGTGATGCCCCAGCCGGTGCCACCGTAGTACAGGCCCAGCAGCAGACCGCTGCGCTGCGGCAACAAGGCACCCAGACGCGCGGCCAGCAGCCCTCCGGCGATGAAGATGAAGGCACTGGCCACACCGGCCAGCAGGCGCTGCAGCAGCAAGGGCGCCGCGCCGGTGAAGAAACCGCTCAGCCCCATGAACAGGCTGGCCAGCAGCGCGCCGCCCAGCAACACGGGCACGGCGCCCATGCGCTGCAGCAGCCGCGGCGTGGCCAGTGCGCCCAGCAGGTAGCCGGCCGCGTTGGCGGTGTTCATCGCGCCGGCCAGGGTGTAGCTCCAGGCCAGATCGGCGCGCATCACCGGCAGCAGCAGGCCGTAGGCGAAGCGCGTGATGCCGAGCGACACCGCGGCGGCCAGCGACAGGGCCAGCGCCAGTCCCATGAGTGACAGCGGCGAGGCTTGAGAAAGCGGCGGGGGGCGCAACATGGTGCAGGCATTCTCCGCGATCGCGCGCACGGCGGCCGCACCGGCCTGTCACAAAGACAACGTCCTGTCTCAGGCAAGGCTTCCGCAAACGCCGTACGCTGAGCGCCTGTCATCTTTGTGTTTTCGAGAAAGTCATTTCATGCCGTCCCTTTTTGAACCTGTGCAAGCCGGCGCCCTGTCGCTGTCCAACCGCATCGTCATGGCCCCGCTGACGCGCAACCGCGCCCCGGGCGCTCTGCCCACGCCGCTCATGGCAACCTACTACGCGCAGCGCGCCACGGCAGGTCTGATCGTCACTGAAGCCACCGCCATCAGCCACCAGGGCCAGGGCTACGCCGATGTGCCCGGCATCTGGAGCGAGGAACAGGTGGCGCGCTGGAAGACCGTCACCGACGCGGTGCATGCCGCCGGCGGCAAGATCGTCATGCAGCTCTGGCACGTGGGTCGCGTCTCGCACACCGAACTGCAACCGAACGGCCAGGCGCCGGTGGCGCCCTCGGCCATCACCGCCAAGACCAAGACCGTGCTGATCAAGGACGGCGCGGCCACCTTCGTCGACACCTCGGCGCCGCGCGCGCTGGACCTGGCCGAGCTGCCGGGCATCGTGGCCGACTACCGGCGTGCCGCGCGCAACGCCATCGCCGCCGGTTTTGACGGTGTGGAAGTGCACGGCGCCAACGGCTACCTGCTCGACCAGTTCCTGCGTTCGGGTTCCAACCAGCGCATCGATGCCTATGGCGGCACCATCGAGAACCGCGCGCGGCTGCTGCTGGAAGTGATGCACGCCGTGTGCGACGAGATCGGCGCGCAACGCACCGGCCTGCGCCTGTCGCCAGTGACGCCGGCCAACGATGCCTTCGACCCGGACCCGCAGCCGCTGTTCGAGCACGTGGTACGCGCCCTGGCCAAGCTGGACCTGGCCTATGTGCACATCATCGAAGGCGCCACCGGCGGCGCGCGTGACCACCAGCAGGGCGAGCGGCCCTTCGACTACGCGGCGCTGCGCGCGGCCTACCGCGCGGCTGGCGGCAAGGCGGCCTGGATGGTGAACAACGGCTACGACCGCGCGCTGGCCGACCAGGCCCTGACCGAAGGCGCCGACCTAGTGGCCTACGGGCGCCCCTTCATCGCCAACCCCGACCTGGTGCGCCGCCTGCGCGAGAATCTGCCGCTCAACACGGTCGAGCGCGCGACCCTCTACGGTGGCGGCGAAAAGGGCTACACCGACTACCCCGTCGCGCCCTGAACGGGTGGTCTCACTTCGAGGCCGCCGCTTTACGCCGGGCTGCCGCCTGGCGCTTGTTGACCTCCGCCTGGATGCGCTGCATCAGGACTGCATCCGGGTCCTGCCACTTGCCGCCAGCTTCACGGGCCAGCCAGGCCACGGCACGGGAAAACTCCTCCAGACTGAGCTCGGGATTGCCGCCCTTGGGCGGCATGCCGCGCACACCGACCCAGGCGTGAGACGTCAGCACGGCCTGCCCTTCTGCGATCAACTTGGCCCAGACCTTGCGGTCGCCGGTGCGCGGGGCCTGGGCAACGCCGGTTCCATGACAAGCCATGCAGGTCTCGCGGTAGACCTGCTCGCCGCTCTTGAGGGGAACACCCGACTGGGCGCTCGCCATCGCTGCCATGAACAGAACAGCGAGCACAGGAATGCCACGGAATTTCCGGCTGTACATGGTTTGCCTTACAGAGTATCGCGTGTCACTTTATCAGCGATCACGGTGTCCAACGCAAGCCGAAGGAAAGCCACTGTCCCGCGCGTGCGCCGCCAGCCTGCTGGCCAATGGTGGCGTCGATCTGCAGCAGATTGGGCACCAGCGACCAGCGCAGACCGGTCTGCCACCAAGGCTTGTTGCGGTCGTCGCCAAAGGTCTCCGCAATGACCGCCAGCCGGGGCGAGACCGGGTAGAGCTCCCCCCCCAGGCCCCAGGTGGTGGACTCACGCCCAGAGTCCCGTTGGCGCAGCCAGCCCAGATTGAGGTGCACGATGGCACGGTCATCCGCGAACGAGCGCGACAGCGGTACATAGGCATAGGTGTTGCCGAGCTGATTGGGACCGGGGTGGATGTCCGGGTGTTGCACCGTGCCCACCGCCAGGCCCCAACCCCAGCCGTTGGTCTGCAGGGGCCGGAAGAGGGTCTTGAGCTGGAACACGTAGTCCTCGGTGCGCACGCCGCTCTCCAGCCGCGCCTGGCCGCCGCCCAGCGTCAGCTCCAGGTTGCCGGTCGGATTGCAGGCCGGCAGGGCCCAGAACTCGGTGCTGTCGGGGTAGGCGCGCAGCCATGTCTCCAGCTGACAGCTGCCCGCGTTCGTCAAACGGGCATCGTCGGTGACGAAAGGGCGTGCGGCCCAGGCCGCAACACCCGCCAGTGCCAACACCAGGGCAAAGATCACATTCCGCATGGCGCCATTCTAGGTAGCGCGGATGACTGAACGGCGACAGCCGCACACGGCGGCAGCCGCCTCAGGCGGCGGCGCGGAAGGTCACGCGGGCGCACAGGCCCGGCCCGGCAGGCGCCGCTTCCAGTACGAAATCCGCATGCATCAGCGCCAGGAACTTGCGCACGATGGCCAGCCCCAGGCCCGCGCCTTCGCCCACGCGCCCGGCCTGCAGACCCCGCGCGCCGCGCTGCAGCACCTCCTGGCGCTGCGCCGGCGTCAGGCCCGGGCCGTTGTCGATCACCGACAGCCGCACCGCGCCGTCCTCGCGCGCCAGCACCACCGTCACTGTGCTGGTCTGTCCCTGCGGCGCCCGACCGTAGCGCAGTGCGTTGTCGAGCAGGTTGCCCAGCACGCCTTCGATCAAGGCCACGCTGCCGGCCACCCACACGGGCTCCTCCAGTCCCTGTACGCCCAGGTCCACGCCGGCGGCATCGGCGCGCGGCAGGTAGCGCAGCACCGTTTCGCGCACCACGGCATCCAGCGCCACCGGCTCGATCTGCACAGCGGCATCGGCTTCGTCGGCCATCGCCAGCGCCAGCAACTGCTCCACCAGGCGGCTGGCGCGCGCTTCACTCGCCACGATGCGCTGCAACTGCTCACGCCAGACCGTGGGCTCGGCCTGCGCCAGTCCATACTCGGCCAGGGCCCGGATGCCGGCCAGGGGCGTGCGCAACTCGTGCGCCACATTACCGGAGAACTCGCGCTGCGCTTCCATGCTGCGGCTCACGCGGGTCAGCAAGGCGTTGAGCGCCGCGGACAGGTGCGCAATGTCGCGCGTGCTGGCGTCCACCGACACCGGCGTCAGATCCAGTGCATGGCGCTGGTCCACGGAGCGCTGCAGTTCGCTCAAGGGCTGCAGCTCCTGCCCGATCACACGGCGCAGCCAGAACGCCAGCCCGACCAGCAGCAGCAGCTGCGGCAACACCGAGAACCACAGCACCTTGCGCAGCAGCACCGTGCGGCTGCCTTCGGTCTGCGCCACGATGACCTCAAACGCCATCGGCTCGCGCCGGCGCAACACCACGCTGCGCAAGGACTGGCCGTTGTAATGGATGTCGGCAAAGCGGCTGCCGGTTTCGCTGTCCAGCGCGGGGGCGCGCAGGCCCGGGTGCCCGGCCAGCACCGAGCCGTCGGGACGCCGCACCGCAAAGAACACCTGTTCGCTCTGGTCGAACAGCACCGCGCTCACCTCGCCCCGGGACAGCTCGAAGGTCAGCACCTGCCCGTCGGAGTGCACCCGGGTCGCCAGCGCATAGGCATCGTCCAGCAGGGCGCGGTCGAACGCCTTTTGCGCATAGTGGTAGGCAACGGACACCAGGACCGCGGTGCCGAACAGCCAGGTCAGCCCCAGCGGCACCAGCACGTGGCGCACCAGCTGCGCGCGCAGCGACGGCCGGGACGTGTCGGCAGCGGTGGCGGCCGGCGCCGTCATGCCGTCTCTCCGGTCGCCGCTTCCAGCGCGTAGCCCAGGCCGCGCAGGGTCCGGATGCCGGCGCCGCTGCCGGCCAGCTTCTTGCGCAAGCGCGAGATGAAAGCCTCCAGCGCGTTGTCGCCCAGCGCCTCGTCGAAATCGGACAGCTTGTCCGACAAGGTTCGCTTGCTGACCACCCGCCCCGGCGGCGTCATCAGTTCCCACAACACCTCGAACTCCCGCGCCGGCAGCTCCAGCGTGTGGCCGTCCAGAGCAAAGCGTCGCGCACGGCGGTCGAGCGAGAGACGTCCGACCTGGAACAGGTCGTCCGTTCCCAGGCTGCGCCGCACCAGCGCGCGCAGCCGCGCCTCGACCTCGGCCAGCTCGAAGGGCTTGCCCAGGTAATCGTCAGCACCGGCGTCCAGGCCGGCAATGCGCTCCTCGGTGCGGTTGCGCGCCGTCAGGATGAGCACCGGCGTGCGGTCGCCGCGCGCCCGCGCCTCACGCAGCACTTCCAGGCCGCTGCCCTGGGCCGCGCCCGCCTGCCCGCTGCGCGGCAGGTTGAGATCAAGCAGCACCGCATCGAAGGGCTGCACCAGCCAGTAGTGGCGGGCCTGCTCCAGCGTGTGCGCCACGTCCACCCGGTGCCCGGCGTCGCACAGGCTGCGCAGCATCATTTCGCTCAGAACGGTGTCGTCTTCGACCAGCAGGATTCTCATGGCGTGTCTTCCTCGCAAGCGCCTCATTCGTCTTGCTGCACATTGTCCTGCCCCGGCCGGTCAGGCTTTGGTCAGCCGCTGCTTTCGACAATCGCGCGATGAGCATACGACAGTTCCCTCTCCTGGCCGCCTTGCTGCTGGCGCTGCCCGCACTGGCCCAGACCCCGGCCGGCGGCGCCCCGCTGTCGCTGCAGCAGGCCTTGAGCGCGGCCCGCAGCAACCTCGACGTGGCGTTGGCGCGCGGTGCGCTGGCGGCAGCACGGGCCGGCGTCGTCAGCGCCGACCGCGCACCGTTGCCGGTGCTGACCGCCAAGCTGGGGCAGATGGATGCGGAGAACGGCATTGGCAACGGCCACTTCCTGACCGAAAAACGCGTCGACAAGTCCATCGGCCTGGACTGGACCTGGGAACGGGGTGACAAGCGCGCCTTGCGCACCCTGAGCGCCGAACGTGCCGCCAGCGCAGCCCAGGCCGATCTGGACGACATCCGCACCCAGCAGCAACTGGCCACCCAGGCCGGCTTCTTTGACCTGCTGGCCGCGCAGGAACGGACCACGCAGATCGAGCAGATCGCCCGCGACGCCGCGGCCCTGGCCGCCAGCGCGCGCAGGCGCGTGCAGGCCGGCGATCTGGCGGCGCAGGACGCGACGCGCATCGAGATCGAGGCGCAGCGCGCCGCCACCGACGTTCAGCAGGCCGCGCTGGAGCGCCGCCGCGCCGCACTCGCGCTGTGGCAGTCCACCGGCGTGAGCACCGCCCCCGAGCAGTTGCAGGCGCTGCCGGACTGGCCGGCGCTGGACGCGCCCGCCCTTACCGCTGCCGTACTCGACGCGCTCGTCGACGAGCGGCCGGAGGTGCGCGCCGCGCGCGCGCTTGGAGTCCGCCCAGGCGGCTCTTGACGGCAGCAACGCGCTCAAGAAATCCGACATCACCTGGGGCGCCTCCTACGATCACTACCCCGGCACCTCCAAGGCGCTGATCGAGCTGCGCATGCAGATGCCGCTGCAATGGGGCTACGGCTACCAGGGCGAAATTGCCCGTGCGGCCTCGCAGCTGTCTCTGGCCCAGGACGCGCTGGAGAAGGTCCGCCGCCAGGCGCACGCCGACTTGGCGCGGCTGCGGCAGGAAGTGCTCAGCAGCGCCGAGCGGGCCCGCACCTACGAAAAGGACATCCTGCCGAGCGCGCGCCGCGTGGCGGAATCGGCCGAACTGGCCTACCGCAAGGGGGCCCTGTCGCTGACCGACCTGCTGGATGCCCGTCGTACCCTGCGCGCCACCGTGCTCGACGCGCTGGCCGCGCGCGCCGACCACGCCAAGGCCGCCACGGCCTGGCGCCTGCGCACCCAGGCCGAAACGCTGGCCGATGGCCGCTGATCTCCAACCTCTCTCATGACGCGTTCCACCATGCTCCACCGCCTCCTGCCCCTTGCCGCGCTCCTGGGCGCGCTGGGCCTGACCGCCTGCAAAGACACGCCACCGCCGGTCGCCCAGGCCCCCGCGCCCATCGTGCAGAACCAGCAACTGCGGTTCGCCACGAACCACCCGCAGCTTGCGCTACTGGGCCTGAGTGCGGCCCGGCCGGTCGACACGGTGCTCATCGAACTGCCGGCGAAACTGGCCTGGAACGAGGAGCGCACGCAGCGCCTGTTTCCTGCCTTTGCCGGCCGCGTCAGCACGATTCGCGCCGATGTCGGCCAGACCGTCAAACCCGGTACCGTGCTGGCGACCCTGGCATCGCCCGAGTTCGGACAGGCGCAGAGCGACACCGTGCGTGCCGAGGCCGATGCCCGCCTGACCGCCCAGGCGCTGCAGCGTCAGCGTGAACTGTTCGAGGCCGGCATCGTGGCGCGCAAGGAACTGGAGCAGGCCGAAGCCGAGGCCGAGCGCGCCCGCGCCGAAGCGGATCGCGCCGGGGCACGCACCCGCCTCTATGGCAGCAGCCGCGGTGTCGACCAGCAGTTGACCCTGAGTGCCGGCATGGCCGGCGTGGTGGTGGAGCGCAACCTCAATCCGGGGCAGGAAATCCGCCCTGAGCTGGCTGGCGCCGGCGTGCCGGCCCTGTTCGTCGTCACGGACCCGTCGACGCTGTGGGTGCAGATCGATGCGCGCGAGGCCGACGTCGGCGTCGTTCAGCCCGGCGCCACCTTCACCCTGACCCTGCCGGCGCTGAACGGTCAGACGGTCGAGGGCCGGGTGATCAATGCGGCCGACTTCATCGACCCGCAAAGCCGCACCATCAAGATCCGCGGCCAGGTCGCCAACCCGCAACGTCTGCTCAAGGCCGAGATGCTGGCCAGCGCCCGCTTTGAGCGCCGCTTCAGCGCCGGCGTGGCCGTGCCCGCCACGGCAGTGCTGCTTCACGGCGCTGCGCACCAGGTGTTCGTGCAGACCCGCCCCGGCGTGTTCGAGCCGCGCACCGTGACGCTGGCGCATGAAGGCGCCAAGGAGGTGGTGATTGCCAGCGGCCTGCAATCCAACGAACAGGTCGTCAGCGAAAACGTGCTGCTGCTGGCACGCATGTACCGTATGGCCCAGGCCGAGGCGCAGGCAACCGCCTCGCGCACGCCCGCGGCAACGCCGCCAGCCGGAGCGGCCGCACGATGAAACGCCTGATCCAGTACGCCCTCTACCAGCCGCTGTTCATCGTGCTGGGCACCTTGCTCTTCGTCATGGCGGGCGTGATCGCCTTCAAGAATCTGTCGGTCGAGGCCTTTCCCGACGTCACCGACACCCAGGTCACGGTGATTGCGCTCTACCCTGGCCGGGCCGCTGAGGAGGTGGAAAAGCAGGTCACGCTGCCGATCGAGACGGCGCTGTCCGGCCTGCCCAATGCCATCCGGCTGTTCTCGCACACACAGTTCGGGCTGTCCTTCACGGTCATCACCTACGACGACAACGCGCAGGTGATGCAGGTGCGTCAGCAGGTCAACGAAAGACTGCGCAGCGTAGACCTCCCGCCCGGCGTGGAAGCCAATATCGCGCCCAATGCCACGCCGGTCGGCGAGGTGCTGCGCTATCGCCTGCAGGGTGACGGCATGTCCACCACCGAACTGCGCACCCTGCAGGACTGGGTGGTCGAGCGCGCGTTGCGCCAGGTGCCCGGCATCGCAGATGTCGTGACCATGGGCGGCTACATCAAGCAATACGAGGTGCAGCCGGACCTGGACAAACTGCGCGCCTACAAGCTCAGCTTCCAGAGCCTGCTCGATGCCCTGGGTCGCGGCAACGCCAATGCCGGCGGCAGCTATGTCGCGCAAGGCGTGCAGCAGTACGCGATCCGCGGCATCGGCCTGCTGCGCTCGGCGGACGACATCGGCAGCATCGTGGTGACCACGCGCAATGCCACCCCGATCCTGATCCGCGACGTGGCCCGGGTCAGCATCGGCGCCGTGCCGCGCCTGGGCACGGTAGGACAGGATCTGGATGACGACATCGTCACCGGCATGGTCGTGATGCGCAAGGGGGAGAACCCGAGCGAGGTGCTCAAGGGCGTGAAGGGAAAGATCGCCGAACTCAACGACCACGGCCTGCCACCGGGCGTGCAGATCATGCCCTACTACGACCGCTCCTGGCTGATGGGCAAGACGCTGTCCACCGTGTTCCGCAACCTCATCGAGGGCGCGCTGCTGGTATCGCTGGTGCTCTACCTCTTCCTCTCCAACCTGCGCGCCAGTCTGGCGGTGGTGGTCATCATCCCGCTGGCGCTGTTGGCCACCTTCATGGGCCTGAAGATCATGGGCGTGCCGGCCAACCTGCTGTCGCTCGGCGCCATGGACTTCGGCATCATCGTCGACGGCGCGGTGATCGTGATCGAGAACATCATGCACCGGCTGCAGAAGGACAGCGAAAACATGTCCGAGAGCGAACGGCGGCAGAGCATCATCGACGCCACCAACGAGGTCGGCCGGCCCACGCTGTTCTCGATGCTGATCATCATCGCGGCCCACATCCCGATCTTTGCGCTGCAGCGGCATGAGGGTCGCATCTTCCAGCCCATGGCGTTGTCCGTCACCACCGCCCTGATCGGCTCGCTGGTGTTCTCGCTCACCCTGGTGCCGCTGCTGGCCTTCTGGATGCTGCGCCGCAAGTTGCCGCACGGCGACAACCGGCTGGTCGCCGGCGCCAAACGCCTGTACGTGCCGGTACTCGACTGGGCGCTGGCCCACCGTCGCAGGGTCGTGATCATCGCCTTGACCGCTTTCGCCGTGGCGCTGGTGGCGGCGTCCCGGCTGGGCTCGGAGTTCCTGCCGGAACTCGACGAGGGCACCATCTGGGTCAATCTGCGCCTGCCCGCCAGCGTCTCAAACGAAGAGGCCACGCGCATGCTGCGCAGCGCGCGCCAGGCCTTGCTGACCGTGCCCGAGGTGCGCACCACGGTCTCCAAGGCCGGCCAGCCCGAGGACGGCACCGACCCCAAGACCATCAGCATGGCCGAGGTATTCGTCGACATCAAACCGCAGGAGCAATGGCGGGCCGGACTGACGCACGAGCAACTGATACTGGAAATGGAGCGCGCCGTCAGCGCCATCCCGGGCCTGGTGCCGGTGTTCTCGATGCCGATCCGCGACAACGTGCTGGAGTCGATCTCGCAGATCGACGGCCAGATCGTGATCAAGATCGCCGGCGACGATCTGGCCGAGCTGCGCCGTATCGCCGAGGCGATCGAGGGGGAGATCCGCCAGGTTCCCGGGGTCTACCGTGCCGAGATTGATCGCCTGGGAGAACTGCCGCAACTGGTGATCGACATCGACCGGAACCGCGCCGCGCGCTACGGCCTGAATGTCAGCGACGTGCAGGACGTGATCGAAGCGGCCCTGGCCGGCAAGGCAGCCACCCAGCTCTGGGAGGGTGAGCGCAAGTTCTCGGTCGCCGTGCGCCTGCCGCCCGAACGGCGTCTGCTGGCCAACCTGCCATCCACCCTGATTGCCACACCGGACGGCGGCTACACGACGCTGGGCGCCGTAGCCGACATCCGCGAAACCAGCGGCGCCATGAACATCGCCCGCGAAGCCGGCCGCCGCACCATGGCCATCGGCATCTTCATCCGCGACCGCGACATGGGCTCGGTGGTGAAGGACATGAAGGGCCGCGTGGCACGCAACGTCCAGGTGCCGGCCAACTACGCCATCAAATGGTCGGGCGAGTTCGAGAACCAGGAGCGCGCCATGCAGCGGCTGGCCGTGGTGGTGCCGATCTCGCTGCTGCTGATCTTCGTGCTGCTGTTCGACGCCTTCGGCTCCTTCAAGAAAGCCGTGCTGATTCTCGTCAACGTCCCTCTGGCGCTGATCGGCGGCTTCGTCGCACTATGGTGCTTCTCGATCCCGTTGTCGGTGTCCGCCGCCATCGGCTTCATCGCGCTGTCCGGCCAGGCCGTGCTCAACGGGGTGGTGATGCTGTCGGTGTTCCAGCAGCTGCGCAACGCGGGGCACTCGGTGCTCGAAGCGGCGCGCATCGGATCCATGCAGCGTCTGCGCACCGTGCTGATGACCGCCATGCTGGCCGCCCTGGGCCTGCTGCCGATGGCGCTGTCGCAGGACATCGGCTCGGAAACCCAGCGCCCGCTGGCCATCGTGGTGATCGGCGGCCTGGTCAGCGCCACCCTGCTGACGCTGGTGGTGCTGCCGGTGCTCTATGTCGCCTGGTTCTCCAAGCTCCCCCCGGAGGAGCAACTGGCCAAGACCGGCACCCGGGTGTAAGGGCCTTGCGTCCGATCTGCCTCAGCACGGACGCCGAGGCCGGGTGCGTTGCGGGTCAACCCTCGCCCAAGCCGATGGGCGAGGGCGCCCGCATCACGATGCGGGTGAAAAGGCGGTCGTAGATTGGATCGCGCGGGTATTTGCCGGTCAGCGGGTCGCAGTTGCTGGCAAAAGCGGCGTCCAGGGCCTTCCAGTCGTCCGCCGTCAGCACCTTCTCGGCCTCCGGCATGATGACCGTCTCCTCCAGCCGCATGTGGTCGAGGTAGAACTCCAGGTAGCGCTTGACGGCCTGCTCGAAGGCGGGACGGCGCGACTCGCCCAGCAGCTCCCAGGCCAGCAGCAGATGCTGCAGCTCGCGCACGGCGGCCTCGCCGTGGGCATGATCCTTGTCCAGCTTGTCCAGCGTGTCCTGCAGATGCGGCGCGCGTGCGCGCACCGGCGGGAACAGCAGTTCGGTTTCCTTGGTGTGGTGCAGGCGCTCGGGAAACTCGTCGATGTAGAACAGCATCGCGCGCAGCACGTCGAAGAAGTTCTCAGGCTCCTGGGCCGGCCCGCGCTGAACCATCATGCGCAACGACTGCAGCATGGCTGCCAGCGCGGCATGCTCGTCATGGATGATGCGGATGCTTTCGTGACTCATGGCTGAACTCCTAGGAACTTGGCTTGTCCCTAGCTTGTCACGCCCACGCCGGCCCCTGCTTGACGCAAGTCAACCTTTGGCCGAATCCTCAGTTCAGCAGCAGGGGCGTGCCGGCCTCGTTGCCGACACGGAACTGGCGCACCACCTGGGCCAGGCGATCGGCCTGCTCGCGCATGGACTGCGCGGCGGCGGCCGATTCCTCCACCAGCGCGGCGTTCTGCTGCGTCATGCGGTCGATCTCGTTGACCGCCTGGCTCACATGGCCGATGCCTTCGGACTGGCTGGCCGAGGCGACGGTGATCTCGCCGATGGTGTCGCTCACGCGTTTGACGCCGGTGACGAGTTCCTGCATCGCGCGGCCGGCCTCCTCGACCAGGCGCACGCCGCCGTCCACCGCCGTCACGCTGGTGTCGATCAGGCCCTTGATCTCGCTGGCGGCCTCAGCCGAACGCTGCGCCAGTGAGCGCACCTCGGAGGCCACCACGGCAAAGCCGCGGCCCTGCTCGCCGGCGCGTGCCGCTTCGACGGCCGCGTTGAGCGCCAGGATGTTGGTCTGGAAGGCGATCGAGTCGATCAGGCCGATGATGTCGCTGATCTTGCTGCTGGACTGCGCGATGCTGTGCATGCTCTGCACCGCCTGGCCGACCACCGCGCCGCCGTGCTGCGCCGCCTGCGAGGCCGACCCCGCCAGCTGGTTGGCGGTCTGCGCCGAGACCGCGGTGTGCTGCACGTTGTCACTGAGGTTGGCGATCGACGACACCGTCTGCTGCACGTTGCTGGCGGTCTGCTCGGTGCGGGTGGAAAGATCCTGGTTGCCGGTGGCGATCTCGCGGCTGGCGGTGGCGATGCTCTCGCTGGCGTCGCGCACCTGCGACACCATGTGGCCCAGGCCACTGCGCATGGCTTCCAGCGCCCGCTGCAGGTCGGCCACCTCGTCCTTGCCGTCGACGCGCAACTGCTGCGACAGGTCCCCGCTGGCAATCGCCTGGGCCAGGCCGCGCGCCTGCTCCATCGGCTGGCAGATGGCCTGCATGTTGAGCAACGTCAGCGGCACCACGATCAGCAGGCTCAGCACCACCAAAGCGGCAAAGATGACCAGGGTCTGCTGCAGGGCGTTGTTCTGGTTCTCGACCGCCTGGGCCGCAGCGGCGCGCAGCGCCGTATCAATCTGCTTGAGCAGCTTGTCAGCTTCTTCAAACTCCGCCACCGAGCGGGCGCTCATGCGGTTGGCAATGGTGGCAGTTTCGTAGGCGCTCGACTCCAGCTGGCTGGCAATCTGGCTGAACATTTCCCGGTAGGCCTTCAGGTGCTGTGCCGCCTTCTGGTAGGTCGGCTTGTCGGCCTCGCCAGCGGTCGCCAGCTGGTCGGCCAGCGACTTCTCGATCTTCTGCACATCGGCCAGCCATTTGGCCCGGATCTGCTGGATCGCCTCCGGCTTCTCGTACTGGATGATCATTTCTTTTTCGTAGCGGCGCACCTGGCTCATCTCGTAACGCAGACTGCCCAGGCGCTCCACGCCGGCATACGACTGGTTGACCACCTGCTCGCTCAGGTCGTGGATGCGGAACATACCCAACATGCCGGCGCCGCCGAGCAGCGCCAGCAGCACCATCACCACGCCAATCGCACTCAGCATGCGGAAACGGATGGTGAACTGTCGCATCAGCCAGAAGATCTTCGAAATCATGCCCTTGTCCCTGTTATTGGTGGTGGAAGCAGACCCCCATTCTAGGACGCGAATACTTCAGTTAAAGCTTACATATCGCGCGGCCGCCAGCGCCGCAGCAGCAACGCATTGGTCATGACACTGACCGAGCTCATGGCCATGGCCGCCCCTGCCACCACAGGGTTGAGGAAACCCAGCGCGGCCAAGGGGATGCCGGCGACGTTGTAGATGAAGGCCCAGAACAGGTTCTGCCGGATCTTGGCCACTGTCCGGTCGGAGACATCCAGCGCCGCGGCCACCAGTAGCGGATCGCCGCGCATGAGCGTGATGCCGGCCGCGTGCATGGCCACGTCGGTGCCGTTGCCCATGGCCAGACCGACGTCCGCCGCCGCCAGGGCCGGCGCGTCGTTGACGCCGTCACCCACCATCGCAACCGTGTGGCCTCCTGCCTTCAGCGCCGTCACGCGGGCCGACTTGTCGCCCGGCAGCACCTCGGCCAGCACTTCGCCCGCCTCCGGCCGCAGCCCGAGCCGACGCGCCATGGCTTCGGCCGCGCCGCGGTTGTCGCCCGAGATCATCACAGTATGGATGCCGCGCGCACGCAGCGCCGCCAACGCCTCTTTGGCGCCGGGCTTGGGTTCGTCCCCGAACGCCAGCAGGGCGCGCAAGGTCAGGCCGTCCGTGGTGCGCTCCACCAGGGCCGACAGCGTGGCGCCCTGGGCCTGCAGTGCGGTGGCCTGGTCCGCCAGTTCACCCAGGTGCACCCCGAGCTCGTCCATCCAGCGCAGGCTACCGATCAGGTAGCTCTTCACGCCCACCTCGCCTTCGGTGCCCCGGCCGGGCACGGCGCGCACCTTGTCAGGCGCCTCCACCGCCAACCCGCGGGCCTGCGCGGCCGCCACCACCGCGCGCGCCAGCGGGTGCTCGCTGCCGCTTTGCACGCTGGCCGCGGCCTGCAGCAACGCCGCTTCGTCCTGCCCTGGCACAACCCGCAGCGCGGTCAGGCGCGGTTGGCCCACGGTCAGCGTGCCGGTCTTGTCAAAGGCCACGGTGTCGACCTTGTGCGCCAGCTCCAGCGCCTGGGCGTCCTTGATCAGGATGCCGTGCTTCGCCGCCACGCCGGTTCCGGCCATGATGGCCGCCGGCGTCGCGAGCCCAAGCGCGCAGGGGCAGGCAATCACGAGAACCGCGACGGCGTGGATGACGGCCGTCTCCATGCCGGCGCCCAACCAGAGCCAGCCCAACAAAGTGGCGAGCGCGATGCCCAGCACCACCGGCACGAACACCGCCGACACCTTGTCCACCAGGCGCTGGATCGGCGCCTTGGCGGCCTGCGCGTCTTCCACCAGGCGGATGATCTGCGCCAGCACGGTCTCGTTGCCTACCGCGACCACCTGCATCAGCACCCGGCCATCGCCGTTGATCGAGCCACCGGTCAGCTTGGCACCGGCGTCCTTGGGCACCGGCAGGGGCTCCCCGGTCAGCATGGACTCGTCCACCTGGGTGTGGCCCTCGAGCAGCGTGCCATCGACCGGAAAACGTTCGCCCGGTCGCACCGCCAGCGTGTCGCCCACCAGCACCTCGGCCACCGGTACATCCACCTCGCCCTCGCGCCCCATCAGGTGCGCGATGTCCGGGCGCAGCGCATGCAGGGCGCGGATGGCTGCCGTGGTCTGGCGCTTGGCCCGCGCCTCCAGCCACTTGCCCAGCAGCACCAGGGTCACCACCACGGCTGAGCCTTCAAAGTACAGGTGCACCATGACGTCGGGCTCGGCCGTCAGCCACAACCACATGGACAATGCCCAACCGGCCGTGGTGCCAATGGCGACCAGCAAATCCATGTTGCCGCTGCGTGCCTTGAGCGCATGCCAGCCGGCCACATAAAAACGCGCACCCAGGATGAACTGCACCGGGGTGGCCAGCAGGGCCTGGACCCAGGCCGGCAGCATCCAGTGCCGGCCCAGGAGGTCACCCACCATGGGCAGCGCCAGCGGGGCCGACAGCAGCAGGCCGATGGCCACCGGCGCGAAGCCGGCCCAAGGCGAGGCATCGTCGGCCTGCTCCAGCGCATCGACGGCGCGCGGCTCGTAGCCGGCATCGCGCACGGCGCGGCGCAGACGGGCCTCCATCTGTTCGGACGGCGCAAAGCGCACGCGTGCCGACTCGGTGGCCAGGTTGACGCTGGCCTCGGTCACGCCCGGCACCTTCTTCAGGGCTTTTTCCACCCGCGTGACGCAGGAGGCGCAGGTCATGCCGCCGATGCCTATGTCCAGGCTGGCGGGCGGAACGGGGGACAAGGAGGTATTCATGCCACGGATTCTGAACCTTGCCATGATGGGAGGGTCAACGATTGCGATAGATCAACCATTCCGGCGGCAAGGTTGAAATAATGGGCTTGACCTTGCCATCATGGCAAGGTTCACGATACAGGCCGGTTCCTCGGTGGAACCCCTTGTGAAGGACACGACATGAACCAGACCTTTGAAGTCACCGGCATGACCTGCGGCCACTGCGAGAAGGCCGTCACGCGCGCCATCCAGCAACTCGACCCGCAGGCTCAGGTGAAGATCGACCGCAGCCAGAACCGCGTCGACGTGCAGTCCGAGCAGCCCCGCGAGACGCTGGCCCGCGCCATCGCGGAAGAAGGCTACGCCGTCGCCGCCTGAGCCCGGCCAGCACCCCATGTCGCGCCGCGCACCTTCGATCCTCTGGCCGGTCACCATCGGCCAGGCGGCCGCCTTGTCCGGCATCTCAGCCAAGATGGTGCGCCACTACGAATCGCTCGGCCTGCTGCCGGGTGTGGGCCGCACTGACAGCGGCTACCGGCAGTACAGCGAGGCCGAGGTGCACACACTGCGTTTCATCAAGCGCTCGCGCGACCTCGGCTTCTCCATGACGGAAATCGCCGAGCTGGTGGCGCTGTGGCAGAACCGGCGCCGCGCCAGCGCCAGCGTCAAGCGCATTGCGCAACAGCATGTGGCCGAGCTGACGCAACGCATCGAGGCGATGCAGGCCATGCAACGCACGCTGAACCTGCTGCTGCACCACTGCCATGGCGATGACCGGCCCGACTGCCCCATCCTCGACGACCTGGCCCTCCAGCCAAGTGCTGCCAGACACACTGGTTGACGCACGGTCGGCCGGCTTCAATAATGTTTTTAACCACTGAAGGAGTCACTCCATGAAATCCAACGTCGGCGGCATCGACCGCATCCTGCGCATCGTGGTCGGCCTCGTGCTGATCGCACTGGCAGCCACCAACACCGTCGGCTGGTGGGGCTGGCTGGGCATCGTCCCGCTGGCCACCGGCCTGATCGGCTGGTGCCCGCCCTACGCGCTGCTGGGCTTCAATACCTGCTCTGTCAAGGACAAGTCCGCTTCCTGAGTTTTCCGCTCGCGGGGTTGCTATCTTTTTGATAGCTGTCCGCGATTGTTATCAAAGGTTCACGGGCCGATTTGTATTGCAATCGGCCCGTTGACACTGCACCATGAACATCCCCACTGTCCAGACCCCGCGTCGCGTCGAGCGCCTCATCAGCGGCCAGGCCACCATGGACGGCGCCGGCGTCAAGCTCACCCGTGTGCTCACGCACGACCTGCAGCAGCGCCTCGACCCCTTCCTGATGCTGGACAACTTTGCCAGCGACGACCCCAAGGACTACGGCGCCGGATTTCCCGACCATCCGCACCGCGGTTTCGAGACCGTGACGTACATGATCGCCGGCCGCATGCGCCATCGCGACAGCGCCGGCCATGAAGGCCTGCTGCAGAACGGCGGCGTGCAGTGGATGACCGCCGGCCGCGGCCTGATCCACAGCGAAATGCCCGAGCAGGAAGAAGGCGTGATGGAAGGCTTCCAGCTCTGGCTCAACCTGCCGGCGCGCGACAAGATGTGCCCGCCCTGGTACCGCGACATCCAGAGCGGCGAGATTCCCGAATTCACCACCCCGGCCGGCGAAGGCGCGGACGCACGTGGCGGCGTGCACGTGCGCGTGATCGCCGGCAGCAGTCATGGCGTGTCTGGCGCGCTGCAACGGCCGCCCGCGCAGTACCCGACCGAGCCGCTCTACCTCGACCTGCACTTCCCCGCCGACGGCGCCACCTTTGCCCAACCGCTGCCAGCCGCCCACAACGCCTTCCTTTACGTCTACCGCGGCACCGTGCACGTGGTGGATGGTGACGACAAGGCCACACCGGTGCCGCGGCACCACATGGCCATCCTGGACAACAGCGGTGACGGCGTACGCCTGCAGGCCGACGGCGGCAGTGAGCCCGCGCGCGCGCTGCTGATCGCCGGCCGGCCCCTGCGCGAGCCTATCGCCCAGTACGGGCCCTTCGTCATGAACACGCGGGAGGAGTTGATCGCCGCTGTCGACGACTTCCGCAGCGGCCGCCTGGGCTGAAGCCGGCGGCGGCCAACTTTACACAGGCGTTGCACGTCGTCATGCACCGGATACACAGCACGCGCAGACTGCTTTCCATCCTGTCATCCCGATAGGTCATTGAAAGGAAACGCCATAAAACCCGTCTTCAAACCCCTGCTGCTCGCCGGCCTGATGGCCGCTGCCGTTGCCACCCTGGCCCAACCCGGGCCGGGCGCCGGTGGGGCCGGCGGCCAAGGTGCTGCCAACCCTGAATTCCGCGAGCGCATGCAGGACCGTGCGCAACGCCACATGGACCGCCGCACCAGCGACCTCAAAGCCAAGCTCAAACTCAGCACCGAGCAGGAAGGTGCCTGGGCCAGCTACGTCGCAACCATGAAGCCGCCGACCCCGGCCGCGCATCCGAACCGCGCCGAGATGGACAAACTGACCACGCCCGAACGTCTGGACAAGATGCGTGAATGGCGCAAGCAGCGCGAGGCCGAGATGGACAAGCGCGATGACGCCACCCGCGCGTTCTATGCCACACTCAACGACGAGCAGAAGAAGATCTTCGACGCCAACACCGGCCGCCCCGCCGGCCGTCGTGGTCCGCGCTGACGCTCGCCACTGAAACCAACCGCCAGCACCGATGCATCCACCACCGCCCATCACCGTACGCACCATTGAAATCCATCAACCGATGCGCTGGCTGGCGCTGGCCTGGCGTGACGTGGCACGCTGCGGTTGGGTCAGCTTTGCCCACGGTCTGGTGCTGAGCGGCTTCGGCTTGGCGCTGCTGGCACTGGCACGCGACCGCTTCTGGCTGCTGGCCGGCGCCTTCTCCGGCTTCCTGGTGGTAGCGCCGGTGCTGGCCACCGGTCTGTATGCCCTGAGCCGGGCGGTGGAACGCGGTGAGCCGACCACCTGGCGGCTGGTGCTGCAGACCTGGCTGAGCTGGCGCCGCCATGGCAGCAGCGCCGACGGCAAGGACTGGCGACTGGTGCGCTTCGGCCTGCTGCTGGGCTTGGCCGGCACCGGCTGGGTGCTGACCTCGGCCGCGCTCATCACCTTGATGTCGCCCACGACCATTGCCAAGCCGCTGGACTTCCTGCGTTTCGTGGTTCTGGCGCGCGACAACTACCTCTTCGAAGCCTGGCTGGCGCTGGGCGGCCTGATGGCCGCGCCCATCTTCGCCTCCAGTGCCATTGCCATGCCCCTGCTGCTGGACCGGCGGGTGGGTGTGCTGCGTGCCGTGGTCACCAGCTGGCAGACCGTGCTGAGCAACCCGGTGCCGATGGCCTGGTGGGCCTTCCTGATCATGGGCTTCACCCTGCTGGGCCTGCTGTCCATGCTGCTGGGCCTGATCGCCGTGGTGCCCATGCTGGGCCATGCCAGCTGGCACGCCTACCGCGACCTGGTGGACGCCTCGGCACTGCCGGAGCGCACGGCGGACAAGGTGGGGGCGCGCTGATGTTCGGCTACAGCGAAGAACAGATCGCCGCATTCGGCCTGAGCTTTGGCGTCGGCGCCTTCATGCTCTACATGCTGTTCATCATCGGCCACCTGGCCTGGGAGTCCAAGGCCGGCCGCTTCGGCACCTTCGTGCTCTTCCTGGGCCTGGCCTTCGGCATGGTCGGCTTCGCCGCCAAGTTCGTCATCCAGTGGCTGCTGGAAAAATAACCTCCCCATCCACCACCTGGTCCCGGTCGGGGAACGCAGTGGAACCGGCTTAGCCGGGCCACTGGCGTTGTCCCCTTGAGGGGAGAGAGCAGCTACACGCAGTGAGCTGCCAACAGGGGTGTATCTAGATCAACGGCCGGATACCGATCAGCATGCCGTGCAGCCAGAACGCCACCGCCGCCCAGGCGGCGGCACCGAGCGCCACCGTCACCACGCTTGGCAAGACCTGCCCCGGCGCATAGACGGTGCCGGCCAGGCGATCGCGCCGCCGCGCCGCCGCAAAGACCGCCACCCCCCAGAGCAAAAAAGCCCCGAACACGATCTGGTGCACCAGCATGCCGTTGGACAGCAGGTGCGCCAGCGCCCAGACCTTGACGCCGGCGGCCATCGGGTGGTGCAGCCGCGCCTTGAAATGGTTGCCCGGCACGTAGGCGGCGGCAAACAACACAAAGGCGATCAACGTCAGTAACGCCGCCAGGTGCCGCATACCGGTCGGTGGCATCCACAGCACCACCGGCTGCTCGCGTGCCAGGCCGAAACCCCAGACGATCAACGCCAGCCCAGCCAGCGCCAGCAGCGAATACACGCCCTTCCAGACCCCTTCGCCCAGACGTGCCCGCATGCGGCTGCGCCAGTCGTCGGCCACGATGCGCACCGAGTGCACACCCAGAAAGAGCACCAGGCCCAGAATCAGGTAAGTCATACAAGGTCCTTGCAGGTCAGGCGGCCATCACGCGGTTCTTGCCGGCCCGCTTGGCCAGGTACATGGCGCGGTCGGCACGCTGGATCGCCTCCAGGCCGGCCTCGTCAGGCGCGAACTGTGCCACACCGGCGCTGAAGGTGATCAGCACCTTCTCATTGCCGTCGAGGAAGAAACGTCTGGTCAGCTCGCGCTGCAGCCGCGTCATGGCCTCCACCCCTTTGTCCAGTGGCGTGTCGGGCAGCAGCAGGACGAATTCCTCGCCACCGTAACGTGCCAGCGTGTCCTGCGGCCGCATGCACTCGCGTGCCACCGTGGCCAGGTGCGTCAGCGCGGCGTCGCCGGCCGCGTGGCCGCGCTCGTCGTTGATCTTCTTGAAGTTGTCGATGTCCAGCAGCGCCACGCACAGCGGGCTTTCGCGCCGCCGCATGCCGGACACCTCGCGCGTCAGGGCTTCGTCCAGCCCCTGGCGATTGAGGGCCCCGGTCAGGCTGTCGTGACGGGCCTGGGCACTGACGCGATCCAGCTCGCGGTGCAGGCGCACCAGCTCGGCCTCGGTCGCCTGCGTCTTCTCGCGCATGGCACGCAGTTCGTCACGCACCATCAGCGATTCATTCGACATGGCGCGCGTGGCGCCAATCACGTCCTTGAGCACCGGCGCAATCTCCTCAATGGTCCGGGCCTGCTCGATCTGCCGCACGCTTTCTTCCATCTTGCCCTGGAAGGCACTGCTGGACTCCGTCATCTGCGACAAGCGCTCGACGAAGGTGGCCAGCATGCGGCGCAACTCTTCCTGTGCCTCCAGCGCCCGGCCCTTGGCCTCGGTCTGCTTGAAAATCACGTCCTTCAGGCGCCGCTCCACGTCGTCGAGGCGACGCAAGGTCAGCGGTGGCGCAGCGGCCTCGCGCAACGCATCCGTCTGGCCTTTGAGCCAGCTGTCGTCGATGCTCAACTCGCCGATGTTCTCGATGATCAGCTGCAGCAGCTTGAGCAGTGTGGCCTTGATCTCCGCCTGGTCCTCGGCCGCAAACGACAGCCGATGGCCGAAATTGGCCAGCAGGGTCTTGATGCCGATGACGTCCGCCGCCGGGTCGCGCAGGGTCTGCAGCAGCTTGTCGACCTGCTCCTTGAAGCGGGCATCGTCTTCGCCCAGCGCCGGCAGGCTGTATTCGATCAGCCGGGCGATCTGCTCCATGAACTCGGCCGTGAAGGCGGGCACGGACGCAATCGGCGCCACCGGCTCCGGTGCCTGCTCGTGCGGCGCGCCGCCGGGCAGCGCAAAGCCGGCATAGGCCACCAGGGCGCTTTGCACTCCGGCCCAGTTGCGCTGGCCGATGGCGTACTCCAGCAGGCCCTTGTGCTTCTGCTGGCCCGGGTTCTTGGTCGGCAGGGCCTGTGCGATCTGGCGCAGCGGCTCCTCGGGGAACGGCTGGATCTGCGGCACGCCGGCGATCTCGTTGTAGATCGACTGGTAGTTGACCGGCGTCGGCACCAGCTTGCGCGCCGTCAGTTGCTTGAGCGTTTCGCGGGCAATCTCAAAAGGTTTCTTGTCTGTCATGGGAACCCGTTCGGACATCGCTGGACGGTGCATCGGCCCCGGCGCAGGCGGGCGCGGGAAGTCATTATGCGGTCAACCTGCACGACTCGCCACCCCCGGCACGCACGGGTCAGGACGGGCCTGACGCGCCATGAATTGCGCCAGCGCCGGCATGGGGCAACGCTGCAGCGCCGACAGGAAGGCATGGTCAGGACGGGCGATGCCATGGCGGGTTCGCAGATCGTGCTGAATGCACCCCAGGAGTTCGGCCGCCATTTCGGCATCGGCCAGCGCACGGTGGGCGGTCCCGGTGCGCGGCAGCCGGTGGTAGTCAACCAGCGAGCCCAGCTTGTGGTTCGGCGCCTGCGGGTAGAGCCGACGCGAGATCAGCAAGGTACAGGCAAACGGTTGCGCCGCCGGCAGGCCCAAGCGCGTCAGCTCACCGGCCCAGAACTTGCGGTCAAAGGCCGCGTTGTGCGCCACTATCGGCGTGCTGCCGACGAAGCGGCTGGCCTGCGCCATGACCTCGGCCGCATCGGGCGCCGCCGCCACCATGGCATTGCTGATGCCTGTGAGCTGCGTGATGAAGGCCGGAATCCGCACGCCGGCATTCATCAGGCTCTGGAAGCGGTCGATCACCTTCCCGTCTTCCACGATCACCATCGCAACCTCGGTGGCGCGGTCGCCGCGGTCCGGCGAGATGCCGGTGGTCTCGAAGTCGATGACGGCGATGGCGCCCATGCCGGTCGCAGCGCTGCAGATCAGATGTCGATATTGCCGGCGCGCAAGGCGTTGGTTTCAATGAAGTCGCGCCGCGGCTCAACCTCATCGCCCATCAGCATGGTGAAGACGCGGTCCGCCTCGATGGCGTCATCGATCTGCACCCGCAGCAGGCGGCGCACGGCCGGGTCCATGGTGGTCTCCCACAGCTGCTCCGGGTTCATCTCGCCCAGGCCTTTGTAACGCTGGCGCGCGGTGCTGCCTTCGGCCTGCCCGATCAGCCAGTTCATGGCCGAGCGGAAGTCAGCCACCTTCTCTTCCTTCTGCTTCTCGCCTTCGCCCCGCATCACCTTGGCGCCTTCATTCAACAGGCCACGGAAGGTGTTGGCGGCTTCGGCCAGCGCCGCGTAATCGGCACCATGGACGAAGTCCTGGGTGATGATGCTGCTCTTGACGTTGCCATGGTGACGGCGGCTGATGCGCAGGATGGGCTTGTCGGTCCGCGCATCGAACTCGCCCGCCACTTCGGCACCGGCCAGCTTGGCCTGCAACGCCACGGCACTGGCTTCCGCTTCCGCCACCGTGTCCAGCTTGAGTTCCACGCCGTCGGCGATGGCACGCAGCGCCTCCGCATCCATGAAATTCTGCAGACGGGCGATCACGCCTTCGGCCAGCTGGTGCTTGCGCGCCAGCTCCGCCAGCGTGTCGCCGCTGATTGCCACGCCCTTGTCGCCGCCGGTATGGATGGACGCGTTCACCAGCGCGATGCGCAGCAGGTAGGCGTCCAGCGCGGCAGCATCCTTCAGGTAGAGCTCTTCCTTGCCGGACTTGACCTTGTACAGCGGCGGTTGCGCGATGTAGATGTGCCCGCGCTCCACCAGTTCCGGCATCTGACGGTAGAAGAAGGTCAGCAGCAAGGTGCGAATGTGCGCACCGTCGACGTCGGCGTCGGTCATGATGATGATGCGGTGGTAGCGCAACTTGTCGATGTTGAAGTCATCCACACTCGACTTGCCGCTCTCTACCGCCGCCTTGCCGATACCGGTGCCCAACGCCGTGATCAGCGTCACGATCTCGTTGCTGGTCAGCAGCTTTTCGTAACGGGCCTTTTCCACGTTCAGGATCTTGCCGCGCAGCGGAAGAATGGCCTGGAACTTGCGGTCGCGTCCCTGCTTGGCCGAACCGCCGGCGGAGTCACCCTCGACAATGTAGATCTCGCACAGCGACGGGTCCTTCTCCTGGCAATCCGCCAGCTTGCCCGGCAGGCCCATGCCGTCCAGCACACCCTTGCGCCGAGTCATTTCACGTGCCTTGCGCGCCGCTTCGCGCGCCCGTGCCGCTTCCACGATCTTGCCGCAGATGATCTTGGCATCGTTCGGACGCTCTTCCAGAAAGTCGGTCAGGGCTTTGGCCACGATGTCCTCTACCGGTGCCCGTACCTCGGACGAAACCAGCTTGTCCTTGGTCTGGCTGCTGAACTTGGGCTCGGGCACCTTGACCGACAGCACACAGCACAGGCCTTCACGCATGTCATCGCCCGAAACCTCAACCTTGGCCTTCTTGGCCAGTTCGTTGCTTTCGATGTACTTGCTGATCACGCGCGTCATCGCCGCGCGCAGGCCGGTCAGGTGGGTACCACCGTCACGCTGCGGAATGTTGTTGGTGAAGCAGAGCACCGATTCGTTGTAGCCGTCGTTCCACTGCATCGCCACCTCGACGCCGATCTCGGTGCCGGGAATGCCGCCATAGCTGTCAGCCGGTCGCGTACCCAACGCATGAAAAGCATTCGGGTGCAGCACTTTCTTGTTGGCATTGATGAAATCGACAAAACCCTTGACGCCACCGGCACCCGAGAAGTCGTCTTCCTTGTTGGTGCGTTCATCCTTGAGCCGGATGCGCACACCGTTGTTCAGGAAACTCAGCTCACGCAGGCGCTTGGCGAGGATCTCGTAGTGGAACTCGTTGTTCTGCTGGAAGATCTCGGTGTCGGGCAGAAAGTGGACTTCGGTGCCGCGTTTTTCCGTCGCGCCAGTCACCTTCATCGGCGAAACGTCAAAACCATCGACCTTCTCATTGAGGCGGTTCTGCACAAAGCCGCGGGCGAATTCGAGCTGATGCACCTTGCCATCGCGCCGCACCGTCAGGCGCAACCACTTCGACAAGGCGTTCACGCATGACACACCAACACCGTGCAGGCCACCCGACACCTTGTAGCTGTTCTGGTTGAATTTGCCGCCCGCGTGCAGTTCGGTCAGCGCAATTTCGGCCGCGCTACGCTTGGGTTCGTGCTTATCATCCATCTTGACGCCAGTGGGAATCCCACGGCCGTTGTCGACCACGCTGATGGAATTGTCGGAATGGATGGTGACCACGATATCGTCGCAATGACCGGCCAGCGCTTCGTCGATCGAGTTGTCAACGACCTCGAACACCAGGTGGTGCAGACCGGTACCGTCCGACGTGTCGCCGATGTACATGCCCGGGCGCTTGCGTACCGCCTCCAGGCCTTCAAGAATCTGAATCGAACCTTCGCCATAGCCCTCGGAAGTCCCCGGCTGATTGGCATCGATGCGGGGTTGGGCCTGGGTAGTTTCTTCGCTCATGGTGATTTACTCTGACAATTTCTCAAACTCTTGAATGACCAAACCCGCAATGGACACGCTGTCCATGGCGGGTTGCAGTCTGCGACCGATGCAGCCTCAGATGCGCATCGGCATCACGACATACTTGAAATTCGCGTTGTCGGGAATGGTGATCAGAGCCGAACTGTTGGAATCCGACAGCTCCACCTTCACCATCTCCTGGTCCATGTTGGCCAGCGCATCAATCAGATAGGTCACGTTGAAACCGATCTCAATGCTGTCGCCGTTGTAGTCGATGTCCAGTTCGTCCACCGCCTCTTCCTGCTCGGCATTGTTGGAAGCCACACGCAGCGTGCCAGGATCGATGTTCAGGCGCACGCCTTTGAACTTGTCGCTGGTCAGGATAGCGGTGCGCTGCAGGCTGGCCAGCAGCGGCTGGCGGCCCAGCGTGATGCTGTTCTTGTGATTCTTCGGGATCACGCGGTTGTAATCGGGGAACTTGCCTTCGACCAGCTTGGTCACGAACTCCATGCCTTCGAAGCTGAACTTGGCCTGGTTGTTGGCGAACTGCATTTCAATCGCACCATCGGCATCGCTAAGCAGACGCTGCATCTCCAGAACTGTCTTGCGCGGCAGGATGACCTCCTGACGCGGCACCTCAACGTCCAGCGTGGACGAGGCAAATGCCAGACGGTGACCGTCAGTGGCCACCAGGCTGAGTTGCTTGCCTTCTGCCACGAACAGGATACCGTTGAGGTAGTAGCGGATGTCATGCACGGCCATTGCAAACGACACCTGACCCAGCAGGTCTTTCAGCGTCTTCTGCGGAACGCTGAACGACGGGCCGAAGGCAGCCGACTCCTGCACCAGCGGAAAGTCTTCCGCCGGCAAGGTCTGCAGCGTGAACTTGCTCTTGCCGCCCTTGAGGATCAGTTTGGCCTGGCTGGATTCCAGAGACACCGTCTGATCCGCTGGCATGGTACGCAGGATGTCGATCAGCTTGCGCGCACCGACGGTAGTAGTGAAGTTGCCGGCATCTCCATCGAATTCCACCGTAGTCCGGATCTGGATCTCCAAGTCGCTGGTGGTGAATTGCAACGCGCTGCCGGTCTTGCGGATCAGCACATTGGCCAGGATGGGAAGCGTATGCCGGCGCTCGACGATACCGGCTACCGATTGCAGAACCGAGAGCACTTTGTCTTGTGTTGCCTTCAGGACGATCATGTCAGCCTCTTCCTTAATTTCTTTATTTCAAATTAGTAGTAGTAGTTAAAGGGCGCCGGTCTCTGTGGATAGCGCCATTTTCTCTTTTTTTATCAACGACTTGGATACGCTTGAAAACTGTGCGCAGCCATGCTTCCGGACTGTCTGGGCAGCATGAACAACTTTGCTTGCCGCCCCTGTGCTGTGGATAACTGGATACTTGTTCAAAAACTATCCCCAACGTTGTTGTTCTGACCCTGATCCGTAGTCGTCCCGCTCATGGTTCAACCTTTCAGGGTCTGTTCCAGCACATGCAACTGCTGGTTCAGTTCGGTCAGTTGCTGGCGTTCGCCGGCAATCTTGCGTACCGCATGCAGAACCGTGGTGTGGTCGCGCCCACCAAACAGCTCGCCAATTTCCGGCAGGCTCTTTTGCGTCAGTTCCTTGGCCAGGTACATGGCAATCTGGCGCGGCCGGGCAATGCTGGCCGGACGTTTCTTGGAATACATGTCGGCGACCTTGATCTTGTAGAAGTCAGCCACCGTCTTCTGGATGTTCTCGACCGAGATCTGCCGGTTCTGGATTGACAGCAGGTCGCGCAGGGCTTCGCGCGCCAACTGGATGGAGATTTCCTTCTGGTTAAAGCGTGAATAAGCCAGGATCTTGCGCAGCGCACCTTCGAGTTCCCGCACATTGGAGCGCACGTTCTTGGCCACGAAGAAAGCCACCTCTTCCGGCATCTCGGCGCCCTCGGCGTGGGCTTTGTTGATCAGGATCGCCACCCGCATCTCCAGTTCCGGCGGCTCGATGGCCACCGTCAAACCGGAATCGAAGCGCGACACCAGGCGTTCATGAATGTCGGTCAACCCCTTCGGATAGGTGTCGCTGGTCATCACGATATGTGACTTCTTGGCGAGCAGGGCTTCAAAGGCGTTGAAGAACTCCTCCTGGGTACGGTCCTTGTTGGCAAAGAACTGCACGTCGTCGATCAGCAGCAGGTCGAGCGAGTGGTACTTGTCCTTGAACTCGTCAAAAGTCTTGCGCTGATAGGCCTTAACCACATCTGAAACAAATTGTTCAGCATGGATGTAGAGAACTTTGGCACCGGGGTGTTCGGCCAGCAGCTTGTTGCCGACAGCATGCATCAGGTGCGTTTTGCCCAGACCGACACCGCCGTAGATGAACAAGGGGTTGTACAGCTGACCGGGGGAGCTGGCCACGTGCATGGCCGCGGCACGGGCCATGCGGTTTGCCGTACCTTCCACCAAGGTGTCGAACGTCAAGGCGGGATTGAGCCTGTTCCTCGCGATACCGGCAGGTTTTTCTTCCAGCGGTTCGATCGCTTCCTCCGCCGGGAAATACTCCACCGGTTTGTTGCTCGCAGGAACCCTTTGGGAGTTTTCCCTGGGAGTG
>JAULXO010000004.1:0-15746 GCA_032118555.1 Hylemonella sp. | reverse complement strand
ATCTGGATGGGCTGACCGTAGAGTGACTCCAGGATGGCCGCAATCCGGGCACTGTACTGGGCGCGGACCCAATCGAGCTTGAATCGGTTGGCCACGAACAGTGTGATTTTCGACAGATCGTCGGCCACCTGGGCTACCAGTGGTTTGATCCAGGTGTTGAACTGTTGCTCCGGCAGTTCCTGCGCCAGCTGGTCGATGCAGGTCTGCCATAGACTGAGTCCCGCTTCATGGCCCCCGGTGACAGGGTGGTTGTTGAATGTTCCCTCTGCCATGATGGGTCAATGATTCTGTGGATATTTGTTATTCAAACTGCACGAGATTGTAATTTATCAAGAATTTATCCACAATTTTTCTGGACTGAACTGTCGTTTGCAGCACTACGCGATAAATCCGCCGCAAGACATTGCCAGCATTGGGAAAATTTGCCATAATCATTGGTTTCCCTGGTTTGCCAGGGCGAGTAGACGTGGCCGTTTTAATCTTCTGTTCGACACGATGGTGATGGGCAGGACGGTGGACAGGCCCGATAGACCCACACCCGAGCGCAAGCTCCAAGGATTCCAAAATGAAACGCACTTACCAGCCTTCCAAAATCCGCCGTGCCCGTACCCACGGTTTTCTGGTTCGCATGAAGACCCGTGGTGGCCGCGCCGTGATCAATGCGCGTCGCGCCAAGGGCCGCAAGCGCCTGGCCGTCTGAGTCGGCTGTTCAGCGCAACGCTGATAAGCCACACCAGTACGACGGGCCACGTGCAGCGGCTGAAGACCCGAGAGCAGTTTCAGGCCGTTTTGGCAGGTTCGACCGTCGCGCGCACTGCGCATTTCGTCATGCATGGCCTGGCTCCCGATGTCACGATTGCTTCGTCCGCATCGGCGCAGCCGGCCTTTTCCCATTCCGGCCAGGCTTGGATCGGCGCCATGGTTCCCAAGCGTTGGGCCCGGCGTGCCGTGACGCGCAATCTGCTCAAGCGGCAGATCTACGCGGTAGCTGCCCAGTTTGAAGCCAGGCTGCAGCCCATGGCGCTGGTGGTGCGCCTGCGCGCCGGCTTTGATCGTTCCCAGTTCGTCAGCGCCAGTTCAGAGCCGCTCAAGCGCGCCGTGCGGGCCGAGCTGGACCAGCTGTTCGCGCGTCTGGTGGCCACGCAGCTGAAGGCGGTCAAGCCATGAAGCGGCTGTTGATCGCGCTGGTGCGCGGCTACCGCCTGCTGCTGAGCCCCTGGTTGGGTTCCGGTTGCCGGTTCGAGCCCACCTGTTCCCTGTATGCTCTGGCTGCGCTGGAAAAACATGGCGCGGCAACAGGCAGTTATCTGACCCTGCGGCGTCTGATGCGCTGCCATCCCTGGTGTGAGGGTGGCTGTGATCCGGTGCCGCATGACAAGCCGCGCTTGTTCACCCGTTTGCTCCCCTCCTCGTCACATAAGAAGTTTCCATGAACGACATTCGCCGCACCATACTGTGGGTGGTTTTTGGTTTCTCGCTGGTCCTGCTCTGGGACCAATGGCAGATCCACAACGGCCGCCAGGCTACCTTCTTCCCGGCACCGGTCAAAGCCACGGCAACCTCGGCGCCTCAGGCGCCGGACAGCAACGGCACGGTCCCGGTCGCGCAGACGCCCGCCGGCAGCGCCCAGATCGCCACGCAGACCAGCGTGCCGGCGGCGGCTGCGCGTGAGCGTGTGGAGGTGAGCAGCGACGTGCTGAAGCTGACGTTCGACACCGAAGGCGGCTCGCTGGTGCGAGCCGAGTTCCTCAAGCACCGTGACTTGAAGCAGCCGGACCAGAATTTCGTGCTGCTCGACGAGAGCAGGGAGCGCGTCTATGTCGCACAAACCGGTCTGATTGCCGGGCCTGGCGGCGGCATTTTCCCGACTCACAAGACGGTCATGGCTCTGGTTTCTGGTGAGCGCGAGCTCAAGCAGGGACAGGACACGCTGCAGGTGAAGTTCGAGTCGCCCGAGACTGGCGGCGTCAAGCTGGTCAAGACCTACACGCTCAACCGCGGCAGCTATGCCATCGACGTGCAGCATGAGGTGCTGAACCTCGGCAGTACCGCGACGGCACCCCAGCTGTACCTGCAGCTGGTGCGCGACGGCAACAAGCTGCCGGGCGAGTCGTCGTTCTACTCCACCTTCACCGGCCCGGCGGTCTACACCGACGCCAGGAAGTACCAGAAAGTGGAGTTCAGCGACATCGAGAAGAACAAGTTTGACATCGAAAAGCAGTCGCCCAACGGCTATGTGGCCATGGTGCAGCACTACTTCGCCAGCGCCTGGCTGCTGGGCGACGGTATCCAGCGTGACCTGTTCATGCGCAAGGTGGACAACAACCTGTATTCGGTGGGCATGATCACGCCGCTCGAGACCATCGCGCCGGCCGGCAGCAAGTCGGTGGCAGCGCGTTTCTTCGTCGGCCCGCAGGAAGAGAAGGTGCTGGAAGCACTGGCGCCTGGGCTGGAGCTGGTGAAGGACTACGGCTGGCTGACCATCCTGGCCAAGCCGCTGTACTGGCTGCTCGACAAGCTCTACGGCCTGCTGCACAACTGGGGCTGGTCCATTGTCGCGCTGGTGGTGCTGCTGAAGCTGGCTTTCTACTGGCTGAACGCCAAGGCCTATGCCAGCATGGCCAAGATGAAGGCCATCAACCCGCGCATCATGGAAATGCGCGAGCGCTTGAAGGACAAGCCGCAGCAGATGCAGCAGGAGATGATGCGCATCTACCGCGAGGAGAAGGTCAACCCCATGGGAGGCTGCCTGCCCATCATGATCCAGATCCCGGTTTTCATCGCGCTGTACTGGGTGCTGCTGTCGTCGGTGGAGATGCGCAACGCGCCCTGGATCCTGTGGATCAAGGATCTGTCGGCCAACGATCCCTACTACATCCTCCCGCTGCTGATGACGCTGACCACCATGCTGCAGACGGCCCTCAATCCGGCGCCGCCGGATCCGATCCAGGCCAAGATGATGTGGATCATGCCGCTGATCTTCAGCGTGATGTTCTTCTTCTTCCCGGCCGGCCTGGTGCTGTACTGGCTGACCAACAACATCCTGTCGATCGCCCAGCAGTGGCTGATCAACACGCGCATGGGTGTGCCGCCGCAGTTCAATCTGCCGAAGTTCAAATGACCCCCTGAGGCGCTGCGCGCCATACCCCAAGGGGGACGACACCAGCGGACCGGCAAAGCCGGTTCCGCGGCGTCCTTGAGAGGGTTGGGCTCACGCGCATCTGGCGGAGCGGGATAAGGCGAAAATCAAACCATGCTTGCCCGTCATCAGGAACCCATTGTTGCGATTGCCACCGCGCCCGGGCGTGGGGCGGTGGGCATCGTTCGCGTCAGCGGGCGGGATCTGGCATCGCTGGTGCAGGCCTTGTGCGGTCGTGCGCTGGCGCCGCGCCACGCGACCTACCTGCCCTTGCGCGACCGTCAGGGCACGCCGCTGGACCACGGCCTGGCGATTCATTTCCCGGCGCCGCATTCCTACACCGGCGAGGACGTGCTGGAACTGCAGGTCCACGGCGGACCGGTGGTGCTGCAACTGCTGCTGGCACGCTGCCTGGAGGCGGCGGCGGACATCGACCCCGCGAGCGGCCAGCCGCGGCTGGTGGGTTTGCGCCTGGCGCAGCCCGGTGAGTTCACCGAACGAGCGTTTCTCAATGACAAAATCGATCTGGCGCAGGCAGAAGCGATCGCCGACCTGATCGACGCCAGCACCGAAGCGGCGGCACGCAGCGCCAGCCGTTCACTTGCCGGCGATTTCTCGCGCGAAATCCACGGCCTGCGCGACGCGCTCATCCACCTGCGCATGCTGGTGGAGGCGACGCTCGATTTCCCGGAAGAAGAGATCGATTTCCTGCGCCAGGCCGATGCACAGGGGCAACTGGCGCGCCTGCAGCAGCAACTGGCGTCGGTGCTGCAGCATGCGCGCCAAGGTGCGCTGCTGCGCGAGGGTATCAAGGTGGTGATTGCCGGGCAACCCAACGCCGGCAAGAGCTCGCTGCTCAACGCCTTGGCTGGCGCAGAGCTGGCCATCGTGACGCCGATTGCCGGCACCACGCGCGACAAGGTGCAGCAGACGATCCAGATCGAAGGGGTGCCGCTGCACGTGATCGATACCGCCGGCCTGCGCGAGGGCGAGGACGAGGTGGAGCGCATCGGCATCGCGCGCGCATGGGCCGAGATCGAAGCGGCCGACGTCGTGCTGTTCCTGCACGACCTGACGCGCGCGGCCCAGCTCGACTACGCCCAGGCCGACGCGGCGATTGCGCAGACGCTGCGCCAGAAGTTGCCGGCACGGGTGCCGGTGCTGGACATCTGGAACAAAAGCGATGCCGCCGCGATACCTGTGCCGGCCGACGGGCTGGCCTTGTCGGCACAAACCGGCGCCGGCCTGGATGCGCTGCGCCGCCGGCTGCTGGAGCTCGTTGGCTGGCAGGCTGCGCCGGAAGGGCTCTACATCGCACGCGAACGCCATGTGCAGGCATTGTGGCGGGTCGAACAGCACCTGCAGACCGCCGTGGCACATCTGGCCGCCCAGGCTCAGGCACTTGATCTGCTGGCCGAAGAGTTGCGGCTGGGCCAGAACGCACTCAACGAGATCACCGGTGAGTTTGGCGCCGACGATCTGCTGGGCGTTATTTTTTCCAAGTTCTGTATCGGCAAGTAAGCAAGGGCGCCCCGGCACCATGCGGCGCAACTAAACTGCCCCAAGGACATCGGCCGGCGTTTCCCGGCACAGTCCAGGCACGCTGGGGAGACAGAGATGGCCTTGCTGGAAAACTGGTTCAACAAGAAGGCAAGCGACAAGCCCGGCCATCACACCGGGACGGAGACCGACGCGGCCGCTGCGCAACAGGAAAGCCAGTCCACGCAGCGGCGCCAGAAACGCATGGCGCGCCGCGAACTGCTGTACGCCGTGGTGCGCGAGGCCATGGCGCGCGCCGGCGTGCTGTCTACCCATTACAGCTTCAAGGTGCTCTCGCTGGAGCCGCAGGGGCGACAGTACATCGTGATGATCGACCTGTTGCCGGAAGGTGCCTTGTCCACCTCGGCGCAGCGCGAGACCGAGACGCGGATCGCCCATGCGGTCAAAGTGCGGCACAGCATCCAGGTCAACGCCATCTACTGGCGCCACAGCGCGTACCGCAAGGACGCGGCGCCGCGCGGGTCTGCCGCGAACCCGCCGGCTTTGCCGCCGCGCTTCGAGCCGATCGGCGCCGACGAGGTGGCGGCACTGCGGCAAGCGTTGGCCATCGGCATGGCCTCGACAGCAGGTGTCGGCTTCGAGGACACGGAAGTGATTGAAGAGCCCCGGATCTACCCGGCGCTGAGCAAGACCCAGTACGGCGACCTGAACTGAGGGCCCCGTGCCGCAGCGGCGTCAGTGCCCGGCAAAGTCCACCAGCGTGAACAGCGGCAGGCCGGCCGCACGCAGCTTCTCGGAGCCACCCAGTTCGGGCAGGTCGACGATGGCGGCGCCCTCCATCACATGGGCACCGAGTTTTTCCAGCAGACGCTTGCCCGCCATCATGGTGCCGCCGGTGGCGATCAGGTCGTCCACCAACAGGACGCGGTCACCCGGCTTCACGGCATCGGCGTGCAACTCCACGGTGGCGCTGCCGTACTCGAGCTCATAAGTTTCTTCCACCGTGGTGAACGGCAGCTTGCCCTTCTTGCGGATCGGAACGAAACCGACCGCCAGTTCATAGGCGATGACCGATCCAAGGATGAAACCTCGCGCGTCGAGCCCCGCCACCACGTCGGGGCGCATGCCGGCGTCCATGTAGCGGTGTACGAAGGCGTCCACCATCACGCGGAACACCTTCGGGTTCTGCAGAAGGGGCGTGATGTCGCGGAACTGCACGCCAGGGGCGGGCCAGTTCGGCACGGTGCGGATGTGGCTGCGGAGGTATTCGTTGATGTTGCGGTCCTGCATGGGTCCCTCAGGGTAAGTGTCAGCGGGCCGATGGTAAGGCACGCGCCAGGCAGCCGTCAGCCTTTGAGCAGCTGGTCCTCGGCCAACGCCAGATCCTCGGCCCGACCCGAGAACACCAGCGTGTCACCGTCTTCCAGCAGCAGGTCCGGCGCCGGTGCGTGATTCTTGCCGTTGTGCCGGCGCAGGTTCAGCACCTGCAGGGCCGGCAGAATCGCGGCGAGGTCGCGCAGCGGGCGGCCCAGCACGGCCGCCCCGGGCGGCAGCGTGATGCTGGCCAGACGTTCCTGTGCGCCGTCATCCGCGGCGCTGTCATCGGCGCCATGAAAATAGCCGCGCAGCAGGTTGTAGCGCGCATCGCGCTGCTCCTGCACGAGGCGGATCACGCGCCGCATCGGCACGCCCACCAGTGCCAGCGCGTGGCTGGCCAGCATGAGCGAACCTTCGATAGCTTCCGGTACCACTTCGGTCGCGCCGGCGGCACGCAGCCGGTCCAGCGCATGGTCGTCCTGGGTGCGGACGATCACCGGCACATGCGGCGCCTGGGCGCGCACGTTGGCGAGCACCTTGAGTGCGCCGGCGACGTCCAGGTAGGTGATGACCACAGCGCTGGCGCGGCTCAGGCCGGCCGCCATCAGCGCCTGCAGGCGGGCGGCGTCACCGAATGCCACCGCATTGCCGGCGGCCGCCGCCTGATGCACGCGGTCGGGGTCGAGGTCCAGCGCCATGTAGGGGATCTTCTCGCCCTCCAGCATGCGCGCCAGGTTCTGGCCGCAGCGGCCATAGCCGCAGATGATGACGTGCTTGCTGGTGCTGATCGACTTGCGCGCAATGTTGGTCATCTGCAGCGACTGTTGCAGCCACTCGCTGGCCACCAGCTTCATGACGATGCGGTTGCTGTAGAGGATGATGAAGGGCGTGGCGAGCATCGACAACACCATCGACGCCAGGATCGGATTCAGCATGGCCGCGTCGAGCAGGCCCTTCTCGTAGGTGAGCGACAGCAGCACGAAGCCGAATTCCCCGGCTTGCGCCAGGTACAGGCCGGTGCGCAGCGCCACGCCCATGGTGGCGCCCATGATGCGGGTCAGCAGCGTGATCAGCGTAAGCTTGAGCAGCAGCGAGACCGTCATCAGCATCAGCACCAGCGGCCAGCGCTCCAGCACGATCATCCAGTCCAGCATCATGCCGATGGTGATGAAGAACAGGCCGAGCAATACGTCATGAAACGGCCGGATGTCGGTCTCCACCTGGTGCTTGTACTCGGTCTCGGCAATCAGCATGCCGGCGATGAAGGCGCCCAGTGCCAGGCTCAGGCCCGCAAGCTCGGTCAGCCAAGCCAGGCCCAGTGTGATGAGCAGCAGGTTGAGCATGAACAACTCGTTGCTCTTGCGCTGTGCCACCAGGGTCAGCCACCAGCGCATCAGGCGCTGCCCGCCCAGCAACAGCAGGGCCAGCAACGCGACCGCCTTGACCAGCGCCAGACCCAGCGCGGCCAGCAACTCGTCCGCCGGGCTGCCCAATGCCGGGATCAGCACCAGCAAGGGCACCACGGCCAGGTCCTGGAACAGCAGGATGCCCATGACGCGCTTGCCGTGTTCGGACTCCAGCTCCAGCCGTTCGGCCATCAGTTTGACGACGATGGCGGTGCTGCTCATGGCCATGACGCCGGACAGCGCCAGCGCCGTCTGCCAGCGGATATCCCATAGCGAGGGTAGCAGCCAGTTCAGCAGGAAGGCGCCCAGCACCGTCAGCAGCATGGTCAGCAGCACCTGCAGCAGGCCCAGGCCGAACACATGGCGGCGCATGGCGCGCAGCTTGGGCAGGTTGAATTCCAGGCCGATGGCGAACATCAGGAACACGACACCGAACTCTGCCAGGTGACGGACACCGGCCGAGTTCTGCGCCAGCGCCAGCGCGTTCGGGCCGATGACCACGCCTACCGCCAGATAGCCCAGCATGGGTGGCAGCCGCAGGCTGCGAAACACCACCACGCCCAACACGGCCGCCAGCAGGTACAGCAAGGTGAGTTCAAGCGCGCTCATGCCCTGATACTAGCAAGAGCAGAGCGGTCGATAAAATCCAGCCATGACCCCACCCAAGAACCCGGACCAGCCCTTTGATGCCGCCGCCGCTTTGCGGCTGGCACAGGAGACGCTGGAGATCGAAGCCGCGGCTGTGCTGGGCCTGCGCCAGCGCCTTGGCGCGGCCTTTGTGCAGGCGGTGGCCCGCATCCTGCAGGTGCCGGGGCGCATCGTCGTCATGGGCATGGGCAAGAGCGGCCACATCGGGCGCAAGATCGCCGCCACCCTGGCTTCGACCGGCACGCCGGCCATGTTTGTGCACCCGGCCGAGGCCAGCCACGGCGACTTGGGCATGATCACCGCCAACGACCTGGTGCTGGCCATCTCCAACAGCGGCGAGTCGGACGAACTGACCGCCATCCTGCCGGTGTTCAAGCGCCTGGGCGTGCCGTTGATTGCCATGACGGGGAAGCCGGACTCCACGCTGGCGCGCCACGCCGACCTCACGCTGGACAGCGGCGTGGAAAAGGAAGCCTGTCCGCTCAACCTCGCGCCGACGGCCAGTACCACGGCCCAGTTGGCGCTGGGCGACGCGCTGGCGGTGGCGCTGCTCGATGCCCGTGGCTTTCGCGCCGAGGACTTTGCGCGTTCCCATCCAGGCGGTGCGCTTGGCCGCAAGCTGCTGACCTACGTGAGCGACATCATGCGCAGCGGCGCGGCGGTGCCCCGTGTCAGCCCGGCGGCCGGCTTCAGTGAGGTCATGCGCGAGATGAGTGCCAAGGGGTTGGGCGCCACCGCCATCGTCGATGCGCAGGACCGCGTGTTGGGCATCTTCACCGATGGCGACCTGCGCCGCCTGCTGGAAAAAGGCTTTGACCTGCGCGCCGGCACGGCCGGCGACGTCATGCACGCCAACCCGGTCACCATCAGCGCCGACGCGCTGGCGGTGGAGGCGGCGGAGATGATGGAGCAACGCCGCATCACCAGTGTGCTGGTGGTGGACGCCGAGGGCCGCCTGTGCGGCGCACTCAACAGCAACGACCTGATGCGGGCCAAGGTGATCTGATGCAGCCCGCACTGAATTTCCCACCCGAGTTGCTGCTGCGGGCCCAAGGCATCCGCGTTGCCTTTTTCGATGTCGACGGTGTTCTCACCGATGGCGGCCTCTACATCTCCGACGCCGGCGAGACGCTCAAGCGCTTCAACACGCTCGACGGCCATGGCCTCAAGCTGCTGCAGCGCGCCGGCATCACGCCGGTGGTCATCACCGGCCGCGACAGCGCGGCTTTGCGCGTGCGCTTGCAGGCGCTGGGCATCGTGCACGCGCATTTCGGCACCGAAGACAAGCGCCCGGCGGCCGAACAATCGCTGCAGGCCCTGGGCCTGGACTGGGCGCAGGCCGCCGCCATCGGTGACGACTGGCCGGACCTCGCCGTGCTGCAGCGCTGCGCCTTTGCCGCCGCACCGCCGCACGCCCATGCCGAGGTGCGTGCGATCGTGCACCACGTGACGCAGGCGCCGGCCGGCTTCGGCGCGGCGCGCGAGTTCTGCGATCTGCTGCTGGTGGCCAGCGGCCGTTATGCCGAGCTGCTGCAGGAGTGGCGCCGGTGATGCGACTGTTGCGTGCGGCCTGGGACCGCCTGTCCCTCTACCTGCCCATCATCCTGATGGGGGTGCTGGCGTTGGGCACGTACTGGCTGGTGCGCAGCACGCCGGTGTTCGAGGCGCCCGGGCCCGAGCAGGCGAAGAAGCACGAACCCGACTACTTCATGCAGAAGTTCTCGGTCAAGACCTTTAACACGACCGGGCAGCTCAAGACCGAGATCTTTGGCAGCGAGGGACGCCATTTCCCGGACACCGACACGGTGGAGATTGAACAGGTCCGCATCCGTTCCTTCAACGACAAGGGCCACCTGACCACCGCCACGGCGCGGCAGGCCGTCACCAACAGCGACAGCTCTGAAGTCCAGCTCATCGGCAACGCGGTGGTGGTGCGCGAGGAAGTGGTCGACAGGAACGGCAAGACCTACCCCCGCCTGACCTACCGCAGCGAGTTCCTGCATGCCTACATGGACACCGAACGCGTCACCTCGCACAAGCCGGTCGAGCTGACGCGCGGCAACGACCGCTTCACCGCCGAGCGCATGGACTACGACAACGTCGACCAGATCATGCAGCTGCAGGGCCGGGTGCGCGGCGTGCTGGTGCCCAACAACGCCCGCTAGGCCCCCACGCATGCAGCGGCTGGCCTTCATCACCGGCGCGTCCAGCGGCATCGGGCAGGCGCTGGCGCTGCGCTACCACCAGGCTGGCTACCGCCTGGCCCTGGTGGCGCGCCGCACGGATGAGATCAAATCGTGGCTTGAAGCCCATCAGATAAGCGCAGAAAGCTACGAAATCTATAGCGCTGATGTGGCCAACATCGATAGCATCGTCGCGGCCGGCGAAGCCTGCCTGTGCCGCCAGGGCGTGCCCGATGTCGTGGTGGCCAATGCCGGTATCAGCATCGGCGTGGACACGGCGGTGCGAGAAGACGTGGACGTGCTGGCGCAGACCCTGGCCACCAACGTCACCGGACTGGCGGCCACTTTCCAGCCCTTTATCGAGCCGATGCGTCAGCGCGGCACGGGGCGGCTGGTCGGCATTGCCAGCGTGGCGGGCATCCGCGGCCTGCCCGGCCATGGTGCCTACTGCGCCAGCAAGGCGGAGGTGATCAGCTATTGCGAAAGCGTGCGCGGCGAGCTGCGGGGCAGCGGGGTTAAGGTGGTCACGCTCAGCCCGGGTTATGTCGACACGCCCCTGACACGACAAAACCGCTATGCCATGCCCTTTCTCATGACGCCCGACGCCTTTGCCGAGCGAGCGTGCAATGCTATTGAGGCCGGCGTGAGCTACCGTGTCATCCCGTGGCAGATGGGCGTGGTGGCCAAGCTGTTGCGTTTGCTGCCCAATTCCTGGTTTGACCGCCTGCTGGCTGGCCGGCCGCGCAAGCATCGCCGTCCGGGCTGACCCGGCATCCCGCGAGGGCTTCGCCGCGCTGGCATGATGTCGACCATGCTGGATGTCGTTGTGCTTTTCTTTCTGCTGGGTGTGCTGGCCCGCCTGTTCAAGAGCGACCTGCGCCTGCCCGAGGCCCTCTACGAGACCCTTTCGATCTACCTGCTGCTGGCCATCGGCCTCAAGGGCGGCATCGAGCTCAGCAAGCAATCGCTGCTGACGCTGGCGCCGCAGGTGGCCGCCTGCTTGGCGCTGGGTTTTGCCATTCCCTTCCTGCTGGTGCCGGTGCTGCGCCGCCTCGGCCTGAGCGCGGTGGACAGCGCTTCGCTGGCGGCGCACTACGGCTCCGTCAGCGTGGTGACCTTTGCCGTGGCCAGCAGCTACCTGGCCAAGCGCGGCGTACCGCTGGAAAGCCATGCCGCCCTCTGGGTGGCCTTGATGGAGGCGCCGGGGCTGATTGCCGGCATCCTGCTGGCGCGCCTGGGCGCCGGCGACGCTTCGACGCGCGTCAACTGGAAGGAGCTGGCCCACGACGTCTTTCTGGGCAAATCGGTGCTGTTGCTGGTGGGTGGTCTGGTCATCGGTGGTGTGATGGGCGAGACCGGCACGGCCCCCATCAAGAATGTCTTCATCGACCCCTTCAAGGGCGTGCTGGCGCTGTTCCTGCTGGAGCTGGGTCTGGTGGCCGGCGGCCGGCTGGGTGAGTTGCGACGCTACGGCCTGCGCCTGGTGGGCTTTGCCCTGCTGGCGCCGCCCCTGCTGGCGGTGCTGGGCGCCCTGGTGGGCCTGGGGCTGGGCCTGAGCTTGGGTGGCGTGACCGTGATGGCCACGCTGGCGGCGAGCGCGAGCTACATCGCCGCCCCCACGGCCATGCGCATTGCCGTGCCACAGGCTAACGCAGCACTGTCGATCACGGCCGCGCTGGGCGTGACCTTCCCGTTCAACATCGTGCTGGGCATCCCGCTGTACTTTGCGCTGGCACAGCGGCTGGCCTGAAGGAGAGCCTGATGACGAAACACCCGAAACAGCTGCTGGTGATCATTGCCGAGGCAGTACTCGAAAAACGTCTGGTGGCCGATGTGCGGCAGGCGGGCGCTTTGGGCTACACGGTGCATGATGTGCGCGGCGGCAGCCAGAACGCCACGCGTGAAGGCAGTTGGGAGGCCGACCGCACCATCGAGATGAAGGTCATCTGCGAGCCCGCGGTGGCCGACGCGATCGCCCGCCATGTGCTCGACAGCTATGGCCCCCACTACGGCCTGACGCTGTTCTTTGCCGACGTCGCGGTGATGCGGCCGGAGAAGTTCTGAGATTGCTATATCTTTAGTAGCAGCCGGCGCTTGCCGGGCGGTGCGCAAGCCACAAAAAAGGCCCCGAAGGGCCTTGTGGGTCAAGCGCGGGGCTCAGTAGCCGCGGCGGCCGCCGCCACCGCCACGCGGGTTGCCGTAGGGGCTACGGAAGCCGCCATCGCCACCGCCTTCGTTGCCGCCGCCATAACCCCCGCCACCGCCGCCGTAGCCGCCTTCGCGGCGACCGCCACCACCACCGCCATAGCCGCCACCACCGCCGCCGTAACCACCGCTGCGCGGCGGGCGCGGCTCCATCGGACGGGCTTCGTTGACCACCAAGCTGCGACCGCTGAGCGGCTGTCCGTTCATGCCGTTGATGGCCGCTTGCGCTTCGGCATCATTGCCCATCTCGACAAAGCCGAAGCCCTTGGAGCGGCCGGTGTCGCGTTCCATCATGACCTTGGCGCTGGTCACGGTGCCGAACTGGCTGAAGGCCTGTTCCAGATCGTTGTCGCGGACCGAATAAGGCAGGTTACCGACGTAAAGTTTATTGCCCATGCAGGGACTCCTGAAAAACAAAAAACAAGCGATGGGGTCCCTAAAAACGCAATCAATGTCTGTCAACGATGCGCATTCGGCAGATCACCGCGATCCTGCGGCGGGCCTCCTAGCCCGTCGCGATTCGTTTTGTGCCATAGAAATGTTTCTGGCACAAGTGGGGTTGGCGCTAGGGTGTTGGCAGGTGTAACGCGCATGAAAAAAGGGCCCAAAGGGCCCTTTTGAATTCGATGCGGGATCGATCAGTAGCTGCTGCGGCCACCGCCGTAGCCACCGCCGCCTTCGCGACGGCCACCGCCGTAACCACCACCGCCATTGCCGCCGCCGTAGCCACCGCTGCGCGGGGGACGGGCTTCCATCGGGCGGGCCTCATTGACCACCAGGGCGCGGCCGCCCTGTTGCTGACCATGCAGCGCGCTGATGGCGGCTTGTGCTTCGGCATCGCTGCCCATTTCGACGAAGCCGAAACCCTTGGAGCGGCCGGTGTCGCGTTCCATCATGACCTTGGCGCTGGTGACCGTGCCGTGGGCCGAGAAGGCGCGCTGCAGATCTTCATCGCGGAAAGAGTACGGCAGGTTGCCGACGTAAAGTTTGTTGCCCATGACGGGACTCCTCAAAAAGACTCGGATAACGCGATGGAGTCTGATAGCCGCGAGCAACAAACCTGTGAAGACTTAAAGCAGACGCAAAACCGACCATACACCGCAAATTCATACTGCCGGGTACGGCAGTACGCGGCCATTATGCGCGAATCCGGTGGATGCAAAGGAAAAAATGCCCGCCGCATGCGCGAAAGCAACGAAAAAGCGCGGCCAAGCGGCAGCCGGCGGTCATTTGCCGCCCGGCCACCGCGGGCTTTTACCAGTTGACCTCACGGTCCGGCGTGGCGCCGATCTTATGGATGGACAGGTCGGCGCCGTCGAACTCCTCCTCCTGGCTCAGGCGCAGGCCCAGCGTCAGCTTGAGCACGCCATAGACCACGAAGCCGCCGAGCAGCGCCCAGGCCACGCCCAGCGCGGTGCCGATGAGCTGGCCGCCGAGCGTCACGCCGCCCAGGCCGCCCAGCGCCTGGCTGCCAAACAGGCCAGCCGCAATGCCGCCCCAGGTGCCGCACAAGCCATGCAGCGGCCACACGCCCAGCACATCGTCAATCTTCCACTTGTTTTGCGTCAGCGTGAACATCTGCACGAAGATGGCACCGGCCACGCCGCCCACCACCAGCGCGCCCAGCGGGTGCATCAGGTCGGAGCCGGCGCACACCGCCACCAGGCCGGCCAGCGGGCCGTTGTGCACGAAGCCGGGGTCGTTGCGGCCGAGAATCAGCGCCGCCAGCGTGCCGCCGACCATGGCCATGAGTGAGTTGACTGCCACCAGGCCGGAGATCTTGTCCAGCATCTGTGCGCTCATCACGTTGAAGCCGAACCAGCCCACGATCAGGATCCAGGCGCCCAGCGCCAGGAAGGGAATGCTCGACGGCGGATGGGCCGAGATGGCGCCGTCCTTGCGGTAGCGGTTGCTGCGCGCACCCAGCAGCAGTACGGCCGGCAACGCAATCCAGCCGCCCACGGCGTGCACCACGATGCTGCCGGCGAAGTCGTGGAACTCCTCCCCGGTGGCGGCCTTGATCCAGGCCTGCACGCCGAAGTGCTGGTTCCAGGCAATACCTTCGAAGAACGGGTAAACGACGCCAACGATCACGGCCGTGGCAATCAGCTGCGGCCAGAACTTGGCGCGCTCGGCAATGCCGCCGGAGATGATGGCGGGAATGGCGGCGGCAAAGGTCAACAAAAAGAAGAACTTCACCAAGTCATAGCCATTGCGGGCCACCAGCTGCTCGGCCCCGATCAGGAAGCCGGTGCCGTAGGCCACGCCGTAGCCGACCAGGAAATAGACCACGGTGCTGACGGAAAAGTCCACCAGGATCTTGACCAGCGCATTGACCTGGTTCTTGCGACGCACGGTGCCGAGCTCCAGAAATGCAAAACCGGCGTGCATGGCCAGAACCATGATGGCGCCGAGCAGGATGAACAGGGTGTCCGCGCCCTGTTTGAGTGCTTCCATGAGAACCTCTTGTCTAAATTTGCTTTGATTTGGTGCGAAATCGCGGCCAAAACCGCGACGCACCAAGATGAAGCAAAAATCGCGCCAGAGCGCGCCAAGGGTGTGCGGACTCTGCACCAGGGTGGGCCGCTAGGTGGAAAAGGCGGCCGGTTAACATCGGCTCGATGGAAGCTTTTCTTGTCTCGACCGGCATCGTCACGCTGGCGGAAATGGGTGACAAAACCCAGCTGCTGGCCCTTATCTTGGCAGTTCGGTTTCGCAAGCCCTGGCCCATCGTGCTGGGCATTCTCGTCGCCACACTGCTCAACCACGCCCTGGCCGGTGCCGTGGGTGCCTGGGTCACGACCGTGCTTGGGCCGGACGTGCTGCGCTGGGTGCTGGGCGCCTCGTTCATCGCCATGGCGGTCTGGATGCTGATCCCGGACAACCTGGATGACGATGGCGAGGCCAATCCCTCGCCGCGCCTGGGTGTGTTCGGCACCACGCTGGTGGCTTTCTTCCTGGCCGAGATGGGCGACAAGACGCAGATTGCCACCGTGATGCTGGCGGCGCAGTACCACGCTTACCTGTGGGTGGTGGCCGGCACCACGCTGGGCATGATGCTGGCCAATGCGCCGGTGGTCTGGCTGGGCGAGCGCATGACGCGCCGCATCCCGATCCGTCTGGTGCACCTGGTGAGCGCCGGCATCTTTGCCGTGCTCGGCCTCGTCACGCTGCTGGGCTGGGCTTAACGGTCCTTGCGCTGGCGGCCGTAGATCACGTAATAGGTCAGGCCCACCAGCACGCTGCCGCCAACCAAGTTGCCGGCGATCACCGGCAGCAGGTTGCCCAACATGCCGCCCCAGGTCACCGGCACGGTGGCACCCAGCGGGCCGAAGTGCTGCAGCAACA
>JAULXO010000003.1:222086-222436 GCA_032118555.1 Hylemonella sp. | reverse complement strand
ATCCTGCTCGAAGCCGATGACGCGGTTGTTCCAGCGCAGTTCGACGTCGCCGAGTTCGTGGATGCGCTCCACCAGGTAACCCTCGATGTAGAACTGCTGGATGTTGATGAAGGGAGGCTGGCTGGAGAGGTTGTAGGCGCTTTGCTGGCGCAGGTCGAAGGAATAGACCTCGTCCTCACCGGCAAAGGTGCGGCCCACGCTCCACTGCACGCCCTTGGCGGCAATCCGCTCGTAGATGGGACCCAGGTCCTCGCCGTCCGGTGCGCGGCTGTAGCAAGATGCATCGGTGGCGATGGACTGCATGGTGGCCTCGTCGACGGCGCTGCCCAGAGCCACGGCGAAGATCAAGA
>JAULXO010000003.1:133886-222076 GCA_032118555.1 Hylemonella sp. | reverse complement strand
GTGTAGCAGATGCCGCGCGAGGAGGCGCCCTTGACGCCCACGGTGTTGTCCTCGTCCAGCACCACGGCGCGCACGCCCAGGCGGGCCAGGGCGCAGGCCAGCGTGAGGCCGGTGATGCCGCCGCCGACGATGACGATGGGTTCGTGGCCGACCTCGCCGCTGGCAACCTCGGGCGGGGCGACGAAGGCGTATTCGGGCAGCTGGTAGCCGCTGCCGCTGGTGAACTGGTAGCCGTTGCTGTAGGCGGTGTCGGCGTAGCGGTCTTGCATGGGGCTCGCTCGTGGGGGGCGTTCAGCCCCGGTTGTATTCGGGGCGGTCGTTGTGCTGGGGTTTCAGGGGTGCCGCCGATTTGCCTGCGGCGCGCTCGGCGCGCCATTGTTCCTTGCGGGCGGTCCATTCGGCCAGGCGCGCGTGCGCGGTCTTGCTCTCTTGCAGCATCTGGAATTCGTCGGCGTGCTGGGCGGACAGCTCCAGGCGTACGCCGTTGGGGTCGAAGAAGTAGATGCTGTGGAAGATGTGGTGGTCGGTGACGCCCAGCACCTCGATGCCATGGGCCTCCAGACGCGCCTTCATGTCCTGCAGGGCCTGGATCGAGTCGACCCGGAAGGCGATGTGGTTGACCCACAGGGGCGTGTTGGGTGAGGGCAGGGCCGCCTGGTCGTCGCCGAGGTCGAAAAAGGCGATGAACGAGCCGTCCTGCAGGCGGAAGAAAAAGTGCGTGTAGGGGCAGTACTCGCCCGTGCTGGGCACGTAGTCGCTCTGGATGATGTGGTACAGCGGCAGGCCCAGGATGTCTTCATAGAAGTGGCGCGTTTCCTCGGCGTCCCGGGCGCGGTAGGCGTAGTGGTGCAGTTGCTGGATGGGGGCGGGCGGCGGCAGGCTGGCCGGTGTCGTGGTGCTCGTCATGTTGTCTCCTCGCGTGTCGATTCACCCATGCGAAACCAGTTTACCGTACCGTAATCCGACGTGACCATGGCGGGCGACTGGCGCTGGACTCCCTTGGTTGATGAGAATGACTATCAATAACAGAGATCAATAGGTGTCGGCAATTCACTGCATTGAAACTGCCTATTAGACCGATAGCGGCAAGGCCAGTAGTCTGTGCGAGTCTTTGATCCTGTGTGTTCAAGGCAAGTGCGTCAGATCTTCAACTTGATTAGGAGATAACCATGGCAGCTCTCAAAGGCTCCAAGACGGAGCAGTGTCTGAAGGAGGCGTTTGCTGGCGAGTCCCAGGCCAACCGCCGCTACCTGTATTTCGCGAACAAGGCCGACGTTGAAGGCCAGAACGATGTGGCAGCGCTGTTCCGCTCCACCGCGGAAGGTGAGACCGGCCATGCCCACGGCCATCTGGAGTTCCTGGAGCAGTCGGGCGACCCGGCGACCGGCCTGCCCATCGGCTCCACCCGCGACAACCTGAAGTCCGCCGTGGCCGGCGAGACCCATGAGTACACCGACATGTACCCCGGCATGGCCAAGACGGCGCGCGAGGAAGGCTTCGACGAGATCGCCGACTGGTTCGAGACCCTGGCGAAAGCCGAGCGCTCGCACGCCAATCGGTATGCCAAGGCCCTGGCCGAACTCGTCGACTAACGGCTACTGCGCGGGCCGATAGCGGCGTTGCGGGACCCGCTCAGGCCATCCTCATGCACCGCAAGTGCATTCCGGTGGCCTGACACCCGCGCCTTGCTCTCGACCCGCTCGCTACGCCGCGAGGCGTGGCGGGTTTGCAAAGAGGCTTCGAACAGAGGCTTCTTTGTAAAACTCCAAACCACAACGAGACAAAGGACCGACCATGGCACGCGAAGGCAGCTTGGAAGCGCCCACCCGGCACCCGATCGACTGGAAGAATCCCGAGTTCTACGACGAAGCGGCGACCTTCAAGGAACTGGAGCGCATCTTCGACATCTGCCACGGCTGCCGCCGCTGCGTCAGCCTGTGCGGCTCCTTTCCCACCCTGTTTGACCTGGTGGACGAGAGCGAGACCATGGAGGTCGACGGCGTCAGGAAAGAGGACTACTGGAAGGTGGTCGACCAGTGCTATCTGTGCGACCTGTGCTACCTCACCAAGTGCCCCTACGTCCCACCGCATGAATGGAATCTGGACTTCCCGCACACCATGCTGCGCGCCAAGGCGATCAAGTTCAGGAAGGGTGAGGTCGGCGCCGGCGAGAAGTTCCTCGCCTCCACCGACGTGCATGGTTCCTTTGCCGGCATTCCCATCGTGGTGCAGGCAGTCAATGCGGTGAACAAGACCCAGGTGGCGCGCGGCGCCATGGAGAACCTGCTCGGTGTGGACAAGGACGCCTGGTTGCCGGCGCTGGCAACAAGGAAATTCCGTTCCAGCGCGGCGGACAGCCAGTCCTGGCCCGTGAAGGACGGCGAGAAGACGCCGGGCAAGGTGGCGATCTTCGCCACCTGCTATGTCAACTACAACGAACCCGGCATTGGCCACGACCTGCTCAAGATCCTGGATCACAACGAGATTCCGTACGTCATCGTCGAGAAAGAGAAATGCTGCGGCATGCCCAAGCTGGAGCTGGGTGACCTGGAGGCCGTCAATACCAGCAAGGAGGCCAACATCCCGGTGCTGGTGCGTTATGCCCGTGACGGCTATGCCATCCTGAGTGCGGTGCCGAGCTGCACGCTGATGTTCAAGCAGGAGATCCCGCTGATGTACCCCGAGGACAAGGCGGTGCAGGAGGTCAAGGAGGCCATGTGGGATCCCTTCGAGTACCTGATGGCGCGCAAGCGCGACGGCCTGCTCAAGACCGAGTTCCCGCAGGCGCTGGGCAATGTCAGCTACCAGATTCCCTGCCACGGCCGCGTGCAGAACATCGGCAAGAAGACCGAGGAGATGCTCAAGATGGTGCCGGACACCACCATCAACACCATCGAGCGCTGCTCCGGCCACGCCGGCACCTTCGGCGTCAAGAAGGCTTACCACCAGCAGGCCATGAAGATCGGCAAGCCGGTGTTCAAGGCCATGGCGACCATGAAGGACGGCGCGAAGCCGGACTACATCAGCTCGGATTGCCCGCTGGGTGGTCACCACATCGCGCAAGGCTTTGACGTGAATGAGTTGGGCAGTCCTGAACTCAAACACCCACTCACACTGGTGCGCATGGCCTATGGATTGAAATGAGGAAGACAGAGATGCAGATCACCGGCAAGATCACCCCCGACAGCCTCATGACCCTGGAGGCCTACAGCAAATGGCGCAAGGAGCACAAGGCCGAGATCGTGGCGCACCGCAAGCTGCGCACCGTGCACCTGGGCGAGCACATCAGCGTGCAGTTCGAGTCCGAACTCACCATGCGTTACCAGATCCAGGAGATGCTGCGCATCGAGAAGATCTTCGAGGAAGAGGGCATCCAGGACGAGATCGACGCCTATGCGCCGCTGGTGCCGGACGGCACGAACTGGAAGGCGACGATGATGATCGAGTACCCCGACATCAACGAACGCAAGCGCGAGTTGGCCCGCCTGATCGGGGTCGAGGACCGCATGTTCGTCGAGGTCGAAGGCTATGAACGCGTCTACGCCATCGCTGATGAAGACCTGGACCGCGAGAACGACGAAAAGACCTCGGCGGTTCACTTCCTGCGCTTCGAGCTCACGCCGGCCATGCGCGCGGCCGTCAAGGCCGGCGCCGGCGTCAAGCTGGGTTGCGACCACACCCATTACCCGGCTCACGTGGCCATTTGGGCCGAGACGCTGGCGTCACTGGCGGGCGATCTGACCTAGGCCGTATCAGTCGGCAGCGCCGACCTGGTGCGGCTCCCACGCGCGCCATTCGGGGCCCGGAGGCGCCGTCAGCACCAGCGGCCGGGCGTCCACGGGGTGCGCCAGTGTCAGGCGTGTGGCATGCAGCCACAGCCGCTGCAGGCCCAGCAGGCCGGCCACTGCGCGATTCAACGGGCCTTTGCCATGCGTGGCGTCGCCGATGATGGGGTGTGCGATGTGCTTGAGGTGGCGGCGCAACTGATGCCGCCGGCCGGTGAGCGGCTGCAGCTCCACCCGCGCGCAGCGCGTGCTGGCGAAGGTGCCATAGGGCAGCGGCAACTCGTAATGCTCCAGCGTGCGGTAGCGCGTCTGTGCGTCCTGCACCTCATCGCGGCCCGGGCGGGCATCGTCGTCCAGCCGTTTGAGTGGGTGGTCGATCAGGCCGGAAGCCGGCGGCCAGCCGCGCACCACGGCCAGGTAGGCTTTCTGAATAGCGTCCGGTGCTTCGAAAGCCTGGCCCAGCGCGCGGGCGGTGTCGGCGTCGAGTGCGAACAGCAGTACGCCACTGGTGCCCTTGTCGAGCCGGTGTGCCGGCCAGACCGGGCGGCCCAGCTGGTCGCGCAGCAGCTGCAGGGCAAATTGCGTCTCTCCGGCATCCAGGCCGGTGCGGTGTACCAGCAGGCCCGGCGGCTTGTCGACAGCCACGAGATAATTGTCCTGATACAGGATACGCAACATGCTTTTCTTACTCTCACCCGCCAAATCCCTTGACTATGACACGCCCGCCGGCGACGTGCCGCACACGCAGCCGCTCTTCACCAAGCAGTCGGCCGAGCTGATCGAGATCCTGCGCGGCTACTCGCCGCAGCAGATCGCCGAGTTGATGGACCTGAGTGACCAGCTCGCCGGCCTCAACGTCGCGCGCTACCAGGCCTGGAGCCCCAAGTTCACCGCCAAGAATTCCAAGCAGGCCGTGCTGGCCTTCAACGGCGACGTGTACGAGGGCCTCGACGCCAAGACGCTCAAGGCCGACGATCTGGCCTGGGCGCAGGCGCATGTCTGCATCTTGAGTGGCCTGTATGGCGTGCTGCGCCCGCTGGACTGGATGCAGCCTTACCGGCTGGAGATGGGCACGGCGCTGGAGAACCCCCAGGGCCGCAACCTCTACAAGTTCTGGGGCAGCCAGATTGCAGATTACCTGAACGAACGCCTGCAGGCCGACAAGACGCCGGTGGTGGTCAACCTCGCCTCGCAGGAGTACTTCAAGGCCGTGGACCAAAAAGCCCTGAAGGCGCGCGTGATCGAATGCGTGTTCGAAGACTGGAAGGGTGGCAAGTACAAGGTCATCAGCTTCCTGGCCAAGCGTGCGCGCGGCCTGATGGCGCGCTATGCGGCACTGCACCGCGTCAGCACGCCGAAGCAGCTGGAGAAGTTCAACCTGGAAGGCTACGCCTTCGATGCGGCAGCTTCCGAGCCGGACCGTCTCGTCTTCCGTCGAAAACTATGAAAACACCCCCGTTGGTTGCCCACTGCGTGTGGCAACCCTCCCCCCTCAAGGGGGCAACACCAGCAGCCCGGCAAAGCCGGTTCTGCGGTGTTCCCCGCATCGTGCCCGTGCTTGCATGACGTCTCGCGATGTCTGCGATGGATTCCTTTTCATGACGACACCCGAAAACTCCGCGCTCGGCAAGGCGGTTGCCTACGTCGACCAGTACGACCCGAGCCTGCTGTACCCGATCGCGCGTCTGCCGAAGCGGCAGGAGATCGGCCTCAACACCAAAGAGGGGGCCACGCTGCCCTTCATGGGCGCCGATCTCTGGACGGCCTATGAGCTGAGCTGGCTCAATGCGCGCGGCCGGCCGCAGGTGGCGCTGGCGCACATCACCGTGCCGTGCGAGACGCCCAACATCATCGAGAGCAAGTCCTTCAAGCTCTACCTCAACAGCTATAACAACACGAAGTTCAACGACGCGGCCGAGGTGCAGGCCCAGCTGCGTGCCGACCTCAGCGAGGCCGCCTGGCGCGGGGCTGAGAAAGGCGGCACGGTGGGCGTGCAGTTGATTGTCCCCGAGTTGTTCGACCAGCAACCGATCCATGAACTGGACGGCGTCAACCTCGACCGGCTGGACATCGAGTGCACGCAGTACACGCCCGCCCCGGAGCTGCTGACGGCTGCCTTTGACGAGCAGCCGGTGAGCGAGGTGCTGACCAGCAGCCTGCTCAAGAGCAACTGCCTGGTCACGGGTCAACCGGACTGGGCCAGTGTGCAGATCAGCTACAGCGGCCCGCAGATCGACCAGGGCCGGCTGCTGCAGTACCTGGTGAGTTTCCGCAACCACAACGAGTTCCACGAGCAGTGCGTCGAGCGCATCTACATGGACTTGTGGACGCGTTGCAAGCCGACCAAGCTGTCGGTCTACGCGCGTTACACGCGCCGCGGCGGGCTGGACATCAGTCCCTGGCGTACCAGCCACCCGCAGGCGTTGCCGCCCAACGTGCGCACGGCACGTCAATAGTCAATAGTCAGGGCGATCCATTACCCGCCAGACCTCAGTGGCGGAAGACGACCGCCTCCAGCTGCAGGCCGACTATCTTCTTCGCCGCCGCGTCCGCCTGGGCGCGGGTCGGGAAGGGGCCCACCCGTACCCGGGTCAGCTCGCCCTTGCGTGTGCTCACGCTGTCTGACAGCGCAGGCAGGCCGGCGTTTTCCAGTTTGCGGTGCGCTTTGATGCCGTTGTCGAGTACGGCGAACAGGCCGACGTTGATGTAGTAGCCGCGGGGCAGGTCGGCGGTGGAAAGCCGGGGCCGTGGAGCAACCGCAGCCGGCGTCGGTGCGGCAGCGGCCGGTTGCGCCGCTGCGGGCGGGGGTGCCGGCGTCGCGGGCGCGGCCTGCAGAGGCTGCGGTGCCGCGTTGGCCTGGGGAACGGCGGCGGGTGCCGGTGCGGCACTGGCCGGGGTCTCGGGACAGGGTGCGGTCTGAGCCGCGGGTGCCGTTTCGGCCGGCTTGGGCTCGGAGGTCCAGGCCTTGGGCCACAGCCCACAACCGCTCAGCAGGGCGACCGAGGCCAGGGCGGCTGCCCCCAGCAGGACACGGCTGGTATTGCGTAGGTTCATCGGGGCAGGGGGCGTCAGAGGAGTCATGGGACGTTGCTTTCCGGTCAGGACGATGGGCGCAGGAACCCGCGGGCGATGCCGGAATGGTCGCACAATTTCCGTGCGCAACGCGGCGGGTATTACTTGGAGATTTCCCTGAAGGACGTGAGCGTTGCCAGCGGCGGGAAGTCACCGCTGCGCTTGTCCTTCATCGCCGTCACGGCCTCCAGCACATGGCGGTTGCTCCAGATGGCGCCCTGCAGCCAGCCCATCTGCTTCAGCGCATCGTCCACGCCGTGGTCGCGCGCGTAGTGCAGCGCCTGCTTGGTGCCCCAGATGGCCACCGGCGGCTTGGCCGCAATCTCGCGTGCGGTCTGCATGGCGCCGGCCAGCAGTGCCTCGGGCGAGTCAAACACCTGGTTCACCAGCCCGTAGGCCAGCGCCTGCGCCGCCGGCAGACGGCGGCCGGTGTAGGCCAGCTCTTTCACCACGCCCAGTGGCATCAGCTTGGGCAAGCGCTGCAGCGTGCCGACGTCGGCCACCATGCCGATGTTGATTTCCTGGATGCAGAAGAAGGTGTCCGCGGTGGCATAGCGCAGGCAGCAGGCGGCAACCATGTCCACCGCACCGCCGATGCAACCGCCCTGGATGGCAGCGATGACCGGGATGCGCAGCGTCTCCAGCTTGGTGAAGGTGGCCTGCATGTCGGTCAGCAGGTCGAAGACGGCGGCGCGGCCTTCGGGGGTCTGGTCGTCCAGCAAGGCGCCGCCAAAGGTTTCCAGCGCCATGCCGGCACTGAAATGCTTGCCGGTGCTGCTGATGACCAGCGCACGCGCCGCATTGCCGGTGTGCAGCTGTGTCAGCACCTGGTCCAGCTCGCGCCAGAACTGCGGGTGCATGGTGTTCATCGCCTCCGGGCGGCTGAGCACCAGGTGGGCGACGTGGTCGGTGACGGTGAGCGTGAAGCAGGGCAGGGTGTTCATGCCCCGAATTTAACCAGACGGCGCTCAGGCCGGATCAGCCAGCCAGTCGCAGCGGAGACGCTGCTGCCGGTGTGCGTGGCGGCGCCAGCGCACATACAGCCGCGGCGCGCAGCTGGCCAGCAGGCACAGCGGGCAGGCCCACATCAGCTCCAGTGCAAAGGCCGGCAGCCAGCCGACCCAGCCCATCAGCCACAGGCAGACCACTACGTCCCACAACTGGTACTCCAGCGGGTGTTCCTGCCGGTGGGCCACCAGCCATGTGCGGATGCGCTGCATCTCCGACAGCGTGAGGGGTCGATCCATGGAAACCTCCCAAGGTGAGGTCTCAATGTAAGTTTGGCGTCAGGCACTGTCAAGCCGGCTCAACCCACCCCATCCGGCCCCTCGGGCTCAGAACAGTGAGGGTGTATTTGCTACTGAATTCATAGCATCCTGCGCTTGCCCGGTCTGCGCCAAGGCCTGTTTTGATGCTTCATGGTCATCGGCGCGCAGCAGCGAGCCCACCCGCACGCCCAGCAGGCGCAGCCGGCGTGTCAGGTCCACCCGCTTGAGGCACTGGCCGGCAGCCTGGCGAATGACCTTGGCATCGGCCGTGTAGTGCTCGATGGTCTGGTCGCGTGTCACGCTCTTGAAGTCGTCGTAGCGCAGCTTGATGCCGATGGTCTTGCCCACGTAACCTTTGCGCTGCAGATCGGCCGCCACGCGCTCACACAGGGCGGTGAAGATGGCGCCGAGCTCCGCCTTGTCACGCACCGCATGCAGGTCGCGCTCAAACGTCGTCTCGCGGCTCACCGACACCGGCTCGCTTTCCGTCACCACCGGCCGCTCGTCGCGGCCCCAGGCGGCCTCATGCAGCCAGGCGCCGTAGCTCTTGCCAAAGCGTTCGAGCAGCCAGCCCGGCTCACGCGCCGCCAGCTCGCCGATGGTGTGGATGCCTTCCGCCTGCAGTTTGGCGTCTGTCTTCGGGCCGATGCCGTTGATCTTGCGGCATGGCAGCGGCCAGATCAGCGCCTGCAGGTCCTGCGGCAGCACGATGGAGATGCCGTTCGGTTTGTTGAACTCGCTCGCCATCTTGGCCAGCAGCTTGTTGGGTGCCACGCCGATCGAGCAGGTCAGGCCGGTGGCTTCGAAGATGCTTTTCTGGATCAGCCGCGCCAGCGTGCGCCCGCCCTCGCGCTGGCCGCCGGGCACGTCCGTGAAATCGATGTAGACCTCGTCCACGCCGCGGTCCTCCATCACCGGCGCAATCTCGGTGATGACCTCCTTGAAGCGGCGCGAGTAACGCCGGTACTCATCAAAGTCCACCGGCAGCAGGATGGCCTGCGGGCACAGCTTGGCCGCCTTCATCAGTCCCATGGCCGAACCCACGCCGAACTGGCGCGCCGCGTAGGTGGCGGTGGTGATGACACCGCGCCCGGTGTAGTCCTTGAGCAGCGGAAACGCCGCCACCGGAATCTCCGACAGCGGTCGGTCGGCGTACTGCTGCAGCAGTGCATCGTCGGGTTTGCGCCGTGCACCGCCGATCACCACCGGCAGCCCCTTGAGCTGCGGGTAGCGCAGCAACTCGACCGAGGCGTAGAACGCATCCATGTCCAGGTGGGCGATGCGGCGCGGCAGCGACGGGGTGGGGATCATCTCGTGGTGGCAATGGCGCGACGAACGCGCAGACGTGTCAACGGCCGGTGGCCGGTGCCGGCACGGTGGGCAGGTCGAAGTAGAAGGTCGAACCCTGGCCTTCGGTGGATTCGAAGCCAGCACGGCCGCCGTGTGCCTCCACCAGGACCTTGACGATGCTCAGCCCCAGGCCGGTGCTGGCAATCGGCCGGTTCGGCTGCGCCGGGCCGCGCGCAAACTTCTCGAACACACGCGGCTGGAAGTCGGTCGGGATACCCGGACCGTCATCGCGTATGCACACCCGGGCCATGCGCTGGTCCGCCTGCCGGATGCACACGCGCACCGTGCCGCCGCGCGGCGAGAACTTCGCGGCATTGGAAATCAGGTTGGCGCTGATCTGCTGCAGACGCATCGGATCGGCATGCACCCATACCGGCGCCTCCGGCGGCGTGAACTCGAGGTGGACGTCGCTCTCCTGTGCGTAGTCGCGCAACTGGTCGATGGTCTCCTGCACGCTCTGCGCCAGATCGAGGTCCTTGGCGTCCAATGAAAGCTGTCCCGCTTCGATGCGGCGCGACTCCAGCAGGTCGTCAATCAGCCGCCGCAACCGCTCGGCATTACGCTCCAGCAGCGGCAGGCTGCTCTTGAGCTGCGGCGGCAGTTCACCCAGCACACCATTGCCCAGCAGCGCCAGCGTGCCCGACAGTGCGGTCACCGGGGTACGCATCTCGTGCGTCACCACCGACAACAGCTCCTCGCGCGCGCGCTCGGCCATCTGGCGCTGGCGCTCTTCACGACGCAGCAGCACCAGCGCAGCGCCCGTCACCAGTGCGACGGCCAGCAGCGACAGCAGCAGGGCCCAGCGGTTGCGCTGGGTGAACTCGGCCTCGAACTCGGGCCGCAGGAAGTCGGCCACGCTCCACTGGCTGTGCGCCACCGGCTGGCGCACCAGCAACTGCTTGAGCTCATCCGATGTAAGGCGGTAGTCCTCGCGCGGCGTGCGGTCACGCGCGCCCTGAGCCGTGACCTCGATCAGCGGCGGATTGCCGGTCGAGATCAGCATCAGCTGATGGCCGGTCGGCTCGATGGCCCGCAGCATCTTGGCCAGCTCCGTCGGCGCGAAGCTCACCATCAGCATGTTGGTGCGGCCGTTGGCGCTGGGCCAGTCGGCCATGATGTCGAAGTGGTAGCTGAAGTTGTTCGGGTGGATGCGCGCTGCGTACTGCCCGGTGCGGGCATAGGTGCGGATGTCTTCCAGGCAGATGTCGCCGATGTACCCCTCGAAGTCCGCGATCAGCGGTGTGCCCTGTTCATCGGTGATGGTGACGGCAAAGAAGTCGGGGAACGTGCGGCGCAGGCTGCTTTCCAGCGCCTGGTAGGCGGCCACGCTGTCAGGTTCGCGCTGTACGCGGCGCAGCAGCGCCAAGTGGTCTTCGGCAAACAGGCGCACCTGGCGCTGCCGCTCGGTCAGGATGAAAGCCACCTGGTTGGCCACCTCGGCGCTGGTGGTGCGGGCCAGCGCACGCTGTGACGCTTCAAAACGGCCAGCGCGTTCCTGGTAGATCAGGCCCAGCATCAGCATCACCAGCGCACTGAGCACGATGACGATGCGCTGGCCGATGGTCAGGTGCGGCAAGGGCTTCCTGGTGGCTGGCATGTGGGTGAAACCTGGTGTCTCCAGAGGCGCAGGATGTCGGCTGACATCCTGCAGCGGTTCAAGCCAGAATCATACGTCCAGGCCCATGGGCCTGATGCATGGAGGTACCGCATGAAAAAACGCCATTTCCTGACCACCGCCGCCGCGGCAGCCCTGGCCACGCCAGCCCTGGCCACACCCGCGCGGCGCGGTACCGGCGGCCCGGGCCTGCTGACCGTCACCGGCGCCATCGGCCGCGGCAACCGCGGGCCCCGCACGGTGCTGGACCAGATGCTGGTGAAGCAGCAGATCGCCTTCGGCAAGGCCCATGTGTTCAATGCCCCGGCCTTGCACCGCCTGCCCGCCGTCACCATTCGTCCCACGCTGGAGTACGACGCCCAGCCACACTCCTTGCAAGGGCCGCTCTTGGCCGAGGTGCTAAAGGCGGCCGGTGTGCAGGCGCAGGAAGCCAGTCTGCTGTTGCGCGCCATCGACGGCTATACGGTGCCGCTCAGCCTGGCCCAGGCACGCCGCCAGCGCTTCATCGTTGCCACCCATCTGGACGGCCAGCCCCTGGCGCTGGGCGGCCTGGGGCCGCTGTGGGCGGTATTCGACGCCGACCGCGACGCAGCCATGGCCGCCAAGCCGCTGCCCGAGCGCTTTGCCGCCTGCCCCTGGGGGCTGTACCACATCGAGGTGCAGGCCGGCTGAAGCCGCCGGCCCCGGCTTCAGACCGTCGGGTAGGTGCCCGGCAGCAGGATGCTGCGGTCCACGTTGTTCAGGTTGGTGTGGCCGCAGAAGGCCATGGTGGTGTCCAGTTCCTTGTGGATGATCTGCAGCGCCTTGGTCACGCCGGCTTCCCCCATGGCACCCAGGCCGTAGACCATGGCGCGGCCGATCATGGTGCCGCGCGCACCCAGGGCCCAGGCCTTGAGTACATCCTGGCCGCTGCGGATGCCGCCATCCATCCAGACTTCGATCTTCGAGCCCACCTCGGCCACGATGGCCGGCAGCGCCTCGATGCTGCTCGGCGCACCGTCGAGCTGGCGGCCGCCGTGGTTGCTCACCACGATGGCATCCGCCCCGCTGGCCACGGCCAGGCGGGCGTCCTCCACGTCCATGATGCCCTTGAGGATGAGCTTGCCGCCCCACTGCTCCTTCACCCAGGCGATGTCGGGCCACGAGAGGCGCGGGTCGAACTGCTCGTTGGTCCAGGCGGCGAGCGAGCTCATGTCGCTCACGCCCTTCACATGGCCCACCAGGTTGCGGAAGGTATGGCGGCGCGTGCCGGCCATGCCGAGGCACCAGCGCGGCTTGGTCATCAGGTTGACGATGTTGCGCAGCGTGGGCCGGGGCGGCGCGGTCAGGCCGTTCTTCAGGTCCTTGTGGCGCTGGCCGATCACCTGCAGGTCCAGCGTCAGCACCAGGGCGCTGCACTTGGCGTCCTTGGCGCGCTGGATCATGCGCGCCATGGCGTCACGGTCGCGCATCATGTAGAGCTGGAACCAGAACGGCGCGCTGGTGTTTTCCGCAATGTCCTCGATCGAGCAGATGCTCATGGTCGACAGCGTGAACGGAATGCCGAACTTCTCGGCCGCGCGCGCGGCGTGGATCTCGCCGTCGGCGTGCTGCATGCCCGTCAGGCCCACCGGCGCAATGGACACCGGCATTTTGACGTCGATGCCGACCATCTTGGTCGCCGTGCTGCGGTTGTCCATGTTCACCGCCACACGCTGGCGCAGCTTGATCTTGTGAAAGTCCGCTTCGTTGGCGCGGTAGGTGCCTTCGGTCCAGGAACCGCTGTCGGCGTAGTCGTAGAACATGCGCGGCACGCGCTTCTCGGCCAGCACACGCAGGTCTTCGATGTTGGTGATGACGGGCATTGTCTTAACTCCTAACTTTTCTTCGATGTTAAATGTCCAGAACTGGGGGCCTCTTCAATCGCCTAGACAGATGCCCAGGTCGCGGGCGGTCTGCAGCGTGTCGCCATCCAGCGGCACGCACTTCATGCGGCCGGCCACGTCTGCCAGCGGCACGTAGATCACGTTGGGGTGCGACAGCGAGACCATCACGCCGCTCAGGCCCTGGTCCAGCCCGCGCACGGCGGCGGTGCCGAAGCGCTTGGCGGCCAGGCGGTCGAAGGTGGTGGGGCTGCCGCCGCGCAGCAGGTGGCCCAGCACCACGGCGCGGGCGTCCTTGCCGGTCAGCTGGGCCAGTTCCTGGGCCACGCGTTCGCCGATGCCGCCCAGGCGCTCGGCATGCCCGGCTTCGGCCGCGGCCCGCACGGCGCGCTTGCCCTGCTGCGGTTGCGCGCCTTCGGCCACCACCACCAGCGAATACTGGCGGCCGTGGGCATCGCGCTCGCGGATCGCGGCCGCCACCTTCTGCAGGTCGTAGGGAATCTCGGGTATCAGGATGGCATGCGCGCCGCCCGAGATGCCGGCGTGCAGTGCAATCCAGCCGGCGTAGCGGCCCATCACCTCCACCACCATCACACGCTGGTGGCTCTCGGCCGTGCTGTGCAGGCGGTCCAGGCACTCGGTGGCAAACGACACCGCGGTGTCGAAGCCGAAGGTGGTGAAGGTCTTGTCGAGGTCGTTGTCGATGGTTTTGGGAACGCCGATCACGCGCAGGCCCTTGCGCTGCAGCGCCTCGCCGATGGCCATGGTGCCGTCACCGCCCACAATCACCAGCGCGTCGATCTGCTCGCGCCGGAAGTAGTCCACGATTTCGTCGGAGCGGTCGCGCGCGCCCAGCGTGCCGTCGCTCTGCCGGGTGGGGAAGTGCAGCGGGTCGCCCTTGTTGGTGGTGCCCAGGATGGTGCCGCCCAGGTGGGCGATGCCGCGCACGCGGTCGCGCGTGAGGCGCTCCACGCCGCCTTGCGGGTAGTGCTCGGGTTGCAGGATGCCGTTGAAGCCGTCGCGGATGCCCAGACAGTCCCAGCCGCGGTTGGCCGCGGCCCAGACCACCGAGCTGATGACGGCGTTCAGGCCGGGGGCGTCACCGCCGCCGGTGCTGATGGCAATGCGACGGATAGGCTGGCTCATGGTTGCGGTGGCTCAGGCGCAGGACTCGCCCGGTTCGTGACCGCAGGAGGGCACGGCGGCGGCGTTGGGCGCGGCCCCGTCGCGGAAGGTCTCGGTGCTGGTGTCGTAGCCTTTTTCAGCCAGGTAGCCCACCAGGCCGGCGTCCATGCTGTGGGCGTGCTGCGGGAACCATTCCACCAGTGCTTCCAGCATGCTGTCGATGTAGGCCGTCTCGCCTTGGAGCGCGCGGCGCTCCACCTCGCGCATCACTTCCAGCACGCTGTTGTGTGCGCCGAAGTGGCAGAAGTCGGACGGAATGCCGCAGGCCGTCATCCAGCGCTCTTCCTGCGCGAAGTGCTCCACCGTGTGGCGCAGCAGCTCCTGGTAGGTGGCCAGCCGGGTCTCCGGCGCGGCGGTGGCGGTGGCGTTGACCAGTTCCACAAACTCTTCGTGTGTGGTGTCGGTGCGGGCGTCGCCCAGCGCAAGCTCAGCGGTCCATTCAAGCGTGGTGGCGGTGGTCATGGCAGTGCTTTCAGGCCAGGCGTTGCTGGTGACGGGCAATCTGTGCCTTCACCTGCGTCGGCGCGGTGCCGCCCAGCGTGTGGCGCGCGTTGAGCGAGCCGCGCAGCGACAGCACGTCGTACACGTCTTTCTCGATGTTCGGGTTGAACTGCTGCAGCACGGTGAGCGGCAGTTCCGACAGGTCGCAGGCGTGGCTGATGGCCGCCTTCACGGCGTGCGCCACCGTCTCGTGCGCATCGCGGAAGGGCAGGCCTTTTTTCGCCAGGTAGTCGGCCAGGTCGGTGGCGGTGGCATAGCCCTTGAGCGCGGCCTGCTCCATGGCCTGGGCGTTGACGGTAATGCCGCCTTCCAGTTTGCCGGTGTCGGGGTTCAGCTGGCCGCCCACCATCTCGGTGAAGATGCGCAGCGTGTCTTTCAGCGTGTCCACCGTGTCGAACAGCGGCTCTTTGTCTTCCTGGTTGTCCTTGTTGTAGGCCAGCGGCTGGCCCTTCATCAGGGTGATCAGGCCCATCAGGTGGCCGACCACGCGGCCGGTCTTGCCGCGCGCCAATTCCGGCACATCCGGGTTCTTCTTCTGCGGCATGATGGACGAGCCGGTGGTGAAGCGATCCGCAATCTTGATGAAGCCGAAGTTCTGGCTCATCCACAGAATCAGCTCTTCACTGAAGCGGCTGATGTGCACCATCACCAGCGAAGCGGCGGCGGTGAATTCAATCGCAAAGTCGCGGTCGCTCACGGCGTCCAGGCTGTTCTGGCACACGCCGTCCATGCCCAGGGTCTTGGCCACGCGCTCGCGGTCCAGCGGGTAGCTGGTGCCGGCCAGGGCCGCGCTGCCCAACGGCAGGCGGTTGGTGCGTTTGCGCACATCGGCCATGCGCTCGGCATCGCGGGCGAACATTTCCACATAGGCCAGCATGTGGTGGCCAAAGCTCACCGGCTGCGCCACCTGCAGGTGGGTGAAGCCGGGCAGGATCACGTCCACGTTCTGCTCAGCCACCGTCAGCAGCGCCTTTTGCAGGTCGGTCAGCAGGCCGAGGATGAGGTCGATCTCGGTGCGCAGCCACAGGCGCACGTCAGTGGCCACCTGGTCGTTGCGGCTGCGGCCGGTGTGCAGGCGCTTGCCGGCGTCGCCCACCAGCTGCGTCAGGCGGGCTTCGATGTTGAGGTGCACGTCTTCCAGGTCGAGCTTCCACTCGAATTTGCCGGTCTCGATCTCGGCGCGGATCTGTGCCATGCCGTCCTGGATGGCGGCGTGGTCGGCCGCGCTGATGATGCCCTGCGCGGCCAGCATCTCGGCGTGGGCCAGGCTGCCGGTGATGTCGGCGGCCCACAGGCGCTTGTCAAAAAACACGCTGGCGGTGTAGCGCTTGACCAGGTCGCTCATCGGCTCGGAGAAGAGCGCCGACCAGGCTTCGGATTTTTTGTCGAGTTGGTTTTTTGACATGGGAGGCGTGCGATCCAGGGGCGGGAGCCCCATTGTCGGATGAATACATTGTGTGGGGGTGCGGACTTACCCAATAATCGGGGCTGGTCCCGGCTGGGCAGCCCTTGGGGCGGCCCGGCGATCCACGGCATGAAAGACACCCAGATTTTATCGACCTTCCAGGAACTGGCCACCGAGCCGGCCGCCCCGGCCGTGCCGGCGCCGCTGTTCAACGCCTGCCAGGTGGGCGTGGCGCTGCGCGCCGTGCTGTTCGTGGAGCTGGTGGTGGCGGTGGCCGCGCTGTACGGCGCTGGGGGCTTTTTCGACTGGCTGATCCGCCTGTCGCTCTACACCGGCGCCGCCCTGCCGGCCACGGTGGTCTGGCTGGTGGTGGCTTGCGCCGCGCGCCGCTGGCTGGCGCGCCTGCCCGTGCCCGGCCAGTACGCTGCGGCCGTGCTGCTGGGCGCGGTGTCTGGCGCTTATGGCTGCGGCCTGCTGGCGCTGTCGGGCCTGCTGGACGCGCCGCCTTGGCTGGCCAGTGCCGCCAGCGGCGCGCTGCTGGCCGGCGCTTTGGTGGGCGCGCTGGCGCTGCGCGAGCGCGGCAAGACGCCGGCGGCCACCACGGCGCGGCTGGCCGAACTGCAGTCGCGCATCCGGCCGCACTTTCTGTTCAACACCCTCAACAGCGCCATTGCCCTGGTGCGCGCCGAGCCCGCGCGCGCGGAGGCGCTGCTGGAAGACCTGAGCGACCTGTTCCGCCACGCGCTGGTGGACCAGGGCGAATCCGTCACCCTGGCCGACGAGATTGCACTGGCGCGCCGCTACCTGGAAATCGAGCAAGTGCGCTTTGGCGAACGCCTGCGGCTGGAATGGGCGCTGGACTCGGCGGCCGACGCCGCCCGCCTGCCGCCCCTGTTGTTGCAGCCGCTGCTGGAAAACGCCGTGCGCCACGGCGTGGAGCCCAGCACCGAAGGCGCGCAGATTCGCATCTCCACCAAGCGGCGCGGCTCCAACGTGGTGATCAAGGTTACCAACACCGTGCCGGCCGGCCCCGGCGCGCAGGGCCACGGCCTGGCGCTCGACAACGTGCGCGACCGCCTGCGCCTGCTGCACGACGTGCAGGGCCAGTTCCGCCATGTCTACAAGGATGGCCTGTTCCAGGTCCGCATCGAGGTGCCGGTATGAACCCCGTTCCCAAGGCGCATACCGCAGCGCGCTGCGCGGAGGTTTCCGTATGAGTCTGCAGGCCCTGATCGTTGACGACGAAGCCCTGGCCCGCTCGCGCCTGCGCACCCTGCTGGGCGATTGCAGCGCGCCGGTCGTGAGCGTGGCCGGCGAGGCCGCCAACGCCACCCAGGCCATCGAACTGCTGCGCAAGCAGAGCTTTGACGTGGCCCTGCTCGACATCCACATGCCCGGCGCCGACGGCCTGACGCTGGCGCGCACGCTGCGCGAGCTGCCACGCGCCCCGGCCATCGTCTTCGTCACCGCGCATGCTGAACACGCAGTGCAGGCCTTCGAGATCGAGGCCGTGGACTACCTCACCAAGCCGGTACGGCTGGAGCGGCTCCAACAGGCGCTACAAAAAGTAGAGCGCCTGCTGCAAGCCAGGAAAGCGCAGAAGCCCGATTTGCCTGAGGAATGCCTGGTGATCCAGGAGCGCGGCCGCACCGAGCGCGTGCCGCTGTCGGAGGTGCTGTACTTCAAGGCCGAGCTCAAGTACATCACCGTGCGCACCACCGCCAAGAGCTACATCCTCGACGGTGCTTTAAGCGAACTGGAAGACAAGTACCCCACGCAGTTCCTGCGCATTCACCGCAACGCCCTGGTGGCCCGCCGCGCCGTGCGCGCGTTGGAAAAGCACTACGACCCCGAAGAGGGCGAGGGCTGGGCCGTGCGGCTCAACGGCATTGAAGAGGTGCTGTCCGTCTCGCGCCGGCAGCTGTCGGCGGTGCGGGAAGCGATTGCCAATCTTTGAGGGCTCGATGTTGTTTGAGCACATCTCACGCCAGCACTCATATTTGTTTGGTGGCTGAGAAGGATCGTGGCGGTCATATTCGAACACCACGACAGCGCAGGAGGTTTTCTAGTGCTAAGTGTCGGTTAGATGCACAATTCAGACCGTAAACTAGGGGAACGAAATGGCTGAGTCAAGCATCGAGTGGACCGAGCACACGTGGAATCCGGTCACCGGCTGTACGAAGCTCTCGCCGGGGTGCAAGCATTGCTATGCGGAGACGATGGCTGCTCGGTTGAAGGCAATGGGGGCGGCAGGGTATGAGCAGGGATTCAAGCTGACGCTTCATCCCGAACGGTTAGACCAGCCGCGCAAACGCAAGGCACCGACCACTTACTTCGTCAACTCAATGTCGGATCTCTTTCACGAGGATGTCCCCGATGACTTCATCGAACGCGTGATTCAGGTTTGCCGGGAGACGCCTCATCACACCTACCAAGTGCTGACCAAGCGCGCCGATCGTTTGCCAGAGTTCTTTGCTAAGCGTGATTGCCCAACCAACGTGTGGCTTGGGGTTTCCGTGGAGGATCGAAAGTATGGAGTGCCGCGCATTGCAGAGCTGCGCAAGGTGAAGGCGGCTGTGCGGTTTCTGTCTGTCGAGCCTTTGCTTGAGGACTTGGGCAGACTCGACTTGTCCGACATCCATTGGGTGATCGTCGGCGGTGAGAGTGGTTCGAAAGCGCGCCCAATGAAGCCCGAGTGGGCCGATGGAGTTCGACGTCAGGCGTTAGCGCAAGAAGTGGCTTTCTTCTTCAAGCAATGGGGTGCGTGGGGTGCTGATGGCGTCCGGCGCGACAAGAAACGCAATGGACGGGAACTTGCGGGACGCAGATGGGATGCATTTCCTGTGCCTGTTACTTCGGCAGCTTGCTAAGAATTTCGTTGCTAACCCTTTTAGCTAGACCGATTGCCTTTGGGTTTGGGTTGCTAACTGCGAAATAAAGTGCAAAAAGCGGCGCGCCATTGGATATTCCCATTAAGTTGGGATCTCCCACGTAAGGGAATACTCCTCTTAAACGTTTCGTGGTGAATTCCAGTATGGCATTCCATCCACGGTCTCTTGAACGTTGAGGTCCGTCGAAGAAATCTCCCTGTTCGCGAATATAGATCTCATTACGCCACTCATCTGTTCCGAGGAAGTTGGTGAGCTTCATGGCTTTTCCCTCATCGACGCCAGATTCCTTGATGGCTGCTTGGCGATACAGACCGCTGAGACTTACCAAGAAGAACACATCAAGTGCTTTGGTCGCTGCAATTTGTTGGAGTAACTGATAGTTGCACTGCAGGCCGAACGGGTCGAGGAACAGAACACCTCGATGGCGGTTCCAGTCGTATCCAAGCAAGATACTGGGTAGCAAATCCTCTGCTGAGCGAGTGGCAATACTGGCTTTCTTTCCATTCGGATGCGCAGAGATTAGATCGGCTAATTCGGCTTGGTGGACTTTTTTCTTTTCAATAAAACGAAATTGATGGAAACCTGGGGCACAGTCCAGGGCGATTTTTGCTGATCCATCAATTACGTCGTGGCCGCCACTGTCATTCTTTATCTTGCACCGGCCCGTGCCGGCAAATGCGTCAACGTAGATTAGCGTGTAGGGTTGCCGGGACATAGCGATGCAGTAAAACTGCAAGTACTCCTGCAACACCTTGAGTTTGTCCTGAGTCCAAAATCCCCCAAAGCGGTTTGCCGTCATTTGAATCTCCCCTTTGAAACATTCTGCCCTGAGTCTACGGGTGGCTGAAGTCCACTTGGCCGGTTTGCTGCCGGTAGCTTGAGGTAAAAAAAAGCCCGCATCAGCGGGCTTTCTTGCTTGAGGACTGGAGCGGCTTACTTACCCAGCTTCAAAAACTCCCCATCACCCCCAAACGACAGCAGGCCGGTGTCGGTGTACACACCCAGCTTGGCGCGCGTGTCGGTGATGTCCAGGTTGCGCATGGTCAGCTGGCCGATGCGGTCGGCCGGGCTGAAGGGGGCGTCTTCCACCTTTTCCATGCTCAGGCGCTCGGGCGCGTAGGTGAGGTTGGGGCTCTCGGTGTTGAGGATGGAATAGTCGTTGCCGCGGCGCAGCTCCAGCGTCACCTCGCCGGTGACGGCGCGCGCCACCCAGCGCTGGGCGGTTTCGCGCAGCATGATGGCTTGCGGGTCGAACCAGCGGCCCTGGTAGAGCAGGCGGCCAAGCTTCAGGCCGTTCATGCGGTACTGCTCGATGGTGTCTTCGTTGTGGATGCCGGTCACCAAGCGCTCGTAGGCGATGTGCAGCAGCGCCAGGCCGGGGGCTTCGTAGATGCCGCGGCTCTTGGCTTCGATGATGCGGTTCTCGATCTGGTCGCTCATCCCTAAGCCGTGGCGGCCGCCGATTTCGTTGGCCTTAAGGATCAGGGCCACCGGGTCGTTGAAGCTCTGGCCGTTCAGGGCCACGGGCTGGCCTTCTTCAAAGCGCACCGTCACTTCCTCGGCCTTCACCACACAGTCGTCGCGCCAGAAGGGCACGCCCATGATGGGGTTGACGATCTTGATGCCGCTGTTGAGGTGCTCCAGGTCCTTGGCTTCGTGGGTGGCACCCAGCATGTTGCTGTCGGTGCTGTAGGCCTTTTCCACGCTCATCTTGTAGTCGAAGCCGTTGGCGATGAGGAATTCGCTCATCTCTTTGCGGCCGCCCAGCTCGTCGATGAAGGTCTGGTCCAGCCAGGGCTTGTAGATCTTCAGGCTGGGGTTGGTCAGCAGGCCATAGCGGTAGAAGCGCTCGATGTCATTGCCCTTGAAGGTGGAGCCGTCGCCCCAGATGTTGACGTCGTCTTCCTTCATGGCGGCCACCAGCATGGTGCCGGTGACGGCACGGCCCAGCGGCGTGGTGTTGAAGTAGGTCACGCCGGCGGTCTGGATGTGGAAGGCGCCGGCCTGCAGCGCGGCAATGCCTTCGTGCGCCAGCTGACGGCGGCAGTCGATCAGGCGCGCCACTTCGGCGCCGTAGGCCAAGGCCTTCTTGGGAATGGCGTCGTAGTCCGGCTCGTCGGGCTGGCCCAGGTTGGCGGTGTAGGCGTAGGGCAGGGCGCCCTTCTTCTTCATCCACAGCAGGGCGGCGCTGGTGTCCAGGCCGCCGGAGAAGGCGATGCCGACCTTCTGGCCGAGCGGGAGGTTTTGCAGGATGGTGTTGGACATGTTTTTGGCCTCTAGCCCGCGCCAGTATTGCGCAAGCAGCTATGAAAAAAGGAGCTACCCGGGCTGGCTGGATCAGCCGAAATGGCAGATGTAGTGGTACGGCTCCGTCACACGGATCTCGAACGACGAGCTACCCGGCACGTTGAACTTCTCACCCGCGCTGGACTTGACCCAGGTCTCGCTGCCCTTGAGCTTGTACTCGCAGCTGCCGGCCACGCATTCCATGATCTCGGGTGCGCCGGTGTTGAAGGTCAGGGTGGCGGGCAGGATGACGCCCACCGACTTCTTGGTGCCGTCGGCCAGGGTGATGCTGTGGCTGACGCACTTGCCGTCGAAGTAGACATTGGCCTGGGTGGCGACGGTCACGCCGGTGTATTGCTGGGTCATGGTGGTGTTCTCGGTTGCAGGAGCAAACCGGCAATTTTAAGGCAGGCGCCTACTTCAGCAGCTTGGTCCATGTGGCGGCGTCAAAGCCCACGGTCACACTGCCGTCCGGCCATTCCACCACCGGGCGCTTGATCACGCTGGCTTGCGCCAGCATCAGGGTGCGGGCGCTGGCAGCGTCGGTCACGCTGGCCTGGGTGGCGGCGTCCAGCTTGCGCCAGGTGGTGCCCTGGCGGTTCACCAGCTTTTCCCAGCCGGCCGCGGCCAGCCAGCGGTCCAGCCCGGCTTCGGGCACGCCCTGTTTCTTGAAGTCGTGGAACTGCACGGCCGCCCCCCGTTCGGCCAGCCAGGCGCGCGCCTTCTTGACCGTGTCGCAGTTGGGGATGCCGTAGAGGGTGATGGAGGTGCTCATGGGCGACAATTGTCGGATATCAAGAACGTCCTGCAATGAATACGCTTTCTGACTGGCTGGCGCACTGCGAGCGCCTGCACCCGAAGAACATCGACATGGGGCTGGAGCGCGTGCGCGCCGTGGCCGAGCGCATGGACCTGCGCTTTACCTGCCCGGTGATCACCGTGGCCGGCACCAACGGCAAGGGCTCCACCTGCGCCATGCTGGAGTCCATCCTGGGCGAGGCCGGCTACCGCACCGGCGTCTACACCTCGCCGCACCTGGTGCACTTCGAAGAGCGGCTGCGGCTGCAGCGGCAGAGCGTGGATGCTACTGAATTGGTAGCGTCCTTCGAGCGTGTGGAAAGGGCTCGGGCCGAAAATGGCGCTGAAATCTCGCTCACCTACTTCGAGTTCACCACCCTGGCCATCCTGGACTGCATGACGCGTGCCCAGCTGGATGTGGCCATTCTGGAAGTGGGGCTGGGTGGCCGGCTGGACGCGGTGAACGTCATCGACACCGACTGCGCCGTCATCACCAGCATCGATCTGGACCACATGGAGTTTCTGGGCGACAACCGCGAAGCCATCGGCCGCGAGAAGGCCGGCATCATGCGCACCGGCAAGCCCGTTGTCGTGAGCGACCCGGTGCCACCGCAGAGCGTGCTGGACCGGGCCACCGAGATCGGTGCCGACCTGTGGCGCTTCGGCGTGGACTTCAATTTCTCCGGCGACAAGCAGCAATGGGGCTGGGCCGGCCGCGGCCGGCGCTATGCCGGCCTGGCCTACCCGGCACTGCGCGGCGCCAACCAGCTGGTCAACGCCAGCGGCGTGCTGGCGGTCTTGACCGCGCTGCGCGAGCAGCTGCCGGTGACCGCGCAGGCGGTGCGCAACGGCCTGGCCTTTGTGGAGCTGCCGGGGCGTTTCCAGATCATTCCGGGCCAGCCCACGCTGGTGCTGGACGTGGCGCACAACCCGCATTCGGTGGCGGCGCTCACCGCCAACCTGGACGCCATGGGCTACTACCCGACCACGCACGCCGTGTTCGGCGCCATGGCCGACAAGGATCTGGCGCCCATGCTGGCGCGCATCCTGCCGCTGGTGGACCGCTGGTACTTCACCGACCTGCCCACGCCGCGTGCCGCCAGCGCCGCCGCGCTGCAGACGTTCTGGCAGGCGCAAAACCCCAAGCCCAACGTCACGGCGGCGGCCTTCGCCGACCCCATGCAGGCCCTGCAGGCGGCCATCGCCGCGGCAGACCCCGCTGATAGAATCGTGGTCTTCGGATCGTTCTACACCGTCGGTGGCGTCCTGCAGCAGGGCGTGCCGCGCCTCCAAGCCAAGCATCTGAGCCCGTAATCACATGGCCTTTTTCAAGTTCCGCAAGGGTGGTGACGACCAGGCAGCCGCGGCGCCGCAGCCCGAGAGCGTGGAGGTGATGCGCCGGCGCGCCAAGCACCGCCTGATCGGTGCCGTGGTGCTGGTGTTGGCCGGTGTGATCGGCTTCCCGCTGCTGGTGGACAAGCAGCCGCGCCCGATTGCGGTGGACATTCCGATCGAAATTCCCGACAAGGCCAAGGTCAAGCCGCTGGCGGCACCCGAGCCGGTGGCCTCGGCCCCCGCGGTGGCCGCGCCCGCTGCAACACCGGCACCGGCCAAGACGGCCATCATCACGGAAACCAAGTCGGACGCCAAAGCCGAGGCCAAGCCGGAGCCGAAGGCGGAAGCCAAGGCCGACGCCAAGCCTGAAGTGAAGGCCGAGGCCAAGCCGGCCGACAAGCCCGTTGATAAAGCAGCGGAGAAGCCGGCCGACAACGGCGCCAAGGCGCTGGCCCTGCTGGAAGGCAAGGAGCCGGCCAAGGACACCGCCAAAGAGGCGCCGAAGGAAGCCGCCAAGGACGCGGCCAAGCCGGCGGCCGCCAATGGCGAGCGCTACATCGTGCAGGTGGGCGCCTTTGCCGACGTGACCAAGGCGCGCGAAGTGCGCCTCAAGGTGGAGCGTGCCGGCCTGAAGACCTATACCCACGTGATCGAGACCAGCGAAGGCAAGCGCATCCGCGTGCGGGTGGGCCCGTTCACCAGCAAGGCCGAGGCCGACAAGGCGGCCGAGAAGATCAAGAAGCTTGATCTGCCGGCGGCCATCCTCACCTTGTAAGGGCGGGGATGCCGGCGCTGGACTGGATTTTCCTGGCGGTCTTGCTCGCGTCGCTGGCGCTGGGCGCCTGGCGCGGGCTGGTGTACGAGGTGGTGTCGGTACTGGCCTGGATCGTGGCCTTCGTGCTGGCGCAGTGGTTCGCGCCCGACGTGGCGCAGCGCTTGCCGATGGCGGGCGCCACGGAGATGATCCGTTATGCGGCCGGCTTCGTGCTGGTGTTCATTGCCACGGTGTTTGCTGCCGGCCTGCTGGCCTGGCTGATGAAGAAGCTGGTGGAGTCCGTGGGGCTGCGGCCGATGGACCGGGTGCTGGGCGCGGTGTTCGGCCTGGCGCGCGGCGTGATCTTGCTGCTGGCGGCGACGGTGGTGATGCACATGACGCCGTTCAAGAGCAGCGCCTGGTGGCAGGAGTCCACCGGGGCAACGGTGTCGACGGCGGCCCTCAAGGGCCTGAAGCCGATGCTGCCGGAAGAGTTTGGGAAGTATCTCCCGTGAATCATCGGGGCGGCCTGCCACAAGCGGGTGCTCCGGACTGGATGGAACTATGTGTGGAATCGTCGGCGTTGTCAGCAACGCACCCGTCAACCAGCTGATCTACGACTCGCTGCTGCTGTTGCAGCACCGCGGCCAGGATGCGGCCGGCATCGTGACCCAGCAGGATCGCAAGTTCTTCATGCACAAGGCCAAGGGCATGGTGAAGGACGTGTTCCGCACGCGCAACATGCGCGCGCTGCCGGGTAACTGTGGCCTGGGTCAGGCGCGCTACCCGACCGCCGGCAACGCCTTCAGCGAGGAAGAGGCGCAGCCGTTCTACGTCAATGCCCCGTTCGGCATCGTGCTGGTGCACAACGGCAACCTGACCAATGCGCACGCGCTCAAAGCCGAGCTGTTCAACACCGACCACCGCCACATCAACACCGAGAGCGATTCCGAGGTGCTGCTCAACGTGCTGGCCGACGAGCTGGACAAGGCTACGCGCGGCAAGACGCTGCAGGTGGCTGATGTGTTTGCCGCCGTGCGGCAGGTGCACAAGCGCATCCGTGGCTCCTATGCGGTGATTGCGCTGATTGCCGGCCATGGCGTGCTGGCCTTCCGCGACCCGTTCGGCATCCGCCCGTTGTGCATGGGCCGCAGCGCCGACGGTACCGTGATGCTGGCCAGCGAGTCGGTGGTGCTCGAAGGCACCGGCCATGTGTTCGAGCGCGACGTGCAGCCGGGCGAGGCGGTGTTTGTCGACCTGCAGGGCAAGGTGCAGTCGCTGCAGTGCGCCGACAACCCGCGCCTGAACCCCTGCATCTTCGAATTCGTCTACCTGGCTCGGCCCGACTCGGTGATGGACGGCATCTCGGTCTACCAGGCGCGCCTGAACCTGGGCGAGACGCTGGCCAAGCGCGTGGTTTCCACCGTGCCGCCGAGCGAGATCGACGTGGTGATCCCGATCCCCGAATCCAGCCGCCCCAGCGCCATGCAACTGGCGCAGTTGCTGGGCCTGCCGTACCGCGAAGGCTTTGTGAAGAACCGCTATGTGGGCCGCACCTTCATCATGCCCGGCCAGGCCGTGCGCAAGAAGAGCGTGCGCCAGAAGCTCAACGTGATCGGCTCCGAATTCAAGGGCCGCAACGTGCTGCTGGTGGACGACTCCATCGTGCGCGGCACCACCAGCCGCGAGATCGTGCAGATGGCGCGTGAAGCCGGTGCCAACAAGGTCTACATGGCCAGTGCCGCACCGCCGGTGCGTTTTCCCAATGTGTATGGCATCGACATGCCCACGGTGGAAGAACTGGTGGCGCACAACCGCACGGTGGAAGAGGTGCGCCAGATCATCGGCTGCGACGCGCTGATCTACCAGGACGTGGAAGCCATGAAGCAGGCCGTGGGCCGGCTCAACGACAAGCTGTGCGGCTTCGATGCCTCGTGCTTCGATGGCGTCTACGTCACCGGCGACATCCAGGCCGAAGACATCGCGCGCCTCAATTCGAACCGCGTCAAGGGCAGCGAAGACGACGCTGACACCTCGCGCCTGGCGCTGCCCAACAGCCAGGAGGAGTGAGCATGAGCAGCGCCAAGCAGCCTGATGGTCTGCACCTGCAGACGCTGGCAGTGCGTGCCGCCGTGGAGCGCAGCCAGTACGGCGAGAACTCCGAGGCGCTGTACCTGACCAGCGGCTACGTGCAGTCCAGCGCCGAGTCGCAGGCACGCCGTTTTGCCGGCGAGGAGGAGGGCGACACCTACGGCCGTTCCGGTAATCCCACCGTGCGCAGCATGGAGCAGCGCCTGGCCGCGCTCGAAGGTGCCGAGGCCTGCCTGGCCACGTCCTCCGGCATGGCGGCCATCTTGCTGATGTGCTTCAGTCTGCTGAAGTCGGGCGACCACGTGGTGTTCTCGCAGTCGATGTTCGGCTCCACCATCAAGCTCATCGGCAGCGAGTTCGCGCGCTTCGGCGTCGAATCCACCGCGGTGCCGCAGACGGACCTCGCCGCCTGGAAGGCCGCGATCCGACCCAACACGAAGCTGCTGTTTGCCGAAACGCCCACCAACCCGCTGGGCGAGGTGTGCGACATTGCCGCGCTGGCTGAGATGGCGCACCAGGCTGGCGCGCTGCTGGCGGTGGACAACTGCTTTGCCTCGCCGGCCTTGCAGCGTCCGATGGACCTCGGTGCCGACATCGTCATGCACTCGGGCACCAAGTACCTGGACGGCCAGGGCCGCGTCATGGCCGGTGCCCTGTGCGCCAGCGAAGCGCTGGTGCGTGAGAAATTCCTGCCGGTGCAGAAGAACGGCGGCATGGTGTTGTCGCCCTTCAACGCCTGGGTGGTGCTCAAGGGCATGGAGACGCTGGACCTGCGCATGCGCGCGCAGAGCGCGCTGGCGTTGGCGCTCGCACAGTGGCTGGAGGCGCATCCCGCCGTGGCGCGCGTCTACTACCCGGGGCTGGAAAGCCATCCGCAGCATGCGTTGGCCATGCAGCAGATGAGCGGTCTGGGCGGCGCTGTACTGTCCTTCGACGTCAAGGCCGACAGCCCGGAGCAGGCGCGTGCACGCGCCTTCCATGTGCTCGACGCGCTGCAGGTGATGTCGCTGTGTACCAACCTCGGAGACACCAAGACCCTGCTCACGCATCCGGCCAGTACCTCGCACGGCAAGCTGAGTGAGGCGCAGCGCCAGGCCGCCGGCATCGGCCAGGGCCTGATCCGCGTGGCCGTGGGTCTGGAACACCTCGACGACATCAAGGCCGACCTTTCGCGCGGCCTCGATACTTTGAATTGAACTACTGCCCGTTGACGCTGAGCCGGTCGACATCGCTCGACATACTCGGCGTGAATGGGGATGCTTGAGCTAGCTATGACACAACGCGTCCGTACCCGTTTTGCCCCGTCGCCGACGGGCTTCATCCACCTCGGCAACATCCGCTCCGCGCTCTATCCGTGGGCCTTTGCGCGTGCCAATGGGGGCGACTTCATCCTGCGCATCGAAGACACCGACCTCGACCGCTCGTCGCAGGCTGCGGTGGACGTGATCATCGAAGGCATGTCCTGGCTCGGCCTGGACTACGACGAAGGCCCGTTCTATCAGATGCAGCGCATGGAGCGCTACAAGGCCGTGCTGGCCGAGCTGCAGGCTGCCGGTCACGTGTACCCGTGCTACATGAGCATGGAAGAACTCGACGCGTTGCGCGAGCGCCAGATGGCCAACAAGGAAAAGCCGCGCTACGACGGCACCTGGCGCCCCGAGCCGGGCAAGGTGCTGCCGCCGGTGCCCGAGGGCGTGAAGCCGGTGCTGCGTTTCAAGAACCCGACCAGCGGTGTCGTGGCCTGGGACGACAAGGTGAAAGGTCGCATCGAGATCAGCAACGACGAACTCGATGATCTGGTGATCGCGCGCCCTGACGGCACGCCGACCTACAACTTCTGTGTCGTGGTGGACGACATCGACATGGCCATGACCCATGTGATCCGCGGTGACGACCACATCAACAACACGCCGCGCCAGATCAACATCTTCAAGGCACTCGGCAAGGAGCCGCCGGTGTACGCGCACCTGCCCACCGTGCTGAACGAGCAGGGCGAGAAGATGAGCAAGCGCAACGGCGCCAAGGCCGTGACGCAGTACCGCGACGAAGGCTACCTGCCCGACGCCATGGTGAACTACCTGGCGCGCCTGGGCTGGAGCCACGGCGATGACGAGATCTTCAGCCGCGCTCAGTTCCTGCAGTGGTTCGACCTGGACCACCTGGGCCGCAGTGCCGCGCAGTTCGACGAGGCCAAGCTGCGCTGGGTCAATGCCCAGCACATGAAGGCCATGGCCGACGAGGCCCTGGCGCCGCTGGTGGCCGCGCAGCTCAAGAAGCGCGGCATCGAGAGCGACGAGCGCTTGGTGCGCATCTGCGGCCTGTTCAAGGACCGCTGCGACACCACGGTGGCACTGGCCGACTGGGCGCAGGTGTTCTATGCCGACGTCACCCCGAAGGCCGAAGACTTAGCGCAGCATGTGACGGACGCGGTGAAGCCTGTGCTGGCACAGCTGCGCGAGAAGTTTGCCGCCTGCGCCTGGGACAAGGCCTCGATCGGAGCTGCTTTCAAGGAAGTGCTGGCGGCCAACGGTCTGAAGATGCCGCAGCTGGCCATGCCGGTGCGCGTGCTGGTGTGCGGCACACCGCAAACCCCCTCGGTCGACGCCGTGCTGGAACTGCTGCCGAAAGAAAAAGTTTTGGCGAGATTGCAAACCGCCTGAATTTCTGTCTATAATACGAGGCTCGACGCAAGCGAGATACTTCAAAACAACGAAAGCTGTTTTGGAGTGGATCAGGGGGTATAGCTCAGCTGGGAGAGCGCTTGCATGGCATGCAAGAGGTCAGCGGTTCGATCCCGCTTACCTCCACCAAGTGAAGCGTCGAGAACGGATACAGTCCAGGTTTTGACCCTATCGTCTAGAGGCCTAGGACATCACCCTTTCACGGTGAGTACCGGGGTTCGAATCCCCGTAGGGTCGCCAAGTTTTGTGACACTTGGCTCGTTTCGCAAGAGGCGGGCGAACGTCACACCGACGCGGAGTGGTAGTTCAGTCGGTTAGAATACCGGCCTGTCACGCCGGGGGTCGCGGGTTCGAGTCCCGTCCACTCCGCCAAAAATCGAAAAGCCGTTGCATGCAAGTGCAACGGCTTTTTTCTTGTGGCGTGCACCTTGCATCGCTAGCGCGGTGCAGCCAAACCCAGGCGTTCGATGTGCTGCAGCACGCCATCGCACCCGTCTTCAATCAGATCCAGCACCTGCTCAAAGCCCTGCGCGCCGCCGTAGTAGGGGTCGGGTACCACCGGGCTGTCATTGTTCTGGAAGAACTCTGCCAGGCGCCGTACCTTGCGTCGGTGCTGCGGCGGGCACATCTGCTCGACCAGTGCCAGGTTGTCCCAGTCCATGGTCAGGATCAGGTCAAAGCGCTCGTAGTCTTCTGCGGCGATCTGACGCGCGCGCAGGTCGGACAGGTCGTAGCCGCGTTGCCGCGCGTGGTGTTGGCTGCGTTCATCGGGCGGGGCGTCCGGGTGGTAGTTGTGGGTGCCGGCGGAGTCGACCGTCACGACCTCATGCAAGCGCGCCGCCTGCAGTTTTGCACGCATGACGCCGTGCGCGGTGGGACTGCGGCAGATGTTGCCCATGCAGACAAACAGAATCTGGAAATGCATGACCCCAGTATCGCTGACAGGCGGGCACCTGTGACGGGCCATGCGGTGGGAAGGCCGGCAAGCCGGCGAGCAACCTCAGGCGACCGCAGCAAGCGGGATGATGCGCTGGCCGGTCAGGGGCATTGATGAGGGCATGGCGGCCGCTTCGCGGTGCATGGCAACCACGTCGCGCGCGCAGCCCTCGCAGCGGCCGCATTGGGTGGCCACGCCCAGCATGAACTGGATGTCGTCGAAGTCCATGCCGGCAGAGGCATGGCGGGCAATTTCCCGGTCACTGATGCGCTTGCAGACGCAGACAATCATGCTGACTCACCCGTTCCAACTGTGTTGATGGAGTGAGTATAAATAAGAATTAGTCTTATTTGTGTTTTCCCCTGTGGCGCACAGGGGCATCGGATGAGATGGCCACCCTGCCTGGAAGGATCCAAGCAGGGTAAATCATTGAAAGGGAGTGTCAGCTCACTTCGCCCATCTGGCTTTGCAGGTAGTTCTGCAGGCCGACCTTCTCCAGCAGGTCGAGCTGGGTCTCCAGAAAGTCGATGTGCTCTTCGGTGTCGTCCAAGATCTTCTGCAGCAGGTCGCGTGAGACGTAGTCACGCACGCTTTCGCAGTAGGCCATGCCGTCTTTGATGGTGGCCTGGGCGCCTTGCTCCAGCGCCAGGTCGCAACGCAGCATCTCGGGCACGTCTTCAGCGATGTTGAGTTTGCCCAGGTCCTGCAGGTTGGGCAGGCCGTCGAGCATGAAGATGCGGTCCATCAACTGGTCGGCGTGCTTCATTTCGCCGATGGACTCTTCGTATTCCTTCTTGGCCAGCTTGTCCAGACCCCAGTGCTTGAGCATGCGGTAGTGCACGAAGTACTGGTTGATGGCGGTCAGCTCGTTCTTGAGCTGGGCCTGCAGATGGGCTATGACTTTGGCGTCGCCTTTCATGGGGCTTCCTTTCTTGGCTGGGAATACAGTGGACATTGTCGCAGTGGTGCGTGGCAGCGGCAAGCGGGCGCCCTAATCGGCTTCCGATTTGTGCAACGCCACCTTGTCCGCCCGGCGCACGGCCTTGCCCGACTTGCGGTGACTGCCGGCTTTGCGTTGCAGGGTAGGTGCCACCAGCGGGTTGCGCGGCTTGTGCAGCTTGTGGCGGCGCTTGGTCTTGCGACTGGAGTTCATAGGCGGGCGTGTCGTGTGGAGTTCGGATCATGGCAAAAACCTGGCAGGACTGCCACGGCTTCCGACACCTGGGGAGCCGGCGCCGGCAGGTGGACGCCTCCACCTACAATCGGCCCACCCTCAGCAACACCATCAGCATCTCCGACTGGACCGTTTGTTCATGCAAGTCGCCGCATCGATTTTCAAGGCCTATGACATCCGCGGCATCGTGCCCGCCACCCTCAATGAAGCCGTGGCCGAGGCGCTGGGCCGGGCCTTCGGCGCCGCTGCGCGCCAGGCCGGCGAGGCGCGCGTGGCCGTGGGACGCGACGGGCGTTTGAGCGGGCCGGCTTTGAGCGCAGCGTTGATCCGTGGCCTGGTGGCCACTGGCATCGAGGTCATCGACGTCGGCATGGTGACCACGCCCATGCTGTATTTCGCGGCCAGCACGGCGTGCAGCAGCGGCATCCAGGTCACTGGCAGCCATAACCCGGCCGACTACAACGGCTTCAAGATGGTGCTGGCCGGCCGTGCCATCTACGGTGAGGAGATCCAGGCGCTGCGCCGCACCATGGAGGCGGAATCCTGGCAGCTGGCCGATGGGGGACGCATCACGCATCTCAACGTCTATGCCCCTTACCGCGACCGCATCGTCGGCGACATCCAGCTGGCGCGGCCGATGAAGATCGTGGTCGACTCCGGCAACGGTGTGGCCGGCGCCTCGGCCCCGGCCATCCTGCGTGCCATCGGCTGCGAGGTGATCGAGCTGCACAGCGCCGTGGACGGCACCTTCCCGAATCACCACCCCGACCCGAGCAAGCCGGAGAACCTGCGTGATGTGATCCAGGCCCTCCAGCAGTCCGGTGCCGAACTCGGCCTGGCCTTCGACGGCGATGGCGACCGTCTGGGCATCGTCACCAAGGACGGCCAGAACATCTTCCCGGACCGGCAGATGATGCTGTTTGCGCAGGACGTGCTCAGCCGCGTGCCGGGCGGCCACATCGTGTTTGACGTCAAGTGCTCGCAGCGCCTGGCGCCGGCCATTGAAGCGGCCGGTGGCAAGGCGCTGATGTTCAAGACCGGGCACTCGCTGATCAAGGCCAAGATGAAGGAGATCGATGCCCCGCTGGGCGGCGAGATGAGCGGCCACATCTTTTTCAAGGAGCGCTGGTTCGGTTTCGACGACGGCACTTACGCGGCCTGCCGCCTGCTGGAGATCCTGAGCCGCTCGCCGGACGCCAGCGCCGTGCTCAACGCGCTGCCCACCAGCCATTCCACGCCGGAGCTCAACGTGGCCTGCGCCGAGGGCGAGCCGCACGCGCTGGTGGCGCAGTTGCAGCAGAAGGTGGCTTTTGCGGCACCCGCGAAGGTCAACAGCATCGACGGCGTGCGCGTGGACTGGCCCGACGGCTTTGGTCTCATCCGCGCCTCCAACACCACACCGGTGCTGGTGCTGCGCTTCGAAGGCCACACGCCCGAGGCCCTGCATCGCATCGAGGGCGAGATGCTGACGCTGCTGCGCAGCGTCAAGCCCGATGCGTCTTTTGCCGCAGCTGCGCACTGAATACCGCGAACACGCCTTGAAAATCCTGATCGTCAAGCTGTCCTCGCTGGGGGATGTGGTGCACGCCATGCCGGCGGTGCAGGACATCCGCCGTGCCCTGCCGCAGGCGCAGATCGACTGGGTGGTCGAGCGCGCCTTCGCGCCGCTGGCGCAGCGCTGCGAGGGCGTGCGCCGCGTCATCCCGTGTGAGTTGCGGCGCTGGCGCAAGGCGCCGCTGGCCGCCAGCACGCGCGCTGAGTGGCGGGCCTTCAAGACCGCCCTGCAGTCGGAGGCTTACGACGCGGTGATCGACCTGCAAGGCCTGACCAAGTCGGCCCTGGTGGCGTGGCTGGCGCGGCTGGCGCCCGGTGGCAAGCGCTACGCCCTGGCCAACCAGACCGATGGCTCGGGCTACGAGGCACCGACGCGCTGGGTGGCCGATGTGGCGGTGCGCCTGGCGCCGCATGTGCACGCGGTGCGCCGCTCGCGCCTGCTGTGCGCCCAGGCCCTCGGTTATACGCTGCCGGATTCGGAGTTTTTTGGGCTGCAAGCCCATAACGGGCATGCACCAGGCGCTCCTGAAATAATAGCAAATGACGTGCGGTCGGTACGCCCTTGCGTCGCGTTGGTGCATGGCACCTCGCGCGCTGACAAGCAGTGGCCGACGGTGCACTGGCTGGAACTTGCGCGCCGGCTCGATGCCGCGGGTTGCGACGTGGCGCTGCTGCATGGCACCGATGCGGAACAGCGGCGCAGCGAAGCCATGGCGCGCGAGATGGCGCATGCCGTGGTCTGGCCGCGCTTGGCGCTCGATGCGCTGACCGATGCGCTGGCTGGTTGCGCCGGTGTGATCGGGGTCGACAGCGGGCTGAGCCATATTGCGGTGGCGCTGGGTCTGCCACATGTGCAGATCTACAACTTCGACACCGCCTGGCGCACCGGGCCAGGCGAAGGCGGGCTGGCGCCACAGTCGCACCAGCGCAGCGTCTATGCCGCGCCGTCGCCGTCGGTGGACGTGGTCTGGCAGGCCTGGCTGCAGGTGCGCCCGACATGATGCGCGCGCTCTACGCCCTGCTGACCGTGCTGCTGCAACCGCTGCTGCGGCGCAAGATTGCGCGCCGCGGCGAGCAGGAGCCGGGCTACTTGGTCAACGTCGAAGAGCGCTTCGGCCACTACACGCTGCCGCCGCTGCCCGATGACGGCCGCACGCTGTGGGTGCACGCGGTCTCGCTGGGTGAGACGCGCGCGGCCGCAGTACTGCTGGCACGGCTGCGCGCCCGTTGGCCTGAGTTGCGGCTACTGCTCACGCACGGTACGGCCACCGGCCGCGCCGAGGGCCAGGCCTTGCTGCGACCGGGTGACATGCAGGTCTGGTTGCCCTGGGACACACCTGGCGCGGTGCAGCGTTTTCTGGATCACTTCCAGCCGCGCCTGGGGCTGTTGATGGAAACCGAGGTCTGGCCGAACCTGGTGGCTGCCTGCGCCCAGCGCCAGGTGCCGCTGGTGCTGGCCAATGCGCGGCTGAATGCCCGCTCGCTGCGGCAGGCGCAACGCTTGGCGTGGCTGTCGCTGCCGGCCTATCGCAGTCTGGCGGCAGTGTGGGCGCAAACGCAGGAGGACGCGGCGCGTTTCGCCACGTTGGGCGTGCCGGTGGCAGGTGTGTTTGGCAACCTCAAGTTCGACGCCACGCCCAATGCCGAGCAGTTGGCAAGCGGTCGCACGTGGCGGGCCGGGCTGGGGCGGCCGGTGGTGATGTTTGCCAGTTCGCGCGAGGGCGAGGAACTGGAGCTGCTCCAGATTCTCAAGTCGTTTCGGCCTCCGCCGCTTTCTGGTCAAACGCAGAACGCTCCTGATTCGATAGCAGACGCTACGTCGCCGGTGCAGTGGCTGATCGTGCCGCGCCATCCGCAGCGTTTTGACGAGGTGGCGGCGCTGGTCGAAGCACAGGGTCTGACGCTGTCACGTCGCAGCAGTTGGGGCCTGCAGCCCAGGGCCGATCAGCTGGCGGCCGATGTCTGGCTGGGTGACTCGCTGGGCGAGATGGCGCTGTATTACGGCCTGAGCGATGCTGCGCTGTTGGGCGGCAGTTTTGCGCCGCTGGGTGGGCAGAATCTGATCGAGGCGGCCGCCTGCAGTTGCCCGGTGCTGATGGGGCCGCACACCTACAACTTCAGCGAAGCGGCCGAACTGGCCCTGGCCGCCGGCGCGGCTCAGCGGTGCGAATCCTTGCGGGAGGCGGTGGTGGCGGCGCGTTCGCTGGTTACACGCCGGGCCCGCCAGGCGACGATGGCCGAAGCCTCCGGGCGCTTTGCCCACGCCCACCGTGGCGCCGCCGACCGCACGGTGGAGGCCTTGGCGGCGCTGCTCGGCCCTTGAGCCGCACCGCCGCCGGCGATGCCAGCCTTACTTGGCCAGCAGGGCGTTGACCTTCTCCAGATCGCCGGCTTCCAGCGAGCCGTTGGCTTGGCGCAGCTTGAGGCTGCCCACCAGCACGTCATAACGTGCCTTGGCCAGGTCGCGCTTGGTCTGGAACAGCTGACTCTGCGAGTTCAGCACGTCGATGTTGATGCGCACGCCCACCTGGTAGCCCAGCTTGTTGGCGTCCAGCGCGCTCTGGCTGGAGGTTTCGGCTGCCTCCAGTGCCTTGACCTGGCCCAGACCGGAAATCACGCCGAAGTAGGCGCTGCGGGTGGCCTGTGCCACCGTGCGCTGCGCGTTCTCCAGGTCGGCGCGGGACTTTTCTTCCAGCGACAGGGTTTCGCGTACCCGGTTCTGGGTGGCAAAGCCGGCAAACAGCGGCAGGCTGAAGTTCACGCCCACTACCGTGCTGTTGGTGCGGCTGGAGGTGGTTGCCAGCGCGGTACCGCCGACGTTGCTGTTGAGGTTGTAGCTGGCGGTCAGGTCCAGCGTGGGTTTGTGGCCGGCCTGGGCCTTGTCGACTTCCAGCTTGGCCACATCCAGTGCGACGCGCGCCTGGCGGATGCTGGGGTGGTTGTCCTGCGCCTGCTGGATCCAGGCATTGACATCGGTGGGCTGCAGGGACGGCAGCTCGCCGCGCACCAGCGGCTTCGGGCTGGTGCCGCTCTTGCCCACCAGCTGGTCGAGCGCCAGCTTCTTGACGCGCAGGTCGTTGTCGGCCGCGATTTCCTGGGCGATCACCAGGTCGTAGCGGGCCTGAGCTTCACGGGTGTCGGTGATGGTGGCGGTGCCGACCTCGAAATTGCGCTTGGCCGACGCCAATTGCTCTGCTACGGCGGTCTTCTGTGCTTGCACGAAGGCCAGCGTGTCCTGGGCGTTGAGCACATCGAAATAGGCCTGGCTCACGCGCACGATCAGGTCCTGCTCGGCCGCACGCAACTGGGCTTCTGCCAGTTCCATCTGGCGCTGGCCCTGCCCGTAGGTGGCCAGGTTGGCCGGGCGGTACAGCGGCTGGCTCAGGCTGACCGAGGTGCTCTGGTTGTCAAAGCTGCGGCTGGCCGGCGGCGTGCCCGGGCTCAGGGTCTCGAAATTGAGGTTGGTGCTGCTGGCCGAGGCGCTCACGCCGACGGTCGGCAGCAGGCCGGCCTTGGCTTGCTCGGCCTTGTGCAGGTTGGCCTCGTACTGCGCCTTGGCCGACTGGTAGGTGGCGTCGTAGCCGCGCGCCGACTCGTAGAGCTCCAACAGGCTCTGGGCCTGCGCGGGCAGGGCGAAGGCGGCACCAAGGGCCAGGGTCAGGGGCAAGAAGCGAAAGGTTTTCATGATCGTCCTAGCTAGGCTGCGGGGAGGATGGGGTGCGCCGCTTCAATAGCGCGGCACGCTCGGGTCGACCTGCATCGACCATGCATTGATGCCGCCGCTGATGTTGGCCACATGCTTGAAGCCGCGGTTGACCAGGAAGTGCGCCACCTGCATGCTGCGCCCGCCATGGTGGCACATGCAGGCGACGGGCCGGCTCGGGTCGAGTTCGTTCAGGCGCGGCGGGATGACGCCCATCGGGATATGGACCAGCTCGAAGTTGCCCGCCTTGATGTTGGCGCGCTCCAGCTCGTAGGGCTCGCGCACATCCAGCACCAGCGGCTGGCCGTGCGCCTTCATCTTCTCGATCCAGTCAGACAGGTCGCCGGGGTGGATGTGTTCGATCATGGTGTTGCTCGCAGGGGGAAGGGCCTCAGAAACTGAAGCGCGGGTGTTCCGGGAAGTTAAGCAGGCGCGGTGCCACCGTGTCCCAGCCCTGGCTGGTCTGGTATTCGACCGTGCTGGTGCGAGTGATCAGGGTGGCGCGCATCACCGGCTGGTCGCCGACGATGGCCATCAGGCGGCCGCCGGTCTTGAGCTGCTCCAGCAGCTTGTGCGGTACCTCGGCCACCGAGCCGCTGAGCACGATGACGTCGAACGGGCCTTCGACCGGCACGCCCTTGGCACCGTCGGCCTGGCGCACTTCGGCGTTGTGGATACCGGCCTTTTGCAGGTTGGCGCGGGCCAGCGCGGCCAGTTCAGGGTCGATCTCCAGCGAGATCACGCGCTGGGCCTGCTGGGCCAGCAGCGCGGCCATGTAGCCGGAGCCGGCGCCGATCTCCAGCACCTTCTCGTGCGAACGCACCGCCAGATCCTGCAGCATGCGCGCTTCCACCTTGGGCGCCAGCATGCACTGGCCGGGTTCGCCGCCGGCGCGCAGCGGCAACTCCATGTCGGCGAAGGCCAGCGCCTTGTGGGCCGGCGGCACGAAGTCTTCGCGCCTGACCTGCGCTAGCAGGTCCAGCACCTCGGCGTCGAGCACGTTCCAGGGGCGGATCTGCTGCTCGATCATGTTGAAGCGGGCTTGTTCGAAGTTCATTTCATATACTCCATGGGGTATTCTAGATCATCCTGAAAAATTTTACCGGGCTGGGGTCGTTGTTAGGGTTTCGCACCCCAGCGCCGACGCAACCATTGACTCAAATCATCCATGTAGCAGTAGACCACGGGCACCACCACCAAGGTCAGCAGCGAGGAGGTGATGACGCCGCCAATCACGGCTTGGCCCATCGGTGCGCGTTGTTCCGAACCCTCGGTCAGGGCGAAGGCCAGTGGCACCATGCCGAAGATCATGGCCAGCGTGGTCATCAGGATGGGGCGCAGCCGCACGCGGGCCGCCAGCAGCAGGGCGTCGGCGCGTTCCATGCCTTCCTCACGCGCGCGGATGGCAAAGTCCACCAGCAGGATGGCGTTCTTGGTCACCAGGCCCATGAGCATGACGATGCCGATGATGGAGAACATCGAGAGCGCCGAGCCGAACATGAGCAGCGCCAGCACCACGCCGATGAGCGTGAGCGGCAGCGAGGTCATCAGCGCCAGCGGCTGGAAGAAGCTCTTGAACTGGCTGGCCAGGATCATGTAGATGAAGATGATCGCCATGGCAAGGGCCGAGACGGCGTAGCCGAATGATTCGGCCATGTTCTTGGTTGAACCGCTGAACGAGTAGCGGTAGCCCGGTGGGAAGCTGATGCCGTCGAGCGCCTTGCGGATGTCGTTCGACACCTCGCCGCCGGAGCGGTTGTAGACGTTGCCGTTGATCGCCACCTCGCGGGTCAGGTCGCGCCGGTTGATCTGGTTGGCGCCGGTGCTCTCGTGCAGCGCGGCCACCTGGTTCAGGCGCACCACGCGCGAGCTGCCGTCGGCGTTTGAACCCAGCGCGAAGGGCAGGCGTTCCAGGTCGACCAGGGTGTTGCGCGCCTCCGGCGCCAGCCGCACGTTGACGTCGTAGGTCTGGTCATCGCTGGCACGCCAGTTGCCCACGGTCTGGCCGGCCACCAGCGTGCGCAGCGCGCCGGCGATCTGGTTGACGTTCAAGCCGAGGTCGGACGCGGCGTCGCGCTGGATGTCGACTTCGATGGTCGGCTTGTTGGGCTTGAGGCTGGAGTCCAGGTCCACCAGGCCGGGGATGTCGCGCAGGCGCTCCAGCACCTGCACCGTCAGCCGCTCCAGTTCCTGCAGGTCGCTGCCCTGCAGCGAGAACTCGATCTGCTTCTGCCCGCCCACCGGGTCGAGCAGGCCGGCGTGCGTGACGGTGATGCCCGGCACCTGGCGCAGCCGCTCGCGCAGCGCCGCCGACATCTGGTCGGCATTGCGCGTGCGTGCGTGGCGGTCGACCAGCCGCACATAGATGCTGGCGTAGTTCTTGCCCTGTGCATTGCCGGTGTTGAGCGTGGCCAGGGTGTACTTCACTTCCGGGAACTCACGCAGGATGTCCTGCACCTGGCGTGCCTTGGCCTCGGTCACCTCGAGCGAGGAGCCGACCGGGGTGTAGAAGTTGACGCTGGTCTCCGAAAAGTCGGCTTTGGGTACGAACTCGGTGCCCAGCAGCGGCACCATGACGATGCTGGTGACGAACACGACCAGCGCCAGCCCCAGCGTGGCCAGCTTGTGCGCCAGCGACCAGCGCAGGATGCCCTGGTAGCTTTCGGCCAGGCTGTCGGTGGCGCGGTCGAACCAGCCGGTCACGCGGCCGATGGTCTTGTCGTAGAAGGTCACCGGTTCCTTCGGCTGGCCGTGGGTGTCGATGCTCGGGTCGTGCCAGACCGAGGACAGCATGGGGTCAAGCGTGAAGCTGACGAACATCGAGATCAGCACCGCCGCCACGATGGTGATGCCGAACTCATGGAAGAACTTGCCGATGATGCCGCCCATGAAGCCGATCGGCAGGAACACCGCCACGATGGAGAAAGTGGTGGCCAGCACCGCCAGCCCGATTTCCTGCGTGCCGTCGAGCGAAGCCTGGTAGGGCGTCTTGCCCATCTGCACGTGGCGCACGATGTTCTCGCGCACCACGATGGCGTCGTCGATCAGCAGGCCCACGCACAGCGAGAGCGCCATCAGCGTGATCATGTTGATGGTGAAGCCGAACCAGTACATGAAGAGGAAGGTGCCGATCAGCGCGATCGGCAGCGTCAGGCCGGTGATGACGGTCGAGCGCCAGGAATTGAGGAACAGGAAGACGATCAGCACGGTGAGGATGGCACCTTCGATCAGCGTGCGGCGCACGTTGTCCACTGCCACGCGGATCGGGCGCGAACCGTCGAAGATCGGCTCCAGGCGCACGCCGGCCGGCAGTTGGCTCTGCAGCTCGGCCACGGTGCGCGTCAGGCCGTCGATCACCGCAATCGTGTTCTCGTCCTGTGCCTTCTGCACCGACGCCAGCAGGGTGCGCTGGCCGTTGTAGAGCGCCAGCGTCTCCAGTTCCTGCGCGCCGTCCTGCACCGTGGCCACCTGACCGAGGCGAATCGGCGTCGTGCCCTTGCGCGCCACGATGATGCGGGCAAAGTCTTCCGGACGCTGCATGCGCGCATCCACCTGCACCATGAGTTCCTGCGTGGACGAACGCACGGCGCCGGCCGGCAGGTCCTGGTTCTCGCTCTTGACGGCGGCCACCACCTGGTCGGGCGTGATGCCGTAGGCCTCCAGCGCTGCCGGCTTCAGGTAGAGATTGATCTCGCGCTTGGTGGCCCCCACCAGCGTGACCGAGCCGACGCCGCGCACGTTCTCCAGCCGTTTCTTGAGCACCTGGTCGGCCCAGTTGGTCAGCTCGACAGCCGTCAGCGCCTGGCCCGTCTTGTCGTCCGGCAGCACCGCCAGCGACCAGATGGCGCGGCTGGCCGGATCGAAGCGCAGCACGCGCGGCTCCTTGACCTCGGTGCGCAGGCTGGGGCGGATCGAGGCCACCTTCTCGCGCACGTCCTCGGCCGCCTTGCGGCCGTCGATGTGCAGCTGGAATTCGATGATCACCACCGACTGGCCGTCGTAGCTGCGCGAGGTCAGGGCATTGATGCCGGCAATCGAGTTGACGCCTTCCTCGATCTTCTTGGTGACTTCGCTCTCGACGATCTCGGGCGAGGCACCCGGGTATTCGGTGCTGACCACCACCACGGGGAAATCGATGTTGGGGAACTGGTCGACCTTGAGCCGCTGGTAGGAGAACAGGCCCAGCACCACGAAGGCGAGCATCACCATGGTGGCGAACACCGGGTTTTTCAGGCTGACACGGGTGAACCACATGGGCGCTTGTTGGTCGAGTGGGGGTTAAACGGTGTTGGCTCAGTGCTCAGCGTGCCGCAGCTGATCGCTTGACCGCGGTGCCTTCGCGCAACGCGCCCACCGCGCCGGCGAGCACGCTGGCGTTTTCGGCCAGGCCGCTGACGGCCACCATGGGCTGGCCGTCGGCTTCGCCGCGCTCGCCCAGTGTGACCGGCTTGTGCACCACGCGGTCCTGCTCCACCACCTGCACATAGGGCCCCGGCTTGTCGGTGCGCACGGCGCTGACCGGCACCGCCAGCGCGCTGACCTGGCCGGTGCCCAGCGTGCCCTGGGCGAACAATCCCTGGCGCAGGCCGGCGGACGGCGTCAGGCTCAGGTAGGCCAGCACACTGCGGCTGCCGGCCTGGGTACTGGGGTTGATGCGCGCCACACGAGCCTGCACCGGCTCGGCACGGCCTTCAATCTGTAGCCGGGCTTCCTGGCCCAGGCGCACGCCCGTCGAGTCGGACGCACTCAGCGCGGCCTCGATCTCCAGCTTGGTAAGGTCGACGATCTCGACGATGCGTGCATCCACCGCCACGCGCTCGCCCGGCTGCGCCAGTCGCTGCGCGACCTGGCCGCTGATGGGCGCCAGCAGCCGGGTGTCGGCCGCGCTCTTGCGCGCCACGTCGGCGGCGGCCACGGCGGCCTGGTAGCTGGCGCGTGCGGCGTTCAGATTGGCCAGCGAGGTGTCGAGCGCGGTCTTGGAGATGAAACCCTGGTCCACCAGCGCCTTGTTGTTGTCGAACTGGCGTTGTGCGATGTCGATCTGCGCCTGCGCCGCATCGGCCTGCTGCTGGGCCTGGCGCAGTCGCGCGTCGTACTCGGTCGGGTCGATCAGCGCGATCAGTTGCCCGGCTTTCACCGTGTCGCCCTCGCGCACCGTGAGCTGGCGCAGCTCACCGGCCACCCGGGCCTTGACGACCGCGGCATTAACCGCCTTGAGCGTGCCCGACACCGGCAGGCCGCGGGTGAGCTGCAGCGTGCGCGCCTGCAGCAGGTCGGTGGCGCCAAGTTCAACCACCGTCTGACCACCGGCGGCGGTCTGTGTCGCCAGCGCGGTCTGCTGCGCCTTGCGGTTGGCCAGGGCGCGCAGGATGCCGACAGCCAGCAGCAGCACGACGAGGGCGAGCAGGCCCCATTTGATCCAGCGTTTCATGTCAGCGCTTGTCCTTGAGGTGGGCGGCCGCCGGCGGGCACAGGCCGTGGAGGATGTTGTCAATCTGCACCGCGAGGTAGTCCTCCGGCACCAGGGTGTCGCCACAGCTCGCGCAGGCGCCGAGCGAGTGGCTCCAGCTCATCAGGAAGATCATGGGCGTGAGCACCAGGTAGACGCCGTAGCGGGGGTCGATGGGGCGGAACTCGCCGCGCTCCACGCCGCGCTGCAGGATGCGGCGGATCAGCTCATGGCCGGGCTCGATCACTTCCTGCTGGTAGAAGGCCGCCAGTTCGGGGAAGTTGCTGGCCTCGCTCATCATCAGCTTGGTGATGCCGCCGATGCGGGTCGATCCCACCCGGGTCCACCACAACAGCATGAAGTGGCGCAGCAGCTCTGGCGTGCTGCCCTGGTAGGCCTCGAACTCGGCGTGCCATTCGGGGAAACGGCCGCCGATGTTCTCGCGCACCACCGCCTTGAACAGCTCTTCCTTGCTGGCGAAATAGAGAAACAGCGTGCCCTTGGAGACGCCGGCGCGGCGCGCCACCTCCTCGGACTTGGTCGCCGCATAGCCTTTCTCCACGAACAGATCCAACGCCGCGGCCAGCAGTTCGCCCGGCCGCGCTTCCTTGCGGCGTTCGCGCTTGGCATGGGCCTTCTGGCAGGTTTCGGTCAGGAGTTTGGTGATCATCGGTCTTAATGACTGGCTGGTTAGTAATGTAGCGATCACGCTCCAACCCGTCAAGCTGCAAGCCTAGCCAGTCCGGGGCGCCGGCCCGGTGAGCCGTGGGTAAATCTTGGGTAAAGGCGTCGCGGTGTGCCCGCACTCAGTAAGATGCCTATCCCGCTGATGACCCCAGGGTGCCTACCATGACTGCCTCCACGACTGACGCCTTGCCCATCCTTACCCTCGGCGGGGGCTGTTTCTGGTGCACCGAAGCCGTGTACACCCGCGTGCGCGGCGTGGTCGATGTGGAGAACGGCTACAGCAATGGCCAGACCGAGCGTCCGAGCTACGAGCAGGTCTGCAGCGGCACCACCGGCCACAACGAGGTGGTGCGCCTCACCTACGATCCCACACAAGTGAGCGTGCGCCAACTGCTGGAAATTTTCTTTGCCAGCCATGACCCCACCACCCTGAACCGCCAGGGCAACGATGTCGGCACCCAGTACCGCAGCGCCGTCTACTACAGCACGCCCGAACAGAAGCTGGAAGCGGAGCTGTTGATCGCCGAACTGGAACAGGCGGCCGTCTTTCACGGCCCCATCGTGACCGAGGTGCTGCCGCTGGCCAACTACTGGCCGGCTGAGGACTACCACCAAGACTATTACGAACACCACCCGGGCCAGGGCTATTGCGCCTATGTCATCAGCCCCAAGCTGGCGAAATTCCGCCAGCAGTTTGCCGATCGGCTCAAGCCGGAGTAACCGTCAACGTGACCGGGTCGCAGGAGCCGGTGAGATCGGTGTCGCTGCTTCTTCCGGCACATAGACCATGGAGCCGTTCTGCAGTCGGTAGGCGGTACCGGCCTTGCTGCCCTGGCCCTCGCCGATCTGACCGGACGACTTGTACTGCTTGAGCTCCTTGCCTTCCCGCACCACCATGGACATGTCGGCTTGGCCGGGGTTCTTGATCACGATGGCGTTTTGCGTCGAAAAGGGGTTGAGCGGGTTCTCGATCACGGCGATCAGCAGCACGGCAATGATGACGAGGAAGACATCGACGATGTTGACAACGCTCAGGATGGGGTCGTCGCCATCATCATCATCCAGCACGTTCAGACGCAGGCGACGCCGGGACGGCGTTGTCGGGTTCATGCTGCGCGCTCCTGAAGCGTGGTGGAGGCAAGGGGGAGGGTGTCGCGCTCTTCGAGGATCTGCGCCAGTTCCTCCAGCAGCCAGCGCCGACGCACGGTCTGTACGGCGTAGGTGATGGCGGCGGCCACCAGGGCCACGATCACCGCCGCGAAGGCCACCACCAGATGCTGGGCCATGCCTTCGGCGTTGCCCGCCGAGACAGCCAGCAGGGCCGGCCCCATGGGGATCATGGTCGCCACCAGGCCCAGCATGGGAGCGATGCGGCTGGTCAGGCGCTGCAACTCGATCTTGCGCAACACCAGCAGCTCCAGCTGGTCCTGGCTGGCGCCGGGGTTCCGGGCCAGATGCCGCCGCAAGGCCAGGCCGGCCGGCCGGCCGGTGGCGCGCCACGCCAGGTCGTGCAGCAGCATGCCCAGCGCGAACAGGGCATACACGAACATCACGCAAAGCAGCAGAAGTACGGGTGTCAGGAAGAAGCGGGTGACTTCGTACAGCAGGGTTTCAATCGGGGTCATGGCAGTTCAACAGTAGAGGTAAAGGGAGTCAGGCGCCGCGGCGGCTGCGCCAGGCCTGGTAGCCGATGCCGCCGAGCACGATGAGGCCGATCAGCGCCGCGTAGGTCCAGATCAGCTGCTCGGCGGGCTGGCTGCGCGACACCTCGCGCAGCTCCTGGCCGCGCACCGGCGGCGGTGGGGCAGCGGGCGATGGAAGGGCCGCGGTCGGCGGCGGGGCGCTGCGTGCGCCCGGTGCCGGGCGGCCCAGGCCATAGCCGGCTGCGAGCTCGGCCACGTAGGCGTTGAAGGTGGCGTTGGAGGAGACGATGTCGTGGCGCGCAGCAAGCTCGCGGTAGAGCGTGACGAGCTCGCGCACCACCTTCTCGTCGGCCTGCCAGTAGTCCTTGCGTACGGCTTCGAGCATGCGCTCGGTCAGCTGGGCCAGCGCGGCCGGGTTGGCGCGCTCGAACCAGCGACGCAGCCCGAGCTGGTGGCGGTCGCGCACATAGACCTCATGGAACTCCTGCCACTGGTCCTGGCGCACCATCTGGCGGTCCATGACCTGCCAGCCCCAGAAGTTGTTGACCGTGTTGAGCAGCTGCAGCGTGCCGGCGTACCCTTCGCGCTGCATCTCGGCGATCCAGTTGGGGTGGTGGTAGACCGAGCGCAGTTCCTTGGCCAGGAAATTCTCGGCCCGCTCCAGCTTGGCCCGGGCCGGATCGCGCAGGTTGGCGATGTACAGCGCCGGATTGGCGCCGTCGAGCTGGCGCACGGCCAGCGAGATGCCGCCCAGGTATTCGAACGGGTGGTCGGTGTCAAGCAGGCCCCGCAGGTTGGACGAGCGTGACAGCACCGCCGCGCTGGTGCCGCGCAGGTGCTCGGCATAGGCGTTGAGTTCCCGGCCGTCGCTGCCCGTGAGTTTGCGGCTCCAGCGGCTGCTGTCGGGTCCGTAGGCCCAGGACATGCGCGAGAGGTAGAGCGCTTCGAGCTTGCCGTCGCCCGCCTCCCAGTTGCCGGAAGCCAGCGTGGCCTCGGTAAGCCGGGTGCCGTAGTCGCCGCTTTCGTTGCCGTAGATGCGGGTCAGCGCGAACTCGCGTGCATCCTCCGGCGCTGCGCCCTGTTCGAGCAGCCGCTTGCGGATGCGCTCGGTGTTGGCGCGGATCGGGTTCTGCCGTGCGTCCTCGCGCAGTTCGGCCAGCAGGGCAACGGCTTCATTCAGGCGCTCCATCACATTGGGGAACTGGTCGCGGTACAGACCGGTGAGCGAGATCACGGTGTCGATGCGCGGGCGGCCGAGTTCGGTCGAGGAGATGACCTCCAGCCCGACCACGCGCCCGCCCACGTCCCATTTCGGGCGCACGCCCATGGCGTAGAGGATCTGCGACTCCAGCATGCCAAAGTGGCGCAGGGTCTCGGTGCTCCAGAGGCTGAAGGTCAGCTTCTCCGGGGGGCGGCCGTGGCTGAGCTGGTAGTCGGCCACCAGTTGCTGCAGCGCCTGCTTGCCGGCTTCGTAGGCGGCGCGCGTCGGGATGCGCGAAGGATCGAAGCCGTAGAGGTTGCGGCCGGTGGGCAGGGCATCGGGGTTGCGCACCGGGTCGCCGCCGTAGGAAGGGTCGATCCAGCGGGCGGCGAGGCCACGCACGACGCCTTCGATTTCGACTTCGGCCTGCAGGTCGCGCAGGTACTGCCTGCCGCGTTCGGCCAGGGCACGCAGCGCCGGGTCGCGAAGCTCGTCCAGGGCGCGGCCCTGCACCACATGCTCCATGACGAAGCGGTAGGGGCGGCTTTGCTGGAGCTGACGGTAGTCGCCCTTGAAGCTGCTGCGCGCACTGCCGGTGCCCAGCCGGTCATGCAGGGGCTGGCCCAGCATCTGCATGACGGTGCTGGCCAGATGCCCTGGGTCGGCCGTGCGGCCCAAGGTGTGCAGGCCCAGCGGCTGCATGCCGGTGCCCAGGTCCTCCAGGTAGTCCTCGATCTCGCGCAGGAAACGTGGGAAGTCGCGTTCCAGGTCCGCCACCTTCCACTTCATGTCCTTGTGGATGTTCATCTTCACCGCCTGCTCGATGATGAGGCGGCGGTTGTTGTCCTTGACCAGGCCGTCGTCCAGCGCCTGGTATTCACGGATCAGGTCGTTGATGCGGACGAAATCGTCGGACAGGCCGGCCGGCGCGAAGGGCGGCGTCTGGTGGCTGACGATCACGCCGCGGCCGCGGCGCTTGACGTGCAGCGCCTCGCCGATGTTGTCGACGATGTAGGGGTAGACGATGGGCGTGTTGCCGGCCAGCAGGTTGGGGGCATCGTAAGCCCAGAGCCCGCGTTCCTTGCCCGGCGTCCATTCCTGCGTGCCGTGGGTGCCGAAGTGCACGATGGCGTCGGCCTTGAACTGCTCGCGCACCCAGAGGTAGGTGGCAAGGTAGGCATGGTGCAACGGCACCTGGGTGTCGTGGAAGAGGGCACGCTCCTGGTCGTTGGCGGCCGGTCCGTCGCTGCGCTGCGGCTGCGGCAGCACGATCAGCCGGCCCAGCTGCAGGCGCGGGATCACGAAACCTGCGACGCCCTTGTGCCGCGCCAGCCACTGGCTCTGCTCGGGCGCGCCCCAGCGCTGCACGATGGGGCGGCGCACCGCCTCGGGCAGGCTGTCGAACCAGCGCCGGTAATCAGCCAGGGGCAGGAAATCCCAGTCCACCGTCTTCATCAGTTCGGGCAAGGTGCCGTGACGGTAGGCCGGCCGCAGCATGCGCGCGACGGCATCGATGACAGCCTGTTCGCTGACCGCGTTGAAGGCATAACCTTCGGCCCGCAGCCGCGCGACCAGGTGCTCGATCGAACGCGGCACGTTGAGGTTGGAGGCACCCTGGTTGCGCTCGCCCGGTGGGTGGTTCCAGAAGAACAGGGCCACCCGCTTGTCCGCGTTGGCCATGCGCTGCAGCTGCGCCAGACGCACAGCCTTGCCCACCAGCAGCTGCATCTGCTCGGGCATGGGCACGAGCTCGCCGCCTTCGTTGCTGGTCAGTACCACCGGGTCCTGCAGGCCGATGTATTCGGCATTGGTCAGCGTGAAGGGCAGGAAGAAGCTGCCGACGCCGGCCGGGTTGCGCAGGTAGTCGGCGCGGCTGCCTTCGCGGTAGCCCAGCACGTTGATGGCCGGAATGCCCAGGCTCTGGTGCCAGGCGCGGCGCGCGTCCGGGTTGATGCCGAGGAAGGTGTTGACCAGCAGCACGTGCGGCAGGGTCCGGCCTTCATAGGTGATCAGTGGTTCGGGGGCCACGGCGGGAGCGCCCGTCGCGGCGGCGGCCGGGCGACCCAGCCGGGTCGAGCGGTAGAACAGCAGCGGAACTGCGCCGGCCCGCTCGATGGCCTGCAGGGTTTCGTCGAGCATGCGGGTCTGGCTTTCGGCCACATAGTTCGAGGCGAACTCCATGGCGATCACCGGCCGGTCCTGCCAGCGCTGGCCGGTGTGCTGTTGCCACCAGGCCAGATAGCCCGGCAGGTCGGTCAGCAGGCGCGCGGGATGCCCCGCGTGGTAGATGGCCGAGGCCGGCAGCGGCTGAGGCGGCGTGATGGCTGTCGTGTCGCCTCCGCGGACCAGGGCGGCCAGGTACTGGAACAGGTGGGCCCGGTTGGGGGTAGTGCCACTGGCGTAATAGGCGTAGATGCGTTGGGCCTGCGCTTCGGGCAGGCCGCTGCCGCGCACGCCGGCCGGCGACAGCGTGGTGTTGTTCACGCTCACGGTCGGTGCGTTCAGCGTGCGCAGGGCGCTGCCGGCCAGCCGCTCCACCAGGGCCCGGTCCTCGGCGCGGTGGGTGTCGACCAGCACCAAGCGTGCGCCGGCCAGCACACGCCGGATGCCCGCCTCGCCCTCCGCATCGACCTGCGTCCAGGCCAGTTCCAGGCCGGCCTGGCGGGCGTCCGCTTCCATCAGGCGGTAGCGGTGTTCGAGCAGGATCTTGGTCGACAGCAGCGCAATGCGCTCGGGCCCGGCGGCCCAGCCGCTGCCTGCGGCCAGCAGCAGCGTCAGCGCGAAAAAGCACTGTTTCAACAACCGGTTCAGGGCACCGGACAGGCCATGTGTCCGGGCCTTCACATCGTGTACACCAGTTCGGTGCTCCAGCTGCGGCCCGGCATGAGGATGGACTGGTAGACCTTGCGATCGGTCAGGTTGGTCACCCCGAGGTTGACGCTCAGCCGGCGGTTGATGCGGTAGCCCACCTTGGCATTGACCCAGGTGTAAGGGTCGTAGGCGCCGTAGACCCCGGTGGCGGTGTCGGTGTTGTCCGTGTTGGCGTAGACCTTGCCGGTGTAGCGCAGGTCAATGGTGCCGCTCCAGACGCCGTGCTCGGCGGTCAGGCCGGCGTAGAACTGCTCCTGGGGCACCGAGGTCAGGCGCTTGCCCACGCTGGCGGGGTCGGCGTCGTTCTGTACCGTCGTCGCGTCGATCCAGCTGTAGTTCGTGTCCAGGCGGAGGTGCGGCGTCCACTGCACCTTGCCGGTCCATTCGATGCCGCGAACCTTGGCTTCACCGATGTTGACGTACTGGCGCGTGTTGGTGGCGATCTGCTTGAGGATGATCATGTCGGTCAGGCGCGACTCGAAATAGGTCAGGCCGGTGCTGACATCCGATGTGGCCTGCCAGAGCCCGCCGATTTCCCAGCTGGTGCCGCGCTCGGGTTTGAGCGCCGGGTCGTTCAGGAAGGTGTTGGGGCCATGGAAGGAGCGGGAGTAGAGGTCCAGGTTGCCCGGTGCCAGGAAGGACTGTCCGAGCGAGGCGCGCAATGCCAGGGTCGGGGCCAGCTTGTAGACCCCGGAGACCTTGGGACTGAAGGCGCTCTCCTGGCGTTCGCCATAGACCGCATTGACCGTGGGGGCCGTGTTCTTGAAGTAGCTGCCGCTGGTGGTCCACTGGTCGAAGCGGCCGCCCAGGTAGATCGTCAGCGGCTCCAGCGCATGCCACTCGATCTGCCCGTAGAGCGAGGTGGTGGCGGAGCGCCCGTTGTAGCCTTCGTTGAGCGTCGTCTGCGTGCCGGAATCATTCCAGTTCGACAGGCCCCAGTGCCGCTGCGAGACTTCGGCCTTGCGGTAGGCCAAGCCGTAGATGAGGAAGGCGTTGTCTCCGAGACCCTCGCTGATCTGGGCCAGCAGGTCGGTGGTTTCGCTCGGGGTCAGACTCAGGCGTCCGCTGCCGGAGGCCACGGACTGGCCGCTGGTGATCACCTGGGAGCGGGTGTCGTCGGCAATGCGGGCGACGCTGAGCTTGAGCTTGCGCTCGCTGCCCAGCATGCCGTCGTAGCCGATCTCGTGGCGGCGCGTGAGCTGCCGGTTCACCGTGTTGACGAAGGCGCTTTCCTGCAGCACGACGCGCTGCCCGTTGATGCCCAGGGTGCCGCTGCTGACAACGCCGCCGCTGCCGTTGCGCAGCCAGCTGTCATAGGGTTGGCGCGATTCGGTGAACTCGGCCTGGCCCACGCTGGCATACAGCCGGCTGCGGGCATCGAGGTCGAAGGTGAACTTGACGCCCAGGTTGTCCTGCTGCCAGGGGGAAAGCCCCTTGGTGCCGACCTGGTAAGCGGTCTGGCCGGTGGCCGTCTGCGTGGGCACCGCGCCGGCGACGGCCGTGCCAGCCGCGCCGCTCGAGGGCGTGACCACGACCTGGTCGCCGGCATAGTCCTTGCGGCTGATCTGGCTGGCGCTGAGCTGCAGGCCCAGGCCATTGCTCATCTTGTCGCGGAAGAACACGCTCAGGTCGTCGCCGGCGGCGTCGCCGTAGCCGCGCTTCCAGCGGGCGATGAACTCCTGCCGGTCCGGCTGCTTGGTGATCATGTTGATCACGCCGCCGATGGCGCCGCTGCCATAGAGCGACGAGAAAGGGCCGGGCACGACCTCGATGCGCTCCAGTTCATCGACGTTGATGGTGCGCCAGTTGATCGAGCCCGAGTTGGCGCCCAGCACCGACTGGCCGTCGAGCAGCACCAGCGTACGGGCACCCGGAATGCCGCGCAGCGTCACCGAGCCGCTTCCGCCTGAACTGCGGTTGACCTGCCCGTCGGCCTGCGGGCCGAAGTACAGGCTGGGGACGGATTTCAGCGCGTCGGCTGGCCGGCTCACGGTACGGGCGTCCAGCTCCTTGCGCTGGATGAGCGTGACGGCAGCCGGTGCATCGGCCACCTCGGTTGGCTTGGCGGTGGCGGTGATCACCACAGTTTCCAAGGTGTTGCTGTCACGGGGGTCTGTGCCAATAGTCTCCTGCGCCCATGCGGCCATGGACGCACAGAGCGTGGACACCAGCCACGGGAGCAGGCGCAGACGCCGCAGGCGTTGAAGGGGCTTGGCGGGTTTTGCGCTGGTCCGACCTGCAGCGGGCAGGCGGATGACGGACAATCGGGCTGCGCCAGCCCGGGGATGGGAGGGTGGAGGAAATGTCGGAACCATGGTATTTTTCGCAACTGTGTTGCAATATAGTTTAACGCAATCAAGTTGCATTTATGCGACTGGGGGGTGCCATGCCTGAATCAGATGCATCGATCGACGAATTGCTGACGGCTCATGGCCTGCGTCGTACCGCGACGGCGCGGGCCGTGCTGAAATGGCTGATGGCCCACCGTGACCGCAGCTGGACCCATGCCGAATTGCAGTCCGCACTGCAGCAGCAGGCGGTGGGCGAACTGGACCGCGTGACGCTGTATCGCCTGTTGGATCGCCTGTCGCAGGTCGGCCTGCTGCTATGCACCGTTGACGCCGACCGGGTGCGGCACTACCGCGCCGTGTCCGAGGTGGCCGACACCGTGCCCCGCTTCGAATGCCAGGCTTGCCACCGGAATTTCGAGCTGGAGGGCAAGGCGGTGCAGCTGGAGCGCGCCGCCAAGTCGGCGCTGCGGGCGCTGGAGTCGATCGGCCACCATGGCCTGAGCGTCGACCTGTCGGTGCGCGGCGTGTGCGCCGATTGTTCGCCAGGCCAGGCTGGTGCGACAGCCTCCCGGCGTCACCCATGATCCAGACGCGTGGTCTGGCATACCGCTACGTCAACGGCGTGGCGCTGGACTTTCCCGATGTCGAAGTGCCGCAAGGCGGCGTGCTGCTGCTGCGCGGCCGCTCCGGCGCCGGCAAGTCCACCTGGCTGTCGCTCGTGGCCGGTCTGCTGGCGCCGAGTGCGGGCGAATTGGTGGTGGCCGGGCAATCCCTGCCGGCCCTGACGCCGGTGCAGCGCGATGCCTGGCGCGCCCGCCACGTCGGCTTCCTGCCGCAAAAACTCCATCTGAGCCCGGCCTTGAGCGTGGCCGGCAACCTGGGGCTGGCCTACTATGCCGCCGGCCTGCCGGAAGACCGGGTCGCCATTGAGGCCGCACTGACCGCGCTGGGCGTGGCGGAGCTGGCGGCACGCCGGCCGGGGCAACTCTCCGGTGGCCAGGCGCAGCGTGTGGCGCTGGCGCGCGCCGTGCTGCTGAACCCGCAGGTCATCCTGGGCGACGAGCCCACCGCCAGCCTGGACGACGCGGCGGCGCAGGACGCGCTGGCACTGCTGCAGGCCGCGGCACAGCGCGGTGGTGCCACGCTGGTGATCGCCACCCACGACGCGCGCGTGCGGCAGGCGCTGCCGGCGGCGTTGGTGCTTGATCTTGATGCCAAAATCGAGCCTCAGCGTTCATCGAACGGGCGTTGATTGCTATGAAAACAATAGCATTGTCGCTCCGCTACCTGTTCTCGCGCCCGCTGGCGGCGGGCCTGAACCTGCTGCTGCTGTCTCTCGGGCTGGCGGCCATCACCTTTGTGTTGCTGACGCGCGCCCAGATTGACCGCGCCTTCGAGCGCGACCTGGCCGGCATCGACGCTGTGGTCGGCGCCAAGGGCAGTCCGATGCAGCTGATCCTGGCCGGCGTGTTCCACCTCGACGTGCCGCCCGGCAACATCCCGCTGGCCGAGGTGCAGGCGTTGGCGAACGATGCCCGCGTGGCGCGGCTGATCCCGCTGAGCCTGGGCGACAGCCTGCGCGGTTTCCGCATCGTCGGCACCACGCCCGACTACCCGGCGCACTACGGCGCCACGCTGGCGCAGGGGCGCTGGTGGGCGCAGCCGATGGAGGCGGTGCTGGGCATGCAGGTGGCACAGGCCACCGGTCTCAAGCCGGGGGACAGCTTTGCCGGCGCGCACGGCCTGGGCGAGGGCGGCGACGTCCATGCCGACGTGCCCTACCGGGTGAGCGGCGTGCTGGCGCCCTGCGGCTGCGTGCTCGACCGGCTGGTTCTGACCGCCACCGAATCGGTCTGGCAGTTGCACGAAGCCAGCCATGCCGAGGACGAGGAAGAGCGCCGCGCCATGGAAGAAGAGCGCGAGATCACGCTGGTCCTGATCCAGTACCGCAGCCCGCTGGCAGCCGTGACCTTCCCGCGTTACGTCAACAGTTCGACCTCGATGCAGGCCGCCGCCCCGGCGGTGGAGATCACCCGCTTGTTGCGCATGGTGGGTGTCGGCACCGACGTGCTGCGCGGCTTCGGCGCCGTGCTGCTGCTCACCGCCGGTCTGAGCGTTTTCATTGCCTTGTGGAACGCGGTACGCGAGCGCGCGCCGGACCTCGCCATGCTGCGCATGCTGGGCGCCAGCCCGGCCAAGGTGGCGGCCTTGCTGCTGTGCGAGGCGCTCTGGCTGGCCGTGCTGGCCTCGCTGATCGGCCTGGCCGGCGGCCACCTCTTGACAGGTCTGCTAGGCTTTTTGTTGCAGGCCGAGAAGTCGCTCACCGTGACCGCCTGGTTGTGGGTGGGCGAGGAGGTCTGGGTGCCGGTGATCGCCGTCGCCGTGGCGGGGCTGGCGGCTCTGCTGCCGACGCTGAGCGCTTATCGGGTGGAAGCGGGACAATTGTTGAATTCGAGGTAGTGAAGATGATGAAGAAACTGATGTCGGTCGTGCTCCTGAGTGTGTGGCTGGCAGCGCCCGCCATGGCGGAAGATGCCAAGGCGATTGCCAAGGACATCGAGCGCCACCGCGCCATGGCCGCGGCGCATGAGGCGGCAGCCAAATGCCTGGAGTCCGGCAAGAAACACGATACCTGCCAGAAGGAACTGCAGGCCGCCTGCAAGGGCCTGGCCATCGGCAAGTACTGCGGCATGAAGCATGAACATTAAGGCCGTCTGGGCTGGCGCACTGCTGCTGACCGTTCTGGCAGCGCAGGCCCAGCTGAGTTCGCCCATGCCGGGTACCGCGCCCGCCGTGCCTTACGGCAGCGGCCCGGGCGTGCACAACCCCAACAGCCCCTTCCCGCAACTCAAGGAGCGCGCGGACGTGCTGCCGTGGTCCTTGCTCACCTCGGTCAAGACCAAGGTGGAGAAGAACCGCATCCGCCCGGTGTTCCCACCGGCGGTGCAGGCGCTGGACCAGAAGACCCAGCGTGTGCAGGGCTTCATGATGCCGCTCGATCCGGGCGAGCGGCAGACCCATTTCCTGCTCAGTTCGGTGCCGCTGACCTGCTCCTTCTGCGTGCCCGGCGGGCCGGAGAGCATGGTCGAGGTGAAGACGAAAACGCCCATCAAGTACAGCATGGAACCTGTCGTGGTGGAGGGCCGCTTTTGGGTGCTGCACGATGACGCCTACGGCCTGTACTACCGCATGACCGACGCCACGCCAGCGAAGTAGGCGGCGTCCCTTTCCTGGCTCCTGTTCCCGTGACACCCGCACCTGTTCAAGCACTCTTGCGCCACCGCCCCCTGCGGGTCGGATGGGTGCTGCTGCTCGCGTTGGCCTTGCTGTGGGCCCAGTGGCTGGGGCAGTTGCACCAAGCGCGTCACGCCTTTGGTTCGCATGCGCCCCAGGCGGGGGCGCATCACCACGAGGCGGATGCCGGTGCCGGCCTGTTGGCGCACCTGCTGGCGCCGCAGGGCGATGAACTCGATTGCCGGCTGTACGACCAGTTCGGCCATGCCGACAGCCTGCCAGCCCTGCCGTTGCTGGTCTTGCCGGTGGTTCTTGCGCTCGTCGTGTCCTGGGTGCTCGCGCAGCACCGTCCGGCGACCTCCTTTGCGCTGTTCGATGCGCGCGGCCCGCCACGGGTCTGCTGAATCTCCTCCCATTTTCGCTTGTGCGTCTTGTCGCACACCGGCCGGGGCCGGTGTCGCTGCGCGTGTGCCTGTGTTTGATTCAACGGATCCGTCATGACTACTCTTTCTTCACGACGCGGCGATGGGCTCGCCGCGTCTTCCTGGTCCCTGGCCACGCCGGTGGCCATGGCCGTCGGCCTGCTGCTCGGCAGCCTGCCGGCCCATGCCCAAACCACGCCCGAGCCCAGCCTGGCGCCGGTCATCGTCACCGGCAACCCGCTGGGTTCGAATGAGCTGATCGCGCCGGCCGACCAGATCAGCGGTGACGACCTGCTGTTGCGCAGCAAGTCCACCCTGGGTGAAACACTGGACGGCATGCCCGGTGTCAGCAGCACCTACTTCGGTCCCAATGCCAGCCGACCGGTCATCCGCGGCCTGGATGGCGACCGCATCCGCATCCTCAACAACGGCAGTGCCAGCCACGACGCCTCCAGCCTGAGCTATGACCATGCGGTCACGCTCGACCCGCTGCTGGTCGAGCGCGTCGAAGTGCTGCGCGGTCCCGGTGTGCTGCAGTACGGCGGCAGCGCCGTCGGCGGCGTGGTCAATGTGATCGACAACCGCATCCACCGCGAGCGGCTGTTCGGTACCGAGGGCGGCGTGGCCGGCAAGGCTGACCTGGGGCTGGCCAGCGGCAACGGTGAACAGGCGGGCAGCATCGCGCTGGATGCCGGCAACCAGCGCTACGGCCTGCACGTGGACGTGATGTCGCGCAACACGCGTGACGTCGACGTGCCGGTGGCGCTGGACTGCACGCGCGGCGGTGTGACCCGCACCGCCAAGCGCATCTGCAACTCGGCCAGCGAAACCTGGGGCGGTGCCGTGGGCGGCTCGCTGCTGTTCGACCGCGGCTACCTGGGCGCTTCACTGTCCACCTACGACACGCACTACGGCACGGTGGCCGAGGACGAGGTCGGCATTCGCATGCGCTCCAGCCGCCTGGCGCTGGAGGGCGAGGTGCGCGAGCTGGGTGCGGCGCTGCAGAGCCTGAAGTTCCAGTTCAACCGCACCGACTACCGCCACACCGAGTTCGAGGCCGAAGCCCCCGGCACCCAGTTCAAGACCCTGGGCAACGACCTGCGCCTGCAGGCACGCCATGCCAGACTGGGCGCGCTCGACGGCGTGGTCGGCCTGCAGTTCGAGGACAGCGAGTTTTCGGCCGACGGCTCGGAGGCCTATGCCCCCTACAGCCGCACGCGCAGCAGCGCGGTCTTTGCGCACGAGGAGCTCGGCCTGTCCTGGGGCAAGCTCAGCGCCGGCGCACGGCTGGAGTCGGTACAGATTGAATCGTTCGGCAGCCCGACCGAGGCGCGTTTCACCCCGGCGACCCGCAGCTTCAACCCGGGCAGTTATGCGCTGGGCGCGCTGTGGAAGGTGGCGCCGGCCTGGCAGCTGACCGGCAACCTGTCGTGGAATGAGCGCGCGCCGAAGGACTACGAGCTGTTTGCCGATGGCGAGCACGTGGCCACCAATGCCTACGAGATCGGCAACGCCAACCTCGACAAGGAGCGTTCCACCAACGTCGATGTCGGCGTGGCCTGGCAGCGCGGGGCGCACCGGGCGCGGCTGCAGGTCTTCCAGCACCTGTTCAGCAACTACATCTCGCTCGAAGGCACCGACCTGTCGGCCGATCCGCCGCAGTACACCTACACCCAGGTGCAGGCGCGCTTCACCGGCGCCGAGCTCAGCGGCAACATCCGTCTGCTGGATACCGGCCACAAGCTCGACCTGGGTCTGCGTGCCGACAGCGTGCGGGCCGACAACACCAGTACCGGCCAGCCGCTGCCGCGCATCGCGCCGCTGCGCCTGGGTGCCACGCTGCGTTGGTCCAGCGGGCCGTGGAGCGCCCGCGTGGGCGTGGACCAGAGTGCGGCACAGGATCGCGTGCCCGATGGCCAGCGCGCCACCGGTGGCTACACGCTGTGGAACGCGGCGCTGACCTACCGCGCCAAGGCCGGCCGCTCCAACCTGCTGTGGTACGCGCGGCTGGACAACATCGGTGACACGCTGGCCTATTCGGCCACGTCCATCCTGACGCAGACGGCCGCCGGCAAGGCGCCGCTGCCGGGACGCAGCCTGAAGGCGGGCGTGCAGATCACGTTCTGACGCTTCACGCCGTTTCCCTGGCGGCCCCGGCCACGCCTGGCGTGCCGGGGCTTTTTTGTGGGGCGTCATGGCGCTGACACGTTGCCGGGTACAGTGGGGGCTGTCCTGTGCTGGTCTGGTACCCCATGAGCATCCGCAACCTCGACTTCCTGCTCACCCCGTCCTCGGTCGCCGTCTTTGGCGCCTCCGACCGCCCGGCCAGCGTGGGCGGTACGGTGTGGCGCAACCTGCGCCAGGGTTTTGGCGGCGCGGTGTACGCCGTCAACCCCAAGCACAGCCTGCTCGATGGCCAGCCGGTGTACGCCAACGTCCAGGCCCTGCCGCACACGCCCGACCTGGCGGTGATCTGCACCCCGCCGGCCACGGTGGCCAGCCTGATTGCGCAACTGGCCGCACGCGGCACGCGCGCCGCCGTGGTGCTGACGGCGGGGCTCGATGCGGTGCAGAAGCAAGCCATGCTGGACGCCGCGCGGCCCAAGCTGCTGCGCATCCTTGGCCCCAACTGCATCGGCCTGCTGGCGCCGCACCTGGGGCTCAACGCCAGCTTTGCGCATGTGGGTGCTTTGCCGGGCGAGCTGGCCTTTGTCACCCAGTCGGGCGCGCTGATGACCGGCATGCTGGATTGGGCGCAATCGCGCGGCATCGGCTTTTCGCACTTCATCTCGCTCGGTGAGCATGCCGATGTGGACTTCGGCGACCTGCTCGATTACCTGGCCAGCGATGCCAGGACACGCGCCATCTTGCTTTACATCGAATCCATCGAGGCGCCGCGCAAGTTCATGTCGGCCGCACGTGCTGCGGCGCGCAACAAGCCGGTCATCGTGGTCAAGGCCGGCCGTTCGCAGCAGGGCCAGCGTGCCGCCGCCTCGCACACCGGCGCCCTGGCCGGTTCCGACCTGGTCTACGACGCGGCCATCGCGCGTGCCGGCATGCTGCGGGTGGACACGCTGCAGCAGCTTTTCCTGGCCGCCGAGGTACTGGCGCGTTTCCGCACCAACACGGCCGACGCACTGACCATCCTCACCAACGGCGGTGGCGCCGGCGTGATGGCGGCCGACGCGGCCGAGCACATGGGGGTGGCCCTGGCTGAGCTGGCCCCCGCCACACTGGCGCGGCTGGATGCAGCGCTGCCGGCCAACTGGTCCCACGGCAACCCGGTGGACATCATCGGCGACGCGCCGGTGCAGCGCTACGTGCAATCGCTGCAGGCCCTGGCCGACGACCCGGCCGCCGGCGCGGTGCTCTTCATCCATGCGCCCACCGCCATCGTGCCCAGCGCCGACATTGCGCGCGCCCTGGTGCCGCTGGCGCAGACCGATCCACCGCGGCTGCTGAGCTGCTGGCTGGGCGACGGGGCGGTGGACGAGGCGCGTCAGGTCTTCCGCGCCGCCGGGATTGCTGGCTTCGAGACGCCGGAAGAGGCGGTGCGCGCCTTCGCCATGGGCGTGACCTACCGGCGCAACCAGGCGCAGTTGCTGGAAGCGCCGCCGGCGGCCGCGCACGGCGCGCCCATGGACACCGCCATGGTGCGCGCGCTGGTGCAGCAGGTGCTGACCGAAGGGCGCGAGATGCTGAGCGAGGTGGAGGCCAAGGCGGTGCTGGCGGCTTACCGCGTGCCGGTGGTGGCCACGCAGCGCGTGGCGCTGGAACCCGCCGCCGCAGTGGCTGCGGCCGAGACCATCGGTTACCCGGTGGTGCTGAAGATCCTGTCGGAAGACATCTCGCACAAGTCCGATGTCGGCGGCGTGGTGCTCAACTTGCACAGCGCGGCCGAGGTTGAGGCGGCGGCGCAGGCCATGCTGATGCGTGTGCGCCAGCAGCGGCCGCAGGCGCGCCTGCAGGGATTCACGGTGCAGGCGCTGGTGCGTCGTGCCCAGGCACAGGAACTCATTGTGGGGGCCAGCATCGACCGGGTGTTCGGCCCGGTGATCCTGTTCGGGCAGGGCGGCACGGCGGTCGAAGTGCTGGCAGACCGTGCGGTGGCGCTGCCACCGCTGAACGTGCCGCTGGCGCGTGCCCTGGTGGCGCGCACACGCGTGGCCAAGTTGTTGCGCGGTTGGCGCGACACACCCGCGGTGGACCAGGATGCCCTGCACGGCGTGCTGGTGGCAGTGTCGCAGCTGCTGGCCGACGTGCCTGAAATTGCCGAACTCGACATCAACCCGCTGATCGCCAACTTCGAAGGCGTGGTGGCGCTCGATGCGCGCATCCGCCTCAGCCGGGAGCGACCCGCGGGTGCCGAGCGCTTTGCCATTCGCCCGTACCCGGCCGAGCTGGTGGAGGTACTGCCCTGGGACGGGCGCACGCTGACGCTGCGGCCGATCCGGCCCGAGGACGAGGCGCAGCACCTGGCGTTTCTGGAGCGGCTGGACCCGGAGGACATCCGCATGCGCGTGTTTTACAGCCGGCGCAGCATCGAGCGCTCCGAGCTGGCGCGCCTGATGCAGATCGACTACGAGCGCGAGATGGCTTTCATTGCCGAGGCCCGAGGGGCGGAAGGCGCGGACGAGACGCTGGGCGTGGTGCGCGCGGTGACCGATCCCGACAACCAGGCGGCCGAGTTCGGCGTCATCGTGCGCTCCGACCTCAAGGGCCGGGGCCTGGGCCGGCTGCTGATGGACAAGCTGATCCGCTACCAGCGCGCGCGCGGCACGCAGCGCATCGTGGGCGACGTCATACTGGAAAACGTCGGTATGCGCGACCTGGCGCGCCGGCTGGGTTTTGTCGAACAGCCGGCCGAGGACGGCGACGGCTGCTGCGCCATCCGGCTCGATCTGCAGGCACATTCAAGCCAGGCCTGAGTGCACCGCCTCCGCATCGGCCGGGTCGAACACGACCACCCGGTTGCGGCCCTCGGTTTTGGCGCGGTAGAGGGCATGGTCGGCGGCGTGGATGAGTTCACGCGCCGACTGGCCGTGGCCCGGGTAGGTGGCCACGCCGATCGACAGCGTGGAGCGGATCTCGAATTCGCCGAAGCGCAGCACCATGTCCTGCAGCCGGGTACGGCAGTGCTCGGCGCGCTGCAAGGCTGTGCCCTGCGGCATGCCGGGCAGCAGGAGCAGGAACTCCTCGCCACCGTAGCGGCAGACCACGTCGCTGGCGCGCGCCTCCTCGTTGAGGAGCTGGGCCAGGGCTCTGAGGGTCTCGTCGCCGGCGGTGTGGCCGTAGGTGTCGTTGATGCGCTTGAAGTGGTCGAGGTCGATCAGCAGCAGACTCAACGGCTGACCTTCGCGCTGGCAGCGCTGCAGCTCGCGTTCCATGGTGGCGGTCAGGTAGCGGCGGTTGTACAGGCCGGTGAGCGGGTCGCGGTTGGCCTGTTCACTCAGCTGCGACTGCAGCGCGTGCACCGCACTGAGCTGCTGCTGCAGTGCCTGCTCACTCGCGTGCAGTTTGTCACGCGTCTCGTGCAGCTTGAGGGTGCGGGCATGGGCGGCGTAGGCGAACATCAGCAGGTAGATCGAGAGCGTGACCATGGCCAGTGCCGAGGTCAGCAGGTCGGTCTGCGGCAGAAAGTGCAGGCCGGCGATGGCCACGCCCAGCAACGCCCCGCCCGCCTGGGCCAGCAGCGCCAGCAAGACACCGCGTTTGCCGCGGAACGCCGCCATGTTGATGATGCCGCTGATGCTCAGGATGTGCGCGATCCACAGCGGAAAGCCCAGTGCCGCGATCCAGACGCCGAACAGCAGGTTGTCCAGCAGCAGGTTGGTGATCTCCGCTTCCAACGGCTGTGCCGACAACCGGGCGCGCCAGTAGGCCAGCTGGGGATAGACCAGAAATTGCAGCGCCATCAGGCCCCAGACCGGCGCGCCGTAGCCCCGGTGGGTGAAGTGGGCCGCCAGGACGGCAAAGACCATCAGCCAGGAGGCAGCCCGGTTCTGGTAGTTCATGCGAACCACCCAGTGGACGGTCTTGGGGGACTGAGAAACGGGCATGCAGAAAGCGAGATCCGGGGCGGACAGGCCCAACTGTAACAGCGGGTAAGCGGCGGCCGTTGGCGTGCGCCGGCCTAGAATCGGCGGCTTGCGCCACCTTGCCAGCGGTCCCGCGCGACCGATCCGTTCTTGAACCATCCCGTCCTGTCTGCGCTGATCCCTGTCGTCCTGCTGGTTGCTATCGGATTCATAGCGGGTCGCGTCCGCTGGATCGGGGCGGAAGGCGCAAAAGACCTGTCAAACCTGGTGTTCCTGGTGCTCACGCCGGCGCTGATGTTCCGCACCATGAGCGCGGTGCGGGTGCAGCAGATCGACCCGCGCCCGCTGGCAGCCTATTTCGCCGCCGCGCTGCTGCTCTTCATTGCCACCCTGCTGCTGCAGGGCTTCAACCGCCGCGCCGCCGTGCTGGCGCTGGCGGCAACCTTCAGCAACACGGTGATGATCGGCACCGCGCTCATCCAGCTGGCCTACGGCTCGGCCGGGCTGGTGATCCTGCTCACCCTGGTGTCGCTGCACGCGCTGGTGCTGCTGACCGCTGGCACCGTGGTGCTGGAGCTGGCGGTGGCGCGTGAAGCGGCGGCCGCGGGGACGGGTGGTGAACGCCATCCGCTGCGCACCGTGGCGCTCGCCGTGCGCAACGCCGTCATTCACCCGGTGCCCCTGCCCATCCTCGCGGGACTGCTGTTTGCCCAGACCGGCTGGACGGTGCCCGAGGTGGTGGACAAGCCGTTGCAGTGGCTGGGCCAGGCCTTCGGCCCCATGGCGCTGCTGCTGGTGGGCGTGACACTGGCCGGCTCGGGCATGGGGGCGCAGCTGCGTGGCGCCTTTGGCCTGGCGCTGGCCAAGAACCTGCTGCTGCCGCTGCTGGTGGCCGTGCTGGGCCGCCTGTTCGGGCTGAGCGGCCTGCCGCTGCTGGTGATGGTGGTCACCGCCGCTTTGCCGATGGGCGCCAATGTGTTCCTGTTCTCGCAGCGCTACGCGGTGGCGCAGGAGCAGGTGACGGCCGGGGTGTTCGTCTCCAACGCGCTGGCGTTGTTGACCCTGCCGCTGGTGATGTACCTGGCCGGCTTGCTGTGACGGTTCAGGGGGCCAGGCGCTCGCGCAGCCAGCCACCCTGGCTATCGGGTGTGTAGCGCAGCCGGTCGTGCAGGCGGCTGGGGCGGCCCTGCCAGAACTCCCAGCGATCCGGCACGAGCCGGTAGCCGCCCCAGTGCGGCGGGCGCGGCGGCTTGAGCAGGAACTGCGCCGCGTACTTGGCGGCATTGGTCACCAGCACACTGCGGCCTTCGATCACCTGGCTTTGCGGGCTGGCCCAGGCGCCGATGCGCGAATCGAGCGGGCGGCTGTGAAAGTACTCGTCGCTCTCGGCGTCACTGACTTTCTCCACCCGGCCTTCGATGCGCACCACGCGCTCCAGCTCGACCCAGTGGAACTGCAGCGCAGCGTACGGGTTGCCGGCCAGTTCACGGCCCTTGCGGCTGTCGTAGTTGCTGTACCAGACGATGCCGCGCGCGTCATAACCCTTGATCAGCACCACCCGGGTCGAGGGCCGCAAGTCGCTGGCGACGGTGGCCACCGTCATGGCATTGGGCTCGGGGATTTCGGACTGGATGGCCTCGTGGAGCCACTGGTCGAACTGCTGCAGTGGGTCGCTGTGCGAGGCGTCCTCGCTCAGTTCGGCGCGCTCGTAGCTTTTGCGGAGGTTGGCGATCTTGCTCATGGGCCAAGTATAGGGAGGGGCGCTGGCGGCCGTGGCCGGGCGGCAACTGTCGCAATTTGCGACTTTGTGCGCGGCGCTCAGGGCTTACCCGCATGAAAGCCGTGTGACCAGCTCCTACGCTGAGCAGAACCTGCAACCCGCAGCCGGCCGAATCCAGGCTGGCGCACAGAGAGGAGCCTGCGCAATGAGCATCCAGCTGAACGTCAACGGCAAGGCGGTCGCCGCCAAGTCCGATTCCGATACGCCCCTGTTGTGGGTGATCCGCGATGAACTGGGCCTGAACGGCACCAAGTTCGGCTGCGGTGCCGCGCTGTGCGGCGCCTGCACCGTGCATGTGAACGGCCAGCCGGTGCGTTCCTGTCAGACGCCGCTGGTCTCGGTGGCGGGCAAGAAGGTGGCCACCATCGAGAGCCTGCCGAAGAACAACAGCCACCCGCTGCAGCAGGCCTGGATCAAGCACGACGTGCCGCAGTGCGGTTACTGCCAGTCCGGCCAGCTCATGAGCGCCGCAGCCCTGCTGGCCAAGAACAAGAACCCGAGTGACGCAGACATCGACCGGGCCATGAGCGGCAACCTCTGCCGCTGCGGCACCTATCCCCGTATCAAGGCCGCCATCAAGGATGCGGCTGCCACCATGCGCAAAGCCGCCTGAGGAGGAACCCCATCATGACGACCCTCGAAACCACCCGTCGCGACTTCCTCAAGACCTCAACGCTTGCCACCGGCGGCCTGCTCGTGGGCTTGGCCCTGCCGGGCAGCAAGATGGAGGCCCAGGCGGCCGGCACCGTCTACACCCCCAATGCCTGGGTGCATATCGCCGACGACAACACCATCACCCTGATCTCGGCGCGTTCCGAGATGGGGCAGGGCGTGTACACCTCGATGCCGATGCTGATCGCCGAGGAACTCAACGTCGATGTCAACAAGATCAAGGTCAGCATCGCGCCGCCGGCCGCGGTTTACGTCAATGCCCTGCTGGGTGCGCAGATCACTGGCGGTTCCACGTCCGTTCGTGACGGTTGGGAGAAGCTGCGCGTGGGCGGCGCCCAGGTGCGCGAGATGCTGATCTCCGCTGCCGCGGACAAATGGAAGGTGGATCGCAGCCAGCTCAAGGCCGAGAACGGCATGGTGCTCGGCCCCAAAGGCAAGAAGGCCAGCTATGGCTCGCTGGCGGCGGCCGCCGCCAAGCTGCCGGTGCCGGAGAAGGTGGCCCTGAAGGACCCGAAAGACTTCCGCGTCGTCGGCAAGCGTGTCAAACGTCTGGATACGCCGGCCAAGGTCAACGGCACGGCCGAGTTCGGCATCGACGTCAAGCTGCCGGGCATGGTGTACGCCAGCATCGAGCAGTGCCCGGTGATCGGCGGCAAGGTCAAGAGCTTCGACGCCAGCAAGGCCAAGGGCATGCCCGGTGTCGTTGACGTGGTGCAGGTCAACGACGGCGTGGCCGTGGTGGCCAGCAGCTACTGGCAGGCCGCGAAAGCGCGCCAGGCCCTGAGCGTGCAGTGGGATGAAGGCCCGGGGGCCGCGCTCGACCACCACAAGGTGCTGGCCAGCACGCGCGCGGCGGCCGAAAGCGGCAAAGTGCTGCCAATCGGCAAGCCGGTGGGCAACGTGGCCGAGGCCATGAAGGGCGCGGCCAAGGTGCTCAAGGCCGAGTACATCACGCCCATGCAGGCGCACGCGCCGCTGGAGCCGATGAACTTCACCGCCAGCGTCAAGGACGGCAAGTGCCTGTTGATCGGTCCGACCCAGTTCCAGCAGGGCGCCCACGGTGCCGTGGCCGGCGTGCTGGGCCTCAAGCCGGAAGACGTGACGCTCAAGACCACCTTCCTGGGGGGCGGCTTCGGCCGCCGGCTGGAGCTGGACTTCATCGTGCAGGCGGCGCAGATCTCCAAGGCGGTTGGCAAGCCGGTCAAGCTGCTGTGGTCGCGCGAGGACGACATGACGCACGACTTCTACCGCCCGCTCGGCCTGAACCAGCTGCAGGCCGGTGTGGACGCGCAGGGCATGCCGGTGGCGCTGCAGTTCAAGGTGACCTCGCAGTCCATCACCCAGCGTGCCTTCGGCCTGCCCAAGGACACGCTCGACCCCTTCATGGCCGAGGCGGCGGTAGCGGCTTACGAGATTCCCAACACCCAGCACGATCTGGTGATCCACGACAGCGGCATGCGCGTGGGGTACTGGCGCGCCGTGAGCCACAACATGAATGCTTTCGCCAACGAGAGCTTCATGGACGAGCTGGCGCTGGCCGCCGGCAAGGACCCGTACCAGTACCGCATGGCGCTGCTGAAGAACCGGCCCCGTTTTGCCAACGTGCTCAAGCTGGCGGCCGAGAAAGCCGGCTGGGGCCAGCCGCTGCCGGCCGGCCGCGCGCGCGGCATCGCCCTGATGGAGGGTTACGACACCTACATGGCCCAGGTGGCCGAGGTGTCGGTGAAGGACGGCCAGGTCACGGTGCACCGTGTCACCGTGGCGGCCGACCTCGGGCGCATGGTCAACCCGGACACGGTGGAGGCGCAGATCCAGTCCAGCATCGTGTTCGGCATGTCCTCGGCGCTGATGCAGGAGATCACGCTGGAGAAGGGCCGCGTGCAGCAGACCAACTACAACAACTACCCGGTAGTGCGCATGAACGAGTCGCCGCAGATCGACATCGTGCTGGTCGAGAGCAGCGAGAAGCCGGGTGGCATCGGCGAGCCGGCCACCGCCCTGGTGGTGCCGGCCATTGCCAACGCCGTGGCAGCGGCTACCGGCAAGCGGGTGCGCAAGCTGCCGATCACGCCGGAGGCCATTCGCCTTGCGTAGTGGCGGCAGAGAAGAACAAGGGGGACAAGGCATGGAAAGTCTGGATCTGCGCGTGCTGGGCGATGCCCTGGCGTGGAAGCGCGCCGGCCACGCCGTCACGCTGGTCACGGTGGTGGAGACCTGGGGCAGCGCGCCGCGCCCGCCCGGGGCGCTGCTGGCGGTGCGCGATGACGGGGTGGTCAGCGGCTCGGTGTCGGGGGGCTGCGTCGAGGACGACCTGATCGCCCGTACCAAGGCCTCGTTCCTCCAGCACACGGGCGTGCGGGAGACCGGCTTGCCGGCCATGATCGCCTATGGCGTGACGAAGGACGAAGCCGCGCGCTTCGGCCTGCCCTGTGGCGGCACGCTGCGCCTGGTGCAGGAGCCGCTGCAGGAGACGGCCTGGGTCGAGCAGTTGCTGGCCCGCACGGCGGCGCATCAGTTGGTGACCCGCACCTTGCGGCTCGCGACCGGCGAGGTCACGCTGGCGGATGCCGTGCGCGGCCAGGCCATGGTCTTCGACGGCAGCACGCTCACCACGGTGTTCGGGCCGAAGTGGCGCCTGCTGCTGATCGGCGCCGGTCAGCTGTCGCAGGCGGTGGCGCAGATGGCGGGCCTGCTCGACTTCGAGGTGCTGGTGTGCGACCCGCGTGACGAGTACGCGGCCACGCTGGGGATCGAGGGCGTGCAGCGCCTTTCGGGCATGCCCGACGACGTGGTGCGCGAGCTGCTGCCCGACGCGCACTCCGCCATCGTGGCACTGACGCACGACCCCAAGCTGGATGACATGGCGCTGCTGGAAGCCCTCAAGTCCGCCGCCTTCTACGTCGGCGCCCTGGGCTCACAACGCAACCAGGCCGCGCGCAAGCGACGCATGGCCGAGCATTTCGATCTCAGTGCCGAGGAGTTGGCGCGCCTGCACGGCCCGGTGGGGCTGGACATCGGCGCGCGTACGCCGGCCGAGATTGCGATCTCCATCCTGGCCGAGATCGTGCAGGTAAAGAATGCCTCCCGCGTGCGCTCTACCAGTACACCCGGCTGCGCAGTGGCCTGAGCAGGCCGTTTCTGACATGCAGCCGGTGGTGATCGTGCTCGCCTCCGGGCGTGGCGAGCGTTTTGCCGCGTCCGGCGGCACCGTGCACAAGCTGCAGGCGCCGCTGGGCGACAAGACGGTGCTGCAGCACACGCTGGACGCCGTGCGCGCCAGCGGCTTGCCGTATCACCTGGAGCAGGGCGCCCACGCCGGCATGGGCGACTCGATTGCGGCTGCCGTGCGTGCCACGCAGGACGCCGACGGCTGGCTCATTCTGCCGGCCGATCTGCCGCTGGTGCAGGCGGAGACCTTGCGCCGCCTGGCCGCGGCGCCCGCGCAGCATGCGGTGGTGCGGCCGGTCTACCAGGGACAGCACGGCCACCCGGTGCGCTTTGCGCGCCGTTGCCTGTCGGCCTTGCTGGAGTTGAAGGGAAATCAGGGCGCAGCGCCCGTCGTACGAGCGAAGGGTGCTATGGAATTGATAGTGGACGACGCCGGCTGTGTGACCGATATCGACACGGTGCAGGATCTGGTCCGGGCGCAGGCCCTGCTGCAGCAGCGCCCGCGCTGAGCGGGGTGTCACGACAGGCCCAGCAACCGTTCCAGCTCGCGGTCGCGGATGCCGTGGGCGCGCAGGCTGTGGTAGGTGTGCAGGGCGTAGTCGTGCGTGCTGCCGTAGCGGCCGTGCGCATGGGCGAAGATGTGGCGATACTGCGCCGGGCTGAGTGGGCCGGTGTAGTTGGGGCTGCGGCGCGACAGCGTGAAGGCCAGCGCCGCCACCGCGCCGTGCGGTGTTTCGCAGCGCAGCCAGCGCGGGTCGTAGACGCCAGTGGGCATCTCACGCTCCCAGAGCTGCTGCAGTATGGCTTCACCGCGCTCGCGCGCGACCCGCAGTACGACGCCGCGGCAGCTGCCGCCCGACAACAGGCCGAACACCAGCCCGGGGGTTTCCGGCGTGCCACGGTTGATGCGGCTCCACATCTTGAGGGCACGGTGCCAGCCCTGCACGCGCGCCGGCCGTCGCTCCTCGACTTCGAAATCCGGTCGCCAGATCAGCGAGGCGTAGCCGAACACCCACAGGTCGCCGTGGCCGCCCCACTGCGCCAGGGTGCGCGCCAGCAGCGGAGCCGGGTCGCGGTGGTGGGGCAGGTGATGAAGTACCGTCATGAGCGCTCAGGCGGGCTGGGCCTGGCCGGCCAGCCAATCGTCCACCGCCTGCGGCCGGGCGTAGTAGTAGCCCTGCAGCGCGTCGCAGCCGTGGGCGGCCAGGAACTCGGCTTGCTCACGGGTTTCCACGCCTTCGGCCACGACGCGCAGGCCGAGGTGCTGGGCCATGGACAAGATGAGCTTGACGATGGCGGTGTCGCTCGGGTCGCCCGGCGTGTCCTGAATGAAACTGCGGTCGATCTTGAGTTCGTACAGCGGCAGCCGCTTGAGGTAGGCCAGGCTGGAGTAGCCGGTGCCAAAGTCGTCAATGGAGAAGCGAATGCCCAGCGCGGCCAGCTGCTCCATGCGGTGCACGGCGCCCTCCAGCCCGTCCAGCAGCACGCTCTCGGTAATCTCCAGCACCAGCAGGGACGGATCGGCGCCGGTCTGCGCCAGCAGCCGGGTGACGCCGAGCACGAAATCCGTCTGGCGGAACTGGCGCGGGCTGACGTTGATCGACAGCGGAACGCGCCAGCCGGCGGCCTGCAGCCGTACCTGGCTGCGCAGCGCCTGCTCCAGCACCCACTCGCCCAGGCGCAGAATGAGGCTGGTCTCCTCCGCCACCGGGATGAACTGGGCCGGCGCCACGTTGCCGCGTACCGGATGGTGCCAGCGCAGCAGCATTTCGGCGCCGACGGTGTGGCCGTCGGGTGCCACCTGCGGCTGCAGGTGCAGGGCCAGCTGGCCGGCAGCGATGGCCTGACTCAGGTCGTGTTCCAGTGCCAGCCGCGCTTCCAGCTGGGCCTGCATGCTGGCGCGGAAGAAGGCGACCCGGTTGCGGCCGGCGGCTTTGGCGCGGTACATCGCCGTGTCGGCTTCGCGCAGCAGCTCATCGGGTGAGAGCGCGTCGCGCGGCAGCAGGGTCACGCCGATGCTGCCGCTGGTGCTGTAGGGCTGACCGTTGATGAGGAAAGGCTCCTCCAGCGCCTCGCGCACGCGGTTGGCCACTGTCAGCGCAGCGCGCGAGCCGTCGTCGGGCGCCTGCACCAGGTGCGGGCTGAGGATGACGAACTCGTCACCGCCCAGCCGCGCCACCGTGTCTTCTTCGCGCATCAGGGCCAGCAGGCGCTGTCCGACCCGCTGCAGCAATTCGTCGCCAGCGGCGTGGCCGCGCGCATCGTTGATGTTCTTGAAGCGGTCGAGGTCGAGGTAAAGCAGGGCGCCGACCTGCCCGGTGCGGCGGTCGGTGGCCAGCACCTGGCCCAGCCGGTCCAGCAGCATGCGGCGATTGGGCAAGCCGGTCAGGGCATCGAAATAGGCCAGGCGGTGGATGTCTGCCTCGGCCTTCTTGCGTTCGGTGATGTCGCGCTCGACCGACACCCAGTGTGTGAGCTGGCCCTGCTCATTCGTCACCGGCACGATGTTCAGCTCCAGCCAGTAGGACTGGCCGTCTTTGCCGTAGTTCAGCAGTTCGGCGCGCACCGGCTCCTGCCGGCGCAGCGCGCCCTTGATGCGGTCGAGTTCCTCGCGACTGGTGCTCGGCCCCTGGAGCACGCGGGGCGTGCGGCCCACGATCTCCGTGCGGCTGTAGCCGGTGCGTTGCTCGAAGGCTTCGTTGACGAAGACGATGCGCGGCCCGGGCGGGTCGATCGGCGCGGCCTCGGTGATGACCACCATGTCGTTGAGCCGCGTCAGCGCGGTGCCGGTCAGGTGCAGTTCCTGGTTGATCTGCTGCAGCCGGTCGCGCCCCTCCTGCAGCGATCTGGCAATCGCGCGTTGCCGTTCCAGCGAGCGCTCCAACTGGTGCAGCAGCACGGCGCAGGAGACGGTGATGACCGCATTGACGAACAGGAAGTTGATCGTGATGACCACCCAGCGCATCAGCGGCATGTGCTCGAAGCCGGGCACGTGCATGTCGGTGTTGAACAGGTAGCCCAGCACCAGCAGTGTCACGGCGTTGAGTGCCAGCGCCAGCAGGGCCGGGCGCAGGCCGAGCAGCAGCGCGGTCATGACCGGGAACGCCATCAGGTAGATCTGGCTGGCTGGGCCGACCATGAACAGGAACCACAGGCCCAGCAGGTAGATCAGCAGAACCAGATTGCTGGCACGCAGCCGGTAGGGCAGGGTGCGGGCGCGCCAGATGGTGGCGATCCAGAGCAGCGCGGCCGCATCAACCCAGGCGATGGACCAGCGGTCCTCGGTGATGGCGAGCCAGATGCTGGGAATGGCGGTGAGGATGCCCAGCACGGTGATGACCATCAGCACGCTGGACAGGATGCGCTCGCGCCAGTTGCGCAACTCCTCGTCCTCGGCATGCGGGCCGAGGAGCAGCTGAAGGAGAAAATGTTGCGCCGCCACCGGATGAGTCCTTGCAGGAGCCATCCTACAACGTCGGTGGGGCCGTGACCATCTCAGGCGGTCAGGGTGGCGCGCGGGCGACAGCGCCGCGGTGCGTCAGGGGCAGCGCGTGGCTGCCCCGGCAAAGACTTCAGCGCAAACCTGCGCCAGCCGCGTGTTCGGCGCGCTGGATCAGCTCGATCTTGTAGCCGTCCGGGTCGGTGACGAAGGCGATCACGGTGGTGCCGCCCTTGACCGGGCCGGCCTCGCGCGTGACGTTGCCGCCAGCGGCCTTGATCTTCTCGCAGGCGGCGTAGGCGTCGGGCACGCCCAGGGCGATGTGGCCGTAGGCGTTGCCCATGTCGTAGCTTTCCACGCCCCAGTTGTAGGTGAGTTCGATCTCGGCCTGGCCGGGGTTGCCGCCGTCGAAGCCGAGGAAGGCCAGCGAGTACTTGTACTCGGGGTTCTCGGAGGTGCGCAGCAGTTGCATGCCCAGCACCTGGGTATAGAAGTCGATCGAGCGTTGCAGGTTGCCGACGCGCAGCATGGTGTGGAGAAGTCGCATGGTGTTTGCTCTTGCAGTTTCAGATGGAAAGATGGATCAGACCGGTATGGTGTAGTTCAAGGTCATGCGCCCGCCATCGGCAGTGACGATCTCGCCGGTCACGTAGCTCGCCGCGTCGCTGGCCAGCCAGGCCACGACATCGGCGATCTCGGCTGGGTCGCCCAGCCGTTTCATTGGCGTGCGGCTCAGGATCCGCAGACGCGCCTCCTCGCTGGTGAGCACGGCGTTTGCGGCCAGCTCGGTGGCGATGGTGCCGGGCGCCACCGCATTGACGCGGATACCCTTGTCGGCCAAGGCGAGTGCCATCACACGCGTGAGCTGGTTGATGCCGCCTTTGCTGACGTTGTAGCTGGCGATGGTGGGGATGGTCAGCACGCCGTTGACCGAGCTCATGTTGACGATGGCGCCGCGCCCGGCTTGCGCCATGGCGCGCGCCACCGCCTGGCCGACCAGGAAGGCGCCCTTGAGGTTGATGCGCAGCACGGCGTCGAAGTCGGCTTCCGTGATGTCGAGGAAATCGGCCGCCCGGAAGATGCCGGCGTTGTTGACCAGCACGTCGATACGGCCGTGGCGCGCCAGCGTCTGCGCCACCAGGGCATCAACCTGAGATTTGTCGCCGACGTCGCAGTGCACATACAGCGCACCCAGTTCGTCGGCCAGCGCCTGGCCGCGTCTATCGTCGATGTCGGCGATCACGACCGGCGCGCCTTCGCGTGCAAAGCGGCGTGCGCAGGCCGCGCCGATGCCCTGGGCGCCACCGGTCACGATGCAGATGCGGCCGGTCAGGCCGAAGTGGATGGAAGAGGGTGCGGTGTCCATCTGCTTATCGTAGCGTCAGACCCGCAGCCCTGTGCGCCCTGGGGGCGGAAAGCGAACAGTCGGATCGTCTTAGCGGATACGGCCGAAGCTGGTGCGCAGCGGATCGACACCGCCGCCGCCACGCTTGTCGCCGCCCTGGTTGTTGCCCGGACGACCACGGCCACCGCCGCCACCGCCGCCGCCGCGGTTGCGACGGCCGCGCTCGCCCAGTGCATCGATGCCGGTGCGCAACGGATCGGGCTGACCGCCGTTGCCGCCCTGGCCTCCGCGCCCGCCTTGCGAACGCGGCTCGTTGCCACGGTTACCACCGGCGCCGCGGCCCTGGCCTTGCTTGGCGCCTTGCGGTTTGCCCTGCCCCTGGCGCGGGCCTTGGGACGCGCTGCCCTCGGGCTTGGCCTGGCCGCGCTGGCCTTGGGCCGGCTTGTTCTCGCGGATGCGTTGCATCATCTCGGCGCGCGCCGCTTTGGCGGCCGCGGCCATGACCTCGCGGCTCGGCGGCTTGCCGGCACCGCCCCAGATGGTCTGGCGGCCCATGGCAATCGGTTCGGCACGCTCGCCCGGCTCGGGGCCGAAGCCCTCGACCGGCTGCACCTCGATTTTCTGCTTGGTGAAGCGTTCGATGTCGGCCATGAAGCCTTCCTCGTCGAGGCAGACCAGGTTGACCGCCTGACCTTCCTTGCCGGCGCGGCCGGTGCGGCCGATGCGGTGCACATAGTCTTCGCTGACGTTGGGGATCTCGTAGTTCACCACGTGCGGCAGCTCGTCGATGTCGATACCGCGCGCTGCGATGTCGGTGGCCACCAGGGCGCGAATGTCGCCGCTCTTGAAGCCGGCCAGCGCCTGGGTGCGGGCGGTCTGGCTCTTGTTGCCGTGCAGCGCCATGGCGGTGATGCCGTTCTTGTTCAGGAACTCGGCCACGCTGTTGGCGCCGAACTTGGTGCGGGTGAACACCAGCACCTGGCTCCAGTTGTGCTGCTGGATGATGTGTGCCAGCAGGGCCTTCTTCTTGCCGCGGCCGACCGGGTGGATGACCTGCGTGATGCGCTGGACCGTGGTGTTGCGCGGCGTGACCTGCACGCTTTGCGGGTTCTTCAGCAGGCCCTCGGCCAGGGCGCGGATCTCGTCGCTGAAAGTGGCCGAGAACAGCAGGCTCTGCTTGTCTTTCGGCAGCAGGGCCAGGACCTTCTTCACGTCGTGGATGAAACCCATGTCCAGCATGCGGTCGGCTTCGTCGAGCACCAGCATCTGCACGGTGGACAGGTCGAGGAAGCCCTGTTGCTGCAGGTCCAGCAGGCGGCCCGGGGTGGCGACCAGGATGTCCACACCCTTCTTCAGGCGGGCGATCTGCGGGTTCATGCCGACGCCGCCGAAGACGACGGTGGAGCTCAGCTGCAGGTATTTGCCGTAGGCCTGGACCGACTCTTCCACCTGAGCCGCGAGCTCGCGCGTGGGTGTGAGCACGAGGGCACGGATGCCGGTACCCCCCCATTTGTTCTGCGCGCTGCGGTTCATCGCCAGGCGGTGCAGCAGGGGCAGGGTGAAAGCGGCGGTCTTGCCGGTGCCGGTCTGGGCGCCGCCCAGCAGGTCGTGCCCTTCGAGCACCAGCGGGATGGCCTGGGCCTGGATGGCGGTGGGGGTTTCATAGCCCTGCTCGCGCACAGCCTTCAGGATGGCCGGAGCCAGTTTCAGATCTTCAAAGTTCATGGTGATGGCGCCCATCCAGGGCGCAGGGATATCGGCCTGTATGGGTGCTTGAGGCACCCAGCCAGTCAAAGGCAGATAGGGTTCAAAAGTGGGGCCGCATCGATGAGCGGGTCAAGGAAGGAGCCCACCAGCAGGGTGCTGGCGTTGCGGGCAACTGGAGCGCGCAACGGGGTCTATTGTCGCACGCTCCGGCCTTCTGTGTCGGCCGGTGTCCAAAAGCGCTCAATTTGACTCCGCCGTAACAAGTTGTTGCCACGGTGCGTGGCGGCAGCGGTCGGCAGGGACAATCGAGGCCGCAATGGCCGGCATGGCCTTATTTCCCCCAAAGACCCATGAGCAAGTACCTGATGCGGCGACTCGGTGTGTCGGACGACCCGACCGGCCTGCGCCCCTCGCTGCAAGACTGCATCGAGGCAGTGCTGGCGCAGTCCGACCAGCTGGTCGAGGACATGTTGCAGGGCCTGGAAGGCGCAGTGGGCAAGAGCAAGTCGAAGGTGGCGCAGCTCAACTACCGCGCCCTCGACCAGGCCGCGGTGGTGCGGCTGCGGCGCGACATCGACGCGGTGCGCGCCACCTTCGGCGTGCAGCTGCGCCTGGCGATCTACCACAGCGGCACGCAGGAGATGACGCAGGCCGCGGCCGTGCGTTTCGACGACCTGCAGCTGCTGGACGAAGCCCAGATCGACGCCAACATCGAGTTCGCGCTGGCGCAGCAGGAGCTCCTGTTCGCGGTGGACGAACTGCTGCCGCCGCTCAACGCCCTGGTCAGCAGCCTGCTGGGCTGGATGACCGTGCAGCCGCACCTCAATCCGCTCAAGCCTGACGCCTTTGCCCGTGCGCTGCGCGAGACCCTGCTGCAGCACCTGCCCGATGAGGTCGCCCGCAGCGGGCTGATCGCCCCGGCGGCCGGCTTCCTGGGCGCCAGCCTGCGCGAGCTGTATCGCCAGTTGCTCGACTGGCTGCGCTCGCAGGGCGTGGAACCGGTGGCGGCGCCCTCGGCAGCGTCGCGGCGCAAGTCGGGCAGCAACCCGGTCAGCCGCACCCTGCTCACCCTGGGCAAGCTGCGCCGCCTGCTGTCGGGCGAGCTCGACAGCCCCGAGGAGCGCCGCGGCGTCGACAGCCGGGTGCTTGAGTTCCTGCACACGGTGCCGGCCTCGCTGGAGGCGCTGGAAGAGTTGAAGATGGTCGAGCCGCTGATGCAGCGCCTGAGCCAGCGTGTGGCCCAGACGTCCGCCCCGGCCGAGGCGAAGGAGGACGACAAGGAACGTGGCCGCCGGCTCGGGCTGCAGCTGGGCGAGGAGGTGGTGCGCCTGATGCTGGAGAACCTGACCCAGGACGAACGCCTGTTGCCGGCCGTGCGAGCCCAGCTCAAGGGGCTGGAGCCGGCGCTGCTCAAGCTGGCACAGGCCGACCCGCGTTTCTTCAGCGACCGCCGGCACCCGGCGCGCCAGTTGCTCGACAAGCTGGCGCACCGCAGCCTGGCCTATGTGGCCGAGGGCGATGCCGGTTTCGCGGACTTCCTGGCCTCGGTGGCCTCGGCGGTGCAGGCGCTGACGGCGGGTGCCGGCGAGGCGGAGGACTTCGCGCGCGTGCTGCAGTCGCTGCAGTTGCAATGGGTGGATGCCAGCGCCAGCCTGCGCCAGCGGCAGGCCGAGGCGGCGCGCGCGCTGCTGCACGCCGAGCAACGCAACCTGCTGGCGCAACGCCTGGCGGCCGATTTCGAGGTCCTGCTGCAACAGCAGGCGCAGGTGCCGGAACGCATCGCGCAGTTCCTGTGCGGCCCTTGGGCCCAGGTGGTGGCCGAGTCGCAGTTGGCCAGCGCGGACGGGGTCGATGCCCACGGCTACCGCGCACTGGTGGACGACCTGTTGTGGAGCGTGCAGCTGCCGCTGGCGCGGCGCAACCGTGCGCGGCTGGCCCAGTTGGTGCCGACGCTGCTGGTTCGCCTGCGCCAGGGCCTGCAGAGCATCGGCTACCCCGAAGAGCGCATTGCCGCCTTTCTGGACGACCTGATCGCCCTGCACGAGCAGGCGTTGGACGGTCCGCGCATCGTCGCGCCGCCGGCCACCACCACGGTCGATCTGTTGCTCGACGAGGCGCCGGCCGCTGCCGCCCTGCCGGTTGCGGCGGCACCCTGCGCGGTCGAGGACGAGGCCGGCACCGGCTTCTGGGTGGCGGAAAACGAGGCCAGCGAGGCCGGCTACCTGCCCGAAGACGCCGTGGTGCCGCCGGCGCCGGCCGGCGTGCTGGCGCACGACTGGAGTGTGGCCGACCTGTCTGTGGGATGTTGGGTCGAGCTGATGTTGAACGAGGCATGGGTACGCGCCCAGCTCACCTGGGCCAGCCCGCACCGCACGCTGTTCATGTTCACCTCGGTCAAGGGGCTGGCGCATTCCATGACCCGCCGTACCATGGACCGGCTGCGCAACCGCGGCCTGATCCGCGTCGTTTCCGACGGCCATGTGGTCGACAGCGCGCTTGACGCTGTGGCGCAGGCCGCGCTGCGCAACGAGCAGGCCGACTCCGGCAACCCCGCCTGAAGCCGGCGCGCGCATGGGCGCGCCCTGCGCCCGAAGACCGGGCGGGGGATAATACGCGTTTTATCCCCCCGACAACTATTACTACATGGCTCAATACGTTTTCACCATGAACCGCCTCGGCAAGATCGTGCCGCCGAAGCGACAGATCCTGAAGGACATCTCGCTGTCCTTCTTCCCCGGCGCCAAGATCGGCGTGCTGGGCCTCAACGGCTCCGGCAAGTCCACCCTGCTGAAGATCATGGCCGGCGTCGACAAGGAGTTCGAGGGCGAGGCCATGCCCATGCCGGGCATCAAGATCGGCTACCTGCCACAGGAACCGCAGCTCGACCCGAACGAGACGGTGCGCCAGGCCGTGGAAGGTGGCATGGGCGAGGTCAAGGCCGCCCAGGCGCGGCTGGAAGAGGTGTATGCGGCCTATGCCGACGAGAACGCCGACTTTGACGCCCTGGCCGCCGAGCAGGCCAAGCTGGAAGCCATCATTGCCGCGGCCGGTGACGGTGGCGACCACCAGCTGGAGATCGCCGCCGACGCGCTGCGCCTGCCGCCCTGGGATGCCGTGATCGGCAAGCTCTCCGGCGGCGAGAAGCGCCGCGTGGCGCTGTGCCGCCTGCTGCTGTCCAAGCCCGACATGCTGCTGCTGGACGAGCCCACCAACCACCTGGACGCCGAATCGGTGGACTGGCTGGAGCAGTTCCTGCACCGCTTCTCCGGCACCGTGGTGGCCATCACCCACGACCGCTACTTCCTCGACAACGCCGCCGAGTGGATCCTCGAACTCGACCGCGGCCATGGCATCCCCTACAAGGGCAACTACAGCACCTGGCTGGAGCAGAAGGAAGCGCGCCTGGAGCAGGAGCAGCGTACCGAAGATGCCCGCACCAAGGCCATGAAGAAGGAACTGGAGTGGGCGCGCCAGAACCCCAAGGGCCGCCAGGCCAAGAGCAAGGCCCGCCTGGCCCGCATCGAGGAGCTGAGCGACTTCGAATACCAGAAGCGCAACGAGACCAATGAGATCTTCATCCCGGTGGCCGAGCGCCTGGGCACCGAGGTCATCGAATTCGAGAACGTCTCCAAAACCTTCGGCGACCGCGTGCTGATCGACAACCTGAGCTTCAAGGTGCCCGCAGGTGCCATCGTCGGCATCATCGGCCCCAACGGGGCCGGCAAGTCGACGCTGTTCAAGATGATCGCCGGCCGCGAGCAGCCCGATGCCGGTACCGTCAAGCTGGGCAAGACCGTCAAGCTGGCCTTCGTGGACCAGAGCCGTGACGACCTGGCCAACGACAAGACCGTGTGGGAAGACATCTCGGGCGGCCTGGACATCATCAACGTCGGCAAGTTCCAGATGCCCAGCCGTGCCTACTGCGGCCGCTTCAACTTCAACGGCGGCGACCAGCAGAAGAAGGTCGGCATGCTGTCCGGCGGTGAGCGCGGTCGCCTGCACCTGGCCAAGACCCTGATGCAGGGCGCCAACGTGCTGCTGCTGGACGAGCCGTCCAACGACCTCGACGTGGAAACCCTGCGCGCGCTGGAAGATGCGCTGCTGGAGTACGCCGGCTCGGTGATGGTCATCAGCCACGATCGCTGGTTCCTGGATCGCATCTGTACCCACATCCTGGCCGCCGAGGGCGACAGCCAGTGGGTGTTCTTCGACGGCAATTACCAGGAGTACGAGGCCGACAAGAAGAAGCGCCTGGGTGAAGAGGGCGCAGCACCGAAGCGCGTGCGCTTCAAGGCGCTCAAGTAATCCATCGCAGTTTGGCGATCAACTGGCCGGCCGCAGGTCTCCTGCCGCCGGCCAGTTCATTTCTGCAACGCTCAGGCTGTCGGCGGCGCGCGCCGCGTTGACCACGGCGCGCGCTGTGACCTCTGCCGCCAGCGTGGCCAGCAGCAGCATGTCGGCGCGCTTGCCGCTGGCACCGGTGGCCAGCGCGAACAGGGTGTCACCGTCGAGCATGGTGTGCACCGGGTTGATGGCGCGCGCCAGCCCGTCGTGGCTGACCTGTGCCAGCCGCTGCGCCTGCGCCTTGGTGAGCACCGCGTCGGTGGCCACCACGCCGATGGTGGTGTTGGTGCCGGCCAGCAGGTTCCGTGGCAACTCACCCTGCAGCACCGCGTCGCGCGTTCCCAGCAGCGCGCGGCCGTCGGCCGTGCGGGCGCCGGCGATCACCTGGCCGGTGGCCGGGTCGATGACATCACCCACGGCGTTGCAGACGATCAGCGCCGCCACCGTGACACCGTTCACGCACAGCGAGGCCGTGCCCAGGCCGCCCCGCATGGCGCGGTCCATGCCCAGAAGCTTGCCGACCAGCGCGCCGCTGCCGGCGCCCACATTGCCTTGCGCCGGCGGCTGGGTGCTGGCCGCCATGCAGGCGCGGTAGCCGGCCTGGGCGTCGGGGCGCACGCGCGCGTCGCCCACACCGAGGTCGAACACCACGGCCGCCGGCACGATGGGCACCAGGCTGTAGCCGGTGGCCAGGCCGATACCGTTCTCTTCCAGCCAGCGCATCACGCCGCTGGCCGCGTCCAGGCCCCAGGCGCTGCCGCCGGCCAGGCTCACCGCATGCACCTGCTGCACCAGGTTGGCGGGCTGCAGCAGGTCGGTTTCGCGCGTGCCGGGCGCCGCGCCCCGCACATCCACGCCGGCCACCGCGCCCTGGCGGGCCAGCACCACGGTGCAGCCGGTGGGGCGACGGGTTTCGGTGCAGTGGCCGACCTCGAGGCCGGCCACATCGGTCAGGCTGCCGGGGTAGGTGATGCGGGTGTTCATGCGCGGATTATGCGCAGGCCACCCGGGGGCGGCCGCATTCACTCAGCTGCTGACGTTGGCCTCAACCAACTGCGCCAGCAGGGTCAAGGATTCCTGCCAGCCCAGGTAGCACGCTTCCAGCGGAATCGCCTCTGGCAAACCGCTTTGCCCGATGGACACCTCGGTGCCGCAGGACACCTGCTTCAGCGTGACAGTGGTCTGCATCTCGCCAGGCAGATTGGGGTCGTCGAAGCGGTCGGTGTAGCGGATGCGTTCATTCGGCTGCAACTCGAGATAGGTGCCGCCGAAGGCATGGCGCTGGCCGGTAGCGAAGTTGGTGAACGACATGCGGTAGCTGCCGCCGACGTGGGCGGCCATCTGTTCCACCTGCCCGGTGAAGCCATGCGGCGGCAGCCATTTGACCAGGGCCTCGGGGTCGAGAAAGGCGCGGTAGATGCGCTCTGCGGGTGCGCGCAGCACGCGGTGCAGTTGGATGGTGTTGTTGGACATGGTGGCCGCTCCTGTTTGTTCTGGTGCAGTGGGGATCTGTATACTGTACAAAAATACAGTTATGTGGAAATGACGTCACTCCCAAGCCACTCTAGCGCGCCTGCGCGGCCCGGTGTCCGGTGTTTTCCCTTGTCGGCGAAGGGCACGCCGTGAGCGAGTTTCGCTTGCCGGTCAGTGTCCTCAAGGGCCGCGGCTCAGCCACCCGTGTGGCGCATCGATTCGAGCGCGACGCCCGTGCGGCGTTTGATGACGGCTGGCAGACCTGGGACGAGGTGCTGCAGGGTGAAGCCACGCGGCCGCAGACGCAGGTGCGCTGGGAAGACGCGCGCAGCGCACTGGTGCACAACGACTCGCCGGATATTGCCTTCGACTACGCCGTCAACCCCTACCGCGGTTGCGAGCACGGCTGCAGCTACTGCTACGCGCGGCCGACGCACAGCTACCTGGGCCTGTCGCCGGGGCTGGACTTCGAGACGGTGATCATTGCCAAGCGTGGGCTGGCAGCGCAGCTGCAGCGCGAGCTGGCGCGGCCGTCGTACCGGCCGAGCATGATCGTCATCGGCTCGGCGACCGACTGCTACCAGCCGGTAGAGCGCGAGCTCAAGCTCACGCGCGGGCTGATCGAGGTGCTGCATGACGCGCACCATCCGTTTTCGCTCGTCACCAAGTCGAGCGGCGTCGAGCGCGACCTCGACCTGATCGCCCCCATGGCCACGCAGCGGCTGGCGGCGGTCTACGTCACCATCACCACGCTGGACGCTGAGCTGGCGCGCCAGCTGGAGCCGCGCGCGGCGTCACCGCAGCGCCGGCTGCGTACCCTCCGCACCTTGGCCGAGGCGGGCGTGCCGGTGGGCGTGAGCGTGGCGCCGCAGATCCCCTTCCTCAACGACGACATGGAGCAGGTGCTGGAGGCCGCGGCGCAGGCGGGCGCCCGCAGCGCCTTCTACACCGTGCTGCGCCTGCCCTGGGAGCTGAATGAGGTGTTCCAGCAGTGGCTGGAACTGCACTACCCGCAGCGCGCAGCGCGCGTGATGGCGCGCATCCGCGAGATGCGCGGCGGTCAGGACTACCGCAGCGACTTCGCCACCCGCATGCAGGGCAGCGGCCTGTGGGCGGAGCTCATCCACCAGCGTTTTCACAAGGCCTGCGCCCGCCATGGCCTGAACCGCGCACGCACCGAGCTCGACCTGTCGCAGTTTCGGCCCGGTCTGGCTGCCGGCCAGGCCAGCCTGTTCTAGGGCTTCATCGGCTCGATGCTCAGCACCACGTAGGCACCGTTGATCTGGTCGGCCGTGAAGCGCACCTTGTCGCTGGCTTTCACCTTGTCGAGCAAGGCGGCGTCCTTGACCTGGTAGACCATGGTCATGGGCGCCATGCCCAGGTTCCTGATCTCACCGTGCTTGAGGGTGATCTTGCGAGCCTACTTATCCACCTTGCGTACTTCGCCGTCGGCCATGTGCAGCGATGTGTGGTCGCCCGCGGTGGCAGCGTGGCTGTCCATGCCATGGGGCTGCGCCAGGGCCGGTCCGGCGGCGCCCAGCAGGGCGAGGAGGGTGAGTGTGGTGATGCGTTTCATGGGGTGGTCTCTCGCAAATCAATAGCGCTGGAAGACGGTGGCGCCGCCGCCGCGCTGTACCAGCAGCACTTCATACGGGTCCTTGCGACCGCCGTACTCGGGACCGTCCATGCCGGGCGAGCCGATCGGCATGCCGGGCACGGCCAGGCCCAGGGCGCGCGGCTTTTCCTTGAGCAGGCGCTGGATCTCGTGCGCCGGCACATGGCCTTCGAGCAGGTAGCCGTTCACCAGTGCGGTGTGGCAGGAGCCGAACTTGTCGGCCAGGCCGAGGCGCTGGCGATAGTCGCGCTTGACGGCATCGCTGACGTCGTGCGCCTTGACCTCGAAGCCGTTGGCCTGCAGGTGCTTGATCCAATCCTTGCAGCAGCCGCAGGTGGGCGTCTTCCAGACTTCGATGACCGGGCGGGCGCTGGCGGAAGCGCCCGCCTGGCCGGCGGCGGCGCCAACGGCCAGCGCGAGGGTGTTCAGGAGCAGGGTGCGTCGTTGCATCGTCATGGCCCTCATTTCGGCAGCACGCGGATGGTGCCTTTCATGCCGGCCTCGTAGTGCCCGGCGATCAGGCAGGCGAATTCAAACTCGCCAGCGCGGTTGAAAGTCCAGATGATCTCGCCGGTCTTGCCGGGCGCGACGTGCGTCATGTAGGGTTCGTCGTGCTCCATGCCTGGGTGCTTGCGCATCTGCTCGGCATGCGCTGCCAGTTCCTGTGGCGTGCCGATGACCAGCTCGTGCATCACCCGTCCGGTGTTGCGCACCCGCAGGCGCACGGTCTCGCCCTGCCGCACTTCGATGCGGTCGGGCGTGAAGCGCATGGCATCACTCATGCTCAGCGTGATGGTGCGCTGCACTTGACGGGGCTGGCCAGCGATGCCCCAGTCCTTCTGCTCGGCGACGGTGGTGTGCTGGCCGGCGCCATGCGACGATTGATGGGAAAAAGCAATGTTTGCTCCCGTCAGCAGGGCGCAGATTGCTATGAATTTTGTAGTGTTCATGGGCCTCTTCAGTAATGTGGGTGACTGGTCAAACGGTCTGCAACCCGCAGTCGATGGCGCAGCGCAGGCCTGGTTTCGGCAGGGTTAGCCATCGGACTGGACGCCAGTCATCTCCCGGGTCTCGGCACCGCATCCCCCGGGTGACCGCCTTTGGCACCGCGCTGCACGCACCTGGGGCGTGGACGTCAGGCGATGGGGGGTTTGAAGTCCCGGGTGGGCTCGGCGCTCATGAAGGCGGCCTGGGCCAGTGGCGGCGTGCCGGCCGGCCCGGCAAGGGACGCCAGCATCAGCGGCAGCGGCGCCAGCGCCATCGAGTGGCAGAGCTGGCAGGCAGCGTGGCTGGTGCAATTGGCGTCGGGGGACCCGACGGTATCGCCGGTGGGGTCGGCCGCGGTGAGTTCGGCACAATCTGCATGATGGGTGTCAAAATGACCGCTATGGACCGCGGGATGGGCGTTGAATGCTACCGATTTAATAGCATTCGAGGTGGCGGGCAAAGCTTCGCCCATCATGTCCACCGCCATGGCATCGCCCACCCAGCCGCGCAGCGGCAGCAGGGCGATCATGAGGGCGAGGAGCAGGGCACGCATGGGTGAATGATAAACAGGCCGGGGAAAAGTTCAGTTCATGCAAAATCAGGTCACGATGAATGCCGTAGCCCAGCCCGCCAAATCACGCATCCTGGTGGTCGATGACACCGACGACATCCGGATGCTCATGACCCTCATCCTGGAAAACGCCGGCTATGAGGTCATGACCGCGGCCGACGGCGCCGAGGCGCTGGCGGCCGTGCGGCGCGACCCGCCCGACCTGGTGCTGCTGGATGTGATGATGCCCGGCATGGACGGTTACGCGGTGTGCGAGCAGCTCAAGGCGGACGAGGCCACCCAGGCTATCCCGGTGCTGTTTCTCACCGCACTGAGCGAGATCGAGGCCGAAACCCGCGGCCTGGAGCTGGGCGCGGCGGATTTCATCACCAAGCCCATCAGCATGGGCGTGCTGCTGGCCCGGGTGAAGACCCACCTGGCGTTGTACGCCCAGCGCCGCAGCCTGGAGGGCATGTTCCGCGACGTGATCGAGTTCGCACCGGACGCCTTCATCCTCACTGATCCGCAGGGCCGCATTGTGCAAATCAACGCCCGGGCCGAAGACCTGTTCGGCTACGCGCGGGCCGAACTCACCGGCCAGCCGGTCGAGGTGCTGCTGCCGCAGGCGCTGCGCGGCGCGCACGAGCAGCACCGGGCGGACTATGGCAAGGACACCCGGCCGCGCATGATGGGCACGGCCCTGCTGTGCCGGCGTAAGGACGGCAGCGAGTTCCCGGCCGACATCAATATCAGCCCGCTCAAGACCAATCGGGGGCGCCTGTTCATGGCCGTGGTGCGCGATGTGACGGCCCGCCAGCGGCAGGAAGACGAGCTGCGCGAAGCGGCGCGCTACAACCGCAGCCTGCTGGACGCGGTGCTCGACCCGCTGGTGATGATCAACACCGAAGGCATCGTGACCGACGTCAACCCGGCGGCCGAGCAGATCACCGGCCTCACGCGCGAGCAGCTGATCGGCAGCGACGCGGCCAGCAAGTTCACCGACCCGCAGCGGCTTTTCGACGGCTTTGCCCGGGTGGTGGCCGAGGGCAAGGTGATGGACTACCCCATGGCCATCCGCCATGCCTCGGGCAAGGTGATCCCGGTGATGTGCAACGCCAGCCTGTACCGCGATGGCCACGGCCATGTGGTGGGCGCCTTCGCCAGTGCGCGCGATGTCACTGAAAGCCTGCGCATCCAGGAGGAAATCACCGCCTCGCGCCAGCGCCTGCGCGAGTTGGCCGTACAGACTGAAGCCGCACGCGAGAACGAGCGCAAGCACATCGCGCGCGAGGTGCATGACGAACTGGGCCAGGTGCTGACCGCCCTGCGCATGGACCTGTCCTTCCTTGGCAAGCAGAACTACGCCGATGCCGAGGCCCTGCAGCGCAAGGCTGCCGACATGAAGGCGCTGGTGGACCGCGCCATCCAGGGCGTGCGCAACGTGGCCAGCAGCCTGCGCCCGGCGGCGATGGACATGGGACTGGTGTCGGCCATCGAGTGGGTCTGCAGCGAGTTCGCGGTGCGCACCGGCATCGCTTGCGAGCTGCACGCCGCCCAGGACCAGATTGATCTGGACGAGGCGCGCGGCGTGGTGCTGTTCCGCATCCTGCAGGAGTCGCTTACCAACATCACCCGCTACGCCAAGGCCAGCCGGGTCGATGTGTCGCTGGGCTTGCGCGAGGGCCAGTTCTGGCTGGAGGTGAAGGACAACGGCCAGGGCTTCGACCTGACAGCGGCGCGTCAGAAAAAATCCTACGGCCTGCTGGGCATGCAGGAAAGGGCCATCGCCCTGGGCGGGCAGGTCGAGATCGACAGCGCACCCGGCCAGGGCACCCGCATCAGCGTCACGATCCCGCTGGATGCCGGCGCCGAGGAAAAGGGTGCCGCATGATCCGCCTGCTGATCGCCGACGACCACGCCATCGTGCGCAGCGGCCTGAAGCAGGTCTTTGCCATGGCGAGCGACCTGGCCGTAGTGGGCGAGGCGGTCAATGGAGCCGAGGTGCTGGACAGCCTGCGCCAGCAACTGCCCGACCTGCTGCTGCTGGACATCAACATGCCCGGCCTGAGCGGCCCGGACCTGATCGTGCGCATCCGCGCCCACTGGGCCAAGCTGCCCATCCTGGTGCTGAGCATGCACAACGAAGCGCAGGTGGCGGCGCGCGTGCTCAAGGCCGGTGCCAACGGCTACGTGACCAAGGACAGCGAGATGGACGTGCTGCTCGGTGCCATCCGCCGCGTGGCCGGCGGCGGCAAGTTCATCGCCCCGGAGCTGGCCGAGAAACTGGTGTTCGACCTCTCGCTGGGCAGTGACGCCGCGCCGCACAGCACGCTGTCGGATCGCGAACTTGAAATCTTCCAGTTGCTGGCCGCGGGCAAAGGCGTCAACGAGATTGCCGGCCAGCTGTGCATCAGCAACAAGACCGTCAGCACCCACAAGACGCGGCTGATGGAAAAGCTCAACGTCGACAGCACCGCCGAACTGGTGCGCTACGCCCTGCAGCACGGCCTGATCAACTGATCATCAGGGCCGGCAGGCCGCCGCCACGGCGGTCTGGGCGGGGGTAGGAATCGTCCTACCCCTATCAACTTTTCCCGACAGGCAAACCGGGCGTGTCCGATACCGCGCACGGCAGGAGGCCGGCACCATCACGGCATGATGAAACTGCTCGTCGCTGATGACTCCGAACTGATCCGCTCCCGCCTGGTGGGCATGCTCGACGGCATCGTGGGCATCGATGCCATCGACACCGCCGACACGCTGGCCCAGACCCTGAGTGCGGTGCAGGCCCGGCAACCGACCTTGCTGATCCTGGACCTGCACCTGCCTGACGGCAACGCCATGCAGATTCTGCCCGAGCTCAAGCAGCTGGCGCCCGGCATGGAGATCGTGGTGCTTACCAACGATGACAGTGCCTACAACCGAAAGCGCTGCCTGCAAGCCGGCGCCGACTGGTTCTTCGACAAGCCCACCGAGTTTGAAAAGGCCTTGATGCTGGTGCAGCTGCAGGCCGCGGCGAATGCCGAGAAACACCACTGAATAAAGACAGGACGTCGTTACACCATGAACCAAGCTACTCAAACTGCGGCCCAAGCGCCGACCGACATCCGCGAATTCCTGGCCTTCAAGCTGGGCCGGGAAGAGTACGGCATCGACATCCTGCGCGTGCAGGAAATCCGCTCGTACGAAGAGCCCACCCGCATGGCCAACGCGCCGGAGTACATCAAGGGCGTGGTGAATCTGCGCGGGGTGATCGTGCCCATCATCGACATGCGCATCAAGTTCAACCTGGAAGAGGTCAAGTACGACGGCTTCACGGTGGTGATCGTGCTCAACATCGGCAAGCAGGTCATCGGCATGGTGGTCGACGGCGTGTCGGACGTGATCACGCTGGCGCCCGAGCAGCTGCGCCCGGTGCCGGAGCTGAACTCGGCCATTGCGGGGGACCACCTGCTGGCCATCGGCTCGCTGGAAGACCGCATGCTGATCCTGCTGGACATCGAGAAGCTCATGAGCAGTGCCGACATGGGGCTGGTGAGCGCAGCGTCGTGAGCAATACGTTGAAGAAATAAGAAAGGAACGTCGTCATGGAAACACTTAGTAAACTGAAAATCGGCCCCCGCCTGGGTTTGGCCTTTGGCATCATCCTGCTGCTACTCGCCGTCAGCGTGGCGATCGGCATCTGGCGTATCGAGGTGCTGGCCAGCCAGGCCCGTGTGCTCGCGACCACGGACAACGACAAGTTGCGCACCGCGGTTCAGTGGCGCACCGCCATTGAGCTGAACTGGGTTCGCACGCGCGCCGCCTTGCTGGAGGACGATCCCGCTCGCATCAAGGTCTGGCAAGCTGACATGGACGAGACGTCCAAGGTAGCCACTGCGGCGTCCAAGAAGATGGATGAAATGGTCACCTCCGCGGAGGGCAAGGCGATGATCGCCGAGATCAACAAGGCGCGTGAAGCCTATCGCGGCCCGCGGGCGGAGGCGCTCAAGCGCCATCTGGCGGGCCAGAACGTATCGGAAGTCGTGGAAAAGGAGCTCAAGCCCCTGTCCCAGGTCTACCTTGATGCGCTGAGTCGGTTCGAGCAGCGGCAGAAGGAGCTCTACGACCAGTCGCTGGTTGAAGCCGAGAACGCGGCCAAGCTGGGCGAGCAGATCATGATCGGCGCGGGTGTTGTGGCGCTGGTGCTGGGCGTATTTTTTGCGGTTGTATTGGCGCGCTCCATCGTGCGCCCGATCCAGCAGGCGGCCGACAACCTCCAACTGGTGGCTGAGGGCGACCTGACGCAGGAGATCCGCAGCGAAGGGCGCGATGAGGCCGCCCAGTTGCTGAAGTCGCTCGCTGGTATGCAGACCAGTCTGCGGCAGATCGTTGCACGCGTGCGCCAGGGCAGCGAGTCCGTGGCCACGGCCAGCGCCGAGATCGCGCAGGGCAACAATGATCTGTCGGCGCGCACCGAGAGCCAGGCCAGCGCGCTGGAAGAAACCGCAGCCTCCATGGAGGAGCTAGGCTCCACCGTCAAGCAGAACGCCGACAACGCCAAGCAGGCCAACCAACTGGCCCAGAACGCAAGCACCGTGGCCGTGCAGGGCGGCGAAGTGGTGGCCCAGGTGGTGGACACCATGAAGGGCATCAACGACAGCTCCAAGAAGATTGCCGACATCATCAGCGTGATCGACGGCATTGCCTTCCAGACCAACATCCTGGCCTTGAACGCAGCGGTGGAAGCCGCGCGTGCCGGTGAGCAGGGTCGCGGTTTTGCTGTGGTGGCGTCGGAAGTGCGTTCGCTGGCCGGCCGCAGCGCAGAAGCGGCGAAGGAAATCAAGACCCTGATCGACGACAGCGTGCAACGCGTCGAACAAGGCACGACGCTGGTCGATCAGGCGGGCAGCACCATGACCGAAGTGGTGGCGTCGATTCGCCGCGTGACCGACATCATGGGCGAGATCAGCGCCGCCAGCACCGAGCAGAGCCAGGGCGTGGCCCAGGTGGGTGAAGCGGTGACCAACATGGACCAGGCCACGCAGCAGAACGCGGCGCTGGTGGAAGAGATGGCGGCCGCGGCCTCCAGCCTCAAAGGCCAGGCGCAGGATCTGGTGCAGGCGGTGGCGGTGTTCAAGCTGGCACAAGGCCATGGCGCCGCCGCAGCGCAGCCGATGCCCGCCAGCAGCCCGAGCAAGGCGGCCCTGCCCAGGCCCGTGGTGACGAAACCCGCACCCAAGGCGGCGCCGGTCACCAGCGTGGCCGCTGCGGCACCGGTCAAGCCCGTTGCAGTGAAGGCGGCCGATGCGGGTGACGACTGGGAAACCTTCTGAGCATGGCGAGAGCTCAGACCGAGCTGAATGCCATCACCAGCCATCAAGAGAGTTGAACAAATGAGCAATCCATCCATGTCGGCTGCCCCGGTGAACAGCCAGTCCCTGTTGGGCGACAAGATCATGCTGGCCGCTATCGGCCTGAGTGCGGTCGCAGCCGTCGTGCTGGGGGCGAACTTCGTCGAGTCCGGCCTCGCCTGGGGTGCGTCGGCGGTGCTCCTGGTCGTGGCTGCCCTGGTCTACCTGGTCAGGCGCGGCACGCTGATGTCCAGCCTGGTGCTGGCCTTTGTGCTGTCGTCTTTCGTGGAGCTGCACATCCAGCTGGCCCGCGGCATGACCGAATTTCACTTCGGCGTCTTCGTCACCTTGGCCTTGCTGCTGGTCTACCTGGACTGGCGTCCGATTGTGCTGTCGGCCGCCACCTTTGCCGTGCACCATGTGCTGTTTGACCGGCTGCAGGCGGCCGGCTACGGCTTCTATTGTCTGACGCAGCCTGACTTTGCCCTCATCGTGCTGCACGCGGTCTATGTGGTGATCCAGACCGCGTTGGAGGTGGTGCTGGCCGTGAGCATGGGCCGCACCGCGCGCCAGGGGCAGGAGCTGAGCCAGCTGGTCGCTGCCGTGGATCAGCCGGACGGCATTGCGCTGGATGTACAGAACCTGTCGGTTTCCACGCCCGCCGCCAAGGCCTTGCAGTCGACGCTGCAGCGCATGGCGCAAGCCGTGGCCGCGGTGCGCGCCTCGGCCGGCAGCATGGAAGTGGCGTCCAGCGAGATCGCCCAGGGCAACCAGGATCTGAGTGCCCGTACCGAGCAGCAGGCCAGCTCCTTGCAGCAGACGGCTTCCAGCATGGAAGAGCTGAGCTCCACCGTGAAGCAGAACGCCGACAACGCCCGCCAGGCCAACCAGTTGGCGCAAAGCGCCTCCACCGTGGCGGTGCAGGGCGGCGAGGTGGTGGCTCAGGTGGTGGACACCATGAAGGGCATCAACGAATCGAGCCGCAAGATCAACGACATCATCAGCGTGATTGACGGCATCGCCTTCCAGACCAACATCCTGGCACTGAACGCCGCCGTGGAAGCGGCTCGTGCCGGTGAGCAGGGCCGCGGCTTCGCCGTGGTGGCATCGGAAGTGCGTTCGCTGGCGGGCCGCTCGGCCGACGCGGCCAAGGAGATCAAGACCCTGATCACCGACAGTGTGGAGCGCGTCGAACAAGGCAGCGCCTTGGTGGACCAGGCCGGGAGTACCATGGACGAAGTGGTGGCCAGCATCCGCCGCGTGACGGACATCATGGGCGAGATCAGCGCCGCCAGCGCCGAGCAGAACTCGGGCGTGGCGCAGGTCGGCCAGGCGGTGACGCAGATCGACCAGGCCACGCAGCAGAATGCCGCGCTGGTGGAAGAAATGGCTGCTGCCGCGGCCAGTCTGCGCGGGCAGGCCAATGATCTGGTGCAGAACGTGGCGGTTTTCAAGGTCAATCAGGCCAGCCATGCCGCCGCAGGCCCGTTGCGCCTGAACTGAATTATTTATAGAGAGGACGTCGTTACACCATGAACCAAGCTACTCAAACTGCGGCCCAAGCGCCGACCGACATCCGTGAGTTCCTGGCCTTCAAGCTGGGCCGGGAAGAGTACGGCATCGACATCCTGCGCGTGCAGGAAATCCGCTCGTACGAAGAGCCCACCCGCATGGCCAACGCGCCGGACTACATC
>JAULXO010000003.1:0-133876 GCA_032118555.1 Hylemonella sp. | reverse complement strand
GCTTCACGGTGGTGATCGTGCTCAACATCGGCAAGCAGGTCATCGGCATGGTGGTCGACGGCGTGTCGGACGTGATCACGCTGGCGCCTGAGCAGCTGCGCCCGGTGCCGGAGCTGAACTCGGCCATTGCGGGGGACCACCTGCTGGCCATCGGCTCGCTGGAAGACCGCATGCTGATCCTGCTGGACATCGAGAAGCTCATGAGCAGCGCCGACATGGGGCTGGTGGCCGAAGCGGCCTGACACGGATTTTTATCAGGAGGTAGGAAGTATGTCCAACACGAAGAAGATGAAGGTAGGCCAGCGCCTGGCGCTGGGGTTTGGTGTAGTGATCGCGCTGGGCGTGACCATCGCCCTGGCCGCGACGTTCAAGATGAACAGCCTCGCCTCCGACCTGAAGATCATGTCCGCTGAACAGATGACGCAAATGCGTCAGTTCGTGCAACTCAAGGACAACCTGAATGGCGCCGCGCTGAACCTGCGTAATGTCATGATCAGCACGAACAACGAGCTCAAGCCCAGGTTCCGCGACATGGTCGAAAAGCTCAAGGCGGACAACGAGAAGCTGATCGTCGAGCTCGAGAAGGTGACCTACACGCAAGAAGGCAAGACCTTGCTCGCGGCCATCAAGGAGCACAGCAAGGGGTACGAGGCCATCGCCTCGCAGGCCATGGAGCTGGCGATGCAAGGTGATACGGCTGGTGCGGACAAGGCCTTGTTCACGGCGCGCGAGAAGCGCTTGGCATTGTTCAAGGCGGTGGAGGACTCGATCCAGCTGCGCTTCGACACGGCACAGCGGCTGGCCGCGGACGGCGCTGCGACGGCGGCCACCAGCGCCTGGTTTGCTCTGGGGCTGGCACTGGCCATGGCCGTGATCGGCGGCTGGATCGCGTGGCAGATCACGCGTCAGCTCGGGCGCGAACTGGGTGCCGAGCCGCACGACGTCTCACGCGTGGTGAATCGCATTGCCGATGGTGACCTCACGGAAGCGCTGGCGGTGCGCGCCGGTGACCGCGACAGCGTGATGGCCGCCGTCAAGCGCATGCAGGAATCCCTGATCCGTACCGTGGCCGTGGTGCGCCAGGGCAGCGAATCGGTGGCCACGGCCAGCAGCGAGATCGCCCAGGGCAACAACGACCTGTCGGCCCGAACGGAAAGCCAGGCCAGCGCCTTGCAGGAAACCGCCGCGTCGATGGAAGAACTTGGCTCCACCGTGAAGCACAACGCTGACAACGCCCGCCAGGCCAACCAGCTGGCGCAAAGCGCCAGCACCGTGGCGGTGCAGGGCGGCGAAGTGGTGGCCCAGGTGGTCGACACCATGAAGGGCATCAACGAGTCGAGCCGCAAGATCAACGACATCATCAGCGTGATCGACGGCATCGCCTTCCAGACCAACATCCTGGCGCTGAACGCGGCGGTGGAAGCCGCGCGTGCCGGCGAACAGGGCCGTGGTTTTGCCGTGGTGGCCGGTGAGGTGCGTTCGCTGGCCGGCCGTTCAGCGGAAGCCGCGAAGGAGATCAAGACCCTGATCACCGACAGCGTGGAGCGCGTCGAGCAGGGCAGTGCACTGGTGGACCAGGCCGGCAACACCATGGACGAGATCGTCAGCAGCATCCGCCGCGTGACCGACATCATGGGCGAGATCAGTGCCGCCAGTTCCGAGCAGAGCCGCGGTGTGTCCCAGGTCGGCGAAGCCATCACGCAGATGGACCAGGCCACGCAGCAGAACGCCGCGCTGGTGGAGGAAATGGCCGCAGCGGCGTCCAGCCTCAAGGGCCAGGCCAACGATCTGGTGCAGGCGGTGGCGGTGTTCAAGCTGGCGCAGGGTCAGGGTGTGGCGACAACGCAGCAGCGCGCCGCGTCCAGCCCGAGCCGGCCGGCGTCGGCCGCCCCCGCGGCCCAGGCCCTGCCCAAGCCGACTGCCAGCAAGCCGGCCGCCAAGGCGCCGGTGACCACCGCCGCCAAACCGGCTGCGGTGAAGGCTGGCGCCGAATCTGGCGACGACTGGGAGACCTTCTGAGCGGGTGTGTGTTGATAGGCGCGGGGAACGGTGCCCCGTCAGAACGAACGGTGCCAGGGAGTGATTGCTGAAATGGAGTATTACCATGTTCAAACTCAGTTCCCTGAGCATCACCCGACGACTGGGTCTGCTCATTTTCAGCGCTCTTGCGGGTATCACGCTGATGGCCCTGGTGTTTCTGTACTCAGAGCGCCAACTGGTCATGGCGGAACGCGAGAACGGTGTGCGTCAGACCGTAGAGGTCGCGCATGACCTGATTGCCCATTTCCATGCTCAGATCGGCCCAGGCAAGATGAGCGAGGAGGAAGCGAAGCAACGGGCGCTGCAGGCGATCAAGGCCCTGCGCTACAGCGGCAGCGAGTATTTCTGGATCAACGACATGCATCCCAAGATGGTGATGCACCCGATCCGCCCCGAGCTTGATGGCAAGGATCTGACCGAGAACAAGGATCCGGAGGGCAAGCACCTGTTCATCGAGATGGTGAAGGTGGTCAAGGCCAGCGGTTCGGGCATGGTGCCTTACATGTGGCCCAAGCCGGGTAGTACGGCACCGGTGCCCAAAGTCTCCTACGTCAAAGGGTTTGCTCCCTGGGGCTGGGTGATCGGTTCCGGAGTCTATGTGGACACGGTCAACAGCGTGGTCCTGGAGCGCGGCATCAAGCTGGGCACAGGGACCATCGTCCTCGCGATCATCCTGTTGGCCAGCGGGCTGCTGATTGCACGCAGTCTGCTCTCGCAACTCGGCGGAGAGCCGGCCTATGCGGCCGAAGTGACACAGCGCATCGCCGCAGGCGACCTGGGTGCCGATATCACCCTCAAGCAGAGCGATCAGTCGAGTCTTTTGTACAGTCTCAAGACGATGCGTGACGGTCTGGCTGACATCGTCGGTCGGGTACGTCAAGGCAGTGAATCGGTGGCCACGGCCAGCGCCGAGATTGCACAGGGTAATCAGGACCTGAGCGCCCGTACCGAAAGCCAGGCCAGCGCGTTGGAAGAAACTGCCGCCTCCATGGAGGAGCTAGGCTCCACCGTCAAGCAGAACGCCGACAACGCGCGCCAGGCCAACCAGCTGGCGCAAAGCGCCTCCACCGTGGCCGTGCAGGGCGGCGAGGTGGTGGAGCAGGTGGTAGACACCATGAAAGGCATCAACGACAGCGCGCGCAAGATCCACGACATCATCAGTGTCATCGACGGCATCGCCTTCCAGACCAACATCCTGGCCTTGAATGCGGCGGTGGAAGCAGCGCGCGCAGGCGAACAGGGGCGCGGCTTTGCCGTGGTGGCCGGCGAGGTGCGTTCGCTGGCCGGCCGCTCGGCCGAGGCGGCCAAGGAGATCAAGACCCTGATCACCGACAGTGTGGAGCGCGTCGAACAAGGCTCCGCCCTGGTTGATCAGGCCGGGACGACCATGGGTGAGGTGGTGGCCAGCATCCGCCGCGTGACCGACATCATGGGTGAGATCAGTGCCGCCAGCATGGAGCAGAGCCAAGGCGTGGCTCAGGTGGGCGAGGCGGTGACGCAAATGGACCAGGCCACGCAGCAGAACGCCGCGTTGGTGGAGGAGATGGCTGCGGCAGCTTCCAGCCTGAAGTCGCAGGCGAACGATCTGGTCCAGACCGTCGCGGTGTTCCGCCTGGCCTGAGTCCGAAGCCGATCGCGGCCTGCGCTGCGCTGGCTCAGTGAGCCAGCCGGGCGCGCAGGTAAGCCGCGGCTTCGTCGGCGGGCATGGGGTGCGAGAACAGATAACCCTGCACCTCGTTGCAGCCGAAGGCGCTCAGGCGCGCCAGCATCTCGTCGGTTTCCACGCCTTCGGCGATGGTACGCAGGTTCAGGCTGCGGGCCATCTGGATGATGGCGCGCACGATGGCGGCGTCGTCCGGGTCGGTGGCGAGGTCGCGCACGAAGCTGCGGTCGATCTTCAGGCGGTCGATGTCGAAGCGCTTGAGGTAGGCCAGGCTGGAATACCCGGTGCCGAAGTCGTCGATGGAGAGCTGCACGCCCAGCTGCTTGAGGCGCTGCAGGCGCGCCAGTGCGTCATCGGCGTTCTGGATCAGGATCGATTCGGTCAGCTCCAGCTCCAGCAGGGCTGGCGGCAGGCCGGAGGACTGCAGGGCCTGGGCGATGGACTGTTCCACGTCCCCGCGTTTGAACTGGACGGCTGAGAAGTTGACGGCCATGGTCAGCGGCGGCAGGCCGGCCTGCTGCCAGGCCATGGCCTGCCGGCAGGCCTCATTCAGCACCCACTGTCCGATGGGCACGATGAGCCCGCTCTCCTCCGCCACCGGGATGAAGCGGCCGGGCTCCACCATGCCGAGCTCCGGGTGCTGCCAGCGCAGCAGGGCTTCGAGGCCGATCACCTCGCCGCTCTCCAGCTCGATCTGCGGCTGGTAGTGCAGCACGAACTCCTGCCGCTCCAGCGCGCGCCGCAGGCCGGCCTGCAGTTGCAGGTGGTCCACCACTTCCGCGTTCATCGCTTCGTCGAAGAAGCGGTAGGTGTTGCGGCCGGCCTCCTTGGCACGGTACATCGCCATATCGGCCTTGCGCAACAGGGTCTCGAAGTCACGCCCGTCGTCGGGGAACAGCGCAGCGCCCACCGACACCGTGGTGGCAATCTCGTGGCCTTCGACCACGCAGGGCAGCTGCAGGGATTCGATGATCTTGAGCATGATGCAGGCGGGTACGTCGGCATCGGGCAGGTCGCGCAGCACGATCAGGAACTCGTCGCCGCCCTGGCGGCTGATGGTGTCGGTCTCGCGCACGCAGCCGCGCAGCCGTTCTGCAATGGCCTTGAGCAGCGCGTCGCCGATCTGGTGCCCCAGCGTGTCGTTGATGCTCTTGAAACCGTCGAGGTCGAGGAACAGCAGCGCCACCCGGGCGTTGCTGCGCTGCGCCTGGGCGGAAGCCTGCTCGAAGCGGTCCTGCATCAGCAGGCGGTTGGGCAGGCCGGTCAGAGCGTCGTGGTAGGCCAGGAACTCGATGCGTCTTTCGGCTCGCAGGCGGTCGGTGATGTCGGTGCCGACGCCGCGGTAGCCCAGAAAGGTTCCCTGTTCGTCGAAGATGGGCGTGCCGCTGATGGAGAAGGTGTGCACCTCGCCGCTCTCGGACCGGACCTGGTAGGTGAAGTCCTTGAAAGGTTCGTGCTGCTGCAGCACCCGCTTGTGCTCGGTCCATTGCGCCGGGCTCAGGCCTTCTAGCGGCAGTTCCCAGCGCTTCTTGCCGATGATGGTGTGCACATCGCTGCGGATCAGCGGCGATGACATCAGCGTGAAGCGGAACTCGGCGTCCTGCTCCCAGTACCAGTCGGTGGACAGCTCGGTCAAGCTGCGAAAGCGCGCCTCGCTCTGACGCAGACTCTCCTGCTGCCGGTCGAGTGCCTCGACCATGGCGTTGGAGGCATGCATCAGGGTGCCGATCTCGTCACGGGTGGTGATCTTGAGCAGGCGGTCGGCCCCCTTCTTGTTCGGCAGCTCTTCCACATGCAGTGTCAGGCGGGCCAGCGGGGCCATGAGCCGGCGCATGATGAACCAGGCCAACAGCAGCACGATGCTGCTGCCCAGCACCAGCGCCAGCAAGAAGTAGTTGCGTGCCTGGGCCAGCGGAGCCTCGGCTTCGGCGACGGGGTAATTGGCGCCAATCACCCAGTCGGTGGTGTAGAGCCGGCGGTAGCTGGCGTACATGGGTACGCCGGTGGAGGTGACGGTGCGGCCGCTGCCTTCGAAGCCGGTCAGCGCCTGGTCATACAGCGTGTTCTGGCCGGGCGGTGCGGTCAACTGCATGATGCGGTCGAGGTCGGGGTGGACGATCATGGTCCGCTCCCGGTCGGTGACGAAGATGTAGCCGCTGCGGCCCAGCTTGACTTGGGCGATGTCGGCCAGGAAGTTGCGGCCCAGCAGGTTCAGGCTGCCTTCGAGCATGCCCACGAGCTGGCCCTGCGCATCCAGCAGCGGCGCCGTCATCATCATGGCGGGCTGCCCCTCGGTGTAAGTCGAGACGTAGGGCTTGGAGATGTAGGGGTTGCGCGAGGTGACCGTGGCCTGGAAAAACTCGCGGTAGGAGATGTCCCGGCCGCGCCGGCCGGGCTTGTAGGGACTCTCGGCGATGACCTTGCCGTCCGGGCTGATGAGGAACAGACCGTTGTCGAACAGGGTGTGCAGCGCAGTCATGTTGTCCAGCTGCTTCTGCGCCTCGTCTGGGCGGGTGAGCGTGTCGTGCGGCAGATTCTGGGCCGAGGCCACCAGCGCGGTCTGGGCCATGCGCAGCTTGGCATCCAGGCTCGCCGCCACCGACGAGACCAGCGTGTACTGCTGCTCGTACAGGGTGTTGCGGAACTGGTGCTCGAAATAGCGCAAGCCCAGCACCGCGAGGATGCTGGTAAAACTGATAAACACCAGCACGGTGGCCAGTGCAACCCGGGTTTTGAGGCTGAGGCGTCGTAAGGTCAGCAGCGGCATGCAGGACTAACTCGGACCGAGGATCCGTTGTTCTTTTTGATGTGTGTGGCGCCGCTCCGACAGGCGCCTCCCTTTGGTGCACTGCAATATTAGCAGTGCATAGGGCCGCTCAGAGCGAACAGTGTCGACGAAACGCCACAGAGTGGCCGGGGCAGGTGGCCCAGCGGCTCAATCGGGCGCGTTGTCGGCGCGGTCGTCGAGCTGATCGCGCTTGGCGTCGACCTGGGCCCAGGTGTCGGCATCCGGCGGGGCCGGGCGACTGCGGGTGATGACAGGCCAGCGCTTGGCCAGCCGGGCATTGAGGGGGATGAAGTCCTGCTGGTCGGCAGGCACGTCTTCTTCGATGAAGATGGCCGCCACCGGGCACTCGGGGATGCACAGTGCGCAGTCGATGCAGTCGTCCGGTTCGATCACCAGCATGTTTTTTCCCGCGCGGAAGGCATCGACCGGGCAGACGTCCACGCAGTCGGTGTACTTGCAACGGATGCAGGACTCGGTGACGACGTGGGTCATGGCGGGCTTACGCTGTGGCGGGTGGCGCCCGTTCAGCGACCGGGGTGTCTGCGTGTGCGAGCTGGTAGCCGTACCACAGGCTGCCGGCGATGCGATGGGCGAGTTTACTGGCTCGCGCACGCAGGGCGGCATTGGGCAGCTCGGCCAGGGCGGCGTCAAACAGGCGCAGCCAGTGCTGGAACAGCTCGGCACTCAGGCCGGGCAGGGCAGAGTGCACCGGCATGGGTGTGCCGCGAAAGCGCCGGGTCCCGCGCAGCGCAGAGGACCAGAAATCCGTCAGCTTGATCAGGTGAGCCGGCCAGTCGTGTACGTGGGCGTTGAAGATCGGCGCCAGTTGCGCGTCCTGGCGCACACGGGCATAGAAGGTCTGCACCAGGGTGGCGATTTCGGCCTCTGAGCAGAGCTGTGGGTCAGGCATGTGCTGCTCTCAAAGATTCATTTTTCATGAATCTTATAGAGGCCGACCGCGGATGTACAGCCAAGGGCCTGTTGCGGGCAGGGTTTCCGGGCTCAGCCGGCGTCGATATGCTGGCGTGCCTTGTCCAGCCAGAGCTGCAGGCTGTCGAGCAGATCCTGTTGGCTGAAGGAGCAGCTTTCTTCAGCGAACAGCGCGCTCGACTCCAGTCGGTCCAGCAGGTTGTGCAGCACCTCGGCGTAGCGCGGCGGCAGGGCTGCCAGCAGCGCGGTCTGGGCGCGCGCCGTGTGGCTGAACTGCGCGGGAAGGATGTCGCCGCCGCGTAGCGCCGCGAGTGCCTCTTCCATGGGGGCCAGCAAAGTGGGTGTCATGGATTCTTAATCCAGCTTGGCACCGGACTTCTGCACCGCAGTGGCCCAGCGGGGCATCTCGGCAGCCAGGAAGCGGGCGAAGTCGGCAGCGCCGAGGTAGGCCGGGTCGGCTCCTTGCGAAATCATGCGCTGGCGCAAGTCGGGCTGGGACAGCACCTGGCCAAAAGCGTCGCTGAGTTTTGCGACCACCTCGCGCGGCGTGCCGGCCGGTGCCAGAAAGCCATAGAAACCGACGACCTCGAAGCCCTTGAGGCCGGATTCGATCACGGTCGGAATGTCAGGCAAAGCCGGGTTGCGCTCGCGGCTCGTGACAGCCAGCGCCCGCACCTTGCCCTGCTTGTGGTAATTGGCGGCCTGCGGAATGCTTTCGGCCATGAACTGCACCTGGCCGGCCATCAGGTCGGTGAAGGCCGGTGCGCTGCCGCGGTAGGGGATGTGCACCATGTACAGGCCGGTGGCGGTCTTGAACATTTCCGGTACCAGGTGACTGATGCCACCGTTGCCGGCCGAGCCGTAGTTGATCTGCCCCGGGCGGGCACGCGCGTAGTCGATGAATTCCTTGAGCGTGGTCACCGGCACCTTGGGGTTGACCAGCAGCGCCAGCGGCTGCATGGCGGTACGCGCCACCGGCACGAAGTCGCGTAGCGTCGCGTACGGTAGCTTGCTGTAGAGCGCCGGGTTGATCACCATGGTGCCGGTGTTGGCCAGCAGCAGGGTGTGGCCGTCGGGCGCGGCCTTCATGACCTCCTGGGCGCCCACGGTGCCGCCGGCGCCGGCCTTGTAGTCGATCAGCACCGGTTGTCCGAGCGCGGCCTGGAGCTTGTCGGCCAGCAGGCGGGCGTGCTGGTCGAGCGGGCCGCCGGCGGGAAAGCCGATGATGATGCGTACCGGTTTGGTGGGAAAGCTCTGGGCCGCGGCGGCTAGGCAGAAGCCCAGGCCGAGGAGCAGAAGGGCAAGACGTTTGTGCATGGTCAATGTCCGAGGATCTTGGAGAGGAAGTCGCGGCTGCGCTCGCTCTGCGGATGGGAAAAGAATTCGTGCGGCGTATTTTCCTCGACGATCTGGCCCTGGTCCATGAAGACCACGCGGTCGGCCACCGCGCGGGCAAAGCCCATCTCGTGCGTCACGCACAGCATGGTGATGCCCTGGTTTGCCAGTTCGGTCATGACGTCCAGCACCTCCTTGATCATCTCGGGGTCGAGCGCCGAGGTCGGCTCGTCGAACAGCATGATCCTGGGCGTCAGGCACAGGGCGCGGGCAATCGCCACGCGCTGCTGCTGCCCGCCTGAAAGCTGCAGCGGGTACTTGTGCGCCTGCTCGGCAATACGCACACGATCGAGCTGCTGCATGGCGCGCTCCACGGCCTCCGGCTTGGACAGGCGACCGACCTGGGTGGGGGCGAGCGTCAGGTTCTCCAGCACGGTCAGGTGCGGGAACAGGTTGAACTGCTGGAACACCATGCCGACCTTCTGACGCACGGCGTGGATGACCTTGAGGTCGTCCCCCAGTTCGTCGCCGTCGACGATCAGGCGACCTTGCTGGTGTTCTTCCAGCCGGTTGATGCAGCGGATCAGCGTCGACTTGCCGGAGCCGGACGGGCCGCAGATCACGATGCGCTCGCCGCGGGCCACGGTCAGGTCGATGTCACGCAGCACGTGGAAGCTGGGGCCGTACCACTTGTTGACCTTGTCGAAGGTGATGATGGGTTTAGACATGGTGCGTTACGTTGAAGGCCGGCTCAGCAGGCGCGGCCGCGGTTGACCTGCTGTTCCACCCACAGGCTGTAGCGCGACATGGCGAAGCAGAAACCGAAGTAGATCAGGGTGATGAAGAGGTAGCCCTCGAGCTTGAAGGCGCGCCAGTCGGCGTCGGAGTTCAGCGCCAGCCCGAGCGCGCCGGTGAGCTCGTACAGGCTGACGATGGTCACCAGCGAGGTGTCCTTGAAGATGGCGATGAAGTTGTTCATCAGGCCCGGTACCACCATGGCCAGTGCCTGCGGCAGCACCACCAGGCGCTGCGTCTGCCAGTAGCCCAGGCCGAGTGTGGCGGCGGCTTCCAGCTGGCCGCGCGGGACGGCCTGCAGGCCGCCGCGGATGACCTCAGCCATGTAGGCGGCGGCAAACAGCGTGATGCCGGCCAGCACGCGTAGCAGTACGTCGATGGTCAGCCCCTGCGGCATGAAGAGCGGGAACATGAAGGAGGCCATGAACAGCACGGTGACCAGAGGCACGCCGCGCACCAGCTCGACGTAGACGGTACAGACGGCCCGGATGGCCGGCAACTCCGAGCGCCGGCCCAGTGCGACCAGCAGGGCGAGCGGAAAAGCCATCACGATGGATAGCGACGCCAGCAGAATCGTCAGCGGCAGACCACCCCAGCGGTCGGTCTCGACCTGGCCCAGGCCGGCGACGTTGCCGTACATCAGGGTGAAGAAGACGGCCAGCACCAGCAGCCAGAGGCCAGCCAGCCACGGGCGCCAGCAGCGGCGCAGGCAGCTGACGACCAGCAGCGCCAGCATTAGCGTGGTAGCCACGACGGGGCGCCACTGCTCCTCGAAGGGGTAGCGGCCCAGGATGATGAGGCGGTATTTCTCGGCCACCACGCCCCAGCAGGCGCTCATGCCCTCGGCACGACAGGCCTCGGCGTCGGGCCGCCACTGGGCGCGCAGCACCGCCCAGTCGATGAGGCCTGGTAGGGTGGAAAGCAGCAGCGCCAGCAGCACGAGGGTGGTAAGAGCGCTCAGCGGGTTGCCGAACAGGTGGGTGCGCAGCCAGTGCAGCAGGCCGCCGGGCGGTGGCGGGGCCGGGCGGGCCGCAATGGGGGCAACGGTGCGGGGCGGTGTGCCGCTCATGGCTCAGCGTTCCTGTAGCGCGGCGCGCGCGTTGTACCAGTTCATCAGCAGCGAGGTCAGCAGCGAGGTGCAGAGGTAGATCGCCATCACGATGGCGATGCACTCGACGGCGCGGCCGGTCTGGTTGATGGCGGTGTTGGAGATCGAGACCACGTCCGGGTAGCCGATGGCCACCGCCAGCGAGGAGTTCTTGGTCAGGTTCAGGTACTGGTTGGTCATCGGCGGGATGATCACGCGCAGCGCCTGCGGCAGCAGCACGCGGCGCAGGGCCTGCGCGCGCGACAGGCCGAGCGCGGCGGCGGCCTCGGCTTGGCCGCGCGGCACTGCCGTGATGCCGGCGCGCACCACCTCGGCCATGAAGGCCGCGGTGTAGAGCGTCAGGCCCAGCAGCACGGCCAGGAATTCCGGCGTGAGCGCGAAGACGACTTCTGGCGCATCGGCCGGGCCGGCGAGCCAGGCCAGGCCGTTCTTGTCCAGTGCCAGCGGACCGGCCGTCCAGGCCTCGCCAATGGCCGGCAGCGCCTGCGCCAGCACCAGGTACCCCATCAGCAACTGCAGCAGCAGTGGGATGTTGCGGAACAGCTCCACATAGGCCGAACACAGACCGCGCAGCAGCAGGTTGTGCGACAGGCGTCCCACGCCCAGCAGCGTGCCGAGCAACGTGACCAGCACGATGCCCGCCACGGCGACGCGCAGCGTGTTGCCCAGGCCGACCAGAAAGGCACGCCAGTACGGTTGCTCGGCATCGAAGGCCAGCAGGCTTTCGCCGATGTCAAAGCCGGCCGGCTGCAGCAGGAAGTCAAACCCGCTCTGGATGCCGCGCACCTGCATGTTGTGCGCCGTGTTGCTGGCCAGGAACCAGACCAGCAAGGCAATCAGCGCCACCGCCAGCACCTGCCAGACCACACCCCGCACCGCCCGACGACGCCAAGACCAGTTTTTCATGCCAGAAATGAAAATGGATAGAAGAGGTAATCCAAGCGCGCCCACCACTCAGGCCAGAAACGCCGTGGAACCGGCTCCGCCGGTCCACTGGCGTTGCCCCCTGCAAGGGGCTGAGGGCTGCGGCTCCAAGCCTGCCTGCGCAGGCTTGGACAGACCGAAGAGCCACAGCCTCTGGCGCGGGCCTGTCTGGCGAAGCGACACGCAGTGCGCGCAGCCTGGGGGTGTGTCACCGTATCGGCATCGGATACATCAAGCCGCCCTTGCTCCACAGGTTGTTGGCGCCGCGCGGCAGCTTGAGCGTGGATTTGTCACCCGCGTTGCGGTCGAAGATCTCGCCGTAGTTGCCGGTGGTCTTGAGGGCGCGCACCAGCCACTCCTTGTCCAGGCCAAGCAGTTTGCCAGTGTCTTCGCCGGTGCCCAGCAGACGCTTGACCACCGGGTCGTCGCTGCCCTTCATCTGCTCCACGTTGGCCTGGGTGATGCCGTACTCCTCGGCTTCCATCAGGCCATGGATGACCCATTTGACAATGGCGAACCACTCGTCGTCACCGCGGCGCACCATGGGGCCGAGCGGTTCCTTGGAGATCAGCTCGGGCAGGATGACGTGTTCGGCCGGGTTCCGGGCTTCCTTGGCGCGGATCGAGGCCAGGCCGGAGGCGTCGGTGGTGTAGGCCGCGCAACGGCCGGAGAAGTAGGCGCCGTTGGCGGCGTCGAGCTTCTCGAACACCACCGGCTTGATGCCCAGCTTGTGGGTGCGCGAGTAGTCGCTCATGTTCTTCTCGGTGGTGGTGCCAGCCTGCACGCACACGGTCTGGTTCTTCAGCTGCTTGGCGCTCTTGATCTTGCTCTTGGCTGGCACCATGAAGGCCTGGCCGTCGTAGTAGGTGACGGCCGTCATGTGCAGGCCGAGCGAGGCGTCGCGCGTCAGCGTGAAGGTGGTGTTGCGCGACAGGAGGTCGACCTCGCCCGACTGCAGTGCGGTGAAGCGCTGCTGGGCGTTGAGCGGCACGTATTTCACCTTCTCGCCATCGCCCAGCACGGCCGCAGCGGCGGCGCGGCAGATGTCGACATCCAGGCCGTTCCACTTGCCGTTGGAGTCGACCGCGCTGAAGCCGGCCAGGCCGGTGTTGACGCCGCAGACCAGTTGGCCGCGCGCCTTGATGCCATCCAGCGTCTTGCCGGCAAGGGCCGGGCCGGCCAGCAGGGCCGACGCGGCCAGGACCAGGGCAGCAAGTCGCACAAGGGGGTGTTTCATGGGCAGTTCTCCAATAAGACCGGTGACGTGTGACCAGCGCGCAATGTAGCGTCTGGCCACCCGGGCAGTATCAGGGTAAACGATGGCAGCGCGGTGTACGAGGAGGCCGCACCCGGGTGAAGCAGGCAAGTCCCGTGCCATCGGTGGCCGGGGCCGGCGGGTCGCCTGGGTGACGCGATGTGGGGCATCCCCGCTGCACGCCGCGCGCCGATCGCGCTAGGCTGTGCAGCCAGAGGAGACAAGAGCCCATGCCCGCCCACCACAAGTTCTGGCCGTCGCGCCTGCCCCACGCCATCACCCCACCGGCCACCTCGCTGTGGGACAACCTAGCCACCAGCGCCCGCCGCTACCCCGACAAGGCGGCCCTGGTGTTCTTCGGGCGGACCTTCAGCTATACGGAAGTGCTACAAAAAGCAGAGCAACTGGCGGCTTTCCTGCATGGGCTGGGCGTGCAAAAGGGTGACCGGGTGGTGCTCAACATGCAGAACTGCCCGCAACTGGTGATCGCCCACTTTGCCATCCTGCGCGCCAATGCCGTGGTGGTGCCGGTCAACCCCATGAACAAGGCCGACGAGCTGCAGCACTACATCACCGACCCGGACACCAAGGTGGCACTGACCACGGCCGACCTGGCGGGCGAACTGGCGCGCGCCAGCGACGCCTTGCCGCCCGGTCAGGGGCTGGCGCACCTGATCGTGACGCACTTCACCGATGCCTTTGACACCAGCGTGCAGGGTGAGGAGGCGCCGCCACCAGCCTGGCACGACTGGCTGCTGACGCGCCATGCCCAGCCGGTGCTGGCCGGCGGTCAGGTGCATGCGTGGGACGCGGCGCTGGCCGGTGCGCAGGCCGCGCCGGCGCTGCAGGTGGGGCCGGCCGACCTGGCCCTGCTGCCCTACACCAGCGGCACCACCGGCCTGCCCAAGGGCTGCATGCACAGCCACGCCGGCATCATGCACAACGCCGTGGCCAGTGGCCTGTGGGGCAGCGGCACGGCGGAGAACGTCACGCTGGCGGCGGTGCCGATGTTCCACATCACCGGCATGGTCAGTGTCATGCACGCCAGCATCTACCTGGGCGCCACGCTGGTCATCATGCCGCGCTGGGACCGCGAGCTGGCCGGTCGTCTGATCTCGCGCCGCCGTGTCACCCACTGGACCAACATCCCGACCATGGTGATCGACCTGCTGGCCAGCCCGAATCTGGCGCAGTTCGACCTGGCCAGCCTGGTCTACATCGGCGGTGGCGGTGCCGCCATGCCGCAGGCGGTGGCGCAGCGCCTGTATGAGCAGTTCGGCCTGCGTTACGTCGAAGGCTACGGCCTGACCGAAACCGCCGCGCCTTCGCACACCAACCCGCCCGATGCACCGAAGCAGCAGTGCCTGGGCATCCCCTTCATCAGCACCGATTCGCGCATCGTCGATCCTGAGACGCTGCAGGAGTTGCCGGTGGGCGAGGCGGGCGAGATCGTGACCCATGGGCCCGAGGTGTTCCAGGGCTACTGGAAGCGACCCGAGGCTACGGCCGAGGCCTTCATCGAACTCGATGGCAAACGCTTCTTCCGCACCGGTGACCTGGGGCGCATGGACGAGGACGGCTACTTCTTCATGACCGACCGACTGAAACGCATGATCAATGCCTCCGGCTTCAAGGTCTGGCCGGCCGAGGTGGAGGCGCTGATGTTCAAGCACCCGGCCATTCAGGAGGCCTGCATCATCGCCACGCGCGACAGCTACCGCGGCGAATCGGTCAAGGCGGTGGTGGTACTGCGGCCGGCGCAGCGCGGGCAGGTCAGCGAGGCGGATCTGATCGCCTGGTGCCGCGAGCACATGGCGGTTTACAAGGTGCCGCGCGTGGTGCAGTTTGTCGACGCCCTGCCCAAGAGCGGCAGCGGCAAGGTCATGTGGCGCGCGCTGCAGGAAGCCGAAGCCGCCTTGGCGCAGAGCGAAAAGTGACTTCAGGCCTTGCGGGAAAAGCGCTGGCAGCTCACTTTTTGATAGCGGGCTGACCGATGTGCTGGCCCGCGGTGACGCCCATCGAGACATAGATGCTGGTCAGGCCCTCCATGCCGACCTCGGCCGCTTCCACCCAGTCCACCGGCACGAACAGCAGACCGCCGCCGACCGGCACCGGTGCGGTCGGCACCAGAACGCCGTAATACGGCTGGCCGTCCAGCAGCACCGGTGTGGGCGTGGACAGCAGGCCCAGCACGCGCGTGCCGGGGGTGGCGGCCGCATCGCCCTGGCGGCCGCCGAAGTGCAGCCATACCGGGCTCATGGATTTCAGACCCTCGTCCTGCGGCCGCGACACCAGCGCCACCAGCTTCTGCATCACGTCGTAGACGGTGCGCACCACGGGGATGCGCTGCACCACCGCGTCCACCATGCGCGCCAAGCCGCGCTCCAGCCCGGTTTCCACCAGCAGGCCCAGCAGGTAGACGCACAGCACCAGCAGCAGCATGCCCATCAGGTAGCCGGCGATCTCCGAGCCCGCCACGCCCAACCCGACGTAGGTCAGCAGCTGGCCGAAGGCACTGCCTGGGCCGAGCCAGTCCGACAGCAGGCGCAAGGCCCAGGCCAGCATCAGCAGGGTCGCGGCCAGCGGCAGCAGGGCGAGCAGGCCGGTGAGGAGGGTGCGCAGCGGATGGCGGGGCTTGAAGTTCATGGGGCAACTGTAGCGTGCGGCCGTGGCATCCCGGTGACTTGCCGGCACAATCGGGATCTGATCTGAAAAACTGAATCGACATGGTGACCTCCCAACCCGCAACCGAAGACCGACTGGGCAAGCCGCTGACCGGCTGGCGGCTGCGCCTGTACACCATCATCTTCGAGGCCGACACACGGGCCGGCCGCCTGTTCGACCAGTGGCTGATCGTCCTCATCCTGGTCAGTATCTTGGTGGTGATGATGGACAGCGTGCAGACGCTGGCCTCGCGCTACCACCAGATTTTCCTGAGTCTGGAGTGGCTGTTCACGGCCATCTTCACGCTGGAATACATCGCCCGTCTGGCCTGTGTGCGCCATCCGCTGCGCTACGCACTGAGTTTCTACGGCATCGTCGATCTGCTGGCGCTGCTGCCTACCTACCTGGCGCTGCTGGTGCCCGAGGCCCATGCGCTCATTGACGTGCGCGTGCTGCGTCTGCTGCGGGTGTTTCGTATCTTCAAGCTAACGGCCTATCTCGTCGAGTACCAGGCGCTCGGCCGCGCACTGCGCGCCAGCCGGCGCAAGATCATGGTCTTCATCACCGGCGTCCTCATGGTGGTGCTGGTCATGGGAACGTTGATGTATGTGGTGGAAGGGCCGGCCCACGGTTTTGCCAACATTCCGACCGGGGTCTACTGGGCCATCACCACCATGACCACGGTGGGCTTCGGCGACATCACGCCCAAGACCGAACTGGGGCGCTTCATCGCTTCGTTGATGATGCTGCTGGGCTGGGGCACGCTGGCGGTGCCGACCGGCATCGTCACCGCCGAGATGACGGCGCAGCGCGTGGTGCGCATCCCCACCACCACCCGCACCTGCCACGAGTGCCTGACCGAGGGCCACGTACCCGAGGCCAACTACTGCCTGCACTGCGGCGCGCGGCTGCCGGCGTACGAGACGGAAGTCGACGCTGCGCGCTGAGGCGGGTGCGCCCTACCAGGTGCTGACCAGCGCCGGCTTGGCCGCAGGCGCGGCGTCGGTGGAGCAGCTGTCGCCGCAGCCGTGCAGCTCGGTGGCCGGCAGGGCCTCGGGCGCGGAGACCACGCCAGTGAGCGGGTCGTAGCCGACGCGGCGCAGGTGCAGCGCCAGCGCGGCGTCCATGCTCTGCGCGTGTTGCGGGAACCAGAGCGCGAGTTCCGAGGCCATCTCACGCACCACGGCGAGCGTACCCTGGCGGCCCTGCGCCAGACCTTCGCGCATCACCTTGAGCACCACCTCGTGCTGCATCGAATGGCAGTTGGAGGACGCGAAGCGGGTGGCTTTCATCCAGGCGTCTTCACGGCCGAAATGGTCGTCGGTGTGTTCGATCAGTTCCTGCCAGCGCGCCAGCAGGTCGGCATCGGCGGCCGCGTCGACGCGGGCGAGCAGGTCGACGAATTCGCGGTGGGTGTCATCCATCAGGGGCAGGTCCAGTACCAGGGCCTCGGACCATTGCAGCGCAGCCATGTGTCAACTCCAGAGTAGAGCCCGCAGCGTAAGCGTTGCGCGGGCCGCCCAGGTTGACCCAGGTCAGGAATCCGGAGGGAATTGGCCCGGATGCAGCGTGCCCAGGGCTGCGCGGGTTAAGCTTGCAGCCTCATGCCCCAAACCCTGTTTGCGCCACCGGCGGTGGCCCCTTCGGTCCTGAACGACACCCTGCGCCAGCGCGGCTTCGCCGTGCTCGATGCCGCTGGTGTGTGCACCGCCAGCGGCTGCGCATTGCAGGAATTGCAGGCGCTGCTGCCCTACTGGGATGACCTGCCGCCCGACGCCTTCCTGAAGGATGGCGGGCGCTATCGGCGCCGGCGCCATTCCTGTTTTGTGGTCGATGAAGCTCAGGTGCGCCAAGTGCCGCACCGCGCCCACTGGCAGCCGATCGAGTACAACGCCCTGCATGGCGGCATGCAGCGCCTGTTCGAGCCCATGGCGCCGGCCATGCTGCAGCAGCCGGCGTGGCCAGGCCTGTTGCGCTGGCTCGGGGCCGTGGCATCCGGCCTGCGCGGGCCGCAGCCTTGGTATGTGGAGGCGCATCCGTTTCGCATCGACACCACCGACGGCATCGGCCGGCCCACGCCGGAAGGTGCGCACCGCGACGGCGTCGATCTGGTGGCGGTTTTCCTGCTGGCGCGCGAGGGCGTCAAAGGGGGTGAGACGCGTGTGTTCGAGGCCGAAGGCCCCAACGGCCAGCGCTTCACGCTGAGCGAACCGTGGTCGCTGTTGCTGCTCGACGATGCACGCGTGATTCACGAAACCACGCCGATCCAGCCGCTGGCCGGGGCCGGCCACCGCGACACGCTGGTGGTGACCCTGCGCGCCGGCGGTTTTCAGGGTGAGGCATGACGCGGATGCTTGATGTTGCGCAAAATGACGCAAGTCAATTCAGTGCATAGTGGCACCTGACAAGATAAGGAGGCGATCCATGTTCAAGCACATTCTGGTTCCGGTTGACGGTTCCGAAACCGCCCAGAAGGCGGTCGAGAAGGCCGCGGGCCTGGCCAAGGCCTTTGGCAGCGCGGTCAGCGTGATCTACGTCATCGACCCCTATCCCTTCACCGGCCTGGGCAGCGACTTTGCCTACGGCCAGGCCGAGTACCTGAGTGCCGCCACCGCCGAGGCCGAGCAGGCCATCCAGTCGGCACGCCAGACCCTGACGCAAGCCGGCATCACGCCGACCACCAAGGTGGTGGAAGAGCACGCCACCTGGCGCGGCATCCTCGACGCGGCCAAGACCTTCGGGGCCGACCTGATTGTCATGGGGTCGCACGGCCGTCACGGCCTGGAGAAGGTGGTGCTGGGCAGCGTGGCGCAGCGCGTGCTGTCGCACGCCCACCTTCCGGTGTTCGTGGTGCGCGACTGATCAGCTCTGCCGGCGGGCCTGCATCTGCCGGCCCATGTCGGCCAGCGTGGTCTCGTCCATGTGCGAGCGGGCGGCGGGAAATGCCAACCCTTCCTCGCTGGTGATGTGATTGCCATAGAGCGCGCAAAACGCCGCCGCAGCGTCGTGCGTGGCGCGGTCCGGTGGCTCGGTGCAGCCGGGTTCGCACCAGCGCTGCAGCGGCTGGCGCAGTGCGGCCCATAGCGTCTCCATGCGCCGGTGCTCTGCCTGCAGCCGCTGCACCAGGGCACGCAGTTCGGCATCGCCCGCGGCCAGCAGCAGTGGAAAAACATGTGTTTCCTCGTCGGCGTGGTGCAGCGGCGCCGCGATGTCGAAGTAACGCAGCACGTCGGCCGCGGCGGAGCGGCTCTGCGCATCGTGGCCGTGTTGCGCGATATGGTCCAGCAAGCGGCGCAGCAGGTTCAGGCTGCGCTGCACGCGTGCGTGACAGGCTTCCAGCATTTCAAACGGCTGCTCAAAGCCGACGGCCGGCGCCTCGAAGCCGGGCAGAGCGGTTCCCATGCTTGGCTCTCTCTCAGCTCGCCGGCCTGGCTGTCAACTCGGCCAGTTGTTTGCGCAGCGCCTTTTCCTCGGTGAAGCGCGCCGTGGCGTCACGAGCCACGGCCAGTGAGCCCAGCATGTGCCCCTGCGCGTCCTTCACCATCTCGAAGCTCATGTCCACGTAGATGGATTCCAGGCCCTTGTGCAGCGAGCGCGTGATCATCGAACTGCGGCCGGGCTTGACGCCGCCGCGTTCGATTGCCGCGTTGAAGCCGTCCCAGTGCGCTTTGCGCATGCGCTCCGGGATGATCAGGTCCAGGCTCTGGCCGATGGCCTCCGCGGCCGACCAGCCGAACACTTTCTCGGCACCCCCGTTCCAGACCCGGATGATGCCGTCGAGGTCGCAGAAGACCACCGCCTCCGGCATGCTGTGCAGGATGGCGGCGGCGGTGGATTCAAGGGTAAACGGTCCCGTCATGAGGTGCTCTGCTGTAAGTGTGTGACGGCACTAGGGTAGCCCAAGCCTTCCGTCGCACCAATAGTCCGACAGAACTAGGCCTGGCGGGTAAGGTCTTTGGAAGGGGGGCTCAGCCGCACTGCCCCACAAAACCGCAGGCGGTGCAGAAGTCGCAACCGTCCTTCTTGATCACCGTCGGGTTGCCGCACTCCGGGCAAGGGCGCCCTGCCAGGGCGGCGGTTTCCTCGTCGCCTTGCGGAGTTTCCAGCACGCCCATCTCGCGCAACGGGAAGCCGTCTTCGTCGAGCACGCCCAGCATGGCGTAGCGGTGGATGATGAGGCGTGCCATGTAGGCCACGGTGGACGGCCAGGTCTGCTGACGGCGTTCACCGTGCGGCAGGCCGGGCACGAAGGCCATGAAATGGCCCAGCGGCTCGGCGTAGTTGAGCAGCTTGCGCAGCTTCATGCCAATCCAGGCCGGGTCGACCACACGCATGTCGAGCGAGAGGATGCGCGCCAAGCCGTCGAGCGCGCGCGGGTAGTTGCCCGACAGGCCGACGGCGCAGGGGCGCGTGACCGGCTGACCGTCCGGGCCCGGCAGGGTGACCTCCTTGAGCATGAGCGTGAAGGCCTCGCCGGTGCCCGGGTTGTCGATGTCCACCGCCCAGGCCAGCGTACCGGACGGGCCGGTCTGCGGCTCGGCGCGGCTGAACATGGCGTCGATCACCGGTGTGCTCACCGGCGTGGCGCGCTCACGCCAGACGCCGAGTTGCTCACAGCGCCAGCGGATCACGGCCGCGGTGGCGGCCACCACGCCGGGGAAGAGGCGCATCTCGCCGTGCGGCGGGAAGGGCATCTGGAAGGCGCGCTCTTCGGCCACGGTGGCCAGGGCATCGAGCTTGAGCTGCAGCCAGGCCGGGTCGTTGGCGCGCAGGTCCATCGAGAGCGTCTTGGCCAACGCGCCCAGGCCGCGCGGCTGTTCGGCGCCGTTCACCCAGACCTCGAAGGGCTGTGGCCGCCCGCCTTCCTCTGCCACCAGCTCACCGACGAAGAGCGCGAACTCGCCGAAGGGGTGGTGCACCATGAAGCTCCAGGCCGGGTTGCCGGCCGGCAACTCGGGCCGTCCCGGCCAGCGCAGGGATGACAGCACCGGTGCCGGCAGGCGCTCCAGCGCCAGGCGCCGGTTGGCATCGTCGAGCTGCATCGGTTCGGCCGCCGGGGCCACGCTCAGCACCGAGCCCAGCACGGCGTTGGGACGGTAGGTGGCCAGGCCCTTGAGACCGGCCTGCCAAGCCTGCAGATACAGATCCTGGAAGTCGGCGTAGGGGTAGTCGGCGGGCACGTTGACGGTTTTGGAAATGGCGGTGTCGATGTAGGGCGCGACCGCCGCCACCATGGCCGCGTGGTCCTGTGCGCTCATCTCCAGCGCCGTGACGAAGGCCGGCGTGAGGGCCGCAGTCTCGCCCTTGAGGTGGCGGTACAGGCGCCAGGCGTGGTCTTCCACCGCGTATTCCTTCAGGCTGCCATCGGGCATGCGCTTCTTGCGTGTGTAGTGCCAGCTGAAGGCGGGCTCGATACCGTTGCTGGCATTGTCGGCAAAAGCCAGACTGATGGTGCCGGTGGGCGCAATCGACAGCAGGTGCGAGTTGCGCAGGCCGTGAGCGCGGATCTTGTCCTTCAGTGCAGCCGGCAGGCGCGAGGCGAAGGCCGGGCTGCTGAGGTAGAGGTCGGCGTTGAAGAGCGGGAAGGCGCCGCGCTCGCGCGCCAGTTCGTTGGAGGCTTCGTAGGCGGCATCACGCATCACTTCCGAGATGCGGCGCGCCATCTCGCGCGCCGGCGGCGTGTCGTAGCGCAGGCCGAGCATCACCAGTGCATCGCCCAGGCCGGTGAAGCCCAGGCCGACGCGGCGCTTGTTGCTCGCCTCCTGCTGCTGTTGCGGCAAGGGCCAGACCGTGACGTCCAGCACGTTGTCGAGCATGCGCACGGCGGTGCGGCAGAGCTCAGCAAAGCCGGCAAAGTCGAATTGCGTGTGGTCTTCAAACGGGGCGCGCACGAAGCGCGTCAGGTCAATCGAACCCAGGCAGCAGCAACCGTAGGGCGGCAGCGGCTGTTCGGCGCAGTTGTGGACATACAGGCCGTTGGCATCGAAAGCGTGCAAGTCGGCGATGGTGACGTCATAGACCGGCTCGACGCCATCGTCCTCCAGGGATGTGACGGTGGCGACAAAACGTTCCCGATTCAACAGGCGTTTGTAGTTTCCCAACAGAGAGCTCAGCTTCTCGGTCTTGGCCGTGTCGGCAAAGCCGACACGCTCGGCATACACCATCAGGTTGTCGCCACTGATCACGAGTTCATGCGAGGCCTGCTGGGGGTACTCGCGCCGGCCGCCTTTGCCATCGGGCATGAGTGCGAAGCCGGCCGGCCGACGTTCGCGGTAGAGCGTGCTGGCGATTCCCAGCCGCAGCAGCATGCGTTGGGCTGCTTCGAGCAGGGCAGTATCGGACTGCGTCAGACGCACGCTCACGCCTTTTTCCTGGCTGCCTTGCACCGAGCCATCCGCATCAAACAGCCCACGCAGCAGGGCCGCGCAAAATTCCGATGAACCTGCTTCCATCTGGGGTGTGATGGTTTTGTTGCCAGGCGTCGCGCCCATGGAAAAGGCGAGGTCGCGCAAGGCTGTCGAAGCCATCCGGCATTCGCCCCGGCTTTCCAGCGGGCGCTGCCAGCCGCAGAAATCGGCCCGATGGGGCAGGGTGGCGATGGCCTCGGCGGCAGCGGCCATGATGCCGCTGGCGCTGTGGTTGTCGACGCGGGTATCACTGCCGACAACCTTGAGTTCCGGCGCCCAGACGGACAGCACGGCCTTGGACGCATGCAGCCGACCGTCGCCGATCAGCAGGCCCAACAGATAGCCTTCTTCTGCCGTGCCGACGCCTTCCCAGCCCTCCAGGGCGCGGTGGTTGTTGAGCACGATTTCATCGCCGGCTTGCAGTTCTCCGGCCGGGCACCAGTCGCTGTGCAGTTGGTAGCGGGTACGCCGTGTGACCTTGCGCACTGGATGATCGGCCGTCAGGCGCAGGACGTGGCCGTCCCGTGTCTGCAGTCGCAATACGGGCTTGGTCCCGGTCATGAAGAAACCAGCCGACACGCTGGGATAGGGCTTTCCGTCGACGATGGCGTCGAACGGCTGGCCGATCAGTGCGCTGACCTGGCGCGCGCCATCGGCCGTCATGACCCATGTGTCTGCCGTCACGCACGGGTTGGTGCTCGCTATCGTTTCGCAATACGACAGGTTGTTGTCGCGGTTGATGGTGTCGAGGAACAGCACGCCCGGCTCGGCGTGGTCGTAGGTGGAGCGCATGATCTGCTCCCACAGGTCGCGCGCACGCAGCTTGCGGTAGACCCATACGCCCTTGTCGGGGCGCTGGTAGGCGCCCGCAGCCTTCTGTGCCTCGCCCGGCTCGGCGCGGTGCGCCAGCTCGATCTCGCCGTCGGCCTGCACGGCTTGCATGAAGGCGTCCGTCACGCCGACCGAGATGTTGAAGTTCCGCAGGTCACCGGCATCCTTGGCGTGGATGAACTCCTCGATGTCCGGGTGGTCGCAACGCAGCACGCCCATCTGCGCGCCGCGCCGGCTGCCGGCGGACTCCACTGTCTCGCAGGAACGGTCATATACGCGCATGTAGCTCACCGGCCCTGAGGCGCTGCTGCGCGTGCTGCCGACCCAGGCGCCGCGCGGGCGAATGCGTGAGAAGTCGTAACCCACGCCGCCGCCACGGCGCATGGTCTCGGCCGCTTCCATCAGCGCCACGTAGATGCCGGGGTGGCCGTCGTCGTCGTGGGCGATGGAGTCGCCCACCGGCTGCACGAAGCAGTTGATCAGCGTGGCGGTGAGGTCGGTACCCGCGGCGGACTGGATGCGCCCGGCCGGCAAAAAGCCCTGCTGCAAGGCATGCAGGAAACGCCCCTCCCAGTGGCTGCGCTGCTCCGGCGCCTCGACCTGGGCCAGCGCACGGGCCACACGCTGGTTCACCGCCAGGATGGAGGTCTCTTCGCTCTTGGCGTATTTCTCCAGCAGCACTTCCTCGCTGATGCTCTGCACCGGCAGTTGCGCGGCGGTCTGGGTCGGGTGCATGGTGTCGCTCATGAATCCTCCATCAAAGACTTCACCGGAATGCTAGGGGCGTGCCGATGTGGGGTTTTGACCTGCCACAAACCTTGCACGCACCCCATCCAACCGTTGTTTCGAGGGGAACACCCTTGCCAGTGTGGCACGCCCATGACGAAAATCAAGCCATGAACATCTCCACATTCGACGATCTCCTGGCCGCGGCGCAGCAGCAGACCGAACCGCAGCGCCTGCTGCTCGTTTTTGCTGGCGCCGAGTTGCCTGCGGACAGCACGCCCGAACAAGCGGCCCGATTTGAGGCCGGTCAAGGTGGTGCCCTGGTGCCGCTGATGTGCGTGGACAAGACGCCGCAGGAGCTTGTCTCCTTTGCGTCACTCGCGCAAGAGGCCAGCCAGTTCGGCCAGCCCTGGGCGCTGGTCTTTGTTGCCGGCCTGCCCGATGGCCGCGATGTCGAGGCGCCGCTGCAACGCATGGTGGAAGACATCAAGGTCGGTGCCTTGGGTCAGTATCTCCCTTTCAACACTGCGGGCGAGGCGGTGCGGCTGGGCTGAACCCGCCGTGACGTGTGAGCATGGAGGCCCCCAAACTGCGCGTCGGCCGGCCCATCACGCCGGACGAGTTCGAACTGCTGGACGACGAGCAGCTGCTGCGCCTGATCCCCAGAGCGTATCGGGAGTATTTCCCTGGCAAGGACTTCTGCGCCGACGGTTTTTTCTACCTGCATGACGGCACGGCCTGGAGTTTCTACAAGGGTGGTTTTCTCGATGAGTAGCGCAGCGGTGCGCCGCCCGCAACCCGATGCGAACAACTGACAACCGTTCAGGACCCAAGGAGTCATTCATGTCAGCAGGCGATTGGAAAGACCTTTACGCGGCCGCCGTGGCGGGCGATCTGCCGCGCGTGCGCTACCACCTCAGTGCCGGTGTGAATCCCAACTACCAGCACCCGGAGGTGCTGTGCACGCCGCTGGTGGCCAGCCTGATCCACGGCCATGACGAGGTGGCGCACTGTCTGCTGGCATATGGCGCTGACCCGCAACTGCGTTCGGAGTTCGACGACCTCACGCCCTTGCAGGCGGCACGTCGGTACGGGCGAGCGGACTTGTTGCGGGTGTTGCAGGAACGTGGGGCGACCGAGCCGCGCCCATCGTTCTGGCGGCGCTGGCTGCCGATCTGAAGCTCATACGGGATCGAGCGTGCTTCAGTCTCCGCGCCGCAGCCAGCTTCGCGCCTGCTTGTACAGACCCCAGCCCCACCACAGGCGCGTGGCCCAGGCCAGGGCACGGCGCGGGCGCAACACGGCCAGGGCCAGCAAGGCACCCAGCGGCCATTGCGGATGGTTGCGCAGCCAGCGCGCGCCGCTGACGGCCTGATCGGCCAGGGCCAGCGGCTGCTGCAGGGCTTGGGACTGGTGCGCCAGCGTGACGCGCAGCTCAGCGCTGCGGATCAGCAGGCGCTGTTGGCGCGCAGCCAGTGCTGCATCGCGCGAGCGCGTTCTCTGGCGCATGTCACTCGGCCTCGTCCAGACCAGCGCGCTCACGGCTCAGCGCGGCGCGGTCGCTTTCCAGTTCGGCCACGCTGGTGGCGAACAGGCCGCCGGGCGCACGCAGCCGCGCGCGCGCCTGTTGCAGCACCCAGAACCCGGCCCCGAGGAAAAGGAACGTCAGGGTACCCAGTGCGAGCACTCGATGTTGCTCCCACAACAGTACCACGACCAGGCCGCACAGAAACAGCAGCCCCATGCCCAGCAGCAACAGGGCCAAACCGGCCCAGAGCACGGCGTCGAACAGGCGCAGTTTTTCCTGTTCAACCTCCGTGCTCAGCAGCTCCAGCCGGACGCGCAAGGTCTCGACCCCAGTGGCCAGCAACTGGCGCACCGAGGCAAACAGGCCGCCGTCAGGGGTGGCCATGTGCTCAGCGACGGCCGATCAGCAGGCCGATCACCAGGCCGATGCCGGCGGCCACGCCGATCGACTGCCACGGTTTCTCGTGCACAAAGGTGTCGGCGGCCTGGCCGGCAGCCTTGACCTGGGCCACGGCTGCGCCTTGCAGCTGAGCCAGCTCGGCCTGCGCCTTCTGCAGGCGACCCTGGATACGGCCACGCACCTCGGCGGCGCTGCCGCTGGCCTGGTCGGCTGTGACGCGCAGCAGTTCCTCGGCGTCGGCGATCATCACGCGCAGATCGGCCATCAGTTTGTCCTTGTGGGCGCTGGTGAGTTCAGACATGCGGTCCTCCATAGGGGCGGGTTGAAAACTGGAAACAAGCATAGCCGCTTCCCATGCCGCTGGCATGACGCAGATCAAGAAGCCGTACATGCCCCGAGGAGAGTCTGGCAGCTCTGTGGCCCCAGTCGATCAGAATGGCTCAGCCAGCGCGGGCGTAGCTGGCGTCGATTTCGTTGAACAGCGGGCTGGCCATGCCGTCGTCGGCATCCTGGTAGGGGCCGGTGCCGCTGTGCGGGGCGGTGGAGGCGGGCAGGAACTGCCCGGTCTTGACGTCGAAGACATGCACCTCGCCGTCCTCGATCACGTAGTGCCAGCCGTGCAGGGCCAATTTGCCCTGCTCGACCCGTTCGCGCACCATGGGGTAGCCCATCAGGCGCTCGAGCTGCAGGATGACGGCGCGTTGTTCGGTACGGCGCAGCGCCTCGGGGGAAACCTGCACCGGCAGCACGGCTTCACGACCCAGTTCGAGCCAGGCCGCCAGGTTGATGGCCTCGGACGGCACGCCCTCGTAGAGCGCGCGGATGCCGCCGCAATGGCTGTGGCCGCAGACCACGATGCGCGAGACCTTGAGGTTGAGCACGGCGAACTCGATCGCCGCCGCCGTGCCGTGGTAGCCGGTCCAGCGGGCCTTGCCCAGGTAGGTGCCCTCGGCACTGCCCGGCTCCGCGAGCACGGGCAACATGCCGTCGTGGGGCGGCACGAAGGCCGCCACATTGCGCACGATGAACAGGTCGCCCGGGCCGGTACCGGTCAGCAGGTAGGGCACCAGCCGCGAATCAGAGCAGCCGATGAACAGGATGGTGGGATGCTGGCCATGGGTGACCAGATCCTGGAACTGATCCTGGATGCCAGGGAAGGTCTGGTCATGAAAGCGGCGCAGCCGCTCCAGCAGTTCGTCAGGCATCGGTGCGCTCTTTACTGGACCAGCGGAGTGTCGGCGGCATCCAGCTCGACGCCCTCCAGATCGGCCTGGCCAGCGAGCAAGGTCAGGTACTGGCGCAGCGCTGTGTAGTAGGCCTGCTGGCGTAGCGTCATGGCCACTGCACCCTGCACGGCTTCAAAGGGCTGGTCAACGCCAGTCTCGCGCTGCTGGACGTCCACCACGTGCAGGCCGAAGCGGCTGTGGACCAGTCTAGGCAGCACGCCGACGTCGGTCTGCCCGAAGATTTCGCGCGCAAACTCGGGCGCGCAATCCTGCGCCGTCAGCCAGCCCAGGTCGCCGCCCTCCTGCCCACTGGGGCAGTTGGACAACGTGCGTGCGGCCTGTGGGAAGGGATCATCGGTGCCATCGTGGCTGCGCACGTCGAGCAGGACGCCTTCGGCGCGCTTGCGCAGCGCCGTGACGTCAACGCCCGGCGTCACGGCGAACAGGATGTGGCGCACGCGGGCGCGCTCGCCGATCCGGTAACGCGCCGCATGCGCGGCAAAGTGACGGCGGCAGGCTTCCTCAGACGGCTCGGGCACCTGCAGGCTTTGCTCCAACAGCTGTTCGATCGCCTGCACGGCCGTTTCCGTCGGCACGCCGTCAACGGCGACGTCCTCCGCCGCCAGCAGGCCGGCACGCTGTGCGGCCTGGCGCAGCAGTTCGGTGCAGGCGCGTTGGCGCAGTTCGTCCTCCGTCAGTTGTTCGCCAGCCGCATGCAGCGCCGCGCCGTTGACGCGGGCCAGCGGCGCTGCCGTGGCGGCGTCGGCGCTGGCACAGGCGCACGTGGAAGAGCAGGGTGCGTTCATGCGGGTCTCCTCAGACGCGGGCGCCAGGCTGGCGCGGCAGGTTGTGGCCGGCCGGCAGGTTGAGCCGGCGGCTGCGCACCACCTGGTAGGGGCGGGCCAGGTAGGCCACCGAGGCAAAGCCGCTCCAGACGTGCACCAGTCGCGTGAAGGGGAAGATGAAGAAAATGCTCATGCCCAGGAACATGTGGGCCTTGAAGACCCAGCTGGCTTCGGCCAGCAGCTCCACGGCGCCACCACGGAAGGTGACGATGCGCTGCGCCCACTCGGCCAGCTTCATCATCATGCCGCCGTCCAGGTGCTGGGCCGACAGCGGAATGGTGGCCAGACCGAGCGCGAACTGCAGCCACAGCAGGAGCAGCAGGATGATGTCGCTTGCTTTGCTGGTGGCGCGGATGCGCGGCTCGGCCAGGCGACGGTGCAGCAGCAGCGTCACGCCGATGAAGCCCAGCAGGCCGAACGCGCCGCCGGAGATCATGGCCATGAGCTGCTTGGCGCCCGCCGTCATGAAGGGTTCATAGACGAAGTGCGGCGTCAGCATGCCCACCGTGTGGCCGAAGAACAGGAACAGGATGCCAAGGTGGAACAGGTTGCTGCCCAGCCGCAGCTGGCCGGCTTTCAGCAACTGCGAGGAATCGCTCTTCCAGGAGTACTGGTCGCGGTCGAAGCGCACCAGGCTGCCGAGCAGGAAGACCGTGAGGCAGATGTAGGGGTAGATGCCGAAGATGAATTGGTTGAGGTAGCTCATGATCAAACTCCTTGCGCCACGTTGCGGCGTTGGGCTTCGTTCCTGACGATGCGAATCGGCTGCGGCTGACCGGGCTTGGCCTGGCCTTCGGTGGAGCAGCCGCCAAAGGCCACCGGCTCTTCCCAGCTGTCGTCCAGCGGGGGCTCCTCGGCGACCTTCACCGCCTGGGCGCGTTCGCCGGCGATTTCCAGCAGCGCGCCCAGCACGCTGGCGTAGGGGCTCTCGCGCTTGAGCAGCGCGCTGAAGATGGCCTGCAGGATGTGCGTCATCTCACCGAGGAAGGCTTTGGCCTCCTTCGCCGGCTGGGTGGAGACGAACTCCAGCACCACCGGCAGATAGTCGGGCAGTTCGCCTTCGGCCAGGTACAGACCGGCCTTCTCGTAGGTCTGAGCCAGGTCGATCATGGCCGGGCCGCGGTCGCGGCTGTCGCCGTGCACATGCTCGAACAGGTGCAGCGAGGTGCTGCGGCCGCGGTCGAACAGCTGCACGTAGTCGGCCTCGACCTCGATCGGGTCACGGACCGTCAGGCTGCGTATCAGCGCCTCCAGTTCGGCCTGCCGGGCGGCGCCAAGTGCGCGCTCGCCGGCGAGCGCGGCCTGCAGTTCACCCAGGTGGGCGCGCAGCTCGGCGTCGGGGTAAGACAGCAGGCGTGCGAGCACGCGCAGGGTCAGGGTAGCGTTGTTGGACATGATCAGACCTCCGCCTTGATGGGGATCGTTCTGCGTTTCGATCCACCAAACAGGCTCGCATCGCTGCTGCCTTCCGAGCAACCGTTGCCGAAGGAGAAGCCGCAGCCGCCGCGCACGTCGAAGGTGTTCTCGGCGTACTCGCGGTGGGTACTCGGGATGACGAAGCGGTCCTCGTAGTTGGCAATCGCCATCACGTGGTACATGTCTTCCACCTCGGCTTCGGTCATCTGCACCTGCTGCAGCGCTGCCGTGTCGACACGGCCGTCCACGTGCTTGCTGCGCTGGTAGGCGCGCATGGCCAGCATGCGCTCCAGCGCGCGTTCCACCGGCATGGTGTCGCCAGCGGTCAGCAGGTTGGCCAGGTACTTGACCGGGATGCGCAGCTGCTTGACGTCCGGGATTTCGCCATTGATGCCGATCTGGCCGGCGTTGGCGGCCGCGGTGATGGGCGAGAGCGGCGGCACGTACCAGACCATGGGCAGGGTGCGGTACTCGGGGTGCAGCGGCAGCGCCACCTTCCACTCCACCGCCATCTTGTAGACCGGGCTCTTGCGCGCGGCTTCCATCCACGCGTCGGGGATGCCGTCGGCGCGCGCCTGCTCGATCACCTTCGGGTCGTTCGGGTCGAGGAAGATGCTGAGCTGCGCCTCGTACAGGTCGCGGTCGTGCTCGACGCTGGCAGCTTCCTGGATGCGGTCGGCGTCATAGAGCAGCACGCCGAGGTAGCGGATGCGGCCGACGCAGGTCTCGGAGCACACGGTGGGCTGGCCCGCCTCGATGCGCGGGTAGCAGAAGATGCACTTCTCGGCCTTGCCTGACTCCCAGTTGTAGTAGATCTTCTTGTAGGGGCAGCCGCTGACGCACATGCGCCAGCCGCGGCACTTGTCCTGGTCGATCAGCACGATGCCGTCTTCCTCGCGCTTGTAGATCGAGCCCGAGGGGCAGCTCGCCACGCACGCCGGGTTCAGGCAGTGCTCGCACAGGCGCGGCAGGTACATCATGAAGGTGTTCTCGAACTGGCCGTAGATGTCCTTCTGCACATCCTCGAAGTTCTTGTCCTTCGAACGCTTGCTGAATTCACCACCGAGGATCTCTTCCCAGTTCGGGCCCCACTCGATCTTCTCCATGCGCTGGCCGGTGATCAGGCTGCGCGGCCGGGCGGTCGGTGCGGCCTTCATCTCGGGCGCCGACTGCAGGTGGTCGTAGTCGAAGGTGAAAGGCTCGTAATAGTCGTCGATCTGCGGCAAGTTCGGATTGGCGAAGATCTTCATCAGCAGCTTCCACTTGGCCCCTTGGCGCGGCTCGATGCTGCCGTTGGCCTTGCGGACCCAACCGCCGTTCCACTTGTCCTGGTTCTCCCACTCCTTGGGATAACCGATGCCGGGCTTGGTCTCGACGTTGTTGAACCAAGCGTATTCCATGCCTTTGCGGCTGGTCCAGACGTTCTTGCAGGTGACGGAACAGGTGTGGCAGCCGATGCACTTGTCCAGGTTCAGCACCATGCCGATTTGTGCGCGGATTTTCATGGTCGTTCTCCTCAGGCGTGCACGTTGGTGGTGGCGCTGGCGGCCGGTTCGCCATCCAGCCAGTCGATCCGGTTCATCTTGCGCACCACCACGAACTCGTCGCGGTTGGTGCCGATGGTTCCGTAGTAGTTGAAGCCGTAGCTGAACTGCGCGTAGCCGCCGATCATGTGCGTGGGCTTGAGCACGATGCGCGTCACCGAGTTGTGGATGCCGCCGCGTGCGCCGGTGATCTCCGACCCCGGGGTGTTGATGATCTTCTCCTGCGCGTGGTACATCATGACCATGCCCGGGTTGACGCGCTGGCTCACCACCGCCCGCGCCGCAATGGCGCCGTTGATGTTGAACAGCTCCACCCAGTCGTTGTCCACGATGCCCGCTGCCTTGGCGTCGTCCTCGCTGAGCCAGATCACCGGGCCGCCGCGATTGAGCGTCAGCATTAGCAGGTTGTCGGTGTAGGTGGAGTGGATGCCCCACTTCTGGTGCGGCGTGATGAAGTTCAGCAGGATCTCGGTGTTGCCGTTGGGCTTGACACCGTGGATGCCCGCCGTGGTCTTCAGGTCCACCGGCGGCTTGTAGCTGGACAGGTTCTCGCCGAAGGCCAGCATCCACGGGTGGTCCAGGTAGAACTGCTGGCGACCGGTGAGGGTACGCCACGGAATCAGCTCATGCACATTGGTGTAGCCGGCGTTGTAGGACACGGTCTCGCTCTCGATGCCGCTCCAGGTCGGGCTGGAGATGATCTTGCGCGGTTGGGCCTGGATGTCGCGGAAGCGGATCTTCTCGTCCTCGCGGTACAGGGCCAGGTGGGTGTGGTCGCGGCCCGTCTGCTTGCCCAGGGCTTCCCAGGCCTTCACGGCTACGTGCCCGTTGGTTTCCGGCGCCAGCTGCAGCACCACCTCGCAGGCGTCGATGTCGGTCTCGATCTTCGGCATGCCGCAGGTGGCGCCTTCGGCCCGCACCACGCCATTGAGTTCGCCCAGCTGCTTGACCTCGGCCTGCGTGTTCCAGGCAATGCCCTTGCCACCGTTACCCACCTTGCCCATCAAGGGGCCCAGGGCCGTGAAGCGCTTGTAGAGGTTGGGGTAGTCGCGCTCCACCACCATCATGTTGGGAGCGGTCTTGCCGGGGATCAGGTCGCACTCGCCCTTCTTCCATTCCTTCACCTCGAAGGGCTGGGCCAGCTCGGCCGGGCTGTCGTGCATCAGTGGGCTGAGCACCATCTCGCGCTCCACGCCCAGGTGGCCGACGCAGAGTTCGCTCACCTTCTTGGCGAAGCCCTTGTAGATCTCCCAGTCGCTCTTGCTCTGCCAGGCCGGGTCCACCGCGGTGGACAGCGGGTGGATGAAGGGGTGCATGTCGCTGGTGTTGAGGTCGTTCTTCTCGTACCAGGTGGCGGTGGGCAGAACGATGTCGGAGTACAGGCAGGTCGTGCTCATGCGGAAGTCCAGCGTGACCAGCAGGTCCAGCTTGCCTTCCGGCGCCTGCTCGTGCCACACCACTTCCTCCGGCTTGGCCTCGTCCTTGCCGAGGTCCTTGCCTTGCACGCCGTGGCTGGTGCCCAGCAGGTGCTTGAGGAAGTACTCATGCCCCTTGCCGGACGAGCCCAGGATGTTGGAGCGCCAGACGAACATGTTGCGCGGCCAGTTGGCCGGGTGGTCCGGGTCCTCGCAGCTCATCTTCAGGCTGCCGTCCTTGAGTGCCTTGACGGTGTAGTCCTTCGGGTCCATGCCCGCGGCCACAGCGTCCTTCACCACCTGCATCGGGTTGGTCTGCAGCTGCGGTGCGCTGGGCAGCCAGCCCATGCGCTCGGCGCGCACGTTGTAGTCGATCATGCTGCCGCCAAAAGCTTTCTTGTCGGCCAGTGGCGAGATCACCTCGCTCATGGTCAGCTTCTCATAGCGCCACTGGTCGGTGTGGGCGTAGAAGAAGCTGGTGCTGTTCTGCTGGCGCGGCGGGCGGACCCAGTCCAGCGCGAAGGCCAGCGCGGTCCAGCCGGTCTGCGGACGCAGCTTCTCCTGGCCCACGTAGTGCGCCCAGCCACCACCGCTCTTGCCGATGCAGCCGCACAACATCAGCATGTTGATGATGCCGCGGTAGTTCATGTCGCTGTGGTACCAGTGGTTCATGGCCGCGCCGATGATGACCATGGACTTGCCTTCGGTCTTGTCGGCGTTCTCGGCGAACTGGCGCGCCACGGTGATGAGCTGCTGGCGCGGCACACCGGTGATCTTCTCCTGCCAGGCCGGGGTGTAGGGGGTGTCGTCGTCGAAGTTGCGAGCGGCGTTCTCGTCCGGCAGGCCGCGGGCAATGCCGAAGTTGGCGGCCTGCAGGTCGAACACGGTGGCCACCAGCGCCTCGCGTTTGTCGCCTTCCTTGCCGAGTGAAATGCGCGTCACCGGCACGGTACGCACCATCACGTTGCTGCTGCCGGCGCCGGCGGTGTTGTTCGGGAAGTGCTCATGCTCGATGCCACCGAAGTAAGGGAAACCCACCTGGGCCGTCTGCGGGCTGGCGTTGCCTTCCATGGTGGATAGCTTGAGCTTGACCTCGTTGCCGTGGCGCGCTTCCTTGGCTTCCAGGTTCCACTGGCCGGCATCGGCACGGCCATCGGGGCCCCAGCGGAAGCCGATGGCGCCTTGGGGCAGCACGACCTTGCCGTCTTCACTGAAGGCCACCGTCTTCCACTCCGGGTTGTTGGCCTGGCCGAGCTTGCCGTTGAAGTCGCTGGCGCGCACATAACGATCGGGCACCAGGATGGTTTCGCCGTTCGGGGCCTGCTGCTCCTTGAGCATCACCAGCATGGGCAGGTCGGTGTAACGACGCGCGTAGTTGTCGAAGTAGGCGCTGGGCTTGTCGAAGTAGAACTCCTTCATGATGACGTGGCCCATGGCCATGGCCATCGCCGCATCGGTGCCCTGCTTGGGGTGCATCCAGATGTCGGCCAACTTGGAGATCTCGGCGTAGTCCGGCGTCACGGCCACCGTCTTGGCGCCCTTGTAGCGCACCTCGGTGAAGAAGTGTGCGTCCGGGGTGCGCGTCTGCGGCACGTTGGAGCCCCAGGCGATGATGTAGGTGGAGTTGTACCAGTCGGCCGACTCGGGCACGTCGGTCTGCTCGCCCCAGATCTGCGGGCTGGCCGGCGGCAGGTCGCAGTACCAGTCGTAGAAGCTCATGCACACGCCACCCAGCAGGCTGAGGTAGCGGCTGCCGGCGGCGTAACTGATCATGGACATGGCCGGAATCGGCGAGAAGCCGATCACGCGGTCGGCGCCGTGTTTCTTGACGGTGTAGATGTTCGCCGCGGCGACCATCTCGTTGACCTCGTCCCAGCTGGAGCGCACGAAGCCACCCAGACCGCGCACGCTCTGGTATTCCTTGCGCTTGGCGTTGTCGGAAGCAATCGATTCCCACGCTTCCACCGGGCCGTGCGTCAGGCGGGCTTCACGCCAGAGCTTGAGCAGGCGACCGCGCACCATGGGGTACTTCACCCGGTTGGCCGAATACAGGTACCAGCTGTAGCTGGCGCCGCGGGCACAGCCGCGCGGCTCGTGGTTGGGCATGTCCCAGCGCGTGCGCGGGTAGTCGGTCTGCTGGGTTTCCCAGGTGACGATGCCGCCCTTGACGTAGATCTTCCACGAGCAGGAGCCCGTGCAGTTCACGCCGTGGGTGGAACGCACGATCTTGTCGTGCGCCCAGCGGTTGCGGTAGGCGTCCTCCCAGGTCCGGTCTTCACCGGTGGTGACGCCGTGGTCGTTGGCGAACGACGCCTTGGGTTGCGAGAAATAGCTCAGTCGGTCGAGAAAATGGCTCATGTCAGCCTCCTAGTAATTCGTTGTGGTGTTCAGGGGTTCTTCACGTAGGCGTTGGCGCGCAGGTAGAACCACCAGTTCAGCACCAGGCACAGGGCGTAGAAGACGGCAAAGCCGTAGAACGCGAACTGCGGCGTGCCGGCCTTGATCTGGGCGCCGATCACCACCGGGGCGACGAAAGCGCCGTAGGCAGCGATGGCCGACGTCCAACCCAGCACCGGGCCAGCCTGTTGGCGGTCGAAGATGACGGCGATGGTGCGGAAGGTCGAGCCGTTGCCGATGCCGGTGGCGGTGAACAGCACCACGAACAGCACCATGAAGGTGGTGAAGTACTGCTCGGGCGTGGCCGACTGGTAGGCCTGCAGCATGATGTAACCCACCGCGCCCGACGCCACCACCATCACGGCCGAGATGATCTGCGTCACGATGGAGCCGCCCACCTTGTCCGAGATCCAGCCGCCGATGGGGCGCACCGCGGCGCCGACAAAGGGGCCGATCCAGGCGTAGGTCAGGGCCGATGGGGCATTGGGGTTCTTGGCATGCACCCAGGCATTGGAGGCGGCATCCAGGGTGTGCGTGCTGCCGAAGATCACGGTGATGGACAGCGGCAGCGCCATGGAGAAGCCGATGAAGGAGCCGAAGGTCACGATGTACAGCGCCGTCATCGACCAGGTGTGCTTGTCCTTGAAGATGGCGAACTGCTTGTCGATGTTTTCCTTCATGGTGCCGAAGGCGGTGAGCTTCATCACCAGCAGGGTGCTGACGATGATCAGCGGCATCGCCACCCACATGTTGAGCAGGCCCAAGCCGGTGGGCGCGGGCAGGTAGAGGTACAGGCCCACGCCTGCAGGCAGGAAGGACAGGGTGTAGAGCCAGATGATCTTGATGAAGGCGGCGATCGTGCTGGCCAGGCTGTTGTCCACGCCCGGCGTCACCGTCTTGAGGTTGTTCATGCCGAACCAGCACAGGATGGACAGGGGCACGAGCGAGAGCAGCCAGGCGAAGCCGGCGTTCTGGATGTAAGTCGGGGTGCCGGCGGCAATCTTGCCGAGGATCCAGCCGCTGTCTTTCACCAGCGTCATCGATTCACCACCGAAGGCGCCGAAGATGGAGACCGTCATCACCAGCGGGATCACGATCTGCATGGTGGTCACACCGAAGTTGCCCAGGCCGGCGTTCAGGCCCAGCGCCGTGCCCTGCAGGCGCTTGGGGAAGAAGGTGCCAATGTTGGACATGGAGCTGGCAAAGTTGCCGCCGCCCACGCCCGACCATAGCGCCATGAGCTGGAACACCCACAGCGGCCAGTCCTTGTGCTGCAGCGCGATGCCGGTGCCGATGGCGGGTGCCAGCAGCATGGCGGTGGTGAGGAAGATGGTGTTGCGACCACCGGCCAGCCGGATCAGGAACGAGGCCGGGATGCGCATGGTGGCGCCGGCAAGACCCGCGATGGCGGTCAGCGTGAAGAGCTCGGCCTGGCTGAAGGGAAAGCCCAGGTTGAGCATCTGCACCGTGATGATGCCCCACATGCCCCAGATCGCGAAGCCGCACAGCAGGGCCGGCACCGAGATCCAGAGGTTGCGGTAGGCGACCTTCTTGCCGGTGCTTTCCCAGAACTGCTCGTCCTCGGGGCGCCAGTCGGTGAGCGTGGCGCCCGATTCCCTGGTGGTGGTATTCATGATGGTTCCTTCGAAAAAGGGGAGAGGTCAGCCCTTGAGGCTGAAGGCGGTGGCTTTGGCGCCCATGACCTCGGCGCGGCGCACCTCGGTCCAGTACATCCAGATGAGCGAGACCCAGACCACGCCGTACATCAGCATGAAGGCGCTGGAGCGGACGCCGGTGAAGTCCAGCAAGGCGCCGAACATGATGGGCAGCACGAAGCCGCCCAGGCCACCGGCCAGGCCGACGATGCCGCTGATGGTGCCGATGTTGGTCGGGTAGTCATCGCTGATGTACTTGAACACGCTGGCCTTGCCGAAGGCCCAGGCGATGCCCAGGATGAACATCAGACCGGTGAAAGCGTAGACGTTGAGGCCGAAGTGGAAGGTCTGCGGGCCGTTGATGGTGGTGACGGTGAAGTCGAACTGCGGGTAGCTCAGCAGGAACAGACAGATCCAGCTCACCCACATCACCCACCAGGTCACGCTGTGCGCGCCGTACTTGTCGGAGAGCCAGCCGCCGATGGCGCGCAGCACGCCGCCGGGCAACGAGAAGCAGGCTGCCAGCAAAGCCGCAGCGCGGATGTCCAGACCGTACTCGCCCACGTAGTACTGCACCATCCACAGCGACAGCGCCACATAGCCGCCGAACACGATGCTGTAGTACTGGCAGTACTTGAGCACCTTGGGGTCCTTCAGTGCCTTCAGCTGGTCGCTGAATCTGGTGTTGCTGGGCACCAGGTGGGTCGGGTCACTGTGGCTGAAGAGCCAGAAGATGATGACCGTGCCCAGCATGATGGCGGCATAGACCTGCGGCACCATGGTCCAGCCGAAGGCCACTACCAGCGCCGGGGCCACGAACTTGTTGACTGCCGCCCCCGAGTTGCCGGCGCCGTAGACGCCCATGGCAAAGCCCTGGCGGTTCTTGGGGAACCAGCGCGCCACGTAGGGCGTGCCGACCGAAAAGGAGCCGCCGGCCAAGCCGACGAACAGGCCGATGACCAGGAAGTGCCAGTAGGCGGTGGCATAGGCCATCAGGTAGATGGCCGGCACGGTGCAGGCCATCAGGATGGCCATGACGATACGGCCGCCGAACTTGTCGGTCCAGATGCCCAGCGGCACGCGGATCAGCGAACCGGTGAGCACCGGCATGGCCGTCAGCAGGCCGAATTCGGTGGCGTTGAGGTTGAGCGCCTTCTTGATCGGGATGCCGATCACGCCGAACATCATCCACACCATGAAGCACACGGTGAAGGCCAGTGTGCTGACGATCAGCACCGAGAGCGCCTGTCTGTTCTTGTCCATTGCATAACTCCTGAGAGGGTGCATGGACTGTAGAAAGCGGTGCTGCGATGCACCATCCTTCGGAGGTAGCGGCCTGGCCGCAGGGCATCCTCCGAAAGAACTAGTCGGGCGGTCTAATTGGCCGGGACTTGAGGTGGATCAAACCCGCGCCGGGGCCTTACCACGGGATCGAGCGGCCGGCGTAGTCGACAAAATGGGCCCGTCCGGTCGCATCGAGTGCATCCAGCGCACTAAGCAGGCCCTGCACCGACTCGTGCGGTGCGGTGGCCTCATCGCCGACGAAGGGCTGGCTCAGTGGCGAACGCACGGTGCCCGGTTGCAGCGCGGCCACCACCGTCTGCGGCCGCTGGCGTGCCAGCTCGATGGCCGCAGTCTGCAGCAGCTGGTTCAAGGCGGCCTTGGCAGCGCGATAGCCGTACCAGCCGCCCTTGTGGTTGTCCTCGATGCTGCCGACCCGCGCCGACAGCTTGGCCCAGACCACGCGCTCGTCGCGCGCCAGCAGGGGTGCCAAGTGGCGCAGCAGCAGGGCCGGCCCGACCGCATTGACCTGCAGGCTGGCCAGCAGGTGGTCTGCGTCCAGGTCCTGCAGGCGCTTCTCGGGGCCCCGCCCGTCGAGCGTGAGGGCGCCGGTGGCATCGATCACCAGGTGCAGAGGGCCGGTCAGTTGCTGCGCCAGGGCCTCGATGCTAGTAGCGTCGCGCAGATCCCACGCCAAAGGGTGCGACCGTGTTACGGTCAGCACCTCGCCGCAGCGGCCATCGGCCCGCAGCGCATGGGCGAACGCGCCGCCGATCGCACCTGACGCGCCGATGACGAGGGCGCGGTAGCCGTCGCGCAAGCGCGCGGTCATCGTTTGCCCCCAGCGTCGTAGACGCAGCGAAAGCCGATGTACACCGCGTAGAAATCCCGCGGCTTCCACGCCTCCACCTCGGCCCGCATCTGCTCCGGTGGGTACCACCAGGAGCCACCCAGTGTGCGGCGCTCGTCGCCGCGGGCATCGGCGGCCCATTCCCAGACATTGGCGCCCATGTCATGCAGGCCGTTGACGCCTGCCCGGGTTTGGGTGACGGGCGCGGCACGCGGCCAGGGGTCCGGCGCGCTGGTGTTGGCGCCGTAAGGGCTGTCGCCGGTCGGCCAGGGGTAGGTCTGCCCGCGCAGCCAGGGCGCAGGCGGTGTGCGGCGCAGTTCGGTGTAGGCCGCGCGCTGCCATTCGACAGCAGTCGGCAGACGCCCGCCGGCCCAGCGGCAGTACGCCTCGGCTTCACCGTGGGTCAGGTGGACGGCGGGCAGCTGCGGGCTGACGGGGTCTACACCGTCCGGGCGCCGCCAGGTCCAGCCGGCACGGCGTTGCCAGCCGGCGGAGTATTCGAAGCCGCCACCCTCGCGTTCGGCCCGCGTCACGGTGCCGGTGGCGGTCACGTAGCGCGCGAACTGGCCGACGGTGACTTCGGTGCGGTCGATCTGCAGGCCGCCCAGGTCATCGAGCGTGACGCGTTCGTCTACCTGGGCCTGGGCTGCCAGGCTGGCGCAGGCCAGCAGGGCGCACCAGGCCGGTTTCATGCTTCGAATCGCCGGGAACGGGGTGCGCGGTGTCATGGCTGTGCATCATGCCGACTGGGCCGCTGGCGTTGGGGGACCGGCGGGCATACCCCGCGGATGCGCAGGGTCTCCGACGTTCCGCTCAGCTCACGCCGGCATTGGCGGCCAGCACCGCCGCCTGCACGCGGGTGCTCACGTCGAGCTTGCGCAGCACGTGCTGCACATGGATCTTCACCGTGGTCTCCGCGATGCCGAGTTCGGCGCCGATCTCCTTGTTGCTGGCGCCGCGCGCGATGCCGCGCAGGATGTCGCGTTCGCGCGGCGACAGCTGGGCCAGCAAGGCGGCCGCCGGTGTGGGTGGCGCGGGAGGCGTGTCACCTTTCAGGGCCGCCACCAGCTTGCCTGTCATCTCGGTGGCCACCACATGCTCGCCTCGCATGGCGCGATGGATGGCCGAGGCCAGGGCGTCACCTTCGATGGTCTTGAGCAGGTAGCCGGCGGCGCCGCCTTTGAGGGCGGCCGCCAGGTCCTGTTCGTCTTCACTCACGGTGAGCATGAGCACCTTGGCCTTGGGCGCCGCTTCGTGCAGGGAGGGCAGGGCATCGACGCCGCGCACACCGGGCAGGTGGTTGTCGAGCAGGATCAGGTCGGGCTGCAGTTCCTGTGCGCGGCGCTGGGCTTCACCGGCGTCGGCGGCATCCCCCACCACGTCAAAGGCCGGCTCGCGCGCCAGCAGGGCCATGAGGCCGCGGCGGAACAGGGTGTGGTCGTCGACGACCAGGATGCGGATGGCGCTGGAAAGATCGGGGTGCATGGACTCAGGCAGGCAGTGCGGCGGCGGCCGTCGGGGCCGCCGCGAGGAGGTTGGCGGGCAGGGTCAGCACGACGGAGGAGCCGCGGCCCGGCGTGGAGAGGACTTCGAGCCGAGCGCCGATGCGTTCCGCGCGCTCGCTCATGATGCGCAGGCCGACGTGGGTTTCGTCCAGGTTGCCGTCCGGGTGGGCGAAGCCGATGCCGTCGTCGCGCACTTCGAAGCGCCATTCGGGCTGCTGCTGCACGTCCACCCACACCTGCGAGGCACGCGCATGCTTGCGCACGTTGGACAGGGCTTCCTGCACGATGTGCAGCACCTGGATCTGCAGATCAGGGTTGAGCGGCAGGCCGTGGCCTTCGATCTTCAGGTGGGTCGGCAGGCTGCTCTGGTGCTCGAACTTGCGCAGTGTGGTGGCGAGCGCCGGTTCGATGTCCTCGGCACTGGCGCGGGTGCGGAAGTGCAGCAGCAGTTCGCGCACGTCGCCATAGCTCTCACGCACGCCGGTGTCGATCTCCTCCAGCACCTGCTCGATGGCCTGCTGGTCGCCGCTGGCCAGCGCGTCGCGCATGAGCTGCACCTGGATCTTGAGGAAGGCCAGCGACTGGGCGATGGAGTCGTGCAGCTCGCGTGCCAGCAGGTTGCGCTCCTGTGCCACGGCGGCTTCCTTTTCCAGTGCGTTCAGGCGCAGGTTCTCCATCGCGCTGGCCAGGTGGCTGGCCAGTGCCTCGTAGAGCGAGCGTTCGGCGTCCGACAGGCTGATCTTGGCGTGGAAGAACAGGTCCACCTCGCCCATCAGGCGTTCATGCAGGTAGACCGGGATGTTGACCAGCGTCTCGAAGCCGGCCTTGCCGCACAGGCGCTCCTGCGGTTCGCCCATGGCATGGATGGGAATGACGCGCAGGCCAGTCGGTGTGCTGGCGGCACCGCATTCGCAGTCGCCTTTGTGGATGCAGTGTTCGGCCTCCACCATGTCGGTGGGCAGGCCCTGCGCAGCCAGCATCAGGTAGCGCTGGTTGGCCTGGTCAGACCAGCGTAGCGCCACACCGTCGGCGTGGGCGATGCGCAGGATGCTGCGTGCAAAGCCCTGCGCCAGCTCCTCCAGCGTGGTGGCGTGGGCCACCAGGGTGGTGACTTCGTACAGGCTCTGCAGCCGCTCGCGCTTTTCTTCCAGCTCGGCAGTCTTCTCGGCCACCTTGGCTTCCAGGTTGCGGTACATGGACTGCAAGTGCTCGGCCATGCCGTTGAAGCCTTCGGCCAACGTGCCGAATTCGTCCCGTGTGAGTTTGTTCACACGGGCATCGAAGTCGCCGCCCTGGATCTTCTCGATGGCGCGCTTGAGCAGCCCCACCGGCTCCAGCACGAACAGGTGGCCGGCGTACAGCAGCGCCAGCGCGCCGAACACCACCATGGCCATCATCGTGGTTTGCAGCAGGTGCAGGATGGCGGTCCAGTGCGAGATGTGCGCTTCGATGCTGCGCACGAAGGCGTCGATGTGGGCCACGAAGGCAATCGTGCGTTCGCGGATCACGTCGGGTGCGTTCGGCGCCGTGGTCAGCACATGGAAGGCTTGCCAGTCTTGTTCGATCACGGCGAAGCGCTGCTGCACCGTCTCGTCCCAGGGTACGAACAGCGGCCGCTCCGGGTCGCCGTGGCGCAGCACGGCCAGACTGTCCTCGAACTCGCGCACCTGGGCCGCCACGGCCTGTTGCTCGCCCGTGCTCAGCGAGAGCGACAGGCGGTAGGCCTGCATGCGCATGCGGCCCGCTTCGTTGACGGCCGCTGCGCCACCGTCGAGTTGCCACGACACCCATAACGTGGCGGCCGTGGCCAGCAGCGCCAGCAACAGGAAAGGCGTGCCGACCAGGGTCAGCTTGGCGCTCAGGCTCCAGTGTTGGCGACGGTTCATGCCCGGCATCTTAGTGCCGGGCCTTGCGCTTGCGGGGGCGGTGCGGCAGAAAATTGATCTGGATCATGACTTGCTTCGCTCAGTTCCCTAGACTGGGAACGTTCACAACCGGAGACGCCGCATGGATCTGCTCAAGCACGACATCACCCACGAATTTCCCCAGCTCAAGGACAAGATCCATACCCTGAAGACGACGCACCACCACTTCGCGCGTCTGTACAACGCGTACGACGAGGTCAACCACACCATCGCCAAAGTCGAGACCGGCGGTGGCGTCATGAGCGACGAGGCGCTGGAAGATCTGAAGAAACAGCGCCTGAAGCTCAAGGACGAGATCGTCCAGATGCTCAACGCGGCCTAACCAGGTAGCGCGGTCTGGCCGCCCCGGGCCTCAGCCGCGCACGTCGGCCACCGGCTCGGTGCCGAAGTCGGCGCGGGCCAGAAAAGCCAGCACCTTGGCCGCTGCCGTCTCGGGGCTGTCGAGCTGGCCGCCGTGCTTGAGTTGTTCGAAGCGCGCGCGGTCGGGAAACCCGGCTGCATCGGCGCTGCGCAGCTGTACCTGCATGTCGGTGTCGATCACGCCGGGGGCGAGTGAGCACACTTTGGCGCCGTTGGGCTTGCGCGCTTCCTCCAGCGCCAGGCAGCGTGTGTAGTGGTCCATGCCGGCCTTGGCGGCGCAGTAGGTCGCCTGCGAGGCCATGGGTCGCCGGCCCAGGCCGGACGAGATGTTGAGCACGCGCCGTGGCACGGCCCAGCTTTCGGTGGCGCCGAGGAAGGCCGCGGTGAGCAGCAGCGGTGCTTCCAGCCCGACGCGCAGCGCGGGCGCCAGCTCATCCGGGGCCAGCGCCGACAGCGGTGCGATCAGCGGAATCACACCCGCGTTGTTGATCAGCGTGGCGCTGGCGTACCCCTTGCCGGGGCGGCCGAGCCACTGGCGCAGCATGGCCGCGGCCTCGCGGCTGTGCGCCAGGTCCAGCGGCCACTGCTCCAGCCGGCAGCCGGCCCGCTGTGCCCCGACGGCGAGTTCGGTGTTCTCGCGGCGTGCGATGCACAGCAGCGCATGCTCAGGCTGCAGCAGTTGGCGGGCCATGGCCAGCCCCATGCCGCGTGAGGCGCCGGTGAGGATGTAGAGATGGGGAGCGGTCATGCGGGTCTCCGGATTCAGGCATCAAATCGGGCTTGGGCACTTATCCTGCATGTGCTGTCAGCTATCGATTTTGTAGCATTTTGTCAGAACGGCACCGGGCTTTCCAGTTCCAGCATCGCGCCGCAGAGCGGGTGCGGCAGGGTCACCGCACTGGCATGCAGCAACAGGCGCGCGCTGCGTGCCTGTTCTTCGACGGCGGCATACAGCGCGTCGCCCAGGATGGGGTGGCCGATGGCCTGCAGGTGCACACGCAACTGGTGCGAGCGGCCGGTGACGGGTTCCAGTTCCAGCCGGGTCTGCGGCCGTCCCTCGGCATCCTGTTCGTGCGCCAGCACGCGCCAGCGCGTCAGGCTGGGTTTGCCAGCGGCGTCCACCTTCTGCAGTGGGCGGTTCGGCCAGTCGGTCAGCAGCGGCAAGTTGATCTCGCCCCAGCCGTCGCCGTCCGGGGCAGGCACATGGCCGGCCACCACCGCCACATAGCGCTTATGCACGGCCCGCGCCTCAAAGGCCATGCTCAAGCTGCGCTGCATGTCGGCACCGCGTGCCATCAGCAGCAGGCCGGAGGTGGCCATGTCGAGCCGGTGCACGATCAGCGCGTCCGGGTAGAGGCGCTGCACCCGAGTGCTCAGGCAGTCCTGCTTGTCCTCACCGCGCCCGGGCACCGACAGCAGGCCAGCCGGCTTGTCCAGCGCCAGCAGGGCGTCGTCGGCATGGAGCAGGGCGATGCCTTGCAGGCTCATCAGAGCGTCGAATCGGTGGGGGCGCCGCGCAGCAACTGCTGCACCGTGTCGCACAGCTCGTCGACGTCGTTGGGCTTGTGGATCAGGGCGCGGGCGCCAGCTTCGCGCGCGCTCTGTTCAATTTCGGGTGTGACGTAACCCGACGCCAGCGCCACCGGCAGCTCGGGGCGGATGGCGCGCACCTCGCGCAGCAGATCGACACCGCTGAAGCCCGGCATGTTGTAGTCGGTCACCAGCAGGTCAACGCCCAGCGGATCGTCGCGCAGCGCCGCCAGCGCCTGCTGCGGATCATGGAAGGTGCGGACCTGCAGGCCCTGGCGTGTCAGCACGCGTTGCACCAGGAACACCAGTGCCTGGTCGTCGTCGACGTACATCACGCGGCCGCCTCCACTGCTCTTTTGGCGGCTTACTTTGGGCGGCTCGGGCGTTGGTAGCGGTACCACCTCTTCCGTGAGGGCGGGGAAGTAGAGCGTGAAGGCGCTGCCTACGCCGGGCGTGCTCTGCACGTCGACGGTGCCCATGTGGGTGCGCATGACACCGTGCACCACCGCCAGCCCGAGGCCCGTGCCCCGGCCGACTTCCTTGGTGGTGTAGAAGGGCTCGAAGATGCGCTGCAGCGTCTCGGGCGACATGCCGCTGCCGGTGTCGCGCACCGTCACGGTGGCGTAGAGGCCCGCGTTCAGGCCCAGCGCCTCGGCCTGGGCAGCGTCGAGTGTGGCCTGGCCCAGTTCGATGCGCACCGTGCCGCGCTCACAGCCGATGGCGTGGATGGCGTTGGTGCCCAGGTTGACCAGGGCCTGGCCGACCTGGGTGGCATCTGCCAGCACGGCCGGCGCCGTGACGTCGATCTGCGTCAACAGCTTGATGTGGGGTGGCAGCGTCACCTTGAGCAGGCGCTTGGATTCCTGCACCAGTTCGGCCAGTTGTACCGGCTGGCGTGTCGGCGCCTCGTTGCGGCTGAAGGTCAGGATCTGGCGCACCAGGTCGCGTGCGCGCCGGCCGGCCTTCTCGATTTCGCCCAGGCTGACGAGTGCCGGCGAGCCGGCACCGGCGTCCTGCTTGGCCAGCTCCACGTTGCCGAGGATGGCGCTCAGGATGTTGTTGAAGTCGTGCGCAATGCCGCCGGCCATGGTGCCCACGGCCTGCATCTTGTGCGACTCGCGCAGCTGCGCCTCCATCGCCTTGCGGCCGGTCAGGTCGCGCGCAAAGACGGTGGTGATGTTGCCCTGCGGGTGGCGTTCGCACGAGACGCTGACCTCCAGTGCCAGCGGCGCGCCGGTCGCGGTCTGTCCGGTCAGTTCGCCCAGCGAGGCGTGCGTCGCAGCTTCGGTGGCGGCAATCGCCGGCAGGGCCTCGGGCAGGAAACGCGCCAGCGAGGTGCCCAGCGCCTGCTCGGCCGGGCACTGGAACAGCGCCGCGGCGGCCGGGTTGAAGACCGAGATGTGCTGGTCGGCATCGACGCAGACGATGGCGTCGAGCGAGGAATTGATGATGGCCGCCAAGCGGTTCTCGCTCAGGCGCAGTTCCTCGTTGCGTTGGCGCAGCGCCTCGGCGCTTTCCTGCAGCGCGTGGCGTTCGGCCAGCAGCGGCCCCTGGTCGATGATGGCGCAGATGAAGTGCGCCATCTCGTCGTCCTGCGAGTACTCGATGCGCGCCATGTGCAGGTCGCCCGTCATGGTGCCTTCGGAGCCGCGCAGGAACACCACCTCGGTCACCTCGCCCCGGCCGTCGCGCCGCGCGGCGTCGAAGCAGCGGCCGACGCGCTCCAGGTGCACTTCGTCCACCAGCGGCAGCAGGAAGTTCAGCGGCGGATCAAATTCGCGCGGGCGGAACAGTTGCAGCGCCATGGCATTGCTCTGCAGCACCATGCCCAGCTCGTCCACCACCATCAGTGCCAGCGGCACATTGGAGAACAGGGATTCGAAGCGTTCCGAGGCCCCCTCGGCGGCGATGCGGCTGTAGCGCAATGCCTCGTTCTGTGCCTCCAGCTCGGCCTGGTAGCTGCGCAGTTCCTCGACCAGCTGGGCGAGGGATTTCTGGGACGTGTCGTTCGTCATGGGGGTGGGGGCATCGCGTGCGCTATTATCGCCCGCTTGTCTTTTGCGGCGACCTTGGCCGCACGGTTTTTCCAGAGTCAGTTCTCCATGTCCAGCTTCACCATCCGTCCCGCCACGCTGCGCGACGCCAAGGCCATCGCCACCATCCACGCCAGCACCAGCGAAACCATCTACCGCGATCTGGTCCCCGCCGAGTTCTTCAAGCCGCAGGGCGCCGATGCCCGTCTGGCCTTCTGGCGCGAGGCCATCGAGTACGGCGAGCCGCAGGTGCAGGTGGCGGTGGACGAGAACAACAAGATCATCGGCTTCGTCGGCTACGACCGCTCACGCGACCAGGGCACCAAGCCCACGGTGGGCGAGATCTGGGCGATCTACGTGCAGCCCGCGCACTGGGACAAGGGCGTAGGCCTGGCGCTGTGGGACGCGGCCCGTGAAGGGCTGGCCGAAGAGGGCTGCACCCAGGTCACGGTCTGGCTGCCGCTGGGCAACGAGCGCGCCCTGCGTTTCCACGAGCTGGCCGGCTTCAAGCGCGAGCTGAACTCGGCCAAGACCGTGCCGGTGGGCGGTTTCCGGCTCGAAGAGATCCGTCTCAAGCGCGCCACGGCCTGAGCCGGCTGGCGCTGCCTGGCGGGCGCGCCACAGACCTTTCTCCCCCTGCTGCCCGCGTCCCGACCGGGGTGCCTGCACCGTTGCGGTGTGTGGTGCCTTGTCTGGTGCACGCGCTGCGCCCGTTTCGGTGCGCGGCCGGCCTGACAAGGCCGCGCCGCGGCCCTTCCCCCTTGATCAGCCTGCCGCTGCGCCCCGGCGTGGGGGTACGAGCTGGCGCACAACTTGCGTGCATCGGCTGCCGTTTGACAGGCAGCAGGAGGCAAGCAATGGCTTGTTGTGTGGATGGTTGACCTTTTCTCTTCCAAGTCGGGGCGTCTGCTCCGCTACATGCCGCGCGTGCAGTTGCGGCGTCAGGAGTTGCAGCGGGTGGAGTCGTCATGGGACAGCCTGGCGTTGCTGTCCTCCCTGTCCACCTTGTCGTCCGAGGCCTCTTCGGGTGGCGACCTTGGCCGGGCACGCCGCGACTTTGCGGCGCTGTCCAGCGAGATGATGGCCGGGCTGGAGGCCGCCAGCGTACGCAATGTACTGGAGCACCTGGGCGCCAAGGCGCAGACCGGCATCGACATCCTGGTGCGCAACCTGTTCGAGCGCACGGCCGACATCGGCTTTCTGGCCACCGATGCCGTGCTGGTGGAGGCCCTGACGCCCGGCAAGGCCCTGACGCGCGAGACGGTGCAGGCGCGTCTGCGTGAGTACGCGCTCAAGTATTCGGTCTACGGCGACATCCTGCTCTTTGACGCCGAGGGCCGGCTATGTGCCAGCCTGCTGGCGCGCGACGGCGGCGCCCCGGCCACCAGCCCGCAAGACATGGCCTTTCTGAAAGCCGTGCAGGCCAGCGACGAACCCTATGTGGAGCACTACGCTGTCCACCAGTTCTGTGCCGACCCGGCGCTGGCGCAGACGCCCACCCTGGTCTACGCCCACCGCGTCATGAGCGGGACCACCCTGCTCGGTGTCCTGTGCCTGCAGTTCAGCCTGGCCGACGAGATGCCGGCCATCTTCAATGCCCTGCAGGGCAGTGACGAGCAGGGCCACGGCACGGTGCTGGCCATTGCCGATGCGCAGGGCCGCGTGATCGGCAGCAGCGACGCGTTGCAGCTGCCGCGGAGCTGGGTCCTGCCGCAGGCCGATCAGACCGGCGCGCGCCTGGTGCGCTACCTGGGGCGTGAGTACCTGCTGGTGGTGCGCGACGGCCACGTGTTCCAGGGTTATGCCGGCCCCGGCTGGCGCGGGCTGGCCATGATCCCTCTGGACATGGCCTTCCATGACGACGATGAGCACAGCAGCTCACCGCTGATGCTGGAGGCGGTGCACAGCACCGATCTGCTGGAGGACAAGCTGCGTGACATCCCGCGCCACGCGGCGGTCATCCAGTCGGCGCTGGAGCGCTCGGTCTGGAACGGCCTGCTCGACCTCAACCGCCTGGCCGCGGAAGGCGCCGCCGCCCAGGGGCGCGACATCGTGTTTGCGCGCACGCTGCTGTCGGAGATCGGCAACACGGCACACAAGACGGCGCAGGCTTTCACCAGCACGCTGCAGGATCTGAACTATGTGGTGATCGAGTCCCTGCTGCGCGACATGCAGGACCGCGCCTCGCTGGCCATGCAGATCCTGGATCGCAACCTGTACGAACGCGCCAACGACTGCCGTTGGTGGGCGCTCACGCCGCAGTTCGCAGCCTCCTTGCAGGCCGGGCAAGCCCATTGCGCGGATGCTGACGCGGTGCTGGCCTACATCAACTCGCTCTACACCGTGTACGCCTGCCTGTTTCTGTTCGACCGGCAGGGCCGCGTGGTGGCGGTGTCCCAGCCGGCGCAGGCCCACCAGGTGGGCCAGCTCGTTCAGGGCGAGTGGGCGCGGCAGACCCTGCTGCTTGAAACCAGCCAGGACTACACCGTCAGCGCCTTCGAGCCCAACCAGTTCTCCGGCGACAAGCCGACCTTCGTCTACGCCGCCGCGGTGCGCGCCCCCGGTACCGGGGCGGTGCTGGGCGGCATCGGCATCGTCTGGGATGCCGCCAGCCAGCTGGCTTCCATCCTGGCCGACTGCAGCGAGGGGGATCACCCCGATGAGCTGCTGGCCTTTGTCGACGCCTCGGGCACGCCGGTGTGCAGCCATGGCCAGGCGGACCTGCTGGCCGACGCCGCAGCCCGGATGCAGGTGCTGCAGGGTGAGCGCATCGTCGACATCGGCGGCGCGCTGTACGGTGCCGGCGCCCACAGCGGCAACGGCTACCGCGAGTTCCGCGCCCGCGACGGCTACGACCACGGGCTGCGCTGCATCATGCTGCGCAACCTCTGCCAGCCCGGCTCGCGCGGTGCGCGCAGTCTGGCCGGCGATCGTGGTGGCAACCGCGGCGAGCGCGTGGACGCGCAGCACGCGGTGCAGATGGCGACCTTCCGTGTTGCCGGCCACTGGCTCGGCCTGCCGGCCTCCCAGGTGCTGCTGGCGGCGCCGGACGCCGGCATCGTGAACGCCGGCGGCATCCACAGCCCCTTTGTCGGCCTGGCCCAGGTCGGCAGCAAGGCCTACCCGGTGATCGACCTGCATCCGCTGGTGACGCCGCAGGGCAGCGCCGCGCCCGGCCTGGCGCACGCGCGGCAGCTGATCGTGGTGCGGGTCGAATCCGAAGGCGGCAAGGAGCAGGAACTGGCGCTGCGGGTCGATGAACTCAAGGCGGTGCTGGAGGTGGACGACCGCCGCATCCAGCCCATGACCTTGCAGGGCAAGGAAGGCATCGGCCTGATCGACGCCGTGATCCAGACGCCTTCATCGACCACCGCCGCGCCCGTCGAGGCGTCGGCCAAGCCGCAACCCTTGCTGTGTCGTCTGTCGCAGCGCTGGCTGCAGGCCTGTGCCACGGGGCTGATGCGCGACATGCTGCCGCAGAACCTGGGCGCGCTGGCCTCGCCTGCCTGAGCCGGTCGCACCCGGGTCGCCCGGGCGTCGCCTATCATCGGCGTCCGCGCCATGGGCGGCGCTCGGTTCGCACCCGGTGGTGCCCCGGCCCGGCCGGCGACCGTACGACTTCTGCCATCACCTTCATGACCCTGCTGCTCGCCCCGATGGAGGGGCTGCTCGACTGCACGCTGCGCGACATCCTGACCCGCGTCGGTGGCGTCGACCGCTGCGTGTCCGAATTCATCCGCGTCACCGACCGGTTGCTGCCCGACCGTGTCTTCACGCGCATCGTGCCCGAGCTGCTGAACCAGGGCCGCACGCCCGCCGGCGTGCCGGTGCGGCCGCAGCTGCTGGGCTCCGACCCGGTGGCGCTGGCCGACAACGCGGCGGCGCTGGCCGCCCTCGGTGCGCCGGGGGTGGACCTCAACTTCGGCTGCCCGGCCAAGGTGGTCAACCGCCATGGCGGAGGCGCCGCGCTGCTGGACGAGCCGGAACTGATCGCGCGCATCGTGGCCGAGGTGCGGCGCGCGGTGCCGGCCCATGTGCCGGTGTCGGCCAAGATGCGGCTGGGCTTCAACGACGACCGTCGGGCCGAAGAATGCGCGCAGGCCATGGCCGACAGCGGTGCCAGCGAGCTGGTGGTGCATGCCCGTACCAAGGCGCACGGCTACCGGCCGCCGGCCTACTGGGAGCGCATTGCCGACCTCCGTAGCGTGGTGACGCTGCCGATGGTGGCCAACGGCGAGATCTGGAGCGTGGCCGATGCGCTGCGCTGTCGCGCCGAGACGGGCTGCAACAGCCTGATGCTCGGCCGCGGCATGGTGGCCGACCCGGGACTGGCGCTGGCGGTGCGCCTGGCGCTGGGCCAGGACGGCCGCGCGGTGGTCTGGCCCGAACTGCTGCCGCTGCTGGGGGACTTCTGGCGCCTGGTCAGCGCGCGCGTTGAGCGACGCCACCGCGCCGGGCGCCTCAAGCAGTGGCTGAACTATCTGCGCCGGCGCTACCCGGAGGCCCAGGCCGCCTACGACGAACTGCGCACCGTCAACGACACGCGCCTGATCGAGCAGTGGCTCAGTGTTCAGCTGCCCACTGCGCCAGCAGCGGCGGAATGTCGGCCAGCGACGGCACCGGCGTGATGCCGGCGAGCTCGCGCCGGCGTAGCGCCGGGTGGCTGCCGCCGGCCCAGACCGCGACCTCGGGCGGCAGCTTGGCGCGCAGCTCCTGCAGGCCGCGTAGCAACTGATTGGCGTTGCCGCTGGCACTGAAGCTCAGGCCCACGATCTGCACCCGGTTGGCCTGAGCCGCCTGCGCGATCTCCAGCACCGGCGTCTGCACGCCCAGCGACACGCATTCGCAGCCTTCGAGCACCAGCATGGCCTCGGCCATCAGCAGGCCCAGGGCATGCGCCTCCTGCGGAAAGGTGGCCAGCAGCACGCGCGGGCGGCCGGCCATCGGCGGCACCGGCGCGCTGCCGATGGCGCCGCGCAGCACGGCGGTCACGCTCTCGGTGTACATGTGCTCCTCGAACACCTGGATTTCGCCGCGCATCCAGGCCTCGCCCACCATCACGTTCAGCGGCGCCAGCAAGTCGGTCACGAAGCGGCCCAGACCCAGCCGCAGCACAGCCTGGCTGAGCGCGCGGCGCAGCGCGGCCACGTCGTGCTGCTTGAGCAGCGCCAGTACCTGCTGCTGGTCCGCGCTGGGCAGGTGGTCGGCGTGCGCCGGCGGTGCGTAATCCTGCGCGATCTGCTGCAGTTCGGCCAGTGGCAGCGGCACCACCCGACCGGGGCGCTGGCCGCTGCTGAGCAGCCGGGCAATCAGCCGCAGGCGCTCGACCTGGTCGGCCGGGTAGACCCGCTCGTCAAAGGTGTCGCGCACCGGCTGCGGGAAGCCATAACGGCGCTCCCACACACGCAGAGTGTCCTTGGACAGGCCGGTGTCGCGCTCGACGGCGGCGATCGGCAGGCTGTCCACGGCCGGCGGGGCCAATTCTGACTGTTCTCTAGGGTCTTTCACAATTTTCAGTTTTGTCTAGGACAAAACGAGTTAATCTGGCATCAATGTTTAATACTAACCGGTTGTAGTCATGTTTGTCCATGTCAAAGATAGAGCGCCGGGCGGTACGCCGGCGGGCCGTCCCGGCCGGCGGCGCATTGCGATCGTCGGCTCCGGCATCTCGGGCCTGGCCGTGGCGCACAGCCTGCGTGGGCAGGCGGACATCACGCTGTTCGAGGCTGGTGACTACTTTGGCGGCCACACCCACACGGTGGACGTGACCCTGCCCACGGCGCAGGGCCCGCGCACCTGGGGCGTGGACACCGGCTTCCTGGTCTTCAATGAACGCACCTACCCCAACCTGATCCGGCTGCTGGACGAGCTGCAGGTGGAAACGGCCCGTACCGACATGTCGTTTTCGGTCAAGGCCGCGCTGGCCGGCGGGCGCACGCTGGAGTGGAACGGCTCCACGCTCAACACCGTCTTCGCCCAGCGCCGCAATCTGTTCAACCCGCGTTTCTTGCGCATGCTGCGCGAAGTGCTGCGTTTCAACGCCTTGTGCACCCGCCTGGCCGAAGCCGGCCAGGACGCCGAGCTGGTGCAGCCGCTGGGCGAGTTCCTGGACGCGCACCGCTTCAGCGCCGAGTTCCGCGACTGGTACTTCCTGCCCATGATGGCCTGCATCTGGAGCTGCCCCACGGCGCAGATGCTGCAGTTCCCGGTCTCCACCATGGTGCGCTTCTGCCACAACCACGGCCTCATCCAGGTCAACGGCCGGCCGCAGTGGTGGACGGTCGCCGGTGGGGCGCGCCATTACGTTGAGAAGATCGTCGCGGGCATTGCCGACAAGCGGCTGGCGACGCCGGTGCGCCTGATCGAGCGCGACGCGCAGGGTGTCACGCTGTTCACCGACCACGGCCCGGAGCGCTTCGACGAGGTGGTGCTGGCCACCCACTCCGACCAGGCGCTGGCGCTGTTGCGCCGCCCCTCCGAACTCGAAGCGAGCACCTTGGGCGCCATCCGCTACCAGCCCAACCGCGCCGTGCTGCACACCGACGCCTCGGTGCTGCCGGCCAGCCAACGGGCCTGGGCGGCCTGGAACTACGAGCGCGCCCCGGCCACCGAACAGGAGCACAGCCGCGTCTGCCTGCACTACCTGCTCAACAAGCTGCAGCCGCTGCCGTTCACACAGCCGGTCGTCGTCTCGCTCAACCCGGTGCAGGCGATCGACCCCGCGCAGGTGCTGGGCGATTTCGACTACGCCCACCCGGTGTTCGACGTGGCGGCCATTCAGGCCCAGGCCGTGATGCCGCAGCTGCAAGGCCAGCAGCACACCTGGTACTGCGGCGCCTGGATGGGTTACGGTTTCCACGAAGACGGCCTGAAGGCCGGGCTGGCGGTGGCGCAGCAACTGCTGGCCGGCATCAACCAGGGCCCGGTGTACCCATGAATGCGGACCCTGTTCCCCTGATCGGCTTTGGCCAGGTGCGCCACACCCGGCTGCGCCCGGCGCGCCATGCCTTTGCCTACCCGACCTTCTTTCTCATGCTGCCGATGCGCGCGCTGCGTGCGCAGGGCGGCGGTGCGCTGGCGCTGAACCGCAGCGGCTGGCTGAGCTTTTTCGATGCCGATCACGGCGACGGCCGCCCCGCGGGGCAGGGCGGGGCGCTGGCCTGGATGGAGGAACTGCTCGCCGCGCATGGCATCACGGATGCCGACGGCGAGATCTGGCTGCACTGCTACCCGCGCATCCTGGGCTATACCTTCAAGCCGGTGAGTTTCTGGTACTGCCACCGCGCCGATGGCGCCTTGCGCGCCATCGTGGCCGAAGTCAACAACACCTTTGGCGAACGGCACTGCTACCTGCTGGAGCAGCCTCGCGACGGCGCCGAGCTGCGGGCCGACAAGGTGTTCCACGTCTCGCCCTTTTGCCGCGTTGAAGGTGAGTACCGCTTCCGCTTCCTGCGCACCGAGCGCGACGGCCAGCCGCGCACCGTGGTGCGTGTCGACCTGCACGACGCCCAGGGGCCGCTGCTGCAGACCAGCGTCAGCGGCACGCTGCAGCCGTACACCGCGCGGGCACAGCGCCAGGCCCTGCTCAGCCATCCGCTGCTGACGCTGGGCATCATCGCGCGCATCCACTGGCAGGCCTGCCGCCTGTGGCTCAAGCGCGTGCCCTTCTTCAGCAAGCCGGTGCCGCCGGCGGAGTTCGTCACCCGTTCCACCCCCACATCGTCCCTGTCATGAACACCACCACCGCTCCCACCCTGTCGATCCCGCGCGGTGCACCGGCCAACGCCCGCTCGGTGCTCAAGCTGCTGCAGCGCCTGCGCCACGGCACACTCACGCTGCAATTGCCCGACGGCACGGTCCTGCAGTTCGGCAGCGGTGAGCAGCCGGCGGCCAGTCTGTCGCTGCACAACTGGAGTGTCTTCGGTGCCGCCCTCAAGTCGGGCGACATCGGCTTTGCCGAAAGCTATATGGCCGGCGACTGGAGCACGCCCAACCTCGCCGAGCTGCTGCGCGTCTTCCTGCGCAACCGCCAGGCACTCGAAAGCGTGGTCTACGGCAGCTGGCTCGGCAGCCTGCTCTACCGGGTGCGCCACCTGCTGCATCGCAACACCAGGACCAACAGCCGCAAGAACATCCACGCCCACTACGACCTGGGCAACGCCTTCTACCGGCTCTGGCTCGACCCCACCATGAACTCCTCCTCGGCCTGGTTCGAGGGCCGGCTCGATGGCGACATGGTGCAGGCGCAGCAGGCCAAGGTGCGCCGTGCCCTGCGCATGGCCGGCGTCTGGCCCGGCGACCGCGTGCTGGAGATTGGCTGCGGCTGGGGCGCGTTGGCCGAAATGGCCACCGGCGAGTTCGGCGCCAGCCTGGTGGGCGTGACCCTCAGCACCGAGCAGCTGGCCTTCGGGCGCGAGCGCCTGGCACGCTTGGGTACCGGTGCACGTGCCGACCTGCGGCTGCAGGACTACCGTGACATCAGCGACGGCCCTTTCGACGCCATCTGCTCCGTCGAGATGGTGGAGGCGGTCGGGCGCGAGTACTGGCCCACTTACTTCGGCGCCATCGGCCGGCTGCTCAAGCAGGGCGGCCGCGCCTGCATCCAGAGCATCGTTATCGACGACGCGCTGTTCGAGCGTTACCTCCACTCCACCGACTTCATCCAGCAGTACATCTTCCCGGGCGGCTGCCTGCCCTCGTCGAGCGAGTTCCGCCGCCAGGCCGCAGCGGCTGGGCTGAAGGTGGTGGATGAACTGGCCTTCGGTCCGGACTACGCGGAGACGCTGCGCCGCTGGCGCCGGCAGTTCCTGGCTGAGCGCCGCGCCATCCTGCAACTCGGTTTTGACGAAAGGTTCATGCGCCTATGGGAGTTCTATCTGGCCTATTGCGAAGCCGCCTTCGACGAAGCGAACATCGACGTGGTGCAGTTCACGCTCCTGAAAGAATAGCGCGCCGCGCTTTTCTGGTGGGCGCTACAGCCATTTTTGGCTTGAATGTGCCGGTCCGCGCGCAACTCGCGCCGCCGGCGCCGGTGGCGTCCGAACTCACGCAGCCGCGCCTGGCCGGCGCCTCGCGTTTCACCTTCTGGGGCTTCAACGTCTACGACGCCAGCCTGTGGGTGGAGCCGGGCTTCGCGCCGGCTGCGCTGGCGCGCCAGCGTTTTGCATTGGAGTTGCGCTACCTGCGCAATTTCAAGGGCAGCGACATTGCGCAGCGCTCCATCGACGAGATGCGGCGCCAGGCCGACTTCAGTGAGGCGCAGGCCCAGGCCTGGCTGCAGGCCATGCAGCGCGCCTTCCCCGATGTGGCCAGCGGCGACCGCCTGACAGGCCTGCACCTGCCGGGGCGCGGCGCGCGCTTCTACGCCAACGGCCGCCTGACAGCCGAGATCACGGATGCCGAGTTTGCACCGCTGTTCTTCGGCATCTGGCTGTCGGAACGCACCTCCGAGCCGCGCCTGCGCCTGGCCCTGCTGGGTCAGAGCAGCGTGGCGAACAACTGAGCGCAGGACTTCGCCCCATGGGCCACGCGCACGCACTCACGACCGGCCAGGCCTGGCGCTACGGCCTCATGGGGCTGCCGCTGGCCTTCGTGGCCTTGCCGTTGTACGTGCTGCTGCCGAACCACTATGCGCGCGAGTTCGATGTGCCGCTGGCCGCGCTGGGCACGGTGCTGCTGGCCACGCGTCTGCTGGACGCGCTGATCGACCCGCTGCTCGGCCGCTGGTGTGACCACCTGTTCCAGCGCTCGGCGCGCGCCGTGTTGCGCTGGGTCGCTGCGGCGGCGGTGCTGATGCTGCTGGGCTTCGGCCTGCTGTTTTTTCCGCCGACGCAGGACACGGCGCCTCTGCTGGCCGTGGCGGCGCTGCTGCTGATGCTCACCTACGCCAGCTACAGCGCCGTCATGCTGGCGCACCAGTCCTGGGGCGCGCTGCTGGGCGGCGACGCTGTGCAGCAAAGCCGGCTGGTGGCCTGGCGCGAAGGGCTGGGGTTGGTGGGTGTGCTGCTGGCCTCGGCGGTGCCGGTGCTGCTGGGGCTGCCGCTGATGGTGCTGCTGTTCGGCCTGGCCCTCGTGCTGGGCTGGCTGGCCTGGCGGCAGGCGCCGCATCCGGTGGCCGCGACCCATGCCGCGGCCTTGCCAGCCGGCGCCATCTGGTTGCCGTGGCGGCGGGCTGACTTCCGGCGCCTGATCGCGGTCTTCCTGTTCAACGGCATTGCCAGCGCGGTGCCGGCTACCTTGGTGCTGTTCTTCGTACAGGACCGGCTGCAGGCCTCGGCGGCGCTGGAGCCGGCCTTCCTCGGCAGCTACTTCCTGTGTGCTGCGCTGTCCATGCCGCTGTGGTTGCGTGGTGTGCGCCGCTTCGGCCTGGCGCGCAGCTGGCTGGCCGGCATGGGGCTGGCGGTGGCGGTGTTCGTCGGTGCCGCCACGCTGGGCGCGGGCGATGCGGGGCCCTTCCTCGTCATCTGCATGCTGTCGGGCCTGGCGCTGGGGGCGGATCTCGCGCTCCCGGGCGCCATGCTCGCCGGCCTGATCAGCCGCGCAGGCGACCTGGGCCAGACCCAGGGCGCCTACTTCGGCTGGTGGGCCTTTGCCACCAAGCTCAACCTCGCGTTGGCCGCCGGCTTGGCGTTGCCACTGCTGGCCCTGGCCGGTTATGTGCCGGGCACACGTGAGCCGCAGGCCTTGCAGGCGCTCAGCTACGCCTACTGCCTGCTGCCTTGTGGCCTCAAGCTGTTGGCCGCTGGCCTGCTGTACCGCTTCTTCATTCGACCCGAGGGTCTGAAAGGAAACCCATGAAACGACGTCTTCTGCTGGCCGGCTCGGCCGCGCTGGGCACTGGCCTGCTGACCGGTTGCTCGGCCCCCAAGATCACGGACTACGCCAACGAGAAGCCGCAGCTCGACCTGCGGCGCTACTTCAATGGCACGCTCGACGCCTATGGCGTCTTCACCGACCGCAGCGGCAAGGTGGTCAAGCGCTTCACCGTGGTGATGAACTGCCGCTGGCAGGGCGAGCCGGGGCGCGAAGTCGGCGTGCTGGACGAAGATTTCACCTACTCCGACGGCAGCACGCAAAAACGCATCTGGCGCCTGCAGCGCGAACCAGGCAGCAACGGCCAGGGCCGCTACAGCGGCCGTGCCGACGACGTGGTGGGCGTGGCGCAGGGCGAGGAGCAGGGCAATGCCTTCTACTGGGCCTACACGCTGAGTCTGCCGGTGGACGGCCGCATCATCGAGGTGCAGTTCGATGACTGGATGTACCTGATGGACGAGCGTGTCATGCTCAACCGCGCCACCATGAGCAAGTTCGGCATCACGCTGGGCGAGGTCACGCTGTCCTTCGTGAAACGCGCGCCATGAGTCTCAATCCGCCGCTGCAGCAGTGGGCCGGCAAAGCGGTCTGGGTGGTCGGTGCCTCCAGCGGCATTGGCCGCGCCGTCGCCTCGGCCCTGCACGCACAGGGCGCTACGGTGTTCGTCTCGGCGCGCAGCGCCAGCGTGCTGGCCGAGTGGGTGGCGCAGCACCCGGGCGCGGATGCCCACGGCAAGCCGCGCGCCGTGGCGCTGCCGCTGGACGTGACCGATGCGGCCCAGTTGCGCGCTGCGACGCAGGCCATCGAGGCACGCCAGCCGCTGGACTTCGTGCTGTACTGCGCCGGCTACTACAAGGCGCAGCGCGCGCAAGACTACGACCTGCAGGAGATGTTGGTCCACCAGCGCGTCAACTACCTCGGCGCGCTGTACCTGCTCGACGCCGTGCTGCCCACGCTGCGTGCGCGCGGCCGCGGCCACCTCAGCCTGGTCAGCAGTGTGGCGGGCTTTCGCGGCCTGCCGCAGAGCCTGGCCTATGGTCCCACCAAGGCGGCCCTGATCAACCTGGCCGAAACGCTCTACCTCGACCTGCACCCATTGGGTCTGGGCGTGAGCGTGGTTAACCCGGGCTTTGTCGAGACGCCGCTGACGGCGCAGAACGAGTTCCGCATGCCGGCCCTCATCACGCCTGAGCAGGCGGCGCAGGCCATGCTGGCCGGCTGGGCGCGCGGGGCGTTTGAGATCCACTACCCGAAACGTTTCACGCGCTGGCTCAAGCTGCTGCGCCTGCTGCCCTATCGTCTGTACTTTCCGCTGGTCCGAAAATTCACCGGTCTGTGAACCGCTTAGCCTGCCATGAGCCACGCCATCGAACGCATCGTCGTCTTCTTTGAAACCCTCACGCCTGACAGCGTGCAGCGCTTTGGTGAGTTCTACACCGACGACGCGTACTTCAAGGACCCGTTCAACGAGGTGCGGGGTGTGCCGGCCATCAGTCGCATCTTCGGCCACATGTACGAGCACCTGCACGAGCCGCGTTTCGTCATCACGGCGCGTGTGGTCGAGGGCAACCAGGCCATGCTGAGCTGGGACTTCCATTTCCGCTTCAGGCGCTTCAGCCCTCAGCAGGCGCAGGTCATCCACGGCGCCACGCATCTGAAGCTCGCGCCGGACGGCCGCATCAGCCACCACCGCGACTACTGGGACGCGGCCGAGGAGCTGTACGAGAAGCTGCCTCTGGTCGGCGGCCTGATGCGCTGGCTCAAGCGCCGCGCCGGCGACTGAAGGCGCTGTCCGTCATGCGACCGCGCGGCCGCGCGGCGTCGCTTAAGATTTGCCGGCTTTGAAGACCCGCATTTCCAAGGAGACAGCATGATCGATTTCAAGGGCCGTGTGGCCATCGTCACCGGCGCCGGCGGCGGCCTGGGCAAGCAGCATGCATTGGCATTGGCCAAGCGTGGCGCGAAAGTGGTGGTCAACGACCTCGGCGGTGCGCGTGACGGCTCCGGTGGCTCCGCCACGGCCGCGCAGGCGGTGGTAGACGAGATCCGCGCCGCCGGCGGCGAGGCGATTGCCAACGCCGCGTCGGTGACCGACTTCGACGCCGTGCAGGCCATGGTGCAGCAGGCCATGGACACCTGGGGCCGGGTGGACGTGCTGGTCAACAACGCCGGCATCCTGCGTGACAAGACCTTCGCCAAGATGGACCTGGCCGACTTCCGTCTCGTGCTCGATGTGCACCTGATGGGCGCCGTGCATTGCACCAAGGCCGTCTGGCCCATCATGACGGCGCAGAAGTACGGCCGCATCGTCATGACGACGTCCTCCACCGGCCTGTACGGCAACTTCGGCCAGAGCAACTACGGCGCCGCCAAGCTGGCGCTGGTGGGCCTGATGCAGACGTTGGCGCTTGAAGGCGCCAAATACGACATCCGCGTCAACTGCCTGGCGCCCACCGCCGCCACGCGCATGACCGAAGACATCATGACGCCCGAGGTGTTGCGCGCATTGCAGCCCGAGGCTGTGGTGCCGGCCATGCTGGTGCTGGCCAGCGAGGGCGCACCCACGCGCACTACGCTGTGCGCCGGCGCTGGCAGCGTGGAAGCGGCCCACATCACGATGACGCAAGGCGCCTGGATCGGCCTTGATCAGAACGCCGACAGCACGCTGGCCGCCACGCTGGCGCAGGTGACCGACCGCAGCAATGACATGGTGCCCGGCAGCGGCAGCGCTCAAGGCGCGCATGAGGTGGCGCGCGCCATGGCCATGCTGCCGCGCACCGGCAGCCCGGGGTGAGCAGTCGCTAGTCGTTGCTGCCCTTGACGCAGATGTCGCAGGTTCGGTAGGTCCCGAGGCAGTTGCCGTTGGCATCCCAGCGGATGCACTCGTCCCGGCAGTTGCAGGGGTAGAAGGTCAGGCCGCTGGCGGCCAGTGGGCCACGGTTCGCCTGTGACTGGGCCTTGGCCCCGTCGTCCGTCACCATCGGCACGAAGGCCTGGGCGGCGTCCAGGTACTGCAACCGCTTCTTGCCGTTGGCGTCGACCAGGTACTTGCCATCCGGCGTCGGGCTCAGGGCCGGGCGTGCTGGGGCGGCTGTGCCGGAGCCTTGAGCGAACACCGAAACGCATAACAACGCCGGTAGCAGCGCGGCGAGTAACGCAAGAAACCTCTTTCGTGCAGTTCGCATCGGAGTCTCCCTTGGGTGAGATGTTGGGGCCATAAGTCCGCTGCTGCCCTGCGGCGGCCAGCCATTTCACTTTACTGGCTCCGCGCCTTTTTGCAAACGGAGGGCGCGGCGTGCTTGGCGAAGGTCGGTGCTCAATCGAGCCAGTTTCTGAGACCGCCCGGTGCGAAGGTCAGCAGCGCGACCACGGCCACATTGCCCAACACCGTGAACCAGAACATGGCGGAGAACCCCGGCTTGCGTGACTTGTGGCGCAGCCAGTGGCGGGCCAACAGCGCACCCGGCCAGCCCCCCAGCAGCGCCAGAAAGTGCAGCCTGCGCTCAGGCACACGCCAGCCGCCCCGTCGTGCGGCGGACTTGTCCAGCGCGTAGACGACATAGGTGATGAGACTGATTAGTCCATAGCCAAGGCCGACGAGCAGGAACATGCTGCGCATTCGGCCTCCTTAGACCTGCAACACCAACTCCGCCTCCTCACGCCAGTAGTCCACCGCCGCATAAAAGCCTTCCCACACGCAACCGTTGCAGCCGCGGCCGCAGCAGGTGGTGGGGGCGGGCGGTGGAGGGCGCAGCGTCACGCCGGCGGCCTTTGCGCGCGTCTGCAGTTCGTTGAAAAGGGCCTGGGCGGCGGCCAGTTGGGGTGAAGCGGTGTCGGACATGCGGTCAGCGGTTTGGACATGAATTGTTACAAACTCCGGCTTTCCCGCCCGCAAGTGGCTTGTTACAGTGCCGATAAGTCTTGCAGGACATCACCATGAACGCCACTTCCATTGCCCAGACCGGTCTCAGCGCCGCACAAACGCGCATGAATGCGTCGGCGCACAACCTTGCCAATGTGCAGACCGACAAGTTCCGCCGGCAGGAGGTGACGCAGCAGAGCACTCAACCCGGCGGCACCACGGCCCAGGTACGTCGCGCGCCGGCGGAGGGCGAGGCCCTGAGCAAGGACCTGGTGGAGCAGAAGGGCGCTGGCTATGCCTTCGATGCCAACCTCAAGGTGATCCAGACCGAAAAGAAGATGATGGGTCGCCTGTTGGACGAGAAGGCCTGAACCGGCCCGGTTCAACTGCCCCCGATACTCACTGACCAGCGCCGCCCTTGCGGCGCTTTTTCATGTGCCGCACCAGCGCCTGCGCGATGAAGGCGGCGCCGAGCAGCAGCGCAAACCAGCCCACCAGGTAAGACGCCGCCACCGTGGCGCGTAGCTCGCTGGCCGCCATGAAGGCCGGCGCCAGCAGTACTGCCAGGCCAATCAGCGCCACCATGACGCCCTTGATCAGCAGGTCGGTATCGGCTGGGTCGCGCTGGCGCGAGGGGCGGTGGGTCGGGTGCGTCATGGGGAGTGATTATCGGCGGCGCGCGCCTGCGTCACAATGCAGTCCATTGCATAGATCGAGAGAAGAAAAACACCATGGCCGTCCAGTGGTTCCCAGGGCACATGCACCTGACCAAGCAGGCGATCGAAGACCGCATCAAGCGCATCGACGTGGTCATCGAAATGCTCGACGCGCGCCTGCCCGGCTCCAGCGCCAACCCCATGCTGGCTTCGCTCACCGCGCACAAGCCCACGCTGAAGGTGCTCAACAAGCAGGACCTGGCCGACCCGAAACGCACCGCCGAATGGCTGGCGCACTACAACGCGCGGCCCAAGACGCGCGCCGTGGCACTCGACGCCGGCATGGCCGCGCCGTCCAGGGCACTGATCACCGCCTGCCATGAGCTCGCGCCCACGCGCGGCGGCATGGTCAAACCCATGCGGGTGCTGATCTGCGGCATCCCCAACGTGGGCAAGTCCACTCTCATCAACACCCTGGTCGGCCGGCGCGCCACCAAGGCGGCCGACGAAGCCGGCGTCACGCGCATGGAGCAGCGCATCACGCTGGCCGACGACTTCTACCTCTACGACACGCCGGGCATGCTGTGGCCGCGCATCATCGTTGCCAAGAGCGGCTACAACCTCGCCGCCAGCGGTGCCGTGGGGCGCAATGCCTTTGACGAGACCGAGGTGGCGTTGGAGTTGCTCGACTACCTCAAGACGCCGTACGCCGCCCAGCTGGCGGCGCGCTACAAGCTCGATGCGGTGGCGGACTTGAGTGACGAACAGCTGCTGGAAGAGATCGGCCGCAAGAGCGGCGCGCTGCTGCCGGGGGCGCGTGTCAATCTGCAAAAGGCCGCCGAGGTGGTGCTGGCCGATTTCCGCGCTGCGCGCATCGGCCGCATCACATTGGAGACGCCAGCCGAGTTCGCCCAGTGGCTGGCCGAGGGCAAGAAGCTCGACGCCGAGCGCCAGCTGCGCAAGGAGCAGCTCGCCGAAGAAGGGCTGATCCGGCTGAAGAAGCCGCTGCCGCCTGCGCCGGGCAAGGGCGCGGCCAAAACCGCCGGCCAACGTGCGCCGAAAGCTGCGCCGAAGGCCGCCCCGAGAGCGGCAGGCAAGCCTGCGGCCAAGCCGCCCGTGCGCAAGGCCGGCCCCCGGCCTGGTGGCAAACCGCCGGCCAAGGCGCCGGCGCGCAAGATCAAGACGGTGAAGATCAAGCTCTAGCACAAGCGCGCAGAGCGCGTTGGTCTCGGAGGCGGTGCAGAACAGCGACAATCTGCACCCATGAAAAAAACGATTTTGCCGTTGGCCCTGTTAGTCTCCCCTGACCGTCACGACCCCGATCCCCTCGTCCTCTACCACGCCCGCTGCCCGGACGGCTTTGCCGCCGCGCTGGCGGCCTGGCTCTACTACGAGGGCCGCGTTGAGCTCCATGGCCTTGACCATGGCGATGTGCAGAGCGTGGCCGACCTGCCGCCGCTTGACGGCCGTGCGGTCTACATCCTCGACTTCTCCTTCGATGTGGCGCTGATGCGCGAGATCGAGCAGCGTGTCGCCAAGCTCGTCATGCTCGACCACCACAAGAGCGCTGCGGAAAAGCTCACCGGCTTCGCCTGCCGCTGCGGCGTGGTGCACTTCGACATGAGCAAGTCCGGCTCGCGCCTGGCCTGGGAGTTCTTCCAGCGAGACCGCGCGCTGCCCGACCTGGTGCGCTTTATTGAAGACCGCGATATCTGGAAATGGGAGTTCGAGGAAAGCGCTGCCTTCCTCGCCGCGCTCGACATGGAGCCGCAGACCTTCGAGCGCTGGGCCGAGATCGCCTCCTTCTCGCCCGCGCAGTTGCAGGCCTTCATGGCCCGCGGCGCGGCCATGGACGAGAAGTACCGCAAGCTGTGCGCGGACATCGCCGCCGGCGCGCAGCCGCTGGTCTTCAACGGTGTGTCCGGGCTGATGGTCAACGCCCCCGGCATGTTCCACAGCCTGGTGGGCGACATCCTGTCCAAGCAGAGCGGCACCTTTGCGCTGATGTGGAGCGCCGCCGGCAACGGCGTGGTGAAAGCCGGCCTGCGCTCACAGCGCGACTACGACTGCATTCCGCTGGCCGAGAGCATGGGCGGCGGCGGCCATGCCCAGGCCTGCGGCTTCCGCATGAGTGTGGATCGCCTGCCCGAGTTGCTGCGTGGCACGCTGAACGCCTGACCCGCTGACGCGGGGCGGCGTCAGTAGCCCTCGCGCAGTACCACGTCCGAGCAGGGGTGGGCCACGCAGGGCAGCACGTAGCCTTCGTCCTTTTCTTCCTGCGTCAGGCCCGGCCACTCGATTTCGTAGCGCACCGTGCCGGCCTCCAGCTTGCCGATGCAGGTGCGGCAGGTGCCGTTGCGGCACGAGCTGGGCCAGTTCACGCCGCCTTGCTCCATCGAGTGCAGCAGCGGCTGGTTGGCCCAGGCGTCAAACTGCTGTTCGAAAGGCTCGGCGCGGCCGATGAAGAGCTCGGGGGTGTCGGTCGGACTCATGCGGGAATGCGGTGTGCGGTCAGAATGGATCTGCATTGTATGGGGCATCCAATTGGCTTTGCGCCCTTGTGGGGTATGCGTAAACAGCTATCAAAACAGTAGCATTGATCTGCCGCGTGGACAGACCGGCCGTGCCGTGCCAGCATCGGGCCGTTGTCACCGCTGGAGGAACACCATGGCTGCCCAACGCATCCTCTTGGTCCAGGGCCACCCGGACGCCGTCACCCCGCACCTGTGCCACACGCTGGCCGACGCCTATGCCGAGGGCGCGCAGGCGGCCGGCCACGAGGTGCGGCAGATCAACGTGGCCCGGCTCGACTTCCCGCTGCTGCGCAGCCAGCAGGCCTGGGAGCACGGCGAACTGCCGGCAACGCTGCAGCCGGCGCAGGACGACATTGCCTGGGCGCAGCACCTGGTGCTGTTCTTCCCGCTCTGGCTGGGCGACATGCCGGCGCTGCTCAAGGGCTTTCTGGAGCAGGTGGCGCGGCCGGGTTTTGCCTTTTCCGCCGAGGGCGGCAACCCCTTCGGCCGCAAGGGGCTGAGCGGGCGCAGTGCGCGTGTGGTGGTCACCATGGGCATGCCGGCCCTGGTGTACCGCTGGTACTTCCGCGCCCACAGCCTCAAATCGCTGGAGCGCAACATCCTGGGCTTCGTCGGCATTGCGCCGGTCAATGAATCGCTGGTCGGCCTGGTCGACAAGCTGGGCGATCCCGGCGTGAAGAAGTGGCAGGCCAAGATGCGCGCGCTCGGTCGTGCCGCGTCCTAGGGCGTGGTGCCGGTGGGCGTTCAGGCCCGGTCCGTCGGACGCTGGGTCTCTGGCGCTGCGGCGGAAGATGGCGCCGTGTAGGTGGCGGCATTGGCGGCCAGCCGGGCGGCCGCTGCATGGTCCTGCGCCCGCGTCTCGACAGCGTGGCTGGTGCGTGTGGCCAGCACCTGTTCGATCTGCTGTTTGACCTGCGCCATCTCGGCGTGCGCCGCATGCAGCGCCTGCATCAATGACAAGGTGTGTTGTGCCAGCAGGTAGGCCGTGTCGGGCCGGTGGGCGACGGCCACACCGACCAAGGTGGCTGCCTCCTCGTCTTTCGGTCCCGACGGCGTCTGGGCCAGTTGCTGGAGCAGGGACGCAAGTTGTGCGCGTTGCTGCGGGCTCATGGAGGATCTCAGCGCCAGTGGCGCGGGCCGTGGCCGTGCGGCGGCCCGCCCCAATAGTTCCAACCACCCCAGCCCAGGCGGATGTCGATCGGCGGCCCGTAGTAGTAGGCCGGGTAGGGCGCCACCACCACCGGGGTGGTCTGCACGCTGACCGGCTGCACCACCGTCGCGGGCGCGGCCGGCACGCTGCTGGTCGCGGGGGCACCCAGGCCCGCAGGCGTGAGCTGCAGGGCAATCGTCTTGCCCGGGTCGTAGGGCAGCTGCACCGTGTACTGCTTGCCGGCGTACTCGTACACCACGGTGTAGAGCGTGCCCCGGTTTTCGTACACCGTCTGTACGCTGCAGCGCTGCACGTTCTGCAGCTGCGGCGCGGGCGTGCCTTCAATGCGGTCGCCCACGACAGCCCCGCCCACGATGCCGGCCATGGTCGCCGCCGCCTGCCCCGGGCCGCTGCCCACCGCATTCCCGATGGCGCCACCGGCCAGCGCGCCCATCACCGCGCCTGCGCCCGACTTGGGTTGCTGCACGGCCACCTGTTCGGTGGTGCAGACCTGCCGCGGTACGGCCACCTGCTGTACCAGCGGCGTGACAGACAGCACTCGCCCATGTTCCTGAGCCCAGCCCAGACCGCAGGCCAGCGTGGCGGCGGTCAGTACAAGAATTCGTTTCATCCGGTTTTCCTTTCAGAAAGAGGGTCAGAAGCGGCTGCCGCCCCAGCCGCCACCCATGCCACCACCACCCATGCCGCCGCCCCCTGGGCCGCCCCGGGGCCGCTCGCCGCTGGCGCGCTGGCTCTGCGTTGTCGGTTCGCCCCGACCGCCGCCGAAGGTGGGCACGGTGCTCAGCAGGGATTGATTCGCCGTCTTCTGCTGTTGCGCATCCAGCGCGGCATAAAGCGTGCGAGCGGCCTGCTCCAGCTCTTCCAGCGCCGCCAGCCGGTTCTGCTGGTTCTGCACCAGCCGGGCGAGCTGCTGCGGCGCTGCTTCCTCGGCCGAGGGCAGCACCGGCCGCTCGCGGGCGTACTGGCCGCTGTACGCGTCCACCTTGGCTTCATAGGCGCGCCACAGCGGTTGCTGTTGGGGTGTCAGGGCCAGCTTGTCGCGCAGCTGCACCAGCATGTCCTGGTAGCTGCTGCCGGCGCCGCCGTAGCCCAGCGCGCTGACGGAGGTGGCCGCGGCGCGTTCACCGTCCGGTGGGGCAGGGGGCGTGTCGCTCTGTGCCCAGCCCGTCAGCGGGGCCAGCATCAGCAGGGGCCAAAGAATCTTCTTCACTGTCACTTCCGGTTGTTGAGACAGTGAGCAAGCCTAGCCAGCGCATGTGTCGCGCCGGTAGGCTGAGTGCAAAGAAGTATGAACGGCCGGTGAAGCCGGCGCGATACGCTATGGGGGTGCGGGCCCCGTCCGGGGCGTCAGTTGGCCTGTAAGCCCAGTTGCTTCAGTTCGGCGCCGGCGCCCACGTGCTCGATATACATGGTGATGCCCTTTTCGCGTGTCTTGCGGAAATAGTCGGCCGCCTTGGCCTTGTCGCCCTGCGATTGTCGCCAACTCTCCTGCCGGGGCGGAAAGAGGTGTGTCGGGGTTTTTCCGTCGTCGGGCTGCGGCCATTGCAGGCCAGTCGGCGGCACGTCAGACCTTGAACTGGTCCACGGCCTCCTGCAGTTCGCGCACGCGCTCGGCCATGGTCTGTGCGGAGCCGGCGGCCTGGGTCACCAGGGTGGCGTTCTGCTGGGTCACGTCATCCATGCTGGTCACGGCCTGCAGTACCTGCTCTACGCCGCGGCTCTGTTCTGCCGAGGCGCGCGAGATCTCGCCCAGGATGCCAGTCACGCTGTGCACCGCGGTCACGATGTCCTGCATGGTCTCGCCGGCGCGGGCCACCAGCTGCGATCCGCTTTCCACCTGCTGCGCCGAGTCGCTGATCAGCGTGCGGATCTCCTTGGCGGCCTCGGCGCTGCGCTGCGCCAACGTACGAACCTCGCTCGCCACCACTGCAAAGCCGCGGCCCTGCTCGCCGGCGCGTGCCGCTTCCACCGCGGCGTTGAGCGCCAGGATGTTGGTCTGGAAGGCAATGCCCTCGATCACCGTGATGATGTCCACCACCTTGCGCGAGCTGGCCGTGATCGCGTCCATGGTCGTGACGACCTGGCCCACCACCTCGCCGCCGCGCTGCGCGGTACCCGAGGCACTGTCGGCCAGCGTGTTGGCCTGCTGCGCGCGCTGTGCATTCTCGCGCACGGTCACGGTCAGCTCGCCCATGCTGGCGGCGGTGGTCTTGAGCGAATCGGCCTGCGCCGCGGTGCGCTGTGACAAGTCGGCGTTCACGCTCACCATCTCCTGCGCGGCGGACGTCAGCGGCTCGGTGGTTTCCTTGATCCGCGTGACCAGATCGGTCAGCGTGTCTTCCATGGTGCCCATGGCATTGAGCAGTCGGCCGAAGTCGCCGCCATGGTCGGACTCGAAGTCCTGACTCAGGTCGCCCGAGGCCACCGTTTCGGCAATCAGCAGTGCATCGTCCAGCGGCGCGGCGAGGCTGCGCACCAGCAACACAACGGCAACAGCGCCGACCCCCAACGCCGCCACCCCCAGCAGCAGCATCAGTTGCTGCGCCTGCGCGGCGCCGGCCTGCAGCTGCGCCACCGCCGTGGTCTCCACTGCCTTGGCCTGCAGCAGGCCCGTGGCGGTCTCGCTGAGCTGTCCCAACTGCGCATAGCCGACAGCCAGCATGCCCATGGCCAGCAGCAGCACCAAGCCGAAGCCCAGGCTCAGTCGGGCACTGATTTTGAGGTCCCCGAATCGCATCTTCTTGTTCTCCACGTCGTGATTGAGCCGTCGAAAGTGCCGACTCTACACGCCGCAATCGCCCTGAAAAAAACAAAAAAAAGCGCCGTTTTGGCGCCTTCTTGTGCCCTGCGGCCGTGCCCCTGCGAGGGGCTTACTTGCCCTTGGTCTTGTCTTTGCCGCGCGGGATCACGCTGGTGGTGGGCGCCATCGGGCGGTCCGAGACCGAGGTCTTGGGGGGTGAAGTGTCCTTCTTGGGTTTCTTCACCATCTTGTTGCTGCGCTGCTCACCTTTGGCCATAAGACCTCCTGGGTTGGGGTCTCGGGATGAGGCCTGTAGTGCCGATGGTACGGCACAAGCCGGCGGCGCGGGGCTACTTGCGCGGCAGGCTGTCCACGCAGCGCAGGGCCAGCGCCACCCAGTCTTGCAGGCCTTCGTCGAGTGCGGCGTCGGCGTCCACCCAGATGAAGCCGCTCATGGCCCGGCCGGCCGATTCCATGCGGGTGGCGCCGGGGCGGGCCAGGGCTTCGGGCTCCAGCGCCTTGCCCACGCGGAACAGGTAGCGCCCGGTACCGGCGCCGCACACCAGCTTGCCCTCGTGCAGCCAGCACCAGGTGCCGAACATGCGTTTTTCGGTGAAGCGGTGGCGTCCGTGCAGCGCGCTGCGCATCAGATCCACCAGATGCGCGTCATAGGCCATGGCGCCTCACTGCAGCGAGTGCAGGCCGATCACATTGCCCTCGGTGTCCTGCATCAGGGCATAGAAGCCATATTCGCCAATGCTGGTCTTGGGTTGCAGCACCTTGCCGCCCGCCGCAGCGGCGCGCGCGGCCTCTGCAGCGCAGTCCACGCAGCTGAAGTACACCACCGTGCCGCCCGGGCCCGGCGCCTGCATGCCGCTCTTGACCAAGGCGCCGGACGCGCCCGAGACGTTCATGTCCTGCTCAAACATTGCCATCTGCATGTCGATGCCTGGCGCGCCGGGCAGGTCGGCCAGCTCACGCTGCAGCATGGCGCTGTAGAAGGCCTTGGCGCGCGCCATGTCGTTCACGTACAGCTCGAACCAGCCGACCGGGTTGAATTTCTTGTCCATTGCATCCTCCCTGATGTGTGCGCCGCAGTGTAGAAGCGCACGCCGGAAGTCGCAATCAGCCCACCGGGGTATGCAGGTGGATGTCGTGCAAAGAAACGCCGTCTGTAGCGGTGGCATTGACACCCGGACCATACAGGAACACTATGAGTTTTCTCATAACCCAAGGGAGTATTGTCATGAAACTGTTCAATCGGTTCGCCGTCCTCGTCTTCGCGACGCTCATGCTCGTCGCGGCGGGATGCGCATCAACTGCCACCCAGGAGGGCACCGGTGAGTATTTCGATGACACCGTGATCACCACCAAGGTGAAGGCGGCCATCTTCGACGAGCCCAGCCTGAAATCGGCCGAGATCAACGTCGAGACCTTCAAAGGCGTCGTTCAGTTGGGCGGCTTCGTCAGTTCCTCCGCAAACATGAACAAGGCGGTCGAACTTGCGCGCAGCATCAAGGGCGTCAAATCGGTCAAGAACGACATGCGGGTGAAGTAACGCTGCCCCAGCCGTGGCGAGGCGCTACCCCGGAGCCTTCTCCGGGGCTGTGCCTCGCTGCACTCGCCAGACCGTCTTCGCGGGAGAGAACACCATGCTCGAGACAATTGCCGTCATCCTGATCGTCCTCTGGTTGCTGGGACTGGTGTCCTCGTACACCATGGGCGGATTCATCCACGTACTTCTGGTCATCGCCGTCGTGGTGATCCTGCTGCGCTTCATCCGGCGCTGACATCCGTCGCTGCTTGACGGCTGTTGAAGCCGCGCTTACGTGCGCTTGCTCGCCACCAGGCCCTGCACCAGCGCACCCAGCGCAATGCCGCCCAGTGCCCACAGCAGGTCCAGGTTGCCGGTGCCCAGGCCGGCAATGGCCGGGCCGGGACAGACGCCGCACAGGCCCCAGCCCACGCCGAAGAGCGCCGCGCCCACCAGCGTGTCGCGGTTCCATTCGCTCGGGTGGGTGTGGAAGATGTCGCCCAGCAGCGGCCGGTTGAGGCGGCGCGGCACGCCCTTGTAGGCCAGCAGCACCACCAGCACCGCGCCGCCCATCACCAGCATCAGGCCGAAGTCCGAGAAACGCAGAAAGCTCAGCACCACCTCGGGCCGCACCATGCCCGACAGCGAGAGGCCGAAGCCGAACAGCGCACCCGCGGCCAGCGTGGCCAGCGCGCGCGGCAGGGAGTTTTGTTGCACGCTCATGCCAGCCACCTTGCTGCCAGGTTGGCCGTGAGGAAGGCCGTGGCCATGAAGGTCAGCACAGCCAGCAGTGAAGGCCACTGCAGCGAGCCCAGACCGCAGATGCCGTGGCCCGAGGTGCAGCCATTGCCCAGCCGTGCGCCGTAGCCCACGAAAAAACCGCCCACCAGCAATTGCCAGGCCGGCACGCGCGTGCCCAGCGGCGTGCCGTCGGTAAAGCCCAGCCACCACAGCGCCGCGCCCACGATCAGGCCGGCCGCGTACACCAGGCGCCAGGCGCGCGAGCCGGTGAAGCGCGGCTGCTGGAAAAACGGTCCTTTCACCACGTAAGACCAGGTGCTGGAAAACACCGTGCTCATGCCGCCAATGCGGCCGGTGAAGACGAACAGCAGCGCCGTGCCCAGGCCGATCAACAGACCGCCCAGCAGATAGTGCTGCCAACCCAGGGGGAAGAGAGATGCCAACATGGCTGCCATTATCCTTGGCGCCCCGCGGCATGGGGCACCGGCTCAATTGGTTCAGGGCGTCTCAGCCGGCCACGAACTCGTAGCTCACTTCCTCGCTGTCCACCATGTCCAGGAACTCATTGAGCTCGTCGTCGCTGTCGGTGCCGCTCCAGGTGCCTTCGGGGTCGGCGGCATACAGCGGCTCAATGGCCAGGTCGAGGTAGGTGCCGCCGGGCATGCGGATCACCGGCGTGCCTTCGGAGGTCTGCACCAGCTCCCAGCCGTCGGGCACGGTCATCTGCAGCTGAAGGGTGACGTTGAGTTTTTTCATGGGGCGGTTCCTTGCGGGGTGCGTGTGGGTTGTGTGTAAGGGAAGGGCGCGAGCTTAGCGCAAGCCCGGGCCTGGCATCTGCCCGGCAGAGGCAACGTGGCCCGCGCGGCATCCGCCGGGCGGCAGATGGCCCCGGCGGGGCATCAGCTGATGGCGCTGTCGTACAGCACCAGCCGGCCGCGGCCACCGTTTTTGGCGCGGTACAGCGCCGCGTCGGCGCGCGCCATCAGCGACTCGATCGTCTCGCCCGCGGCGCGGTACTGTGCGTGGCCGCTGCTGAAGTCCAGCGCAAAGGGCAGGCCGGCAGCCGCCGCGGCGGCGGCCAGCTCGGCGCGCAGGCGGGCGTCAAAGGCCTGCGCCGCCGCGGCGTCGGTGTAGGGCAGCAGCACGCAGAACTCTTCGCCGCCCACGCGCGCGCCCACGTCGCCCGCGCGCTGGCAGCGCTGCAGCAGCTGGCCCATGCACTGCAGCGCCTTGTCGCCCGCCTCGTGGCCGTGCGTGTCGTTGATGCGCTTGAAATGGTCCAGGTCCAGCATCAGCAGTGACAGCGGGTGCCCGTGGCGCTGCGCCTGGCGCAGCGGGTAGCGCGTCTGCACCGTCCAGCCGTGGCGATTGAACAGCCCGGTCAGCCCGTCGGTGGTGGCCAGCTTGTGCAACTGGCGCTCGGCCTCCTCGCGCCAGGCCGCCAGAATGGCAATCGTGCCCAGCACCAGCGACATGTTGACGCCGATCAGCGCCGCAATGTTCACCGGCGTGGGCGCGCGAAAGAAGGGGTAGAGCTCCGTGAACCAGGCACCCAGCACACCCCGCGCCGCCGTGAAACCCGCCATCACCACCAGGCAGCCGGCCAGCGGGTAGCGCCAGGAGCGGCGGCCGAAGTCGGGCGTGGCGGGGTAGAGGCAGGCGCGCGCCACGATCAGCATTTGCGCTGCCAGCAGCAGGTTGGCCCAGCCCACGCGCACCGCGTAGCTGGAAAAGCTCAAGCCATAACCGACGGGCATGATCCACACCAGCAGCCACAGCAGCCCGCGCAGCGGGCGCGGGCCGAGCCAGCTCTCCAGCGCGCGGTAGATCATCCACTGGCTGAGGCTGATCAGGGCCATGGCCACGGTGGACAGAATGCGGTCCGGCGTCTGCCCGTACCAGAGGCTGGAGGCCAGCATGCAGATCCACGCCGCCGCGTTGAGGAAGAGCGAAATCCGCGCGTCTTTGGCGGCCGGGCTCAGGCCCTGCCCCATGACAAAGGGCAGCGCCGTGGCCATGACCAGCAGGTTGGCAACGTTGACGACGATGAGCGAAGTGGGATCAATCTGCACAGGGGACTGGCCAATTTGTAACAAATTGCAGTCTAGTGCACCTGCCGCCTCCGCCGCTACCGCGGCCGGGTGTCAGCCCGTACCCAGGCGGGCGTTCAGCTCGGCGGCATCGGGTGCGGCCAACGTGGTGTTGTGTGCCTCTGTGAATGGCCCACCGCCGGGCTCCACCTGGCCCGCCGCGTCGTAGCCCACGGCCTTGAACTTCCACACCGCGCCCACGCGCTTGAGGTTACCCACGTGCGCGCCCTCAGGCGTGTGCACGCTGTACACGTTGGCGTTGACGGGCTGCAGGGTGAGGGCGGGCATGGTGCAGGGACGGAGAAATTTATGAATAAAAACGGGCTCTGGCGCTGATGGGGTGTGCGCCAGTAGCTATCAAAAGCGTAGCATTTGCCGGTGGCCTTACGCCTGCCAGACGCCAAAACCGGCCGAGCGCAGGTCGATGCCCACCTCAATCTCTTTTTCCGCCGCCTCGTCGTACGTCATGGGGTTGAAGGCCTCGTACAGGTCGGGCAGCAGGCGCAGGCCGTACTGCGTGACAAAGCGGTTGGCCTGGATGCCGGCCTTGTGCTTGTCAAAACGCACATCCGGGTCCAGCCCGGTCATGCCCACGTAGACGCAGGGCTTGCCGTCCACGTAGTCCGGGTTGTTCTTGCGAAAGCGCGGCTCGTACAGCACGTCTTTGGAGAGTTCGACCACGTAGACGTGGTGGTGCTTGCGGCGGGCCATGGGGTGGCGCGAAAGGCGAGGGCGCTGGGCGCCGCCTCACTCCTCGATCTTCACACCCTTCCAGAAGGCCACGCGGCCTTTGACGAGTTCGGCGTCGGGGCGGGGCTCGGGGTAGAACCACACGGCGTCGGGCAGCATGTCGCCGTTGACCAGCAGGCTGTAGTAGTGCGCCTCGCCCTTCCAGGGGCAGGTGGTCTTGTGGTTGCTGAAGGTGAGGTACTCGCGCTTGAGCGTGTGCTCGGGGAAGTAGTGGTTGCCTTCCACCAGCACGGTGTCGTCACTCTCGGCGATAACGGTGTTGTTCCAAGTAGCTTTCATGGATGTCTAACTATTGACGAAAGGTTTAAGGCGCTTTTCGACGAAGTGATTCGCTCTCCAACCCTTTGAAATCTTCTCTACCAAGAAAGAATCTGCCAGGCCGAAAACGGTTCCCGCTCCTGTTACGACAGCGTCAAGACCTTCGCCAATTACAAAACGAAGACTCTTCCCCGGCAGACTATCCAGCCATCCTTCCCTGCTAGCTTCTGTTAGGTACGCTTTCACCATCGACGCGTCTGGATGGATGCTGCCGGCCCAGCTTTTGAATGTCCTGGACTTTTCAAGCAACTCTAAAAACTCATCAAATCTGCGCTCGCCACGGTCGATAACTTCTCGCAAAGACCGACCTTCGTTAACAACGACTTCCTGAAAGTTCGTTGTTTCACGCTCACTTATTGAAGATCGACGAAGCAACTCTTTATGGCGAAGCTCTAATAGACGGGAGCCGATGGTCGAAGTCTTGTAGTCACATCCGTAATGAGCGGCGATCAGGATGTCGGATCTGGCAGTAAAAATGTCGGTTAGGAGGTGCGCTATGGTTATCGGGTCTTGAGGAGGTGACTGCCTTGCTCGCTCCGCATTGATGGACCGTAGATCCAAATTTGAGAACACCAAGATCCCTTCAGAGTTCTGATACGTTTCTACAGAGACAGAGGGCGCGTGTTCAGCGAGATTTGGCCAGTTCTCGAGCATCCGAGAGAAGGCTTTTTGCATGAAATCTTGGTCAAATACATCAGCGGTAGCTGCATCAATAAGGTTCGCTGATTTCTCGCCCAAGAAGTCGGTGCCTGCGAGAGATTTGATAGGGACCGATTCCAAGAATTGATCGGCAAGTTTTGACGCTTCTCGGGATGAACATTGCGCTGCCTGTCTGATCGCATCCTCGATAACATCCCTCGGCTTGAAATGTCTTCCAGAGTCTTTGTGACCGGCCAACTCAAAGGCCACAAAGGTGTGATATTCCAGTGCGCCCAGTTTCTGCGTCTTCGTGCCTAGAGTCTCTCGGCAATAGACCGCACTGATTTTCTTGGTTTTCAGCAGGTCTAGCAGTGGCTTGATGCCTAACGAGCGAATCAAACCTACGAGACTTCCGCGATCAAGTATCAGGTGGACGTGCTGATAAAAGAGGAGCGCCTCCGCGAGCTCCCCCAAGGAGATGATGTCTCCCGTCTCTGATCGGCGAAGAACAATCCGGTCGAACAAGACAGGACCTCCTTAAGGCTTGGGTTAGGTGGTTGTTCAAATAGAAAATTTCCTACGCGTCGCGTATTCAATTCCCTCGGTAGAACACCTGCGATACAAAAATTGATTACCGATAACAAATCGATAATCAATCATTGCGGTCACTTACCCCAACTATCCTTCAACCCCGTCACCCGGTTGAAGACGGGTTTACCCGGCACGTGGTCCTTGCGGTCGGCCACAAAGTAGCCGTGGCGCTCGAACTGGAACTTGTCGTCCGCCGCCGCCTGAGCCAGTGACGGCTCCACATAGGCGGTGACAGTCTTCAGACTGTTGGGGTTGAGGCTGGCCAGGAAGTCCTTGCCGCCGGCATCCGGTTGCGGGTCGGTAAACAGCCTGTCGTACAGGCGCACTTCGGCGGGTACGCCATCGGCCACACCCACCCAGGTGATGGCGGCTTTGGCCTTCACGCTGTCGGCGCCCGGCGTGCCGCTCTTGGTGCCGGGGATGACCTTGGCTTGTACTTCGGTTACTTGGCCCGCCGCGTCGCGCACGCAGCCGGTGCACTCGATCACGTAGCCGCCTTTCAGGCGCACCACGTTGCCGGGGAACAGACGCTTGTAGCCCTTGGGCGGCACTTCTTCAAAGTCTTCACGCTCGATCCACACCTCGCGCCCGATCTTGAAGCGGCGCGGCGCCGGCTCAGGCTGGCCTTCCAGCGCGTGCGGCAGGGCAGGCAGGGTGCATTCTTCGGTGTAGTCGGCACTGCCAAAGGCCTCGGTCCAGTTGGTGAGCACGAGTTTCACCGGGTCCAGCACGGCCATGCCGCGGTGGGCCTTGGTTTCCAGGTCTTCGCGCAGGCAGCCTTCCAGCGTGCTGTAGTCGATCCAGCTGTAGTCTTTGGTCACGCCGATGCGCTCGGCAAACAGCTGGATGCTGGCCGGCGTGTAGCCGCGGCGGCGCAGGCCGACGATGGTGGGCATGCGCGGGTCGTCCCAGCCCGTCACATGCTTATCGCTCACCAGTTGCGCCAGCTTGCGCTTGCTGGTGATGACGTAGGTGAGGTTCAGGCGCGCAAACTCGTGCTGGTGCGGCAGCAAAAACACGTTGGGGCGCTGGCCGTCCAGCGCGTGCGCCAGCAGCGGGGTGAACTGCGCCGCCTCTTTTTTCAGCAGGGCGAAGAAGGTGCCCAGGTCTTTGAGCACGGCGTCGCGGTCGTGTTCCCACTTGGCAAACAGGGCGCGCATCTGCTGCTCGGCCGCGCTGGCGTACAGCTTGTCGGCGTGGTTGTAGCAGTGCAGGGCAAACTCTTTCTGCGCCTCCACGCCCTGGGCTTCGATCTTCTCGATCAGCGCCTTGGCCTGCTCGAACTGCGGTGTGCGCAGGATGGGCACGATGCGTTCCAGCAGCCAGTCGTAGAAGGGGCGCTGGTCTTCAAATTCCAGCGTGCAGATGCTGTGGGTGATGTTTTCCAGCGCGTCCTCGATGGGGTGCGCGAAGGTGTACATGGGGTAGATGCACCACTGGTCGCCGGTGTTGTGGTGGGTGGCGCGTCGGATGCGGTAGATGGCCGGGTCGCGCAGGTTGATGTTGGGGCTGGCCATGCTGATCTTGGCGCGCAGCACGGCGCCGCCGTCGGGCAGCTTGCCGTCGCGCATCTCACGAAACCTCGCCAGGTTCTCGGCCGGGGATCGCGTGCGGTACGGGCTGTCGGTGCCGGGTTTGCCGAAGTCACCGCGGTTGGCGCGCATTTCCTCCGGCGTCTGCTCGTCCACGTAGGCGTGGCCGGTTTCGATCAGGTACTCCGCCGCGCGGTACATGAAGTCGAAGTAGTTGCTGGCGTAGAACAGGTGGCTGGTGCCATGCGCGTCCCAGCCGAAGCCGAGCCATTTCACCGCGTCGAGGATGGAGTCCACATACTCCTGTTCTTCCTTCTCGGGGTTGGTGTCGTCAAAGCGCATGTGGCACACGCCACCGTAGTCGCGTGCCAGGCCGAAGTTCAGGCAGATGCTCTTGGCGTGGCCCACGTGCAGGTAGCCGTTGGGCTCGGGCGGGAAGCGGGTGCGGATGCGGGCCGGGTCGGCCTGGCCTTCGTTCTGGATGCTGCCCTCGCCCGGGCGGCCGGCCCAGCGGCGGCCGCTGTAGGTGCCGGTGGCCAGGTCGTGTTCGATGATCTGGCGCAGGAAGTTGCTGGCCTTGGGGGTTTCTTTGTCTTTGTCAGGGGTGCTGGCGGTGCTCATCCAAAGATTTTAGACCCCCGGCCGTGGCGGGCCGGGGCGCTGCCAGGCACGCGCTGGCGGGCCTAAAGACCCTGCGTTGTCTTGGGCTGAGGGTCGGCCCCAGTGCGTGGAAGGGCGCACTTTGGCAACAATCGCCCCAAACAAACAACAGCGATTTGGAGACTACGTATGCCAGCCGACTTTGCTGCCTACGACGCCCAGCCCTGGCAAGCGGTCTACGGGCAGGCGATCAATGGCCAACTGCCCGCGCCGCGCTACCGCAACCTGGCCGAGCTGGTGCACAGCGCCTGCAGCCGCTACGCGGCCAAGACGGCCTTCACGACCGTGGTGCCCAACGGCATGAACGGCAGCCTGAGCTACCAGCAGGTGGGCGAGCTGTCGGACGCGTTTGCGGCCTACCTGCGTGAGGTCTGCGGCCTGCAGCCCGGCGACCGGGTGGCGGTGCAGCTGCCCAACGGGCTGGCTTACCCGGTGGTGGCGTTCGGCGTGCTCAAGGCCGGTTGTGTGCTGGTGAACACCAACCCGCTCTACACCGCCAGCGAGATGGCGCACCAGTTCAAGGACGCGGGCGCCCGGGTGCTGGTGATCGTGGACATGTTCGTGGACAAGCTGCCCGAGGTGCTGCCGCAGACCGACATTGAACGTGTGGTGCTGGCCGGCGTGTCGGAGATGTTCCCCGCCGTGCCCAACCTCATCGTGCGCGGCGTGCAGAAGGTCTGGAGCAAGGTGCTGCCGCCCGTGCCCGACGTGGGCCGGCCGGTGGAGCGGCTGGCCGAGGCGCTGCGGGCCGGTGCTGTTGCCGCCACGCCGACGGCGTTGCAGGCCTGGCGCGCGGCCGTGGCGCCCAACGACGTGGCCGCGCTGCAATACACCGGCGGCACCACCGGCGTGAGCAAGGGGGCGATGCTGAGCCACGCCAACCTGCTGGCCAACATCGACCAGGTGCTGGCCATGGGCAAGACCCACATGGGGCCGGACGAGTGCGTGCTGACGGCGCTGCCGCTGTACCACATCTTCGCGTTCACGGCCAACCTGCTGTGCTTCTTCGACATCGGCGGGCGCAACATCCTCATTCCCAGCCCGCGGCCGGTGCAGAACCTGCAGCGCGCCATCGAGAACTACCCCATCACCTGGATCACGGGCGTGAACACGCTGTTCAACGGGCTGATGAACGAGGAGTGGTTCAGCGCCTACCCGCCGCGGCACCTGAAGGCGGCCATTGCCGGCGGCACGGCGCTGCACCACGCGGTGGCCGCGCGCTGGCAGCTGATCACCGGCACGCGCATTGCCGAGGGCTTTGGCCTGACCGAGTGTTCACCGGTGGTTAGCTTCAACCCGTTGAGCGGCGAGCAGCGGCGCGACAGCATTGGCGTGCCGGTGCCGGGCACCGAGGTGCGGCTGGTGGACGATGCCGGCGCGCCGGTGCCGGTGGGCGAGCCGGGCGAGCTGATCGTGCGCGGCCCGCAGGTCATGCAGGGCTACTGGCAGCGGCCGGACGAGACGGCGCGGGTGCTGCAGGACGGCTGGCTGCACACCGGCGACGTGGCGGTGATGGACGCGCAGGGTTACTTCAAGGTGGTGGACCGCAAGAAGGATTTGGTGCTGGTGTCGGGCTTCAACGTCTACCCGAACGAGGTGGAAGACGCGCTGGCCACGATGGACGCCATTCTGGAAGCAGCCGTGGTGGGCATACCGGACGCCACCACGGGCGAGGCGGTGCGTGCCTACGTGGTGAAGAACCCTGAGGTGCCGGGCGAGCTGACGCGCGAGGCCATCGTGGCGCACTGCAAGGCCAGCCTGACCGACTACAAGATTCCCAAGTCCATCGTGTTCCGCGACGAGCTGCCCAAGAGCCCGGTGGGCAAGATCCTGCGCAAGGATCTGAAGGTGGAAGTCAAGGCTGAATTCAGCAAGCGGTGAAGGAGCAGCGACCATGTTGACCGAACTCGAAACCAAGCTGCTGGGCGTGATGATGATCATCATCATGCTGGGCATGGGCGCCTCGCTCACCTTCCGTGACTTCCTGATCGCCTTCCGCAAACCCAAGGGTGTGCTGGTGGGGCTGCTGTGCCAGTACGGCATCATGCCCTTCCTGGGCTACAGCATGGCCGTAGCGCTGGGCCTGCCGCCGGCGCTGGCGGTGGGCCTGATCCTCATGGGCTGCATGCCCGGGGGCACCACGTCCAACATCTTCACCTACTTCAGCAAGGGCGTGCTGGCGCTGTCCATCATGATGACCAGCGTGTCCACGCTGGTGGCGGTGGCGGCGGTGCCGGCGCTGATTGCCTTCTACAGCGGCGCGGCCGGCGTGACGGGCGAGTTCGCCATTCCGGCCAGCAACGTGGCGCAGGTGCTGGTGGTGCTGCTGGTGCCCACGCTGATCGGCATGGTGCTGCGCAAGGTCAACCCCAATGTGGGAGCGACCATCGAACTCATCGGCTCGCTGCTGGGGGTGGTGGTGATCGTGTTCCTGGTGGTGTCGTGGGTGCCGCGCAACTACCAGCTGCTGCTGTCCACGCCCTGGCCGGTGTTTGTGGCGGCCATCGGCCTGGGCCTGGTGGGCATGCTGCTGGGGTACTGGTTGTCGCGCCTGCTGCAGCAGGACCGCAACCGCTCGCGCACCATCAGCCTGGAGACCGGCATCCAGAACGGGCCGCTGGCGGTGCTGATCGTGACGCTGACCTTCAAGGGCGAACTGCAGCAGCAGGTGTTGCTGATCCCGGTGCTCTACAGCCTGTTCATCGTATTGACAAGTTCGGTCATCACCATCTGGTACCGCCGGCATGCCACCCGCGAGGCACTGGCGCGCGATTCGGCCAAGGTGCAGGCGCTGGGCACAGCGGGCGCTGTGAAAGGGGCTGCGGCGACTTGAGGCTGGGGTGCGCTGCCGGGGCGAAAAACTTGACGTATGTCACAAAGACTTGACACGGTGTGCCTAAGATGAACAGCTTCAATCCGAAGCTTTAGGAGGATGAGATGCTGAAGAACAAGGTGGGCCTGGTCACGGGGGCGTCGTCGGGCATCGGCCGCGCCATTGCGCAGGTGTGGGCGCGCGAGGGCGCCAAGGTGGTGGTGTCGGACGTCAACGCCGCCGGCGGCGAAGAGACGGTGGCGCTGGTGCGCCGCGCCGGCGGTGACGCCATCTTCGTGCAGGCCGACGTGAGCAAGCCGGAAGACAACGAGGCTCTGGTGGCCACGACGCTCACGCACTACGGCCGGCTGGACCTGGCGTGCAACAACGCCGGGGTGGGCGGCGCGCTGGCGCCGCTGGCCGACTACCCGCTGGACGCCTGGGCGCAGGTGATCGGCGTCAACCTGTCGGGCGTGTTCTACGGCATGAAGTACCAGATTGCGGCCATGCTCAAGACGGGCGGCGGCAGCATCGTGAACGTGGCCTCCATCCTGGGCGCGGTGGGTTTTGCCAATGCACCGGCTTACACCGCGGCCAAGCACGGCGTGGTGGGGCTGACGCAGACGGCTGCGCTGGAGTACGGCGCGCAGGGCGTGCGCGTCAACGCGGTGGGCCCGGCCTTCATCCACACGCCCATGATTGCCGGGCTGGAGCAGGACCCGGCCGCCAACGCCGCGCTGGTGGCAGCGCACCCGATTGGCCGCCTGGGCCGGCCGGAAGAGGTGGCCGAACTGGTGGCCTGGCTCAGCTCGGACCGCGCTTCGTTTGTCACCGGCAGCTACTACCCGGTGGACGGCGGCTACCTGGCGCGCTGACGGCGGTTGTTAGCCCGCCAGTACCCCGGAAAGGGCCACCTGCGCGGTGGCCTTTTTTTAGGCCGGTTACGTTTGGCAAAGCTCTTCACACGCGCGACGTCACCGGCCTAGGCGCCCGGCGCGTTGCATGGCGGGGGCCGGGTGGTCCGGCCTCGAAAAGGAAAGAGCCATGACAGACAAACGTTGGATCAAGCCTCTGGCCACCCTGCTGGGGGCTGTTGCCCTGCTGGGCGCCGGTGTTGCGCAGGCCCACGGTGACAACCTCTACTGGTCGGTGGGCGTGAGCTCACCGGGCGTGCATGTGGGCGTGGCCAGTGCGCCGCCGGTGGTGGTGCGCCCGCCGGTCTACTACTACGCGCCGCCGCCGGTGGTGTATGTGCCGGCGCGGCCGGTGATGTATGGCCCGCCGCCGGGCTGGGGCCACCACCGTCACCACCGGCCGCACCCGGGCTGGTACGGCGGGCCGGCAGGCCATGGGGGTGGGCACCGCGGCGGCCACGGTGGCTGGCACCGCTGAAGACCGGTGCCCCCAAAGAAAGAAGGCCCGCAGACCACCCAGGACCTGCGGGCCAAAGTCCAGCCCCTGACAGCTGGTTTGGAGGAGCCATACCACTTCAACTCACACTTCAACGCAACTGGGAGGAAGTTCGCCAAAACCGTCGCCCAGTACCTTGAATAACGGCTGTTGTGCCGCCGCGCTTGAGGCCGCTGGTCGGCCCATATGCAAGGTGTTTACCGCCCAGACGCATTGAGTGCCGGGGGGGGCGACGAATGCCGCGGGCGCAGCGTGTGGGCCGCGCCGCCGCTACATGGCCTTGAACAGGTGGGCGTAGAGCCGGCTCACCGCCAGCCGCTCCGTGCGGCCGTGCAGGCGCAGCCAGAGTTTGCCGGCTTCGTCGCGCGTCACGGCGTCGATGGCCGTGGCCCTGACCACCGTGCCGCGATGCACCTGCCAGAAGGCCTGCGCGTCGAGCTGCGGCAGCAATTCCTTCAGCGGGGTGCGCAGCAGGTACTCATGCTGTGCCGTGAGCACACGCACGTATTTGTCGGCCGCTTCGAAGTACAGCACCTCGTCCACCGGCACCATGCGCACCGCCGTGCCGACGCTGGCCTGGAGCAGGCGCAGCGGCGTGCCCGGGCTGCCCGGCGCCGTGGCGGGTGCGGCCAGCAGCTGGCGCAGCTGCGCCAGCGTGGCCTCGAAATGCAGGGCGGCGGGCGCCTGCGCGGCCAGGGCCTGCTGCACGCGGGCCACGGTTTTTTGCAGGCGCTCGGGTTGCACCGGCTTGAGCAGGTAGTCCACCGCCTGCGCCTCGAAGGCCTGCACCGCGTACTGGTCGTAGGCGGTGACGAACACCAGCGCCGGAAACGGCTTGGCCTGCGGACCGTCTTGCGGCCCGTTGTGCGGCCAGGCATCGGCCAACGCGGCGGCGGCTTCCAGGCCGCTGAGGGCCGGCATGCGAATGTCGAAGAACAGCACATCGGGCTGTTGCGCCAGCGCCTGCGCCACGGCGGCTTCGCCGTTGCCCGCCACGCCCAGCACCTGCAAGGCCGGCCAGGCGCGTGCCAGCTCGGCCTGCAGGGCCTGGGCCAGCAGCGGCTCGTCTTCGGCAATCAGGGCGGTGGGGCGGGTGTTCATGGTTGGCAAGGAAATGTGATGGTAGCCCTTGTCCCGCCTGCGGTGTCAGCTACAAAATTGAGAGCGGCCTGCGCGCCGTATTCGGTGGCCAGCCGTTCACGCACCTGCGCCAGGCCGAAGCCGGTGCCGCCCGCTATGCCCTGGCCGGCGGCCAGGCCGATGCCGGTGTCGTGTACCTCCAGCACCAGTTGCGTGCCGTCGCGCCGCGCCTGCACGGTGATGCTGCCGCCTTCCACCTTGGGCTCCAGCCCGTGCTGGATGCTGTTTTCCACCAGCGGCTGCAGCAGCAGGGCCGGTACCGGGCAGGCGGCCAGTTCGGGCGGCAGGTCCAGCGTGTAGCGCAGGCGCTCTCCCATGCGCACGGCCATGAGTTCCAGGTAGTCGTGCAGGCGCTCGAACTCGGCCGCCAGCGGGTGTGTGCCCTGGCGCGAGGCGCTGAGCGTGGCGCGCAGGTAGGCGATCATGCGGTCGAGCATGGCCGTGGCGCGCGGCGGGTCGGTGGTGATGAGTGCGCGCAGGTTGGCCAGGGTGTTGAACAGCATGTGCGGCTCCAGCTGCGTTTCCAGCAGCTTCAGGCGCGCCTCCACAGCCTGGCGACGGGCGACTTCGAGTTTCTGCCGTTCGGCGGCAAGCTGTTCGCGGCTCAGGAAGTAGTAGGTCAGCACCGTGCCGGCCACCAGGCTCAGGACCAGAAAGCCGATGGCCTTGCGCGGCTGGGTGAGCCAGTACTGGCTGCTGGAATGGCCCAGCAGTGCGTCGGCCAGCAGTGTGCCGAACAGGAAGCCGGCGCTGGCGCCCAGCGGCACGATCAGCACCAGACGGCGCCATTGGGTGGACCAGTCGCGGATGAGCGCCTGGCGACCGAAGTCGATCAAGCCCAGGATGCTCAGGCCGATGCACTGCGAATAGACCAGGTTGGTGCCGAAGCTTTCCTGGCCGAAGATCGTGATGCCCAGCGCAATCAGGGTGTTGAGCGCTGCGGCCTGCACGGCGCGCAGCAGCATGGCGGAGGACATCAGGCGTCGCATGGTTGGAAAGCGTCGGTTGCCGGAGTATGCCCCGGCGACACGTGCGTGGGGCGCTCGCGCTTCACCACGGGTCGCGCTGCCGGCTCAGGCGCTCGCGCTCCTGGTCCAGCAGGTGCTGGTGCAGGCTGCTGCCGGGCAGGGCCAGCCAGACCACGGCACCGTGGATCAGCAGGCCCAGCCCCCAGCCGAGGGCGGGGAACACGGCCCAGGGGTGCGGACTGCGCGCCGAGAGCAGCGCCAGCAGGGCGTTCACGGCCACGTACACCACGGCGTGGATGTACCAGCCCAGCTTGGCACTGGCGCGCCTGCGGGCCAGGCGGGTGAGGTCGTCGTCGGAGTCGGTGGGGGTGTGCATGGGGTACTCCTTGAGGTCAGACGAGGCCGAACACCTGGCCCCACAGCAGCTGGCCCAGGTAGCGGCTGGGCAGCAGGGTGAAGCCGCCGGCCACCAGGCAGGAGGCGACGTAGGTGATCTGCATGGTGCGGCGGTGGCCGGCGATGTTGCCGCGCGCCAGGTACCAGAAGCTGCCGAACAGCGCCACAAAGACCACCGGGATCAGCAGGTGGATGGGGCCGTAGCCGAAGAGGTGCGGCAGCGTGGTGCCGTGGATGAACAGGGCCGAGACGGCGGTGGCGATCATCAGCGTGACCCAGGCGTAGCCGAGGGCGCGGTGCAGGCGGGGCCGCTGGGTGCGGCCGCGGCGCGCCCACAGCGCGAAGGGGCCGATGACGGTGGCCGCCAGGGCGGCGCTGAGGTGGATGGCGATGGCTGGTGTCAGTTGCATGGTGTTCTCCAGTCGGGTGGGTTGATCCGTGGGACGGACTGTGCCCCCCAGGCGCCGGAGGCACCAGCGCCGTGCGACGGAACGCCGAAGACGCGGCGTGAAATGCCGTGGACGGGCGCGAACGGCGGCCAGGTTTGCCGCGTCTTTACACGGCAGATACCTGACTTGACGCGGGGGCAGGGACGCTCTTCCTACAATGGCCGCATGAAGAAGACTTATCTCGTGGCGGGCGCCGTGGCGGCGGCCCTGGTGGTGGCCACCGGCGGCTGGTGGTGGCTGCAGCGCGGCGGCAGTGATGCGGTGCAGTACCGCAGCGGCAAGATCGAGCGTGGGCCGCTGCAGGCAGCGGTGTCGGCCAGCGGGGCGGTGAGCCCGGTGACGCAGGTCACCGTGGGCACCCAGGTGTCGGGCCAGGTCAAGGAGATCCTGGTGGATTTCAACTCCGAGGTGAAGGCCGGCCAGTTGATTGCCGTCATCGACCCGGAAACCTTTGAATACCGCGTGCGTTCGGCCCAGGCCGATGTGGACGCCGCGCGCGCCGTGGTGCTGACGGCGCAGGCCAATGTGGTGGCGGCCAAGGCGCAGGTGTCGCGCGCGCAGACCGACCTGGCCGAGGCGCGCCGCACGCACGAGCGCAACCTGATGCTGGTGAGCAAGGAATTCATCGCCCGCAGCACGGCCGACCAGTCCAACGCGCTGGTCAACACCAGCCTGGAGGCCGTGAAGGCGGCCGAGGCGCAGCTGGGTGTGAGCGAGGCGCAGGTGAAGAGCGCGCAGGCCAACGTGGCGCAGCGCGAGGCCACGCTGGCGCAGGCGCGGGTGGACCTGGCGCGCACGCGCATCACCTCGCCGGTCAACGGCATCGTGATCAAGCGCGCCATCGAGAAGGGGCAGACGGTGGCGGCCAGCCTGCAGGCGCCGGAGCTGTTCATCATTGCGCAGAACCTGCGCGAGATGCAGGTGGAAGCCAGCATCGACGAGGCCGACGTCGGCCGCATCCGCACCGGGCAGAAGGCCAGCTTCACGGTGGACGCTTTCCCGGGCCGCACCTTCGAAGGCGAGATCAGCCAGGTGCGCAAGGCCGCGCTCAATGTCTCCAACGTGGTGACTTATGTGGCGGTGGTGACCTTTGCCAACGTGGATGGCCGCCTGCTGCCGGGCATGACGGCCAATGTGCGCGTGATCACCGACGTGCGCGACAACGTGCTCAAGGTGCCCAACGCGGCGCTGCGCGTGCGCATCACCGGCGTGGAGCCGGCCGCACAAGCCGCCCCGGCCGCACCTGCGGCGTCCGCTGCTACAAATTCAGAAGCGCCCAGCGCCCCACCGGCGGGCGCTGGTGGCCCAAATGTCGCACAGGCGCCGGCGGGTGCCGGCGGCCCGGCGGCCGAATTCCGCAACCGGCTGGTGAAGGAGCTGCAGCTGGACGCGGCACAGACCGAGAAGGTGGACGCGATCTACGCCGACGCGCGGCCCAAGTTCATGCAGCTGCGTGACTTGCCGGAAGCCGACCGCACCAAGGCCCGCGAGCGCATCACGGCCGACATCCGCGCGCGCATTGCCGAGCTGCTGACGCCGGAGCAGAAGACGCGCTACGCCACCATGGTGGCCGAGGCGGCCGGCCGCACCGTGACGCGCGGTCGCGTGCACGTGCTGGGCGCCGACGGCAAGCCGAAGGCGCTGAACGTGCGCCTGGGCATCACCGACGGCAGCAGCACCGAGCTGCTGCTGGCCCCGAACTCGCCGGAAGCGGCGGAGTTGAAGGAAGGCGCGAGCGTCATCACCGGCGTGGTGGGTGGCAGCACGGCCAAGCCCTCCAGTGCTGCTGGGCCCCGCATGATGTTCTGAAGCCATGGCCCTGATTGAAGCGCGCAACCTCGGCAAGACCTATGTGATGGGCAACACCATCGTGCATGCGCTGCGCGGGGTGACGCTGGACATCGAGGAAGGGGACTTCGTGGCCATCATGGGCGCGTCGGGTTCGGGCAAGTCCACGCTGATGAACATCCTGGGTTGCCTCGACCAGCCCAGCGGCGGCGAGTACCGCCTGGCCGGCGAGGAAGTGGACGCCATGGCGGGCGATCAGCTGGCCTCGATCCGCAACCGGCGCATCGGTTTCGTGTTCCAGCAGTTCAACTTGCTGCCGCGCACCAGTGCGCTGGAGAACGTGGAGCTGCCCATGGTGTACGCCGGCGTCAAGGCGCCGGACCGGCGTGCGCGTTCGCAGGCGGCGCTGCAGCGCGTGGGTCTGGGCGAACGCGGCGAGCACACGCCGAGCGAACTCTCCGGCGGGCAGCAGCAGCGCGTGGCGATTGCGCGCGCGTTGGTGAACAACCCGCAGCTGATCCTGGCCGACGAGCCTACCGGCGCGCTGGACAGCAAGACCAGCGAGGACATCATGCGCCTGCTGGATGAGCTGAACCAGCAGGGCATGACAGTGGTGATCGTGACGCACGAGGCCGACATTGCGGCCTGGGCGCGGCGCAAGCTGGTGTTCCGTGACGGGCAGATCGTGGAGGACGTGCGCCAGCCGGGGCACAGCCGCGCGTCGGCGCCGCGTCAGCCCAATACCGACGGCCACCCGGTGCTGGTGGAGGAGGCCCAGGCATGAACGCGCTTGCCGCCCTGCGTACGGCCTGGCGCGCGCTGGCCGCCAACACGCTGCGCAGCATCCTGACCATGCTGGGCATCATCATCGGCGTGGCGGCCGTCATCACCATGATCGCGGTGGGCAGCGGCGCTACCGCGCGGGTGCAGGAGCAGATGAAAGGCCTGGGCTCGAACGTGATGCTGGTGCTGCCGGGCAGCCTGAGCGCGGCCGGTGTGCGGCAGGCGGCGCAGACGCGCTCGCGCTTCACGGAAGAAGATGCCGAGGCGATTGCGGTGGAGATTCCCGAGGTGCAGGCGGTGGCGCCCGGTTCGCGCACCTCGGCGCAGGCGGTGGCGCAGAACGCCAACTGGAACACCAATATCTTCGGCACCACCAACGACTACCTGGAGGTGCGCGACTGGTCGCTGGAGAGCGGGCGCCTGTTCGAGGCGGCGGAGCAGTCGGGTTCGGCCAAGGTGGTGTGGCTGGGGCAGACGGTGGCGCGCGAGCTGTTTGGCGAGGAGGACCCGATTGACCAGGTGATCCGCGTGCGCGGCGTGCCGTTCACGGTGGTGGGCGTGCTGGCGCGCAAGGGCCAGAACAGCATGGGGCAGGACCAGGACGACACGGTGATCATGCCCATGTCCACCTTCCGCAACCGCATCTGGAACGCGGGCGGCAACGTCAAACGCATCTGGAGCATCAGCATCAAAGTGCGCGAGGGCCAGGACATGAAGGCGGTGGAGGAGAGCGTGCGCGACCTGCTGCGCCAGCGCCTGAAGGTGCCGCCCGGCGGTGATGACACTTTCAGCGTGCGCAACTTGTCGGAGATTTTGCAGGCGCAGGAGGAGGCCAGCCGCGTGATGACGCTGCTGCTGGCGGCGGTGGCCGGCATCAGCCTGATCATCGGCGGCATCGGCATCATGAATATCATGCTGGTGAGCGTGACCGAGCGCACGCGCGAGATCGGCCTGCGCATGGCGGTGGGCGCGCGCGGCAAGGACATCCTGGCGCAGTTCCTCATTGAAGCGGTGACGCTGAGCCTGATTGGCGGCGCCATCGGCGTGCTGCTGGGTGCGGTGTCCACCTGGGCGGTGGGCAGCTTTGCCGGCTGGCAGGTCAGCATGTCGGTGGGCGCCATCGTGCTGGCGGTGGGCTTCTCGGCGCTGGTGGGCGTGTTCTTCGGTTTCTACCCGGCCCGCCGCGCCGCACGCCTGCTGCCGATCCAGGCGCTGCGCTACGAGTGAGGGCCGGCGTCAGCCGTCGCCCCACTCGATTCCTCAACGCATCTCGAACAGTTCCTGCTGGAAGCGCTCGGCCGGCAGGCCGTGCGCCATCAGGTCCTGCCGCAGCGCATCACCGAAGGCGGCCGGGCCGCAGAACCAGACATCGGCCTCCTGCCAGTCGGGCAGCAGGGTGCGCAGGCGTTCACCGCTGAGGCGGCCGTCGCGTGCGGAGATCAGGATGTGCAGGCGCACGCCGGCGGCCTGGGCATCGGCGCGCAGCAGGTCCAGCGCGCGTTCGTCGACGTCGCCCGTGGGGTGGATGAGGTCGATGCGGCGGCCGTCCGGCTGCGCGGCCAGTGCTTTCATGCGGGCCACGAAGGGCGTGACGCCGATGCCGGCGCCGATCCAGATCTGGCGCTGCGACGCGCCGTCGAACTGAAAGCGGCCGTAGGGGCCTTCCACGGTGACGGTATCGCCCGGCTGCAGCGTGTGCTCCAGCGTGCGGGTGTAGTCGCCCAGGGCCTTGATGAGGAACTGCACCCGGCCGTCGCCTGTCCAGGCCGAGGTGAGCGTGAAGGGGTGGGCCCCTTCGCGTTCGTCGAAGGTGACGAAGGCGAACTGGCCGGGCGCGTGGCCGGCCCAGGCGCCCCGCAGCTGGAGGGTGACGGCATTGACCCTGACGCCCGGCAGGTAGCCGAGTTCGGCAATCTCGCCCACCACGCGGCGGCGAATGCCGATGCGGCGGAACAGGCTGATGAAGGCGGCCACGCTGCCCAGCACCATCAGCACTGCCAGCGCCGCGCCCAGCGGGTGGGACCAGTTGGCGAAGTTGAGCAACGGCACCGAATGGACCACCAGTGCCAGATACGCTACCGCCAGCCACTTGTGGGTCTTGATGAAGTAGCGGTAGGGGAAGCGGCGGATGAGGGCAATGGCGATCAGGATCACCGCGGCATAAAAGGCTTTTTCACCGATCTCTTCGGCCAGGCCGCGCTGGCTCTGGAAGAAGCGCAGCAGGTCCACCGTTTCGATGGGGCGCGGACCGCGCGCCGGGCGCTCCAGCAGCCCCGCCTGCACCAGCCACTTCGGCGCCTTGGCGCACAGCCAGTGCAGCACCGCGAGCACCAGGCCCGAGATGCCCAGCCACTTGTGCAGGCGGTACATCTTGTCCAGACCGTGCAGCCGGTGCTCCAGCCAGGCCGGGCGTGCGGCCAGCAGCATGGCCACGCTCATCACGCCCATGCCCAGCACGCCGGTGTACTGCACCAGCAGGTTGCGCCAGGGGAAAACGCCGTGTGCGCCGGCGAGCGCCGTGGCCTCGGCCCAGAGCCAAAGGAGAGTCAGCCCGAGCAGGAGGCCGAGCAGGCTGCGTTGGATGTTCTTCATGGCGGTGTCCTTGCGTTGCTGCCCCGTGGTCATGCGGCCTGACGGGGCCGATTGATCATAGGACGCGTTGGCGAACAGCCTGTGAACGGCAGGTAAACGTTGCTCCGGGTGCGCGGCGGCGGCGCGGCGAGCGACGATAATCCAGCGTCTTTCAAGGAGTGTTCGTGGAGTTTTCGCTGCTGATCAAGGCCGCCATCATGGGCGTGGTCGAGGGCCTGACCGAATTCCTGCCGATTTCCAGCACCGGGCACCTGATCCTGGCCGGCGCGCTCTTGGGTTTTGACGACGACAAGGCCAAGGTGTTCGACATCGCCATCCAGACCGGCGCCATCCTGGCGGTGATCCTGGTCTACTGGCAGAAGATCCGCGATACGCTGGTGGCGCTGCCGACGCAACGCCAGGCGCAGCAGTTCGCGCTCAATGTGCTGATTGCCTTCCTGCCGGCCGTGGTGCTGGGCCTCTTGGCCGGCAAGGCGATCAAGGCGCACCTGTTCACGCCGGTGGTGGTGGCCAGTACCTTCATCATCGGCGGCTTCATCATCCTGTGGGCCGAGAAGCGCCAGGCCAATGCGGCCACGGCACCGCGGATCCTGAATGTCGATCAGATGCGCTGGCAGGATGCCCTCAAGGTGGGGCTGGTGCAGTGCTTTGCCATGGTGCCGGGCACCAGCCGCAGCGGCGCCACCATCATCGGCGGCATGATGCTGGGCCTGTCGCGCAAGGCGGCCACCGATTTCTCCTTCTTCCTCGCCATCCCGACGCTGATCGGCGCCGGCGCCTACAGCCTGTACAAGGAGCGGGCGCTGCTGTCCATGGCGGACCTGCCGATGTTCGGCGTCGGGCTGATGTTTTCCTTCCTCAGCGCCTGGCTGTGCGTGCGCTGGCTGCTGCGCTTCATCGCCACGCACACGTTCAACGGCTTCGCCTGGTACCGCATCGTCTTCGGCGTGATCGTGCTGGCCACGTCGTGGAGCGGCGTGGTGAACTGGCAGGCCTGATCCGGCTGTCTACTGTTCGTTTGCTGCGTTGTCCGTTTTCCCGCCGGCGACGGTGGGGATGGCTGTTTTGCTGTACACTATATCGCACGCGATTGAATCTGAGGCGACTTTCGACCGGGAAGGACCCGGCCGGGCGTTATCGGAACCATGCAGGAGTCTTGCCATGACGGAATTTCATCAACTGAGCGCCCAGAGCCTGAGCGGCAAGCCCGTGGCCCTGAACGATTACGCCGGCCGCGTGGTGCTGGTGGTCAATACCGCCAGCCAGTGCGGCTTCACGCCGCAATACGCCGGTCTGGAGGCGCTGTACCAGAAGTACAAGGACCAGGGCCTGGTCATCCTCGGCTTTCCCTGCAACCAGTTCGGCGGCCAGGAACCGGGCGGTGCGCAGGAGATCGCCCAGACTTGCCAGATCAACTATGGCGTGAGCTTCCCGATGTTCGCCAAAGTCGATGTCAACGGGCCGGACGCGCATCCGCTGTTCCGCTGGCTGACACAGGCCCTGCCGGGTTGGCTGGGCCGCAAGATCCGCTGGAATTTCACGAAATTCCTGCTGGACCGCGATGGGCGGCCGCTGCGCCGCTTTGCGACCCTCACCAAGCCGGAGAAGCTGGAGCCCCACATTCGCAAGGCGCTCGGCCTGGCCTGAGCCCGCCCGAGCGGGGCGGCCGCGTATCTACGTCGGGCCGCGTCAGGCTGCGTGGGCCTTGAGTTCGCGCACGCGCTGCAGGTTGAGCAGCGAGGCTTCGATGGCGGCGGCGGTGGCGACGGGCTGCTCCATGGGGAAGAGGTGCGAGCCGTCGAGCATCATGATGCGGCCCTTGGTGACCTGCTCGGTCATGGCCATGCCGACCTGCTTCATCTCCACCGAATGGCGCCCGCCGATGAAGGCCACCGGGCATTTGAGCGGATGGCGCTTGAGCAGCCGGTCCAGGTTGTCGGGCAGGGTGTTGTAGATGGCGGTTTCCACCTCGCGGTCGAAGCTCAGCACGCGTTTGCCGTCCTCGTCGTGCATGCCGTGTTCCACATAGTCGCGCAGCACCTGGGCGTCCCAATGGGCAAAGGCCTTCTTGTGGCGGAAGTGCTCGAAGGCGGCCTCGACGTCCGGCCAGCTGTTGCGGCGCTGCCGGCTGACCGCGCCGGGCGAGATGGCGCCGATGATCTGCGCCGTCTTGGCCACACCCACGCTCTTGGCGCGCCAGCCACCCAGGATGGGGGAGTCGATCAGCAGCACGCCGCAGGCCAGTTCGGGGTGGCGTGCCGCGGCCATCAAGCTCAGGAAGCCGCCGAGTGAATGGCCGACCAGAAAGGCCGGCTCGCCGGTCTTCTGCTGGTGTTCGGTGGCGAAGTCGGCCAGTTGTTGCACCAGGTGCGGCCAGTTGTTGGTGACGGGGTAGCGCTCGTCGTGGCCGTACTTCTCGACCGCCTTGACCTTGAAGCCGCGCCGGCGCAGCTCGCCGAACAGCACACGGTAGGTGCTGGCCGGAAAGCTGTTGCCGTGCGAGAAGATGAGGGTGGGCAGGTGGTGGTTCATGGCTTGGCTTCCAGCTTCTTGAGCGCGTACAGCGCGTCCAGCGCTTCGCGCGGGCTCAGGGCGTCGGGGTCGATCTCGGCCAGGCGTGTTTCCACCGCGCTGGGCGCACGCACCGCGGCGGCCGGCGGCGGCGCGAACAGGTCCACCTGGGCCTGTGCCTCGGAGGCGTTGGCTTCCAGGTGCTCCAGCACATGGCGCGCATGGTTCACCACCGCGGCCGGCATGCCGGCCAGGCGCGCCACCTGGATGCCGTAGCTGCGGCTGGCCGGCCCGCTCTGGATCTCGTGCAGGAAAACGATGTCGTGGCCGGACTCGGTGGCGCTCACGTGCACGTTCACCGCCGCATGGTGCTTGGCCGGAAACTCGGTCAGTTCGAAGTAGTGGGTGGCGAACAGGGTGAAAGCCTGCGTCTTGTCGTGCAGTTGGGTGGCAATGGCGCCGGCCAGCGCCAGGCCGTCGAAGGTGGAGGTGCCGCGGCCGATCTCGTCCATCAGCACCAGCGAGTTGGGTGTGGCGCCGTGCAGGATCTGGGCCGCCTCCGTCATCTCCAGCATGAAGGTGGACTGGGCGTTGGCCAGGTCGTCGGCGGCGCCGATGCGGGTGTAGATGGCGTCGATCGGGCCGAGGCGGCAACGCGCAGCCGGCACGTAGGAGCCGATGGAGGCCAGCAGCACGATGAGCGCCACCTGGCGCATGTAGGTCGATTTACCACCCATGTTGGGGCCGGTGATGATCTGCATGCGCTGCTTGACGCTCAGCCGTGTGTCGTTGGCGATGAAGGCGCCGGAACTCGTTTCAGCCAGCCGCGCCTGAACCACCGGGTGGCGGCCGGCTTCGATGTCGATGCAGGGCTCCAGCGCGAACTGCGGGGCGTTCCACTCCAGCGTGAGCGAGCGTTCGGTCAGGGTACAGAGCACATCGAGCGTGGCCAGTGCCTTGGCCGTGCGGGTGAGCGCCGGCACGATGGGTTGCAGCGCATCGAGCAGCTGCTCGTAGAGCCACTTCTCGCGCGCCAGCGCACGCTCTTGCGCGGACAGCGCCTTGTCCTCGAAGGCCTTGAGTTCGGGCGTGATGAAGCGCTCGGCATTTTTCAGCGTCTGGCGGCGGCGGTAGTCCTCGGGCACGCGGTCCAGGTTGCTGCTGGTGACTTCGATGTAGAAGCCGTGCACCTTGTTGAACTGCACGCGCAGGTTGGCAATGCCGGTGCGCTCGCGTTCGCGCGTCTCCAGGTCGAGCAGGAAACCGTCGCAGTTGGTCTGGATGGCGCGCAGCTCATCGAGCTTGGCGTCGAAGCCGGTGTTGATGACACCGCCGTCGCGGATCAGCGCGGCCGGTTCGGGCAGGATGGCGCGCGCCAGCAGTTCGGCGCAGCCGGCGGGTGGTTGCAGTTGCTCGGAAATCTGAGCCAAAAGTGCCGTCTGGCCAGACAGGACGGGCGCCAGTAGTTCTGTTTTTTGTAGCGTCTGTTGCAGCGCGACGAGTTCGCGTGGGCGCACCTGGCGCAGCGCGATGCGTGCCGTGATGCGTTCCACGTCGCTGCAGCCCTTGAGCTGCTCGCGCAGGCGCTGCCAGGGCCCGGAACGCAGTGCGCTGATGGCGTCCAGCCGCGCCTGCGCCGGGGCGCGGTCGCGCTGCGGCTCCAGCAGCCAGTTCTTCAGCAGGCGGCTGCCCATGCCGGTCATGCAGGTATCGAGCAGCGAGAACAGGGTGGGGCTGTCCTCGCCGCGCAGCGTCTGCACCAACTCCAGGTTGCGGCGTGTGGTCTGCGGCAGCTCGATCAGCTCACCGCTGCGCTGCACGCGCACGCTGTGCAGGTGGGTCAGCGCGCGGCCCTGGGTGTGTTCGGCGTAGTCGAGCAAGGCGCCCGCAGCGGCATGCGCCAGCGCGCAGTCCTGCGCGCCCCAGCTGGCCAGGTTGGCGGCACCGAGCAGTTCCAGCAATTTGCGTTGGCCCAGCGCGCTGTCGAAGGCCCACTCCGGGCGCAGGCTCAGCGCCGTGCCGCCCGCACGCAGGGCCTGCAGCCGCTGCTCGAAGGCCGGCGTGACGCCGGCGCTGTAGAGCAGCTCACCGGGGGCGATGCGGGCCAGCCATTCATCGAGTTCGTCCGGGCTGCATTCGGCCAGCTTGACCTCGCCCTGCGTGACGCTGAGCCAGGCCAGGCCGCAGGCGTGGCGCGGGCCCTGGTGCACGGCCAGCAGCAATGATTCGGATTTGTCGCTCAGGAGCGCGCTGTCGGTCAGCGTGCCGGGGGTAACCACGCGCACCACCTTGCGCTCCACCGGGCCCTTGCTGGCACCCACTTCGCCCACCTGTTCGCAGATGGCGACCGACTCCCCGAGCTTGATCAAGCGCGCCAGGTAGGTCTCCACCGAATGAAAGGGCACGCCGGCCATGACCACCGGCTGTCCGCCTGACTGGCCGCGCTGGGTGAGGGTGATGTCGAGCAGGCGGGCGGCCTTCTCGGCGTCGTCGTAGAACAGCTCGTAGAAATCGCCCATGCGGTAGAACACCAGCGTCTGGGGGTACCCAGCCTTGAGGGCCAGGTACTGCTGCATCATGGGCGTGTGGGGGGCGAGGTCGGCCGGGGTGGACATAAGCCGTCGAGTCTATCAACACCGGGTGCCGGCCCCGGGCGTGCCGCTGCTTGCCTCGCTGCCCGGATCCGTTTCAGTGCCGGCCCACCGGGCCGCGCAGGCGTTGCACGTCCAGGGCGCTCACGGGCGCGGCCTGGTTGCCCCAGGCGCCGCGCACATAGCTCAGCAGCTCGGCGATTTCACGCTCGCTGAGCTGCAGGGCATAGGGCGGCATGCCGAAGGGGCGCGGGTGCGCGGCCGTACTCGGGCCGAAGCCGCCGTACAGCACCGACTGCAACAGGTTGGCCGGCGGGTTCTGCCGCACGGTGGGGTTGCCAGCCAGCGGCGGGTAGGCCCAGGTGCCGTCGTTGCCGCGGATGCCTTCGCCTTGCGCGCCGTGGCATTGCGCGCAGTGCTGTTCATAGAGTTTGGCGCCCGGGCTCTCGGCCAGCTGGACCGCGGTCTGCGGCGGGCTGGCGTGGGCTTTGCGCTGGATGGGCAGCGACTTCAGGTAAGCCGCCACGGCCTGCAGATCGCGGGCTTGCCAGTGCTGCGTGCTGGCCTGCACGACTTCGGCCATGGGCCCGGTGACGCGGTGGACGCCGCTGCGGCCGCTGCGCAGCAGCGCCACGATCTCGTCCAGCGTGCGGTCCTGCACGCCGGCCTCGGTCGGGTCGAGCAGCGAGGGCGCGTACCAGTTCTGCACCGGGATCAGGCCGCCGGACAGGTCGAGCATGTCGCCGCTGCCGCCCAGCGCATTGCGCGGCATGTGGCAGGCGCTGCAATGCGCCAGCCCGTTGACCAGGTAGGCGCCGCGGCGCAGTGCGTCGGACGGGGCGGCCTCGGCACTGGCAGCCGGCGCTTCCTGGCCCGGGGTGAAGTAAAGCGCCCGCCAGACCTTGAGCGCGGCCTGGGTGTTGACGGGCCAGCGCAGGTCGTTGGGCGGCACGGTCGAGGCCGCTGGCGGCAGGCTCTGGAAGAAAGCGTAGAGCGCGTCGCTGTCTTCGCGGCTGATGTGGGTGGTGTTGGGGTAGGGGAAGACCGGGGTCAGCAGCCGGCCGTCGCGCGACTGGCCATGGTGCAGCGCGCGCCAGAAGTCCGCGGCGCTCCAGTCCTTGATGCCGCTGGCGTGCGGCGTCAGGTTGCTGCTGAAGACCGTGCCATAGGGGGTGGCGATGCCACGGCCACCGGCATACGGCGTCTGGCCGCGCTCCGTGTGGCAGCCCATGCAGTTGCCCAGCACGGCGAGGTAGCGGCCCCGCTCCACGGTGCCGGGGTCCTGGCGCGCCGGGGTGCTGTCGGCCACGGCGACCGGGGCGGTCGGCAGCAAGAGCCAGATGGCCAGGGCCAGCAGCAGGGCGGAGACAAGCAGCAGGGCTTGGCGGCGCAGGAAGCGGGCCTTCATGGTGTCCCCCTGGTGCCGGCTGGCGTCGCGCCATTCGGGTGGGTGGGGGTGAGGCTGCCGCAGCGCAGCGGCGGCTGGAGAGCGCTGGCCGCCACCGGGGCGCCCCGGGGCGGTACCGGCTGCGCAGCCAGCCAGGCGCTGACGGCGGCCACGTCGCTGGCGGGCAACTGGCGGGCGATGTCGGCCATGCAGTCCGGGCCATGGGCCCGGCGGCTGCCGTTCTGCCAGGCACCGAGCTGGGCGTTGATGTAGTCCGGCGGCAGGCCCAGCAGGCCGGGTGTGGCGGGTAGGGCGCCCATGAGCTGTGGGCCATGGCAGGCCGCGCAGGCCGGCAGCTGACGGGCACGGTCGCCATGCAGCGCGAGCTGCTCGCCGCGCTGCAATTGCGCAGCAGGCGCCTTGGCGGGCAGAGCGGGTGGATAGGGCGGGTGCTGTGCGGCGAAATGCTGGGCGATCTCCCAGAGGTAGGCGTCGCTCAACGGGTCCACCATCGCGGCCATGAGCGCGTGGCGGCGCTGGCCGCTCTGAAAATGCTTGAGCTGGTTGTACAGATAGCCGGCCGGCTTGCCCGCAATGCGCGGGTAGTAGCCATCGGGGCCGGCGCGACCCTGCTCGCCATGGCAGGCGGAGCAGGCCTGCACGCGCTGGGCCAGGCTGTCTTCGAAGCGGGGGGCAGGGGGCGCGGCCAAGGCCAGGCCGCCCCAGACCAGGACGAGCACGCCAGCGGCGGCCCGGAACGGGGAAACGGTGAGCATGGGCAGATCATCGCACCGTATCCATGTGATGCGAAAGATTCAGGGGTTCTGCACCAACGAGTCCGAGCACTCCATCAGCATCGCCGCCGGCGTGCTGTTCTCGGCCGACCGGCGCTTTGCGCACCACCTGCGTCTGAACGTGGGTCACCCGGGCGCGCGCATCGACGCGGCGCTGCGCGAACTCGGGGCGCTGGCGACGGAGATCGCGCGCGGAGGAGAGCCAGGGGCAGGCTGATGCCCCTGTGGCATCGGGACAACTACGGGGGGGCCTGCGGGCGAAGAGGGGGTGGGCATGGGGTAGGATGCGCGCTGCTTCGCATGAACACACCGCCCCTACACCACTCCAGGAGGAAGCGCAGCCATCGCGAATGGCTGGCGTTGCTGCTGGTACTGGTGGCGGCCGCCGGCCTGCTGGGGGCGATGCTGTGGCACGACCATCGCATCACCAGCGCCACCGAGCGCGACCGCCTGGAGGTGCAGGCACGGGTGGTCGACGAATACCTGGAGCAGCTGCTGGGCGGCGTCAGCAATGCGCTGCAGGGCGTGCGCGACGAGTTGCCCAGCGGGGTCGGCCCAGACGTCCAGGACCGTGCCGGTCGTCGCCTCAAGGTGCTGACCGAGGCCATGCCGGGGGTGCGCTTCATCAGCGTTGTCGATGCCAACGGCGTGATTCGGGCCAACAGCATCGACGATCTGGTGGGCGAGGAACGCAGCGAGCGCGAGTTCTTCCAGAGTGTGCCGGTGCGGCCCGAGGCGGACCGCCTCTACATTTCCGAGCCGTATCTGGGCAACCGGGGCGTGACCAGCCTGCTGGTGGCCCGCGCGATGCTCGATGCCGAGGGCCGTTTCGACGGTCTGGTCTACGCCAAGCTGGATCCGGACTTCTTCAGCGTGGTGCTGCGCTCGGTGCTGTATGCCGACGACATGCATTCCGCGCTGGTGAGCCAGAGCGGGCGGCTGTTCCTTTACGTGGGTGAGGAGGCCCAGGCGCCCAACCTGAACCTGAACCGCCCCGGTTCCGAGTTCGAGCAGCACCTGCGCAGCGGCAGCATCAGCAATTTCTACCGCGGCCAGGCCGCTGCCTCGGAGACTGAGAGCCTGATGGCGCTGCGCACCATCCAGCCGGCGCGGCTGAAGGTGGATCGGCCGCTGGTAATCGAGGTCAGCCGTACGGTCGAGGCGACCTACCAGCCCTGGTACCAGCGCCTGTTCCTCGCGCTCATCCTTTACGTCCTGCTGAGCGCCGGCGCCCTGGCCGGCCTGTACGTGTTCCAGCGCCAGCGCCACGTGCGCGAACGCGAAACCATCGAGCAGGACAAGGAGCGCCGCGCCAATGCCGAGCGGCTGGAACTGGCCCTGGGCGGTGCCGAGCTGGGCCTGTGGGATCGCCACTTCGTCACCAATGTGCGCACCTACAACGCGCGCTGGAGCCAGATGCTGGGCTATGCGCCGGGCGAGATCGACCCCTCCGGCACCATGTGGCAGGAAATGCTGCACCCGGACGACCTGGCGGCCGCCACCGAGGCGCTGGGCGCCCACGTGCGCGGCGAGACGCCGATCTTCGAGTCCGAGCACCGGCTGCGTCACAAGAACGGGCATTGGGTCTGGATCCTGGCGCGCGGTCGCGTGGTCGAGCGCGACGAGGCCGGCATGCCGGTGCGCATGGTCGGCACCCACATGGACATCACCGAGCGCAAGCGGGTGGAAGAGGGCCTGCGCGAGAGCGAGCAGCGCTTCCGCAGCCTGACTGAGCTCTCGTCCGACTGGTACTGGGAGATCGATGCGGACTACCGTTTCACACGCATCGTCGGTGACATGGAGCGCAGCACCGGGCTGAGGCTGGATACCCATCTCGGCATGACGCGCTGGGAGATCCCGACGCTCAACATGTGCGAGGCCGACTGGGCGGCGCACCGTGCGGTGCTGGAGGCGCGCGAGTCGTTCCGCGAACTGGAGCTGCAGCGCATCGGGCCGGACGGCAGCAGCGTCTGGGTGTCGACCAGCGGCGCCCCGTTCTTCGACAGCGCGGGCCACTTCCTCGGCTACCGCGGCGTGGGGCGCAACATCACGCAGCGCAAGCTCGTCGAGTACAAGATCGAGCAGCTGGCGTTCTTCGACGAACTGACCGGCCTGCCCAACCGCCGCATGCTGACCGACCGCCTGACCAAGGCACTGGCCGCCGTGGCGCGCAGCAGCCGGCACGGTGCGCTGATCTTCATCGACCTGGACAATTTCAAGGATCTGAACGACACCAAGGGCCACGATATCGGCGACCTGCTGTTGCGCCAGGTGGCCGCCCGCCTGCGCGAGTGCGTGCGCGAGATCGACACCGTGGCGCGCCTGGGCGGCGACGAATTCGTGATCATGCTGGAGGAGCTCAGCCCCTATGCCGGCGAGGCCGCCTTCCAGGCCGAGGCCTCGGCCAAGAAGATCCTGGCGGCCATGAACCAGCCCTTCGATCTGCTGGGCCAGTTCCACCACAGCACGCCGAGCATCGGCATCGCGCTGTTCCACGACCAGCTGCAGAGCGTGGAGGAGCTGCTGCGCCGCGCCGATCTGGCCATGTACCAGGCCAAGGCGGCCGGCCGCAACGCGCTGCGTTTCTTCGACCCGGCGATGCAGGCTGCGGCCACCGAGCGCGCCGCGCTGGAGGCCGACCTGCGCCAGGCCGTCAAGCGGCACGAGCTGCGGCTGCACTACCAGCCCGTGGTGGACGAGAGCGGCAGCACCATCGGCGTGGAAGCCCTGGTGCGCTGGCAGCACCCGCAGCGCGGCCTGATCCTGCCGGGAGAATTCATCGACCTGGCCGAGAAGACCGGCCTGATCATTCCGCTGGGCCAGTGGGTGCTGGAGGCCGCCTGCGCGCAACTGGTGGCCTGGCAGGCCGAAGCCGCCACGCGTGACCTCAGCATTGCCGTCAACGTGAGTGCGCGCCAGTTCCGCCAGAGCGACTTTGCCGACCAGGTGCTGGACCTGCTGCGCCGCAGTGGGGCCAATCCCTACCGCCTCAAGCTCGAGCTCACCGAGAGCCTGCTGCTGAGCGACGTGGAGGACGCCATCCGCAAGATGCGTGAGCTGCGCTCCATCGGCGTCGGCTTCTCGCTGGACGACTTCGGCACCGGCTATTCGTCACTGAGTTATCTCAAGCGGCTGCCGCTGGATCAACTGAAGATCGACCAGAGCTTTGTGCGCGACGTGCTGACCGATCCCAACGACGCCGCCATCGTGCGCACCATCCTGGCGCTGGCACGCAGCATGGACATGATGGCCGTGGCGGAGGGCGTGGAGAACGAAGGGCAGCGGCAGTTCCTGCTCGACAACGGCTGCTGGGCCTTCCAGGGCTACCTGTTCGGGCGCCCGGTGCCGGTGGAACAGCTCACGCTGCTGCCGACCGAGCTGGCCGAGCCGGTAGGCTGATCGCGCCGGCCTCGTTTACCATGCGCCTGACAGGTCCTCCCGGGCAGGACCGGAAAGCGTACTTGCATCAACCAACGGGCCGGTATGGGTTCTGACGCACACACCGAGGAAATACGGCGCCTGCGCGCGGCGCTCGACGTGGCCTTGCTGCGCCTGCAGAACGAAGGGCTGGCCGAGCTGCCGCCGGGCGACGACCCGCAGCGTCGCACCGAGCGCCTGTTTGCGGCCGCTTTCGCCGAGAGCCCCGAAGCCCTGGTGCTGACACGTTATGCCGACGGCCTGATCATCGACGTCAACCACGAATGGCTGCTGCTGAGCGGTTACACGCGCGAGGAGGCCATCGGTCACACGGTGCTGGGCATCGGTCACTGGGCGGACCCGCGGGTACGCGAGCAGGCGCTGGCGCCGCTGGGGGAACAGGGGCGGCTGCGCAACCTGGAAGTCACGCTGGCGCGCCGCGACGGCTCGCCCTTTCTGGCCCGGCTGAACGGCTCGCTGATCGACGTCTACGGCGAGAAGCTGGTGCTGATGCACGTGAAGGACGTCACTGCCGAACGCATGGCCGAGGAGGCGCTGCGTTCCGGCGAACTGGCGCTGGAGCGCGCCAACGAGCAGCTCAGCGCCCAGCTGGAGCTCTACCAGTTCACGGAGGATCTGGCGCGCGTGGGCCACTGGTCGGCCAGCCCGGACGGCAAGACCATCCACTGGTCCGAAGGCCTGCGCAAGCTTGCCGGCGAGAACATCGGCCCCGACCTGCCCAGCCCGCAGGCGCGCAGTCGCATCCACCCGGATGACTTGCCGGCATTCGTGGCCGCGCGTGAGCGCATGGACGGCTCCGATCTGACCCACCGCTGGCTGCATGCCGACGGCACGGTGCACTGGCTGCGCACGCGCATGCACCGCCAGTTCCGGCGCGACGGCAGCAGCGCCGACTTCGGCGTGGTGCAGGACATCACACCCGAGCACAAGGCGCACCTGGCGCTGCAGGACAAGCTCGACTTCATCGAGAAGATCACCAGCCACCTGCCCGACATGGTGTTCCAGATGCGTACCACGCCGGACGGGCACGCCACCTTCCCCTTCATCAGTGCCGTGGTCTACCGTCATTTCGGCATCGCGCCCGAACAGGCGCGTGAGAACGCCTTGAGCGTGCTGGCGGTGGTGCATCCGGATGGCCTGCGCGGACTGAAGGATTCGATGAAGACCATCACCGAAGACGGCGCGATCTGGCAGCATGAGTTCCGCGTGCGCCTGGCCGACGGCAGTCTGCGCTGGATGCGCGGCAAGGCGGTGGTCTATGTCGAGAGCGGCGACCTAGTGTCCTACGGTTCGATCACCGACATCACCGATCGCAAGGAAGCCGAGATGCAGCTGCAGGAGAGCGAGGCACGCTTCCGCAGCCTGACCGACCTGTCCTCCGACTGGTACTGGGAGACCGACGAGCACTACCGCTTCAGCCGCTTCAACGGCTACCTGGAAGGCGACAACAGCCCGCCGGAGGACTACAGCCTGGGGCGCACGCGCTGGGAACTCGGGGCGGTCAACCTCACCGAGGCCGACTGGGAGGCGCACCGCCGCACGCTGGATGCGCGCCAGCCTTTCCGTGACTTCGAGATCCAGCGCATGAACCCCAACGGCCAGACCTACTGGATCTCGGTCAGCGGCATGCCGATGTTCGATGCCGACGGGCGCTTCCGTGGCTACCGCGGTATCGGCAGTGACATCACGCAGCGCAAGCGCGCCGAGGACGAGACGCAGCGCCTGGCCTTCTACGACACCCTGACCGGTCTGCCCAACCGGCGCCTGCTGATGGACCGGCTGGCCCACCAGCTGCAACTGAGCACACGCAGCCAGCAGCACGGCGCGCTGCTGTTCATCGACCTCGACAACTTCAAGGACCTGAACGACACGCTGGGCCACGACATCGGCGACCAGTTGCTGGCGCAGGTGGCGGACCGGCTGGTGGGCTGCGTCCGCGAGGGCGACACCGCGGCGCGCTTCGGCGGCGACGAGTTCGTGGTCATGCTCGAAGGGCTGAGCGAGGTGGTTGGCCACGCGGTGACCCAGGCCGAGGCGGTGGCCGAGAAGATCCTGGCGCGCCTCAACCAGCCCTACGAGCTGATGGGCAAGCAGCACAGCAGCACGCCCAGCATCGGCATTGCGCTGTTTTCGGGCAGCTCACCGGGCGTGGACGAACTGCTCAAGCGCGCCGATGTGGCCATGTACCAGGCCAAGGCGGCCGGGCGCAACACGCTGCGTTTCTACGACCCGCAGATGCAGGCCGCCGTGGTGGCACGCGCGCAGCTCGACGCCGATCTGCGCCAGGGCCTGCAGCGCGAGGAACTGCTGATGCACTACCAGCCGGTGGTGGATGTGGCCGGGCGTACCACCGGCTTCGAGGCGCTGGTGCGCTGGCAGCATCCGCAGCGCGGGCTGGTGCCGCCGGGGGAGTTCATTCCGGTAGCGGAGCAGACCGGCCTGATCCTGCCGATCGGCCAGTGGGTGCTGCAGACCGCCTGCCGGCAACTGGTGGCCTGGGGCGTGCAGGCCGCCACGCGCGACTGGACGGTGTCGGTCAACGTCAGCGCGCGCCAGTTCCGGCGCAGCGACTTCGTGGCCCAGGTGCTGGCGGTGCTGCACGACACTGGCGCCGACCCGCAGCGCCTGAAGCTGGAACTGACCGAGAGCGTGCTGCTGAGCGACGTGGAAGACGCCATCGTCAAGATGGAGGCGTTGCGCGCCGAGGGCGTGCGTTTTGCGCTGGACGACTTCGGCACCGGCTATTCGTCACTGAGTTACCTCAAGCGGCTGCCGCTGGATCAACTGAAGATCGACCAGAGCTTTGTGCGCGACGTGCTGGAGGACGCCAACGATGCCGCCATCGTGCGCACCATCCTGGCGCTGGCGCACAGCCTGGACCTGGTGGCCGTGGCCGAGGGGGTGGAGAGCGAAGGCCAGCGCCAGTTCCTGCTGGCCAACGGCTGTACCGTGTTCCAGGGCTATCTGTTCGGCCGGCCGGCGCCCGTGGGAACCTTCACGCCATCGGCCTGACCGCGGCCTGCCACGGCGTCCAGCGCCTTACTCGAATGCGCCCTGGTCGCGCTCGTCGTCGGCACCCGGTGCATCCGCCGGGGCAACGGCCGGGGCCTGGGCGGCCACATTGGCGGCCATCTGGCGTGCCAGCGCCTTGTCGCCGGCGCTGGCGAACTTGCTGTACTTGTTCAGCAGCGGCACCAGCTGGCCGTAGATGCGCGGGTTGCCGGCCAGGCATTCCTTCTGTTCCAGGAAGTCGGCCTCGCCGGTGAAGTTGCCCACCAGGCCGCCGGCCTCGGTCACCAGCAGCGAGCCGGCCGCCACGTCCCAGGGCTGCAGGCCGGTCTCGAAGAAGCCGTCGGTGAAGCCGGCTGCCACATAAGCCAGGTCGAGCGCGGCCGCACCCGGGCGGCGCAAGCCGGCGGTGCGCTGCATCACTTCGCTCATCATGGCCAGGTAGGCCGGGAAGTTGTCGCCCTTGCGGAAGGGAAAGCCGGTGGAGATCAGGCATTCCTTGAGCTGCGTGCGCTTGCTGACGCGGATGCGGCGGTCGTTCATGTAGGCACCGCGGCCCTTGGTGGCGGTGAAGAGGTCGTTGCGGCTCGGGTCGTAGATCACGGCCTGCTCGACCTTGCCCTTGACGGCCAGCGCGATGCTGACGCAGTAGACCGGGAAGCCGTGGATGAAGTTGGTGGTGCCGTCCAGCGGGTCGATGATCCAGACGAATTCCGAATCCTTGGCGCCGTGCGTGCTGCCGGTTTCCTCGCCCAGGATGCCGTGGCCGGGGTAGGCGGTCAGCAAGGTCTCGATGATGGTCTGCTCGCTCGCGTGGTCCACCTCGGTCACGAAGTCGTTCACCTGCTTTTGCGAGACGCGGACCGATTCGACATCGAGCGCGGCGCGGTTGATGATGGCGCCGGCGGCGCGGGCGGCCTTGATGGCCACGTTGAGCATGGGGTGCAGGTTGGACGACATGAATTGTGAGGCGTTGGGGGGACACGGCGCAGCGCCGGTTCCCTGACTGGCTGGAGGAGCGAAGGCGGGTCTGGCGACCCGGCCGTTCCGGCGATGCGGGCGGCGACAATAACGTGATTTTACCCGTACCGCCTGTTTCGCATGCAAACCGCGTCTTCGCCCCCCCCTTTTCGCACCCGGTTCGTCCTGATCCAGACCAGCCACGCCGGCAATGTGGGCGCCGCGGCGCGCGCCATGAAGGTCATGGGTTTTGACGACCTGGTGCTGGTGGCGCCGCGCTGGGCCAATGTGCTGCGACGCGAGGAAACCATCCAGCGCGCCAGCGGGGCACTGGACGTGCTGGAGAACGCGTGCATCGTCGAAACCCTGGACGAGGCGCTGGACGGCATGACCCACCTGTGCGCCACCGCCATGACGCCGCGCGACTTCGGCCCGCCCACGCGCACGCCGCGCGAGCACTTCGAGTTGCTATTGAATCAGGAGCTGTCAGCGACCACACCAAAAGGGCTGGAGGCCGAAAAGGCATCCAATAGGGCGTCGGGGCAGGGTGTGGCCTTCCTGTTCGGCTCCGAGCGCTTCGGCATGCGCAACGAGGACGTCTACCGCTGCCACGTGGCGCTGAGCATCCCGACCAACCCCCAGTTCGGCTCGCTCAACTTGGCGGCCGCGTTGCAGGTGATCGCCTACGAATGGCGCTTGGCGCTGGGTAGTTTTCCAGTGCGGCAGGCCACCGCACCGGCGGTGCTGGCCGATGTGCCGCAGGTGGCCGGCATGCTGGCGCACTGGGAGCAGGCCCTCACGGCCATCGGCTTCCTCGACCCTGCGGCGCCGAAGAAGCTGATGCCGCGCCTCAATGCGCTGTTCAACCGCGCTGGCCTGACGCAGGAGGAAATCCATATCCTCAGAGGTGTCGCCAAGGCCATGCTGGAGACGGCATCTCGGGCCAGCAAGTAAACTGCCAGCATGTTTTCGCGCCTCCGCTCCGACATCCAGTGCATCCTTGATCGTGACCCGGCCGCCCGCAGCGCCTGGGAGGTGCTGACCTGCTACCCCGGTCTGCACGCACTGGTGCTGCACCGCTGGGCGCATGGCTGCTGGACGTTCGGCTTCAAATGGCTGGGGCGCTTCATCTCGCACCTCAGCCGCTGGCTGACCGGCATCGAGATCCATCCGGGCGCGAAGATCGGCGAGCGTGTCTTCATCGACCACGGCATGGGCGTGGTGATCGGCGAGACGGCCGAGGTCGGCGACGGCTGCACCATCTACCACGGCGTCACGCTCGGCGGCACCTCGCTCTACAAGGGCACCAAGCGCCATCCCACGCTGGGCAAGGATGTCGTGGTGAGTGCCGGCGCCAAGGTGCTGGGCGGTTTTGAAGTGGGTGACGGCGCCAAGATCGGCTCCAACGCGGTGGTGATCAAGCCGGTGCCGGCGGGAGCCACGGCGGTGGGGATTCCGGCGCGCATCATTCCGTCCAAGGAAGGCGCCAGCGCCGACGTGACGGCGCCGGAGAAGAAGTTCACCGCCTACGGCATCACGCAGGAAGACGACCCGCTGAGTCAGGCCATGCGCGGCCTGATCGACAACGCCTCTTCGCAGGAACACCAGATTGCGCTGCTGTGGCAGGCGATCGAGAAATTGTCGGCTGGCAAGCCGACGTCCGAGTGTGTGCCGGGCGATGCCGCGCGCCAGGAGCAGTTCGAGAAGGACAAGCTCAACCAGCTGGTCGGCAAATAGGCGCCAACCGGGTGTCAGTGCCGACGCGGCCGGCGTGCCGCGTAGACGTTGACCGCCAGCCCGCCCATCACCAGCGCCGCGGCGCCCAGTTTCCAGGCCCGCAACGGCTCCCCCAGCAGCAGGGCGGAGGCGCCCATGCCGAACACCGGCACCAGCAGGGCCATGGGTGTGATGGTGGCCGCCCGGTGCCCGGCGTCGGCGGCTTGAGGCCCCATGCCACGGGTCGCCCGCGGAGCGATCGGTGATCGCCGGCCGTTTGGGGCGCTCGCGTCGCTCAATCCTGCAACATGTCCCAGCATTCCAGGCCGTTGACACTCGCTCCGCTGCTTTGCCGGGTCGCTTTCATCAAGGAGTAGACGGCGCATCCGGTACCGAAGGTCAGAACCGATGCAATGATGAATTTGTCCTTTTTGCTGAGGCCAGCGGCTACCTGATCCAGTTGGCTGTCCGTCAGGGCCTGGGCGCTTGCTTCCTGGATGGCGTTTCCCAGGTGAGCGCGCAGGGCTTCTTCTGTCACGTCGATCTGCGCGGCGCGGGCCGCCTCGGCCACGAGTTGCGCCGACTGCGCAACGTTCGAGGACCGTTGCAACTGGGCGAGCAGGGCCGGGCTGCTCTCGATCAGGGCGCGCAGGGCTTGCTGGGTGTCGTCGGACAGACGCATGGGGAACTCCTCGGGAGGCGTGGAAGTGGTGATCGGTGGCAACGGCTTACCCTGAGCGGCAAGCTGGTCTCTTGCTGCCGTGAGTAACAGTTGGGGCGACGAGGTTCCCCTATGAGGGAGGCGTGGATCAGAAGGCCAAGCGCGATGATGGTCGGCGCGCGGCGGGCGCCGAAGGGGCGCCGCGCCTGACGGCGCAGCTCAGCCGGCTTTGGGCACCCGGATCGCCGACTTGGGCCGGAAGGCCTTGCAGACGGTGTCGTTGGTTTCCAGGTAGGGGCCGCCGATCAGATCGATGCAGTAGGGCACGGCGGCAAAGATACCGTCCACGAGCGACTTGCCCTCACTGTCCTTCAGGCCCTCGAGCGTCTCGGCAATCGACTTCGGCTGGCCGGGCAGGTTGATGATCAGGCTCTTATCGCGGATCACGGCCACCTGGCGCGACAGGATGGCGGTGGGCACGAAGCGCAGGCTGATCTGGCGCATCTGCTCGCCAAAACCCGGCATCTCCTTGTGCGCCACGGCCAGCGTGGCCTCGGGCGTGACGTCGCGTTGCGCCGGCCCGGTGCCGCCGGTGGTCAGCACCAGCGAGCAGCCGGCGTTGACCAGTTCGATCAGCGTGGCGCTGATCGTGGCCTGCTCGTCGGGAATCAGGCGCGCCTCGAAGCTGAGCGGGTTTTTCAGCGCGCGGCCCAGCCAGTCCTTGAGCGTGGGCAGGCCCTTGTCTTCATAGACGCCGCTGGAGGCGCGGTCGCTGATGGAGACGATGCCGATCTTGACCGGGTCGCAGCTTGTGTCACTCATGGTCGTTGTTCTCGGTGTCGGCGTTAAGTTGTTCGCGCACCAGTTGGAAGATCTCGCGGTAGGCGCGGCCCTGGCGCGGCGCCAGGCCTTGCGAGACTGCGGCCTTGTCGGTCGGCACGGCGTCCTTGCGCGCCTGGCGTACCAGGGCGCGCAGCTGCTGGGTGTCGGTGTCGGGGAAAGTGTTGATCCACTGCGCCACCGCATCGTCGTCGGCGATCAGGCGTTCGCGCCATTGTTCGGCGGCGTGCAGCAGCGCGGTTTCGCGCGCGGACGGGGCGCGCTGCTCAGCCAGCGCGGCACGCACGGCTTCGATGGTTTCGGGGGGCAGCAGGCGCATCAGCTTGCCGATGAACTGCATCTGGCGTCGTTTGCCTTCGAAGTTGGTGATGCGCTTGGCGTCATTCAGGGCATCGCGCAGCTTGTCCGACAGGTCGAGCTTGGCCATCAGGTCGGTGCGCAGCGTCAGCAGTTCCTCGCCGAGCTTTTGCAGTTCGGCGCTCTCGCGCTTGAGGTCAGTCTTGCTGATCTCGGTGTCGCCCTTGAGCTCGCGCTTGAGCTCCAGGTCGAGTTCGCTGCCTTCGGCGACGAACTGGCCTCGAACGAAATAGCCTTTTTTCGGTTTGCGTGACATGTGGGGGAATCCGGTGTGGCGCGGGGTGATTGCGCACGGCCAAGTATCATAGCCTCCGCTATGAAGAAACCCGACCCCCGTGCCGAAAGCGGCTTCAGCTACAGCCGCGCCACCTTCGAAGAACTGGTCGACGCTGCGTTGGCGCACGCCAGGAAACTCGGGGCCACCGACGCCGGTGCCGAGGCGTCCGAAGGCTGTGGCCTGAGCGTGTCGGTGCGCAAGGGCGAGCTGGAGAACGTGGAGCGCAACCGCGACAAGTCGCTCGGCGTCACCGTCTATGTGGGCCATCGCCGCGGCAACGCCAGCACCTCCGATTTTTCGCGCGCCGCCATTGAGCAGACCGTGCAGGCGGCGTTCGACATCGCGCGTTTCACCGCCGAAGACCCGGTGGCCGGCCTGCCGGACGCGGCGGACGTGGTCCACCACGACGAAGCCGGGCGTGAGCTCGACCTCTTTCACCCCTGGACTATCACGAGCGAACAGGCGGCCGAAATCGCCCGCGCCACCGAGGCGGCGGCCCTGGCCACCGACCGCCGTATTACCAACAGCGAGGGCGCGGCGGTGTCGGCCCAGCAGTCGCATTTCTTCAGCGCCCACACGCACGGCTTTCGCGGCGGCTACGCCAGTTCGCGTCACTCGATTTCGGTGTCGCCGATAGCGGGCAAGGGTGACGACATGCAGCGCGACTACTGGTACAGCTCGCAACGCCATCCGGAAGACCTGGCGCTGCCCGAAGCCATTGGTCGCTACGCCGCCGAGCGCGCCCTGAGCCGCCTGAAGGCGCGCAAGATCAGCACGCGCGAAGTTCCGGTGCTGTTCGAGTCGCCGCTGGCCGCTGGCCTGCTGGGCGCGCTGGTGCAGGCCTTGAGCGGCGGGGCGCTGTACCGCAAGAGTTCGTTCCTGCTCGACTCGCTGGGCAAGCCTGTGTCGCCGAAGCACATTGACATCCGGGAAGATCCGTTCGTGCTGCGCGGCAAGGGCAGCTCGCCCTTCGACGAAGAAGGCGTGCGCGTGCAGGCCCGCAACGTGGTGGAAGCCGGGCGCGTGCAGGGCTACTTTCTCAGCAGCTATTCGGCGCGCAAGCTGGGCATGAAGACCACCGGCAACGCCGGCGGCTCGCACAACCTGTTCATGACCTCGCGCCTGACCCGACCGGGCGATGACCTCGATGCCATGTTGCAAAAGCTCGGCACCGGCCTCTTTGTCACCGAACTGATGGGCCAGGGCGTGAACTACGTCACCGGCGACTACTCGCGCGGCGCCAGCGGCTTCTGGGTGGAGAAAGGGCGCATTGCCTACCCGGTGCAGGAGATCACCATCGCCGGCAACATGAAAGACATGTTGAAGGGCATCGAAGCGGTGGGCGCGGACGCCTACAACTACGGCGCCAAGACGGTGGGCTCCATCCTCATCAACCGCATGAAGGTGGCGGGGAGCTGAAGCCATGGCACCCCGTGCGCCCCTGAAGTGGTCGCGCCTCTTCCAGCCGCGTCATCCGCTGTTCTGGCTGTTGGTGGCGCTCAACGGCCTGTCGGCCGTGTTGTCCTGGATGGTGCAGAACCAGCCGCTCAACACCCTCGGGCTGGGGCTGCTCACAGTCTTCCTGCTCAGCAATGCGCTGGCCAGCCTGTGGCTGGGTGCGCGGCTGTTGCGCGAAGCGCCGCCAGGCGAGACCGAACGCTGAGTGGAGGGGCGCCGCAGCGGCCCCGGAGCGCCTCAGCCTGCCTTGCTGCCGGCGGGCGAATTCAACCGGCCCAGCTGCGCGCCAGCGCCTGCGCTGCCTGCTGCAGGCGCGGCAGTTTGTCGAGCGCCTGTGCCAGCGACATGCGTGTGACCGGTGCCTGCAGAGCCACGGCGCTGCGCAGGTGCCCATCGGGACCGCGCACTGGCACCGCAACGCAGACCAGTCCCTCGACGAACTCCTCGGCATCGACCGCGTAACCCTCCTTGCGGATGCGTTTGAACTCCGCCTCCAGCGCTTCGCGCGTGCCCAGTGTGGTGGCGGTGTAGCGGGTCAGGGGCAGGCCTTCGAGCAAGGCGTTGCGCTGCGCGGCCGGCAGCTGTGCCAGCAGCAGCTTGCCGCTGGCCGAGCAATGCACCGGCACGCGGGTGCCGGGCCGCAGGTTGAGCTGCAGCGGAAAGGCCGATTCGATACGGTCCAGGTAGACCACCTCGGCGCCCGACAACGCGGTGTAGTTGCAGCTTTCGCCCACGTCGGCCACCAGCTGGCGCAGCACGGCATGCCGCACGCCCTGCTGCGTGCTGCCCGCCAGCGCCGCTTCGGCCAGACGCAACAGGCGCGCTGCCGGCGCGTAACGCCGGCCGTCGGGCTCACGCTGCAGCAGTTCGCCCGCTTCGAGTTGCGCCAGCAGCCGGTGCACCGTGGGCTTGGGCCAGCCGCTGGCCGCCACGGCCTCGGCCAGGGTCAGCGGGCGACCCTCGCGGGCCAGTACCTCGAGCAGTTCGAACAGCTTGAGGCCGGGGGAGGACGGAGGTTTATCTTGCATGAATCTCGTAATCCGAGACGAATTAACAAAAATTTCCGGAATATTCTCGCACTCTCTTACAGTCCAGCACAAGTTTCGACACGCCATGACCACGCCGACACCATTCCAGAACGCTGTCCTGACGGGCGCCTGCGGCGGCCTGGGTCAGGCGCTGGCCCGTGAACTGCTGGCTGCCGGCGCGCGGGTGGCGCTGGTCGGGCTGAACCGGACAGCGCTCGAAGCCTTGGCCGTCACCGCACCGCAGCGCTGCGCCGTCTACACGCCGGATGTGGCCGACAGCGCCGCCGTGCAGGCCATGGCGGCCGACTGGATGCAGCGCCATGGTTTGCCGGATCTCGTGATTGCCAACGCTGGCGTGGCCGGCGGCTACGAGACGGCCGAGGCCTCGGACCTGGCCGTGATGCGCCGCATGCTGGAGATCAACCTGCTCGGCCCGGCCACCACGTTCCAGCCCTTCGTTCAGGCGCTGCGCGCGCAAGGCGGCCGCTGCGCGCTGGTGGGGGTGGCCAGCATTGCTGGTTGGCGCGGCCTGCCGGGCAATGGCGCCTACTGCGCGAGCAAGGGCGGCTTGATCCGCTACCTGGAGAGCCTGCGGGCCGAGTGCCGTGGCAGCGCGATCAGCGTGCACACCGTGAGTCCGGGCTACCTGCGCACTGCGCTGACGGCAGGCAACCGTTTTGCCATGCCGGGACTGATGGAGCCCGATGCCGCAGCACGTGCGCTGTTGGCGGGTGTGGCGCGCGGGCGCGAACACATCGTGCTGCCGCGGCGCGTAGGGTGGCTGGCGCGTCTGCTCGCCTGCCTGCCGACGCGGCTGCACGACCGCATCCTGCGCGGCCAGCCGCGCAAGCCGCGGGCCGGCGAGGCTGGTGCCACCGAGATTCCCGGCTTGCCACCCGGTTCCTGACCTTCCGCAGGCTAACCATCACAACAAGAGAGAGACAAACGCGACATGCCTTCCACCCCATCCACTCCGACCGAACAGATGATCGCCCTCATCGGCGCCGGCCCATCGGGCCTGGCCGGCGCGCGCAATCTGCAGAAGCTGGGTATCCCGTTTCAGGGTTTCGAGGCCTACACCGACGTGGGCGGGCTGTGGAACATCGCCAACCCGCGCTCCACGGTGTATGCGTCTGCCCATCTGATTTCCAGCAAGACCACCACCGAGTTCAGCGAATTTCCCATGCCGGCGGACACGCCCGACTACCCCGGTCACCGCGAACTCTGCCGTTACTTCCAGGCCTTTGCCGACCACTTCGACCTGCGGCGTCACTACCGCTTCGGTACCCGCGTGCGGCGGGTGGAGCCGGTGGACGAGCGGCCCGACACACTTTGGCGTGTCACGGTCGAAACCGGCGACGGCCGCCTGGAGACTGCCGAGTACAAAGGGGTGATCATCGCCAACGGCACGCTGGCAGAACCCAAGCTGCCGCAGTTCGAGGGCGAGTTCAGTGGCGAGTTCATCCATACCGCGGCCTACAAGGACGCACGGAAGTTCGAGGGCAAACGCGTGCTCATCATCGGCGCGGGCAACTCCGGTTGCGACATCGCCGTGGACGCCGTGCACCATGCGCGCAGCGTCGACATCTCGGTGCGCCGCGGCTACTACTTCGTGCCCAAGTACATCTTCGGCAAGCCGGCCGACACGCTGGGCGGCAAGCGCCCGCTGCCGGCCTGGCTGAAGCAGCGCGTGGACAGCGTGGTGCTGAAATGGTTCACCGGCGATCCGGTGCGCTTCGGCTTTCCCCAGCCCGAGTACCGCATGTACGAGTCGCATCCGGTGGTGAACTCCATGATCCTGTACCACCTGGGCCACGGTGACATCCACGTCAAACCCGACATCGCACGTTTCGCCGGCTCCACGGTGCACTTCAAGGACGGCTCGCAGGCCGACTACGACATGGTGCTGGCGGCCACCGGCTACGCGCTGCACTACCCCTTCATCGAGCGCCGTCACCTGAACTGGCAGGGCATGGCGCCGCAGCTCTACCTCAACATCTTCGCGCCGCAGTACCGGCGCCTGGCCGTGCTGGGCATGATCGAGGCCAGCGGCATCGGCTGGCAAGGGCGCTACGAACAGGCCGAACTCGTGGCGCGCTACTTCAAGGCGCTCGACGAGGACCGGCCGCAGGCGCGGGCGCTGCAGGCCGCCATGGCGGGGCCGGCACCCGACCTGTCGGGCGGCTACCGCTATCTGCAGCTGGAGCGCATGGCCTACTACGTGCACAAGGACACCTACCGCAACGCGGTGCGTCGCGCCGCTGCGGCGCTGGCCTGCGGTTCCGAATAAAGAAAGAGTAGAGAGAGGAGACACAGCATGCTGCCGGTCGACGAGATAAGGCTGAACTTCAACCCCGCCTCGCTGGCGGTGCTTAACGTGGTCCTGGGCTTTCTGATGTTCGGCATTGCGCTGGACACGCGGCTGGATGACTTCCGGCGCGTGGCGCGCATGCCCTGGGCCATGACGGTGGGCATCGTGGCGCAGTTCGTCGTCCTGCCGGCGGTGACCTTCGTGCTCACGCTGCTGCTGGAGGTGGGGCCGAGCATCGCCTTGGGCATGATCCTGGTGGCCTGCTGCCCGCCGGGCAATGTCTCCAACATTCTCACGCACCGTGCGCGCGGCAACGTGGCGCTCTCGGTGTCGATGACGGCCATTTCCAATGCGATTGCCATCGTCGTCATGCCGCTGAACTTCGCCTTCTGGGGCAGCCAGCACCCGACGGCGGCCGGTCTGCTGCGCACCATCGCCCTCGATCCGCTGGAGATGGTGGGCCACATCGTCGCCATCATCGGCATACCCTTCGTGCTGGGGGTGGCGTGCGCACACCGGTTGCCGCGCTTCACGCAGCGCATCAAGAAACCGGTGGGCGTGCTGAGCTTCCTGGCGCTGATCGGTTTCATCGTCGGTGCCATCGCCGGCAACTGGCGCTACTTCCTCGACTACGTGGGCCTGGTGCTGCTGGCCGTGGCCCTGCATGACGCACTGGCCTTCGGTACCGGCTATGTCTGCGCGCGGCTCACCGGCCTGCAGGACTACGACCGGCGGGCCGTCAGCATCGAGGTCGGCATCCGCAATGCCGGCCTGGGTCTGGTGCTGATCTTCAGCTTCTTTGGCGGGCTGGGCGGCATGGCCGTGGTGGCCGGCGTCTGGGGCTTCTGGGACATCATTGCAGGCTTGGCGCTGGCCGGGTGGTGGGGCCGTCGTCCCCCGAAGGGCGCACCATGAGCGCCACACAGCCGCCGACCGTGCGCGCGCAGCGCATTCTGGTCACCGGTGCCGACGGCTTTCTCGGGCGCAGCGTCGTGGCCGCGCTGTCGCGCCGGCCGCAGACCGAGGCCGTGGTGGCGCTGGACGTGCGCGAGGTGTCTGCGGTGCGCCGCGCCGCCGGCGTGGACTACCGGGTGCAGGACGTGCGCGATCCGGCCCTGGCCACCACGCTGCGTGAACATGCCATCGACACCGTGATCCACCTGGCCTCCATCGTCACGCCCGGGCGCGATTCGAGCCGCGCCTTCGAATACGACGTGGACGTCAACGGCACGCGCAACGTGCTGCAGGCGTGCACTGCCGAAGGCGTGCAGCACATCGTGGTCTCCTCCAGCGGCGCCGCCTACGGCTACCACGCCGACAACCCGGCCTGGCTCACGGAGGCCCACCCGCTGCGCGGCAACGAGAGTTTTGCCTACGCCCACCACAAGCGCCTGGTCGAGGAGATGCTGGCCGAGTGGCGCCGGCAGCATCCACAACTCGCGCAGACGGTACTGCGCATCGGCACCATCCTCGGTGAACGGGTCGACAACCAGATCACCGCGCTGTTCGAGAAGCCGCGCCTGCTGGCCGTGCGCGGCAGTGACAGCCCCTTCGTTTTCGTCTGGGATGAGGACGTCACCGGTGCGCTGCTGTGTGCGCTGGAAGGCCGCGCCCCCGGTTGCTACAACCTGACGGGTGACGGCGCGCTCACCATTCACCAGATTGCCGCACGCCTGGGCAAGCCGGTGCGGGCGTTGCCCGCCGGGCTGCTCAAGGCCGCGCTGGCCGTGGGCTCGGCGCTGCGCCTGACGCGCTACGGCCCCGAGCAACTCGACTTCCTGCGCTACCGCCCGGTGCTGCTCAACACCGCGCTCAAGCAGGGTCTGGGCTATGTCCCGCGCAAGAGCAGCGCCGAGGCGCTGGACGCCTTCATTGCGGCGCGTGCCCGACAAGGGCGTCCGGTGGCGCGGGAGGGCGCGACGTGACGCGCTCACCGCTGAGCACGGGCGACCTGTTGCGCGTGCTGGGCGTGGTGGTGATCTGGGGGCTGAACTTCGTGGTGATGAAGCTCGGTCTGCAGACGCTCAGCCCGATGATGCTGGGCGCGTTGCGCTTCGCGGCGGCCTCGCTGCCCTTGCTGCTCTTCGTTCCCCGCCCGCAACTGCCATGGCGCTACATCCTGGCCTACGGGGCGGCGCAGGGCGTGGGCCAGTTCGGCCTGCTGTTCCTCGGCCTGCAACTGGGCATGACGGCGGGCATGGCATCGGTGGTCATGCAGACGCAGGCCTTCTTCACGCTGCTGATGGCCGTGACGGTGCTGGGGGAACCGGCGCGCCGGGCACAGTGGCTGGGCCTGGGCATCGCCTTTGCCGGCCTGCTGCTGATCGCCGGCTCGCACGGCGAGGGGGCGCTGCAGATGACGCTGGCCGGTTTCGTGCTGACGCTGGGTGCGGCCTTCATGTGGGCGGTTTCCAACCTGGTGGCGCGCAAGGCGGCACAGGCCGGCGCGTACGAGCCCTTTCCCTTCATTGTCTGGAGCAGCGCGGTGCCGGTGCTGCCCTTCCTGGCGCTGTCGGCCTGGATCGACGGACCCGGGCGCATGGCGCAGCAGCTGGCCGCTTTCGACACCCGTGCCCTGTTGGCCGTGCTCTACCTGGCGCTGCTGGCTACGCTGCTGGCCTACAGCCTGTGGACGCGGCTGCTGCAACGCCACCCGGCCGGGCGGGTGACGCCCTTCTCGTTGCTGGTGCCGGTGGTGGGTCTGCTGGCCGCGATGGTCTTCCTGGGTGAACAGCCCGCGCCACTGCAGTGGGCCGGCACCCTGGCCGTGCTCGGCGGCATGCTGGTCAACCAGTTCGGCGGCCTGGGCCGTCGCTGAGGGCAGCGCCGTGACGGCTGCTGTTTCAGCCCGCCAGCGCAGCCTTGACGGCGGCCGACACCTGGCCCATCTCGGCCTTGCCGGCCAGGCGGGTCTTGACCACGCCCATCACCTTGCCCATGTCGCCGGGGCCCTTGGCGCCGAGCTCGGCCACGATGGCCTTCACTTCGGCGGCCACTTCCTCGGCGCTCATGCGCTGCGGCAGGTAGGCCTCCAGCACCTTGATCTCGGCGCTTTCCTTGTCAGCCAGATCCTGGCGGGCTGCCTGCACGAAGGCAGCCACCGAATCCTTGCGCTGCTTGATCAGCTTGTCGATCACGGCGACCACGGCAACGTCGTCGAGTGTGATGCGCTCGTCGACTTCCTTCTGCTTGAGTGCGGCCTGCAGCAGACGGATGGTGCCCAGGCGCTCGCTGTCCTTGGCGCGCATGGCGGCTTTCATGTCTTCGGTGATCTGGTCTTTGAGGGACATGGCATTTCCTTCGTCGGTTGAGGACAGAGCTTGCGGCTGCGCCGCCGCGGTCCGTCCCGCAAGGTTTCAAGACTGAAAAAACAAAACCCGCGCCTGGCGTCCCGGGCACGGGTTTGTGCAATCGTTGTGAGGTCGATGACCCCGTGGCGATCAGTACAGCTTCTTGGGCAGCTGCATCGAACGAATGCGCTTGTAGTTGCGCTTCACGGCGGCAGCCTTCTTGCGCTTGCGCTCGGAGGTCGGCTTCTCGTAGAACTCGCGGGCGCGCAGGTCGGTCAGCAGGCCGAGCTTTTCAATGGTGCGCTTGAAGCGGCGCAGAGCAACGTCAAACGGTTCGTTCTCTTTTACACGGATGGTCGTCATTACGTAATGGTTTCCAAAATGGGCGGCCAGAGGGTGGGCAGGAAGATCGGGCCTGCACGCCATGTACCGCAAAATGCCCCGCCTGTAACTAGTATTTGGCCGGCAGGGCTATGCCAGCAAAGTCCGACATTATAACGGGTTGAGCCAATCCGGCAACCGCCCGGTTTTCCACAAAGGCCACGCCGGGCGTGGCCTGCCCCCGGATGGGGGCCAGCGACCCACACGTAGTGGGGGAGCGCGGGGGAGAGCCTCATCCAGCCCGCAGGGCATGGGCGAGCGCCACGCCGCAGGCGTGGCCGCTAGCCCATGCCCACTGGAAGTTGTAACCACCCAGCCAGCCCGTCACGTCCACCACCTCGCCAATGAAGTACAGCCCGGGCTGCTTCTGCGCCTCCATCGTCTGGCTGGAGAGTTCGCGCGTGTCCACGCCGCCGGCCGTGACCTCGGCCTTGGCATAGCCTTCGGTGCCGGTGGGCACGAGCTCCCAGCGCGCCAGCCGGTCGGCCAGCGCGGCCAGCGCCTTGTCGGCCGCTTCGTTGACCGGGCGCTGCCAGGCGGTGTCCTGCTGCACCCAGGCTTCGGCCAGCCGGTGCGGCAGCAGGCGGTCCAACTCGTTGACGATCAGCTTGCGCGAATGCCGCTTGGCCTCGGCCAGCACCTGGGCCAGGTCCTGCTCGGGCGCGAGGTTGAGGCGGATCGGTGTGCCGGGCTGCCAATAGCTGGAGATCTGCAGCACCGCCGGGCCGGACAGGCCGCGGTGGGTGAACAGTAGGTCTTCCAGGAAGGCCATGCGCTGCTTCTTGGCTCCGGTTTCAATTTGCACCGGCAGCGCCAGCCCGGCCAGGCCCGCGTAGGGGCCCCAGGCCGCGCCGTCGAAAGTCAGCGGCACCAGCGCCGGGCGCGGCTCGATGAGTTTGAGGCCGAACTGGCGGGCGATGCGGTAGCCGAAGTCGGTAGCGCCGATCTTCGGTATGGACAGGCCGCCGGTGGCCACCACGACGGCACTGCACTGCACTGTGCCCTGATCGCTATCGATTTCATAGCTGCCTGCGCCCGAACCGTCGGGGCTGGAGGTCGAAAACCTGATGTTTTTCACGCCGCAGGGCTGCCAGCGCGTCACGCCGCCGCGCTCACACTCGCGCAGCAGCAGCTGGATGATGTCGTCGGCCGAGCGGTCGCAGAACAGTTGGCCCTTGTGCTTTTCGTGGAAGGCAATGCCGTCGCGTTGCAGCAGGGCGATGAAGTCCTGCGGCGTGTAGCGGCTCAGGGCCGAGCGGCAGAAATTCGGGTTGTCGCCCAGGAAGTGCTTGTGCGGCTGGCGCACGTCGAGGTCGCGGTTGGTGAAATTGCAGCGCCCGCCGCCCGAGATGCGGATCTTCTCTGCCACCTTGGCCGCATGGTCGATGACCAGCACCTTGAGCCCCCGCTGCCCGGCCACCCCGGCACAAAACAGACCGGCCGCGCCCGCGCCGACCACCACCACATCGAATTGCTGCATGGCCCGAGTTTATTGCCCCCACGCTCCCTCACGGCGTGTGCAGCGACGCGTGAAGCAGAGTCCGTCCGGTCTTTAACCGCGGAACGCCGTGGAACCGGCTTTGCCGGTCCACTGGCGTTGCCCCCTTGAGGGGGGAGGCGGCTACACGCAGTGAGCAAGCAACGGGGGTGTTCCACTTCACGCCGCCAGCTTGCCCCGGTCCGCCAGTTGCATGGCCTTGCGTGTCAGGCCGTCGATCTCGCTGGTGATGGTGGACAGCACATTGGCCACCACGGCGAACTCGCGCCCGTGCTGGCCGGCGCGCGCCGCCATCACCTGCGCATTGAAGCTCACCACCTTGGCTTCCTTGGCCACGCTCTGAATGTCGCCCACGATGCCGCTGAGCTCGTACATCATGGCGTCGGCCTTGGCCTTGGTGATCTCGTCGAAGGCAGTGGTGGCGGCATTCAGCGCGGCCAGCACCTGGTCGGTCTGCGCCACCAGCTGGGCCAGCGTTTCGTCCTGGTGCATGCCGTGGCGGTCGATCTGATCCAGCGTGGTGCGCACTAGGTTGATGAACTCCGCAATCACCGGTGCCACGCCCTGTGTGCCGTGGTAGGCGGCCTCGATGCGGCGCGCGGCCGCCGTTTCCAGCTGGCGCGGTGTGGCCTCCAGGTGCTGCTGGCTTTCGGTGAAGACCTGCAGCGACTTGCGTGCCGCTTCCAGCTGGTCCGCATGGCCCTGCGCGGCCAGCACGGTCTGCAGGATCATGCGCTGCGACAGCATGCGCTGGCGCGCCGCCAGGTTGACGAGTGACAGGCCGGCGGCGGAGGCCGGCGCGGGAACGGGTTTGGAAGAGGGTGTGACAGTGACGGCAAACTTGTGGTTCATGAGGGGCTCCCGATTCGGGCCTGTGCGTGGCCCAGCGCGGGACTCGTGGCCCCGCTCAGGTACCCCAAGCAAGCCCCGGGCCAGCTTGCTGCTGCAGTGCGAGCTGGCCCTGGAACACGTCCCCCACCACGATGATGCAGGGGCTGCCGAGTTCTTCGCGCACCAGCGTGGCGTGCAGTTCGGCCAGGGTGGTGACGGCATGGCGCTGCGTCGGCAGGGTGGCGTTCTGGATCAGGGCCACCGGCGTGCTGCCGGGCAGGCCGCTGAGCAGGCCATGCTCGATGTGCTGCGCGCCGCTCACGCCCATGTAGATCACCAGCGTCAGCTTGGCGGCGTGCGCGGTGGCGGCAATGGTTGCCCAGTCAGGCCCGTTGTCACCGGGCTTGGCGTGGCCGGTGAGGAAAAGCACGCCATGCGCGTGGTCACGGTGCGTCAGCGGCACGCCGAGCGACGTGACAGCGGCCAACCCCGAGGTGATGCCGTTGATCACGTCCACGCGCACGCCGGCTTGCTGCAAATGTTCCACCTCCTCGCCGCCGCGGCCGAAGATGAAGGGGTCGCCGCCCTTGAGGCGCACCACGCGATGGCCTTCGCGCACCGCAGTGATCATGAGTTTCTCGATGAAGGCCTGCGGCGTGGACTTGCAGCCGCCGCGTTTGCCCACGTGCACGATGCGCGCTGTGGGTGCGGCGTGGGCGACGATGGCCTCGTTCACCAGGTCGTCGACGAACAGCACGGTGGCCTGCTGGATGGCCTTGAGGGCCTTGAGCGTGAGCAGGTCCGGATCGCCCGGACCCGCACCCACCAAGGTGCAGGTGCCTATGGAATCAAACGCGTGGGCGGACATGGTGACCTCCAGGATGTTCAGAGCTGACGGAGCAGACGCAAGATGTGTTCCACCTGCACTGCAATCGGTGCCGGCACTTCGCTGCGGCCGGCCAGCACCTCGCGGATGTAGGCCGCGGTGGCGGTGGCCTCGTTGCCTTGCGGCAGGCCGGGCAGGGCCAGCAGTGAGCCGCCCTGGGCTTCCTGCAGCACGCTGTGGTGCCCGGCGAGGAAGCCATCCATCTGCGGCAGGCGGCGCGCATCGGCCACCGCTTCGCCTTCGGTGCCACGCAGCAGCAGCGCGTGCGCCTGCATGAGCTCGAAGGTCTGTGCCATCGACTGCGCGTACTCCGGGTGGGTGTAGCTGCTGACGATCAGCGCCGGCCCGGCCACCGGGTTCATGAGCTTGACCAAGCTGTGCGCCGGGTTGCGCAGGCCGACGACGCGCCGCACTTCCAGCAGGCGCTGCAGGCCGGGGCTGAGCACCGCGGTAGGCACAAACTGCACCTCGCCCGGCGCTATGGATTCAATAGCGGTCTGCGCTTGTACCCCGAGGGCCGACAGCACTTCGGACGTGTAAACGCGGGACGATTCGGTGGGCGTGCCGTGCACCAGCACCGGCACACCGGCGCGCGCCAGCAGCAGCGCCAGCAGCGGCAGCAGGCCGGGCAGCTTGCGTGCGCCGTTGTAGCTCGGCAGTACCACCACGGGCTGCGTGGCTGGGACGCGCTGCAGGCGGGCGTGCGTGGCGTCGAGGAAGCCGGCCATCTCCTCCGGCGTCTCACCCTTGACGCGCATCGCAATGCAGAAGGCGCCCACCTCAAGGTCGCTCACCGTGCCGTCGAGCACCTGACCGAACAGATCGGCTGCCTGCACACGCGTGAGCGACCGCGCGCCTTCCTTGCCGCGGCCGATTTCACGGATGTACTGACTGATGCTCATGAGGAAATTCTGCTCCTGTTGTTATAAAAATTGGTAATAAGCTGATTCACGTAAAAACGGCCTCACCGCGCTGCGGCGGGCCGCTTCAGGCCGCCTGCTTGAGGGCCGGCTGCTCACGCACCAGACGCTGCAGCTCGGGCACGCAGGAGCCGCAGTTGGTGCCGCACTGCAGGGTCTGCTGCAACTGGGCCAGGCGTTCACTCTCGTTGCCGCGGCAACGCGTCAGCTGCGTCTGGATGGCGTTTTCGCTCACGTTGAAGCAGGTGCAAACCTGGCGGCTGGGCGCAGCCATCGCCCCCGGGGCCTGGGCGCTGCCCTGCAACAGGGCGCGGCCGTAGGCCTGCGCCGGCAGGGCGTCTTGCAGCATCGGCTTGAGCCAGACCTCGGAGCGCGTGTCGCCCGCCAGCAGAAACCCCGCCACTGTGGTGCTCTCGGTGCCGCGTTGCAACCGCACGGCACGGCGTTGGCCGCGCCGGGCATCGGCATAACGTAGCACGCTGGCGTCGTCCAGCTGCAGCAACGCCTCGATCTCGGTCAGCAGTTCGTCCGGCGGCGGCTCGTGCGCAGCGGCGCGCAGCAGCACGCCGCTGCGTTCCCGCCCGAAGGGCACGCACGCGGCAAAGGGAAAGCGCGTCATGCGTGCGCGCAGCGCTTCACGCGTAGCCAGCGCGCGGTCGGCCGGCAGCCAGGCCAGGGCCAGCAGCGTCCACGGCAACTCGGCTTTCAGGATCTTCACCGCGGCGTGCTTGAGCTCGGGCTGCTTCGAGTCCGGGCAACAGGCCGAGGTGGTGAGCGCGTTCACGCCAGCCAGCGGCTGGCCGCTGCTGCTGGTGCCGCCCAGGTATTCCGGCCCCCAGTGCATGGCCATGAAGGCCTGGCCGGGGGCCACTTCCGCGCTGGCCTGCAGCGGCACCACGATGCTGCCGCGCTTGCTCGTCACGTGCACCAGATCGCCATCCGCCAGGCCACGGCGCGCCATGTCCTGCGGGTTCAGTTGCACCGCCGGTTCGGCCACGTGGCCGAACAGCCGGCCCAGCGTGCCGGTGCGGCTCATGCCATGCCACTGGTCGCGCAGGCGGCCGGTGGTGAGGGCAAATGGAAAACGCGATTCGCGCGGCTCGGCCACTTCTTTGTAGGTGGTGTTGGCGAAGCGGGCGCGGCCGTCGGGGGTGGGGAAGACGCCGTCTTCATACAGGCGGGTCTTGCCTACAGCGGCACCTGCAGGCAGGGGCCACTGCTGGGGCGACGCTTCGAGCATCGCGTAGCTCAATCCCGTGATGTCGAGGTCGCGGCCGCGGGTGGACTCGCGGTGCTCGTTCCAGATCGATTCGGGGCTGTCGTAAGGAAAGAGGGTGCGCGCTGGAGACCGCGCCAACGGGGTCAGAGCCGAATTTCGATCCGCGTGGTTGGCCTCCGTCGGCGTGCTTGTCCTGAATTCGGATCGGACCCCGTTGGCTATATGCGCTCTCTCCAGCCGACGCGCGAAATCCACCGCAATCTGCCAATCGTGCCGTGCCTGGCCTGGCGGCGGCACGGCCGGGCGCACGCGCGAGATACGCCGTTCGCTGTTGGTGACGGTGCCATCCTTCTCGCCCCAGGTGGTGGCTGGCAGCAGCAGGTCGGCAAACCCGCCGGTGGCGGTGTGGGCGTAAGCCTCCTGCACCACCACGAACTCGGCGCGCTCCAGCGCGCGGCGCACGGTGGCCTGGTCGGGCATGGAGTGCGCGGGGTTGGTGCACGCGATCCACAGCGCCTTGATCTCGCCATCGGCCGCGGCCTGGAACATCTCCACCGCGGTCTTGCCCGGCGTCTCGGGTACCGCGGGCACGCCCCACAGCGCGGCCACTTCGGCGCGGTGCTGCGGGTTGGCCAGATCGCGGTGGGCGCTCAGCAGGTTGGCCAGGCCGCCGACCTCGCGCCCGCCCATGGCATTGGGCTGGCCAGTCAGCGAGAAGGGGCCGGCACCGGGCTTGCCGATCTGGCCCGTGGCCAAGTGCAGGTTGATCAGCGCGGTGTTCTTGGCGGTGCCGCTGCTGGATTGGTTCAGGCCCTGGCAGTACAGGCTGAGCGTGGCGCCGCGGCGTTGCACATCGCCGCTGCCGCCGGTGGCAAAGAGGCGCGCCGCTTCGTACAGCGCCTGCTTGTCGATGCCGCAGGTCTGCGCCACCAGGTAGGGCGTGTACTCCTGCAACGTGGCCTTGAGCGTGTCGAAGCCGCTGGTGTGGGCGGCGATATAGGCCGGGTCGAGCCAGCCTTCCCACAGCATGATGTAGAGCAGGCCGTTGAACAGCGCCACGTCGGTGCCGGGCTGGATTTGCAGAAACAGGTCGGCACTGCCGGCGGTGTCGGTGCGGCGCGGGTCGGCCACGATGAGCTTCAGGGCCGGGTTCTTGCGTCGGGCGTCTTCGATGCGGCGAAACAGGATGGGATGCGCCCAGGCGGTGTTGGAGCCGGCAATGAACAGGCAGCCGGCGTGGTCGATGTCCTCGTAACAGGCCGGCGGCGCATCGGCGCCCAGCGTCTGCTTGTAGCCCGCCACCGCGCTGCTCATGCACAGGCGCGAGTTGGTGTCGATGTTGTTGGTGCCGATCAGGCCCTTGGCCAGCTTGTTGAAGACGTAGTAGTCCTCGGTCAGCAACTGGCCGCTGACGTAGAAGCCCACCGCGTCGGGGCCGTGCGTGCAGATGATGTCGGCAAAGCGGTCGGTCGCCAGGTCGAGTGCGGCATCCCAGCCCACCGGCTGCGGTGCTGCGCCGCGCTGCAGCCGTTGCAGCGGCTGCAGCAGCCGCATCTGCTGCGTCACCTCGGGCGCGGCGGTCAGGTGCAGCGTCGCGCCCTTGGAGCACAGGCGGCCGAAGTTGGCCGGGTGTGCCGGGTCACCACGCACGCCGGTGATCTGCGCGCCTGTTGATTCGATGATGACGCCACAACCCACCCCGCAATACGGGCAAGTGGATTTCGTCTCCGTGACGGGGCCAGGGCTCATGCGCAGGCGGTCTTCCTCTGGCAGGGGCCGGCCACCGGGGGCGGCACGTCCAGTGCCAGGCTGTTGAGTTCCTGCACGTCCAGATGCACCAGACCGTTTTCCACCTTGACGGCAAAGCGCGGCGTGCTGCCTTCGTCCGGTGCCTTGGCGCAGCCGCTGTCCAGCGCAATGGTCCAGTTGTGCAGCGGACAGGCCACGTGGGTGCCGAACACGATGCCCTGGCTCAGCGGGCCGCCCTTGTGCGGGCAGCGGTCGAGCAGGGCGAAGACCTGGTCCTGGTCGTTGCGGAACACCGCCACGTCCATGCCCTGCGGACGTGCCACGCGGCGCGAACCCAGCACCGGGATGTCTTCCATGTGGCAGATGGCTTTCCATTCACTCATGATGTGCTCACTTTTTGGTAGCTGGTAGCGCTTTCTGGGTAAGGGCTGGAGGTCGATTTCATGCCGATATTTTTTCGAACTGGCGCGTGTCCACCGCGGCCTTGTCAAATTCGAACCACGGATCAGGCTCGCCGTCGAGCGCGAACTGCAGCCGTTCCCACAGCGCCTTGCGGCCGGCGTGGTCGTCCAGGATCTTCTTCTTCACGTAGTCCAGGCCGACGCGGTTCACGTAATGCACCGTGCGCTCCAGGTACCAGCCTTCCTCGCGGTAGAGCTGCATGAAGGCGCCGGTGTACTCCAGCACTTCCTCGGCCGTCTTGAGTTTGGTGAAGAAGTGCGCCACCTCGGTCTTGATGCCGCCGTTGCCGGCAATGTGCATTTCCCAGCCGGAGTCGACGCCGATGATGCCGACGTCCTTGATGCCGGCCTCGGCGCAGTTGCGCGGGCAGCCGCTCACCGCAAACTTCACCTTGTGCGGTGCGTACATGCGCCACATGGCCTTTTCCAGGTCCTTGCCCATCTGCGTACTGTCTTGCGTGCCCATGCGGCACCACTCGCTGCCCACGCAGGTCTTCACCGTGCGCAGCGCCTTGGCGTAGGCGTGGCCGCTGGGCATGCCGATGTCGCGCCACACCGCCTGCAGGTCTTCCTTCTTCACGCCCAGCAGGTCGATGCGCTGGCCGCCGGTCACCTTGACGGTGGGGATCTTGTACTTGTCCACCGCGTCGGCGATGCGGCGCAGTTCGTCGGCCGTGGTCTCGCCGCCCCACATGCGCGGGATCACGCTGTAGGTGCCGTCCTTCTGGATGTTGGCGTGGCTGCGTTCGTTGATGTAACGGCTCTGCGGATCGTCCTTGGCCTCCTTGGGCCAGCTGCTGATCAGGTAGTAGTTCACGGCCGGGCGGCAGCTGGCGCAACCGTTGGGCGTCTTCCAGTCCATGAACTTGAAGACGTCGGCGATCGTCAGCAGCTTGTGCTCACGGATCGCGTCGCGCACCGCCTGGTGGCCGTGCTCGGTGCAGCCGCACATGGCCTTGGTCTTCGGCGCGGCCGAGTAGTCACCGCCGGCGGTGAACATCAGGATCTGTTCCACCAGGCCGGTGCACGAGCCGCAGGAGGCGCTGGCCTTGGTGTGCTTGCGCACCTCGTCCAGCGTGAACAGGCCCTTTTCCTTGATGGCCTTGCAGATGCTGCCCTTGGTGACGCCGTTGCAGCCGCACACTTCATCCGTGTCGGCCATGGCGGCGGCCTTGTTGTGGCCCGCGTGGCCGGCGTCGCCGATGTTGCTCTCACCGAACATCAGCTTGTCGCGGATGTCGGCCACCGGGCGGCCGTCGCGCAGCAGCTTGAAGTACCAGCTACCGTCGACGGTATCGCCATACAGGCAGGCGCCCACCAGCTTGTCGTCTTTCAGAACCAGCTTCTTGTAGACGCCGGCGCCGGGGTCGCTCATCACGATCTCTTCCGTGTCGTCACCGCCCATGAAGTTGCCGGCACTGAAGAGGTCAATGCCGGTGACCTTGAGCTTGGTCGAGGTGAGCGAGCCGGTGTAGCGGCCGATGCCGAACTCGGCCAGGTGGTTGGCCAGTACCTTGCCCTGCTCGAACAGCGGCGCCACCAGGCCGTAGGCGATGCCGCGGTGCGCCGCGCATTCGCCCACGGCGTAGATGCGCGCGTCGGTGGTGGTCTGCAGCGTGTCGCTGACCACGATGCCGCGGTTGACGTGCAGGCCCATGGCTTCAGCCAGCGCGGTGTTGGGGCGGATGCCTACCGCCATCACCACCAGATCGGCCGGCACCTCGCTGCCATCCTTGAACTTGACGGCTTTCACCCGTCCGTCGGCGCCACCCACCAGCTCTTGCGTCTGTGCGCCCATCAGGAACGTCATGCCGCGTTCTTCCAATGACTGCTGCAGCAGCCGGCCGGCCACGTCGTCGAGCTGGCGCTCCATCAGCCAGGGCGCCACGTGCACCACGCTCACCTGCATGCCGCGCTTCATCAGACCGTTGGCGGCTTCCAGGCCGAGCAGGCCACCGCCGATCACCACCGCGTGCTTGTACTGGGCGGCGGCGTCGATCATGGCCTGGGTGTCGGCAATGTCGCGGTAGGCCAGCACGCCCTGCAGCTCCTTACCCGGCACGGGCAGGATGAAGGGGTTGGAGCCGGTGGCGAGGATCAGGCGGTCGTACGGCGCACTGAGCGACTCGCCGGCGGCGTTCTTCGCATGCACCACGCGCTTGACGCGGTCCACCTCGGTCACCGTCCAGCCGGCGTGCAGGGTGATGCCGTTGTCCTGGTACCAGGCCCAGTCGTTGAGCACGATCTGCTCCAGCGTCTGCTCGCCGGCCAGCACCGGCGACAGCAGGATGCGGTTGTAGTTCGGGTGCGGCTCGGCGCCGAAGACGGTGATGTCGTACAGGTCGGGCGCGATCTTCAGCAGCTCTTCGAGCGCGCGCACACCGGCCATGCCGTTGCCGACCATCACCAGTTTCATCTTGTTCTTGGGGTTGACTCTCATATCCATGTTCGCCTCCAGGGGAGTTGGGCCTGTGGTCTTCAGCTCAGGGACACCGCGGAACCGGCTTCGCCGGGCCGCTGGTGTCGTCCCCTTGAGGGGAAGACGTGCCGCAGGCGCGGCTCAGGGGTGCTTTCCATCACGCGGCTTTCTCTACGTGCGCCTGCCGCGTGTAGAGGAAATCGATTACCGCCTTGCGGTAGTTGATGTAGCGCGGGTCCTCGGCCAGTTGCACGCGGTTGCGCGGGCGCGGCAGGTCCACCGCCAGCACCTCGCCGATGGTGGCAGCCGGGCCGTTGGTCATCATCACGATCTTGTCGCTCAGCAGCACTGCCTCGTCCACGTCGTGCGTCACCATCACTACCGTGCTGTGGGTGCGCGCCACGATCTCCAGCAGCTCGTCCTGCAGCTTGGCGCGCGTCAGCGCATCCAGCGCGCCGAAGGGCTCGTCCATCAGCAGCACTTGCGGTTCCATGGACAGCGCCCGGGCAATGCCCACGCGCTGTTTCATGCCGCCCGAGATTTCGCCCGGGCGCTTGGCTGCAGCATGGGCCAGGCCCACCAGTTCCAGTGCCGCGTTGGTGCGCGCCTTGAGCTGGGCCTTGCTTTCGTTGGCGCCGAAGACGCGCTCCACCGCCAGGTAGACGTTCTCGAAGCAGGTCAGCCAGGGCAGCAGCGAATGGTTCTGGAACACCACCGCGCGTTCCGGGCCCGGGCCGGCAATCTCGCGGTTGGCGCACAGCAGGGCGCCGGCGGTGGGGGTGGTCAGGCCCGCAATCAGGTTGAGCAGCGTGGACTTGCCGCAGCCCGAATGGCCGATCAGCGCCACGAACTCGCCCTTGGCTATCGTCAGGTCGATGTCGCGCAGGGCGGGGAAGAGGCCCTTCTTGGTGCGGAAGGTCTGCGCCACACCCTGGATTTCGATGAACTTGTTCATGACTTGACTTCCTCGAAGGTGAAGGCGCTGGCCAGCTTGATCAGGGCAAACTCGAGCACCAGCCCGACGATGCCGATGACGAAGATGGCGACGATGATGTTCTTGACGTTGAGGTTGTTCCACTCGTCCCAGACCCAGAAGCCGATGCCCACGCCGCCGGTCAGCATCTCGGCCGCCACGATCACCAGCCAAGCGGTGCCCACCGCGAGCCGCACGCCGGTCAGCATGTAGGGCAGCACGGCGGGGAACAGGATCTTGGTCAGGATCTTCCATTCCGACAGGTTGAGCACGCGCGCCACGTTCATGTAGTCGCTCGGCACGCGCTGCACGCCCACCGCGGTGTTGATGATCATGGGCCAGATGGAGCAGATGAAGATGGTCCAGATGGCCGCCGGGTTGGCGCCCTTGAACACCAGCAGCCCGATGGGCAGCCACGCCAGCGGCGAGACCGGGCGCAGCAGGCTGATGAGCGGGTTGAACATGCGGCTCAGGAACTCGAAGCGCCCGATCATGAAACCGGCCGGTATGCCCACCGCGGCCGCCAGGCCGAAGCCCAGCGCCACACGCTCCAGTGACATCAGCACGTTCCAGCCCACGCCCTGGTCGTTCGGGCCCTTGCGGTAGAACGGGTCGCTGAAGACGTCCACCGCCTGCGTCCAGGTCTCGGCCGGGGTGGGAATGCTGCTGCCGCTGGTGGCGGCCACCAGTGCCCAGATGCCCACCAGCAGCGCCAGGCCGAAGACGGGCGGCAGCACCCGCAGGGCCAGGCCACGCCAGTCGTAGCCGGGCGCCTGTGGGGCTGCCACTTCAGACGCCATTGGGGCGGCAGGCCTTGCAGGGCGGGCGGAAGATGCTACTTTTTCCGTAGCGGCCGGCGGGGCGGCGGGCGCAAGCCCGTCCACCGGCGGATGAAACACGGCACTGACCATGATGGTTCTCCCTCAGACCTTGATCTTGAAACTGTCGGCGTACTTCTTCGGGTCCTTGCCGTCCCACACCACGCCGTCCATGAGCTTGCTGGTGCGCATGGCGTCCTTCGGCACCGGTGCCTTGGCGGCGGCGGCGGCTTCCTTGTAGAGCTCGATCTGGTTGATCTGCTTGGCCACGCCCAGGTAGTCCGGGTGGTCCTTCAGCAGGCCCCAGCGCTTGTGCTGGGTCAGGAACCACATGCCGTCGGAGAGATACGGGAAACATGCCGCACCGTCGTTGTAGAACTTCATGTGGTTGGGGTCGTCCCAGGTCTTGCCCATGCCGTCCTGGTAGCGGCCCAGGATGCGCTGGTTGATGGCGTCTACACCGGTGTTGACGTAGCTCTTGTCGGCAATCGTCTCGGCCATCTTGTTCTTGTTGGACAGGCTGGCGTCGATCCACTTGCCGGCTTCGATGATGGCGGCCGTCACCGCCCGCGCGGTGTTGGGGTACTTCTTGACGAATTCACCCGTGGTGCCCAGCACCTTCTCCGGGTGGTCCTTCCAGATCTCCTGCGTGGTGGTGGCGGTGACGCCGATGCCGTCGATGATGGCGCGGTGGTTCCACGGCTCGCCGACGCAGAAGCCGTCCATATTGCCCACGCGCATGTTGGCCACCATCTGCGGCGGCGGCACGGTGATCACCTTGGCGTCCTTCATCGGGTTGATGCCGTTGGCCGCCAGCCAGTAGTACAGCCACATGGCGTGCGTGCCGGTGGGGAAGGTCTGGGCAAAGGTGTAGTCGCGCTTGTCGCTCGCCATCAGCTTGGCCAGGCCGGCGCCGTTGACGGCGCCCTTCTCGGCCAGCTTCTTGGAGAGCGTGATGGCCTGGCCGTTGTTGTTGAGCGTCATCAGCACCGCCATGTCTTTCTTCGGGCCGCTCACGCCCAGGTGCACGCCGTACACCAGGCCGTACAGCACATGGGCAAAGTCCAGCTCGCCGTTGACCAGCTTGTCGCGCACACCGGCCCAGCTGGCTTCCTTGCTCGGGATGATCTTCACGCCGTACTTCTGGTCGATGCCCAGCACCGAGGCCATCACCACGCTGGCGCAGTCGGTCAGCGGAATGAAGCCGATCTTCACTTCCTTCTTCTCCGGCGCATCGGAGCCGGCGGCATAGACGGCAGCGCGCAGGGCGGGGGCGATGCCGACCGCGCCCACGGCGGCGGTCTGCAGCACGGTGCGGCGGCTGAGTTTGGCGTTCAGAAGTTCAGACATCACAAGCTCCTAGAGTCGACGAAGAAAACAAAAAAGGCGTCCTCACGCGGCTTGCACGTCATGCAGACGATGCAAACCGGTGGGGACGCCTTTGTCCGGATTCAGCAGCGCCATCCGCCGTTGGATGCCACTGCCGACTGACCTTCATTGGTCTTGCCTGCAATCAAGCAAGGTCTGTGCCAGTCATATCCGGGTTGGTTTTGCTATTGTTTTTGTAGCTGTCTGCGCTTGTACTGTATGGTTCGGGGCCTGATTTGTTGGTGTAGACGACAAGGCGCACCTGTTTTGTGCGATGCACCAAAAGTGAGGCGGCGGCGTGCCGTGCCTACAGCAGATCGGCCGCGTCGAGCATGAGCTGTGCCACGTCCGCCAGCTTCAGCCCCTTGTCCATGGCGGTCTTGCGCAGCTTGTCGTAGGCCGCCTGTTCGCTCAAGCCCTGGCGCTGCATCAGCAGGCCCTTGGCGCGGTCGATCAGCTTGCGCTCGTTGAGGCTGGCGCGCACCGTGTCAAGTTCGTCACCCATGGTCTGCAGGCGCCGGGCCTGTTCCTGCACCAGCTCCAGAATGGAGCGCTCCAGCTGCAAGCCGTAGCCCTGGGCCGGCACGCCGAAGCCGGGCGTACCCGGGGCCGGGCCGGCCCCAGGCACGCCGGCGGCGCCGCCCACGTCCTGGAAGAAAGACAAGGCATCGGCGTCGCGGGTGGCTGCGGCGTCGAGCGCCTGGTAGGCCTGCAGGTCGCCGCGGGCGGCGGCGATCTTCTCTTCGCACACCCGCAGCAGGTCGTGTGCGAGCTGGTCTTCCACCACCTTCATGCAGTCGATGCGCTGGCTGCAGCAGTTGAACCAGACCTGGCTCTGGCTGGCGTCGAGCGTCGCGCCGGCCGCAGCCGTGCACAGGATGCGCCGCATGCGCTCCAGCTCCGCCAGCGTGGCGCGGTCCTGGCTCTGTGCCCACAAGGCGACAAGCTCGGGGCTGGAGAACTCGGCGAACACCTGCAGGCAGCGCTCCTGCGACTCAATCAGGTGCAGCAGGCGCTGCTGCTCGCCCGCCGCAGCCTGCCCCGAGGCGAACAGCGCGGAACCGACGGCACGCTCCTGGCCGGCGAACTCCTTGCCCTGCATGAAATTGAACAGCGCCACCAGCAGGCGCGAGACCTCGGGGTCGCAGGCGCTGTCGGCGGCCTCGAACACCACCGCCAGCAGCCCGGCGATCAGTTGCACATAGGCATCTGTGGCCTGCCGTGCGGTCCAGTGCAGGGTGTCGACCTGCTGGCGCAGCGCCGGCAGGGCGTCCAGCCCGTGCAGCACATAGGCGATCCGGCTGAACAGCCGGGCGCCGTGGCCCACGCGGTCGGACTCGGTGTCCAACGCGTCGAAACAGGCGCGCAGTTCGGCCTCGATCTGCCGGCTTTCGTCTATCTGCTGTGCACGTGCCTGGGCAAAGCGCGTTCCGTGCGAGCCCAGGTAGAGGTTGGACAGACCGCGCTCGCGCTGCAGACCGTGCACCAGGCGGCCGGACACGTTCACCAGCGCGCTGGTGAGCGCCAGCTGCTGCAGCTCGGCGATTTCGCAGCGTTTGGCCGCGACCAGGAAATTCAGCCCCGATTTCATGCGCAATGTGACAAAGTAAACCGCTGAAGCTTAGCAGCCGGGAGGCGGCAGGCCGGCACACCGCCGCGCGGACGGCGCGTCGCGGCTGCGGCCAGACCGGGTGCGACAACGACCGTCCGCGGGGCTTCGCTCATGGGGTGCGTGGAGCAAGAAATGCGCCTGTTGTGGGCTCGGAACGGCGCTGCACAGCGCGGTGCCGCACGCCGGCTGCTATAAAACAGGCACCTCCCACTCCGTGCCCAGGCCCCACCCATGACCCCGCAGACCGCCGCGCTGATGGCGCACTACAACCGCTGGATGAACGAGCGCATGTTTGATGCCGCCGCCAGCTTGGATGCCGCTGCGCTCAATGCTGACCGCGGCGCCTTCTTCGGCTCCATCCTCGGCACGCTCAACCACATTGCCGTGGCCGACACCCTCTGGTTGCACCGCTTCGCCCGGCATGAGGCCGGGTTCACCGCCCTCGGGGCTCTATCCAATTTCCCGCAACCGTCTTCGCTGACGCAGCCACTCGCGCCCGACCTGGCAGGCCTGCGCGCCTACCGGCAGCCGCTGGACGCACTCATCGAACGCTGGGTGACCGAGCTCACGCCCGAGCACCTGGCCGGCGGCATCAGCTACAGCAACATGGCCGGCGTTCCGACCAGCCGCAACTTCGGCGCCTTGCTGCAGCACTTCTTCAACCACCAGACGCACCACCGCGGCCAGGCTTCGACGCTGCTGTTTCAGGCGGGGGTGGATGTGGGGGTGACGGATCTGCTGGCGTTGATTCCGCGCGACGACAGTTGATTCATCGCTGGCCACCGGCTCATGTTGGGAGGGGGCTTACGGCCAGAAGCGGCCTGCCAGGATTGCAACCAATAGCTGTCGCTCCATGACCCTATTGGGGGATTTCAGACTGTGGATCGGCTCCCTAGAATCTGTCCGGATCGCCGAGAAGGTGCTCACTCCGGCTGCCAGCTATCTCGAACGTTTTTATCTTCAGCACTTTTGCATCATGACTTCGCCTCAGGTCTTCATTTCCTACAGCTGGTCAAATCCAGAGCATGAACAGTGGGTCGTGGACCTCGCCAACGAATTGGTTGAGAGTGGCGTCCACGTAGTCTTGGACAAGTGGGACTTGCGCGAGGGGCACGATGCGATCGCGTTCATGGAGAAGATGGTGACTGATCCAGCTATCTCTAAGGTCATTCTGGTGTGCGACCAGGTGTACGCGACCAAGGCAGATGGCAGAGCGGGAGGCGTCGGAACAGAGGCTCAGATCATCTCTGCGGAGGTCTACGCCAAGCAAGCACAAGACAAGTTCGTTGCTGTGATCGCGGAGAAAGATGCGGAGGGGAAGCCATTCCTCCCGATCTATTACAAGTCGCGCATCTACATCGACTTGAGCGAAGGCGATCGATATGCTGAAAATTTCGAGAAGCTCGTTAGATGGATATTCAACAAGCCACTTTTTAAGCGGCCCGAGCTGGGAAATGTCCCATCCTATATCAGCGAAGAAGATGTGCCTGCCCTCGGGACCACTCCACTCGCAAAGCGCGCCGTGGAGGGACTGAAGGGCGATAAAGGATACGCTAGGGGCGCGGTCGATGAATACTTGTCCACCTTCACTGAACAACTTGAGAGGTTTCGTATGCCTCCGGGTGACGGAGAACTCGATGATCGCATCGTCAAGTCCATTGAAGATTTCATGTTGGCGCGAAACGAGTTCATTCATGTCTTCACAACGCTGACGCAATACGCTGATCCGAACAGCTACTCGTCTCGCATACACCGCTTCTACGAGTCACTGATCCCGTATCTGTCTCGCCCATCTCACGTCAGTCAGTGGAACGAGATTGACTTCGACAACTACAAGTTCATCGTCCACGAGCTGTTCTTGTATGGCGTTGCGGTTTTGCTGCGAGGAGAACATTTCGCCGGGGCGTCTTATTTGCTAGCGCAACCCTATTACGTTCCGGGAAACTCTGACTACGGGAAGAACGCAACGGTCTCGTTTACTGTTCTCCGCGCGTACATGAAGTCGTTGGAGATCAGGAATCAAAGGCTTAAGAAGGAACGCGCTTCGCTGCGAGCAGACATGCTTGAACAGCGTTCTCACTCCTCTGGACTCCTGTTCCGGCACTTGATGCAAGCAGATTTCGTTTGCTTCATTCGCGGCGACATGACTGGTGACGATGTGTGGGACCGCTGGTGGCCGGAAACACTCTTGTATGCACAAAGGCAGCACGGTCCGTTTGAGATTTTCGCTAGAGCTTCGTCGAAAGCCTATTTGCTGCCGGTGCTCTCGCTCTTGGGGGCATCCACCCTAGCAGCGCTTAAGGAGAAAGTTGAAAGCTACTCCAAAGACAGTAACCTTCCTAGGTGGAGCTACCACACCTTCAATCCTGGAACGTTGCTCGGCTTAGAACAGTTGGGGATGCGGCCGTGACTACCCGGTGTAGCTCCAACGTTATGCACGCTAAGTGACAGGCAATCTGCCGTGAGCAAGAGACCCATCGGGCACGTGATCGATCGAGAGGCACTGCCAAGCAGATGTCCAACACATGCACATGATCCCAAGTTCTGGGAGGCCCTTGGACGCGCTGTCGCCACGTTCGGATTCTTGGAGGACGTGCTATCTAAGGCCATTTTCGCCCTCACCGCTACTACTCGGTACGAGGAGTCCGAGCTAGAGACCGCCTACAAGGCATGGCTTCCCACGATAGAGAAGGCGCTTGTAGACCCCTTGGGGGGGCTGATTACCTTGTACGAGAAGGCGATCCGCGGCCACACGGATGCCAATATCGAGAATCTCGATGAATTGCTAAAAGAATTACGCAGTGCCTCCGCCATTCGTAACGCGATCTGCCATGGCTACTGGGGAACTCCGAATGCGAAGGGAGCAACAGTCCCATCGTTTGTAAACAGGAAGAAGGAAGTCTTCGCCACTCCGATCGATACGCATTTCTTGGATTGCCTGCAAAAGGGCGCTACCGAGCTGGCGTGCGTCGTGATCGACACAGTCACGCACATGGGTTGGCAGTTTCCGGGCTCTAGCGGTCCAGGTGAGGCAGTCTGGGCGCGGGGGATGCAATGAGCCTCGGGCGCGGTGTAACGCCTAAGTCATTGCTTACCTACAAAAGTCCGCTTTCCTTTGTGGCCATCGGCCGCTATGAGTCGCCTGCTGCCATCGCTTATGGCCAGTTGTGGGCAGTCCCAATGGCTGGTGTCGGGCCGTAGGCTGGGCCACTCTCAATCCTTGAGGCTCAGCCCCAGGGCGTCCAGCTTTTTTGCATACGAGTCCCTGCGTTTTTTCGCCTTTGCGGCTGTTTCGGTGGCGGCTTGGATGGCCTTGGGTCCCTTGTTCGCAACAGCTTTGATCAATCCAAACTTGTGAGCAGCATCTGCCTCCGCCCGCTTGAAAGTGGCGATGAGTTCGGCATGGGCAAGGGATGGATTCACAGGTACCCCCATATCAATCAGCGTCATGACCCTTCAAGTTTGACGTTGGTGCGAAGCAAGGCGGTTCTCAATTCACGATTGGCAGGCTTTGAAACATCCACCTTTTGAACTGCCAAGTCAAACGCTGAGCCAGGCCTGATGCTGGTTGGCAGTATCTTTTTGGTTGGATTCGTAGTGGGGTACGTGCCCTGGCCCGGACACATGCGAACGGTAAACCCGAATTCTTCGAGCACACCTTTCGCGTACAACTCCGCCAGTTGTTGAAACGTCACGAAGGTTGAACGTCCTGACTTGTTAATGTCCCAGTGCGTGGTGTAAGTTATTGGCCGAGCTGCAAGGCGCGAAGG
>JAULXO010000002.1:82091-100950 GCA_032118555.1 Hylemonella sp. | reverse complement strand
TCTTTCTGCGATTCTCCACGTTCAAAAGTTTCGTGCCGCTGACGAGTTCTGCGGCTCGGTCTGAAGGGCTCTTACCAGCCAGAATCTGTTGACTCAGCGAATCATCAAAACCACGTTGTTCCAGTGCCTTTGAAATCGAATCTGCCAGCAGAACCTGTTCGAGATCCGTATAGACGGGAGCTTCTGAATAAAGTTGCTGCAACAGCGATTCGCGGCCTGCGTCAGCAAACTGCGGCAAACGCTCTTCTGATGGCTTCTGATCTTCTTCCGCCATCTGCACCAGCTGCATGGCGATGCCGAACAAGTGTGAGTTCACCGCCACACCTTCGCTGAGCAAATCTGCTCGCCTGGCCGACGTTTCCGTAATCGTCTTCCATGCAGATGCCAACGGCTTGAGTTTCGCGTTGGCATCTATTGCCGCCAGCAAGGCCTCCGGGTTCTCAACGCATCGGGACCGCGCGAACTCCATGATTTGGGGGCCGGTCAACGGTAGCAGTTCGACCTCTCGGCTGGATGGCGGCCCGTCGACATTGGTCTTGCTGGGTCCATCCATGGCGATGCGAATGAACTCATCTTGCGGATCGTCATGCCGCACTGGCGTGTGAACGGGCAGGATGTCCTTGAACGCCTGGCGATCGATGGGCACAGGGCGAGCGGTGATGACCACCGTGACTCGTTCCATTGCCCCCCGAATGTCATACGCAAATCGACGCAGCGCGTCCTTGAAAGAACGATGAACGAGTTGAAGCTCGTCGATCGAGTCGAGGAAGAAGTAGGCAAGCTGCGATGAAGACGCCAACCAGTTGGTGAAACGCTCGTGCTCATCCCCGAAAAGGGTGGCGACTACGCCAGCGGATGCAACGCTTTCGAGAGACAGGAAAAACGCTGGCTCGCCCCGAGCGAAGAGTTCCCTCGCCTTCGACTCGCACTCATACGTCTTACCGGCACCGGCCTCGGAAACGATGAGAATGCGCTGTGACCGTAGGAGTTCGTCCCAGCTGATGCCCGATTCGTCGAAGCGCTCACCCCAGGACAGTTCGAATGCATCGTCTTTGCTGGAGGGTGTTCTCAGGGCCTTGAAAGTGCGATTCATCTTGATTGAGGGCTTAGCGGCTAGCGCTTGTTCGATTTATAACTGTACCTGTCGCCGCCAGTCTGACAGCGAGGGCGCTGAATCCGGCCGATCCGGCGTCTCGGAGGCGAAGGGCCGCAACCGCTGCGTAGCGGTCACTCCGGCTGCCGGCGCAAAGCGTCCCAGCCTGTCGCCAACAGTTCTCGTCCAATCCGATGCAGTGCCGCAAACGTCGCCATCACGTATTCAACAACATCTTCACCAAATTCGGCATGCCCTTGCCCTGAATGTAGGGGTTGCGGGCGAGGTCGGTGCAGTGCGCCAGCAGCAGGGCCTTGACGCGGTCCGGGTAGCCGAAGAACTCCTTGCGCACTGACAGAAACGCCGCCAGCAGGCCCGACACATGCGGCGTGGCCATGCTGGTGCCGCTCATTTCCACGTAGTAGTCGCGCGCGGTGGCCGCACCCTTGGGCCACTTGTGGCGCGCCGACAGGATGTTTTCGCCCGGGGCCACCGGGTCGGGCTTCATGCGGCCGTCGACCGTGGGGCCGCAACGTGGGTGCACTTGGGAGCCAGGCCAAGCAGGGGGGCTGCAATGGGTGCGTCCCTTCCCTTCTGCCGTCCGGACATCGGCGCGAATTTTCGGTTGAACGGTACGCCTCATGGTGCTGCGACATGTAGCTGCAGCAGACCATCCTTGATCTCCGGCTGCATGGTCAATGTCATATCGCCTACGCGCACGACCGGGATGTCAACCGCAAGCTGCATCGGTCCGGGTTTGTCGAGAGTGCGATTGATCTTGCCCAGGTAAAGCAGCTTGAGATCGGATGGCAGGCCGTCCAGCGCCGACTGGGCGACGGCATCCGTGACCAGCGCAGTGACCTGCCCGATATCCAGTAGGGACAGCGCAGTGCCCAGGCCAGGAACGAGGATGTTGATGACACCCGTTACTGGGCATTGAATATTCATCGAAAGCATTGCCAGCCGAAGCTGGGCATAGGGCTGGGTGTCAAGATCGCCGACGAAATGAATGTCGTTCTGGGGGGTGATCTCAACCGTGAACCGCTGGCCGCCGCCCTCCTTGGCTTCCAACCGGGTCTGGATGGTCGCGCGCAGGCCTAGCTGCTGCTGCGGCACCTGTCCGTGAATTGATCCGCTCGGAAAGGGAACGTGGTGGTGGAAGTCCAGAGGGCAGACCAGGCGACCCGAGACGCTCTTCGAGTGGAATCGCAGATCAGCGCTGGCAGAGGCCTGCGCTTGCGCCGTCAGCGTGAGATTCACCCCGCTCATGTCGGGGGACAGGTCGATGCGAATATTCCTTGCCTGGAGAGTGGCTGCGCCACGTGCATCCGTTTCGAGGTCACCAAGATGCCGACCAAGAATTCTGGTCATCTCGTTGATGGCCCAGCGCGCTGGCTCCAGAGCGACGTTGCAGGCTGTCCTGACAGCCAAGTTTGCAGCTTCGCAAGGAGGCACGAGAGGGCAGTTCCATGGTCTTCGCCAGCTGCACTCGGGGCAGTTGATCAAGCCTCTGCAGCTGACGCGTGGAATGTGCCCGATCTCAAGCGGAACGGTGTTGCGATCGTTGAAAGTAACAGAGGCCGCCAGGGCCAGCTGCGCGTCGTTGACCGCCGTGTTGATGTACTGTGCGATTGCGGCGGTCTTGACATAGACATGCGCCGTACCGGGCTGCGCTGGAGAGCCAAACGACTCTGCCCAGCGGGCGTGGTAAGCATTCCGATAGGTGTCAAAGTCGACTGGGGCAGGCGATTTGAGGGGGGCGGAAGCCGGCCCCGTTCCGGCCATTGCCATGATGCGCTTTTCGTCCAGCAGAAGCGCAGCATTGGAAAGCTGCATGGCAGGGGGGGCATAGGTTTGTGGCGAAACGGACGTCCCCGGCGATGAGATCATCGTGCGGAAGTCTATGGTGCCGAGTTTCAGTGGCGCCAAGCCCACGTCCAACGGCTGCATGGCGGAATTCGCCGCTGCAACCGCACCTGCGAGGAAAGTGTTGACGCCACGCAGCAGTCCGGCAAGATCGCCGTAATGGGAAGTCTTCAGCTTCTTGACGGTCAACTGGTCAATGGCTGGGTACAGTCGAAGCCCCGAGGCCGTGCCAGCTACCGGCACGGCTATTTCGACAGACGCTTCCACGCGCGCGTCGGCGTGCGCGATATCAAACTCAGCGGATGCGCCCGCCCAGAAATACTGTTGGCGAATGTCAAAGGTCGAGCTGACGACAGAGCCTGAATGTCGAGATGCCCAGGATGTGAGCGTCTCTCGCAGACTCTCGTCCACGACCTTTGTTACGGTCGGCGTCTCCACGCTGATGCCAACATCGGGATGGGTCAGTTGGGAAAGTGTCTGGTAGGACGCCTGCACAGCCGCGGTGACACGGTCGCGCGTGAAAACCTGCCCCATAAACTGTCGGAACAGCTCATCAACGAATCCTTTGGCAACATCGAAAGCGACGCCCGCCGAAGGGTCTACGACGAGGCCTGCCTTGTCCAGGCGTGAACGGAATTCACGCCGATACACCAGGAAATCGTCCGTGCCGTTCATGGCAGCCGGAGGGTTGACGTTGGTCAGACTGAGTTGACCCAGCACCGTTAGATGGTCGGCGTCGGCCAGTACCACGGCACCCTTGAGTACTGGCGGGACGAATTTTCTCGTGATGGTGGTGTTGGGATGGAAGGGGTCGGGAAAAACAACGGGAAGACTCGGCCGCGGTTCGCCAGGCAGCGTAAGAGGCGCGATCTTCAGCTGTTGGCTATACACGGGCAGCTGGCCGTTGATGTTGTCACGTACGAGCAGAAGCTCGGTGTAGATCAGGTCCTTTAACGGACCAAGCCACCAGTACTTGTCCGAGTCGCTCTTGATGTTCCTGAGTTTGAGTTTGCTCAGAGACGGGCGCACCGTCACCGTTGCGCCGTCCAGCGCCAAGTAGGCGTACCCTTCGATGGAGCCGGTGAGGGTCAGCGCCTGCTCAATCAGGTGGAGTTGGAAGTCGCCCGAGAGCGTGCCGTGCTGGTTCTCAAAAGCAACTTTCACGGTGTCTATCGACAGCTGAAGCTTCTGTTGAGATGCGTTGAACTTGCGCACCGCGTTCTGGATTTCAGGTGCGAGCCATGTCTGCACCGAAGACGCGCCTACTTGGAGAACGACGTTGGGTGAGTCGAGGTGGTTCAGCGCGGCGCTGTTTCGAGAGACAGACTCCTGTTGAATCTGTTCCAGCGAGACCGGTGGCCACTTGTCATTGATGTAAGCGAGGGCATACAGCTGAAGAGCTGCCATTCCAAGTGTCAGCGTCGCGACGATCGCAACCAAGACGCTGCCGATTTCGTGTAACCGTCCATGTTGGCGGAACATGTGTCTCCCTTTGCGCTTTGTGCTGTCTGTTGCTCAAGTGGTGCAGCAGTATGTCTTGCCCATCACGTATTCATCAACATCTTCACCAGATTCGGCATGCCCTTGCCCTGGATGTAGGGGTCGCGGGCCAGGTCGGTGCAGTGCGCCAGCAGCAGGGCCTTGACGCGGTCCGGGTAGCCGATGAATTCCTTGCGCGCGGACAAAAACGCCGCCAGGAGGCCCGATACATGCGGCGTGGCCATGCTGGTGCCGCTCATTTCCACGTAGTAGTCGCGCGCGGTGCTGGCGCCCTTGGGCCACTTGTGGCGCGCTGACAGGATGTTTTCGCCCGGGGCCACCAGGTCGGGTTTCATGCGGCCGTCGGCCGTGGGGCCGCGCGACGAGAAGTACGACACGCCGTAGGTGTGCGGGTTGCTCTTGTGGATGGAGCCCACGGCGATGGCTTCTTCCAGGTTGGCCGGGTCGCCGATGGAGAGGTCCATGTTGGCGGGGATCATGCCGCCGTCGGAGTCGAGCAGGGCATAGCCTTCGTTGCCGGCGGCCAGGCACACCAGCACGCCCTGGCGCCACAGGCGCCGCAGCTCCTGGCACAGCGGCGTGTGGCCGCAGCCGAACACGCTGGGGTCGAAGCTGCCGCCCAGGCTGAGGTTCACGCCGTGGATCACCAGCTTGCCGGCGCGTTCGTTCAGCTCGGCAATGGTGTCCAGCGCCTTGATGATGTAGGCGTCTTCGCCGTTGCCGTTGTCCTTCAGCACCTTGAAGCCGTACAACTTGGCCTCGGGCGCCATGCCCTGCAGGTCGAGTTCGGTGGCGTCACCCTTGTCGCGCGGCAGGGCCAGCGCGCCGGCAATGGTGGCGGCCACGTGGGTGCCGTGGCCGTTGCCGTCCAGCGTGCCGAAGCGCTTGTCACCCGGGCCCAGCCGCTGCGGCGCGCCGTTGCCGGTGCAGTCCCACTGCGCCAGCACGTTGCCGTACTTCTTGAAGTGCGGGTGGTCGGCGGTGATGCCGGTGTCCAGCACGGCCCAGGCGATTTCTTGCCCGCGTGCGCCGTAGCCCAGGTTGGCCGGGCGCGCCTGGATGGTGTGGGTGGACTGGTGCAGCAGCGCGCGCTTGACGGCGTTGCGCCAGACGCGGTCGATCTTCAGCGCGCCGCAGTGCGAGCGCAGGTGCTCGATCTCGCTGCGCGTGAGGTCGGCCGAGATGAAGCGTCGCATGAGCTGCACGCGCCCTTCTTCGGTGGTGGCGCCGCTGTAGGCCAGCACTTCGCTGATCAAGCCCTCCAGCCGGCTGCGCACCTCGTCGAGCGAGCTCTCTGCGCTCTCGTCCGAGACCAGCTGGATCAGCGTCGGGTGGCGTTCTTCGCGCCGGCCGTCTTCCATCTGGTCCACCAGATCTTTCATCAGGATGCTGCGGCCCACCCGGTTGGCGAAGGCGGAGCCGGCGGTCTCGCGTACGGCGCTGCGCACGGTGTCGATGCTCAGGTAGCCGGTGCCGGAGTGCGGGTTGGAGTCCCACTCGGGGTTGATCTGCAGGCCCACCACGTTCTCCACCGCCACGCCGCGGCTGTTGGGCGTGTAGTCGTTGGAGATGTCGGCGTCCAGCGCCACCGGGTCCAGCCGCTCGGCCACGTTGAGCCAGCGGTCCACGCACTCGGGCACGGCCAGCGCGCCCTTGCCGAGCGTGCCCAGCACGTCCTGCACCTCCTGGATGCCCAGCGGCGAGCCGATGGTGAGGAACAGCCGCACGTCGCACTGCGCCTTCTGCAGCTGGCGCAGCACGTGGTAGGCAATCATCGAGCCCTGGCTGTGCCCGATGACGATGAACGGCCCGCCACCGACGTCCAGCCGCTCGCGCAGCGACTGCTCCATCACGCTGCGCTGGTTGGCATCGAAGAAGAAGTCGCGCACGTCCTTGAGGAAAAGCTCGGACACCAGGCGCGTGACCCAGCGCCGCATGCCCTCGGGCAGCGGCAGCACCTTGGCGCCCACGCCACCGGGCCGCTCCTGTGCGCGCTGCAGGCGCTGCTCCAGCGCCGCCATGACACGGCGGCCCTGGGCGTCGAGTTCGGGCTCGGCTTCGGGCAGCGCACCCAGGGCGCGCAGGCCGGGGCCGCCAGCCGCAGCGGGCGTGTCTTTGTCGGCACAGGTGCCGGCTTCTGGCTCGGGGTAGCGGTTGCGGTTGACCCAGTAGGCGAGACGCGTACGGTCGCCCATGGGCGCGCCGAAGAGGGCGCTGTCCCACTGGCATTTGAGGATGGACGCCACCGGCTTGTTGCCGATGCCGTGCACATAGACCACGGTGCCCACCTCGGGGGCCTTGCCTTCCTTGGTCAGCATGGCCGGGAAGGCGGCCGCCTTGCTGGCGACCAGGCGGCTGAACATGGCAAAGGGGTTGCGGGGCGCGCTGCCGGTGCTGCGGCCCGCCGTGCTGGCGCTGGTGGTTTTGCTTCTGCTGGCACGGGCCGGTGCGGCTGTGCTGCGCTTCTTGGCGCCCGTGGGGGCGGCCTTCTTCTTGGTGGCCATGGCATCCTCCTCCTGACGGTCCGCGGACCGGAATGCGTTGTGTCGACTGACTTCTGCTTATGCCGCCATTCAACGCCCGATCCGGGCCGGACGCAAGAGGCACTGCAACATGGCCACGGTACATTCGGGCCATGACGAACGCGAACACCGCCGCACCGGCGCCCAGCGCCTGGGCGGTCTTCCTCATCTTTCTGCGGCTGGGCCTGACTTCGTTTGGCGGGCCGGTGGCGCACCTGGGCTATTTCCGCAACGAGTTCGTGGCGCGGCGGCGCTGGCTGAGCGAGCACAGCTATGCCGACCTGGTGGCGCTGTGCCAGTTCCTGCCCGGGCCGGCCAGCAGCCAGGTGGGCATGGCACTGGGCTTGTCACGCGCCGGCTACTGGGGTGCGTTGGCGGCGTGGGCCGGCTTCACGCTGCCGTCGGCGCTGGCCCTCATCCTGTTTGCGCTCGGCCTGTCGGCCTGGGGCGACGCGTTGCCGGCTGGTGTGCTGCACGGTCTCAAGGTGGTGGCGGTGGCGGTGGTGGCGCAGGCGGTCTGGGGTATGGCGCGCACGCTGTGCGTGGGGCTGCCGCGCCTCACGCTCATGGCCGCGGCGGCCGGCGTGGCGCTGCTGTGGCCGGGCGCCTGGGTGCAGGTGGGGCTGATCGCCGCAGCGGGGCTGCTGGGATTGCTGCTGTTTCCGGCTGTGCCGCAGGGGCCGCACGAGGCGCTGCCCATCCGCATGCGCCGGCGCACCGGTGCGGCGCTGCTGGCGCTGTTTGGCCTGCTGCTGGTGGGCCTGCCGTTGCTGGCGGCGGCCTGGCCGAGCCAGGCGCTGGCCATGGTGGACGCCTTCTACCGCGCCGGTTCGCTGGTGTTTGGCGGCGGCCATGTGGTGCTGCCGCTGCTGCAGTCTGAAGTAGTGCCCAGCGGCTGGGTGAGCAACGACACCTTCCTGGCCGGTTATGGCGCGGCGCAGGCGGTGCCGGGGCCGCTGTTTACCTTTGCTGCCTTCCTGGGCGCGGCGGCGCAGGGCACGCCCAGTGGCTGGGCCGGCGGCCTGCTGTGCCTGCTGGCGATCTTCGTGCCGTCTTTCCTGCTGGTGGCCGGTGCCTTGCCGTTCTGGGAGGCGCTGCGCCGCCACGGGCGCACGCGCGCGGCGCTGGGCGGCATCAATGCGGCGGTGGTGGGCCTGCTGCTGGCCGCGCTCTACCACCCGGTGTGGACCAGTGCCATCTTCACGCCGGCTGACTTCGGCCTGGCCCTGCTGGCCTTTGTGGCGCTGATGGTCTGGAAGCTGCCGCCCTGGCTGGTGGTGCTGGGCTGCGGCGTGGGTGGCGGCCTGCTGGCCTGGCTGGGCTGAAGCAACGGGGCACAGGCCAGACGGAACGCCTTGCCCCGCATTGACCCCCAGCCGGCACGATGTCGCGCCGAGGGGGACAATGGCGGCATGAAATCACTGAACCAGATTGCCCTGTCCATGCTGGACCTGGTGGCCGTGCGCGAAGGCGGCACGGTAGCCGATGCGCTGGGCATTGCGCTGCGCACGGCGCAGCATGCGGAATCGCTCGGCTTCACGCGCTACTGGCTGGCCGAGCACCACAACATGCCGGGCATTGCCAGCTCCGCCACCGCGGTGCTGGTGGGCCACATTGCCGGCGGTACCCACACCATCCGCGTCGGCTCTGGCGGCGTGATGCTGCCCAACCATGCGCCGCTGGTGGTGGCCGAGGCCTTCGGCACGCTGGCCGAGCTGTACCCGGGTCGCATCGACCTCGGTCTGGGCCGCGCGCCCGGCACCGACCCGCTGACCATGCGCGCGCTGCGGCGCGACCGCGTGGAGACCGAAGAAGATTTCCCGCGCGACGTGGCCGAGTTGCAGCGCCTGCTGGGCCCCGCACAGCCGGGCCAGCGCCTGATTGCCATGCCGGGCGCCGGTACCAATGTGCCGATCTGGCTGCTGGGCTCCAGCCTGTTCTCGGCCCAGCTGGCGGGCGAGATGGGCTTGCCTTATGCCTTTGCCTCGCACTTTGCGCCGCGCTACCTGTTGCAGGCGATCGACCTGTACCGCAAACGCTTCAAGCCCTCGGCGACATTGGACAAGCCCTATGTGGCCATCGGCGTGCCGGTGATTGCCGCACCCAGCGACGAAGAGGCCGAGTTCCTGGCCAGCAGCACCTACCAGCGCGTGCTGGGCATCGTGACCGGCAAGCGCGGCCGCCTGGCGCCGCCGGTGGAGAACTACATGGCTCAGCTGCAGCCGCAGGAGCGCGGCGCGATTGCCGACTTCCTGGCCGCGGCCGTGATCGGCGGGCCGCAGACGGTGCGCGCCGGCTTCGAGCAGCTGCTGCAGGCCACGCAGGCGGACGAGTTCATCCTGGTGTCCGACGTATTCGACCCGGCGTTGCGCCTGCGCTCGCTGGACATTGCAGCGGCGGTACGCGCCGCCTGACCCATACCGATTCCCCGCGCCCACCTGGGCGTTGCCTGCGGCTGCGGCCCGGGCTTTTGTGAGAACCCCATGACAAACCGTTACCTGACTTTCCTCCTGGCCGGCCTGGCCATGGTGGGGCCTTTTGCCATTGACACCTACCTGCCGTCCTTCCACAGCATTGCCTTGGAGTTCGCCGTCAGCGATCTGCTGGTGCAGCAGACGCTGAGCGCCTTCCTGCTGGCGCAGGCGGTGATGTCGCTGTTCTACGGCACGCTGTCAGACAGCGTGGGGCGCCGGCCGGTGGTGCTGGGCACGTTGCTGCTGTTCGTGCTGTCCTCCATCGGTGCCACGCTGGCGCCGAGTTTTGGTGCGCTGCTGGTCTGTCGCGTGCTGCAGGGCATGTCGGCCGGGGCGGGCATGGTGGTGGGGCAGGCCATCGTGCGTGACCAGTTCCACGGTGCCGAGGCGCAGCGCATGATCGCCGGCATCATGATGGTGTTCGGCATTGCGCCGGCGGTGGCGCCGGTGCTGGGTGGTTACCTCAATGCCCACCTGGGCTGGCGCGCCAACTTTGCTTTCCTCACGTTGTTCGGTGGCGTGCTGGCCGTGCTGTGCTGGCGCGTGCTGCCCGAGAGCCTGGCGCCGCAGCAGCGCCAGCCGCTGCACCTGGGCACCATCGTGCGCAACTACCTCACCGCCATCCGGCACCCGAAGTTCCTGCTGGGCACCTTGGCCACCGGTTCGGCTTTCGTGGGCTTTGCGCTCTACATCGCCGGGGCGGCCAACTTCGTGGTGGAGGTGCTGCACCTGCCGGAAACCGCCTTTGCCTGGCTGTTCGTGCCCATGATCGGCGGCATGGTGCTGGGCTCGGCGCTCAGCGGCCGGCTGGCGCATCGCTTCAGCAGCGCCACCACCATTCGCGTGGGCCAGGCCATGATGGTGCTGGCGGCGCTGGCCAACCTGGCCTACACCAGCAGCTTCCCGGCCGCCGTGCCGTGGGCGGTGCTGCCGGCCATGCTTTACACCTTTGGCGTGGCGCTGGCGGTGCCGGCGATGTCGGTCATCGTGCAGGGGCTGTTCCCGAGCATGCGCGGGCTGGCGGCTTCGCTGCAGAGTTTTGTACAGATGATGGCCTTTGCCCTGGTGGCCGGCCTGCTGGCACCGCTGCTGTTCGGCAGTGCCTTCAAGTACGCGCTGGGCATGGCCGGCGGCGTCGCCCTGAGCCTGTTGTTCTGGCGTCTGAGCCAGGCCATGGGCGAGGCGCCAGCGCCCGAGGGCGGCAGCGGCCCCCCGATCAAGGGGCCTTGACCAGCGTCCATACGACGGGCGCATTTGCCAGATGCTGGCGAAGAGCCCGGTTGACGTCGTACACCGTCAGGCGTTCGATCTGTTGGTCGAACCGCGCCTGCCAGGCATGGCCGCGGCCGGTATGCATGCCCTGGGCCAGCTGATTGACCCAGGCACTCTCCGTTGCCAGTGATCGGCTGCGCGCACTCTTCCAGATCGCCACGGCACGGGTCAGTTCCGCTTCGCTGAATCCTTCCGCCAACGCACGGGCCAGTTCCTCCTGCAGCATGGACAAGGCCGCGCCGGCATTGGCGCGCGCGACGCTGCTGCTGAGCACCAGCAGGCTGCGTCGTTCGAAGGTGCCGCCATTCAGCGACGCGCCGGCGCTGTAGGCCAAGCCCTCGCGTTCCCGTAGTCTGGCCCGGATGCGGCTGTCGGAGTCGCCGCCGAGCAACTGGATGGCAATCCGCAGGGCGGGAAAGTCGGGCTCGTCCTCGGCGATGCGCAACTGGGCGACGCCTCGCACTTCCGCGTTGGGTCGGTCGGGGGGCGCGGTGGCCACCACCAGACTGTCATCCACGGTGGTCGGCGCCTCGATGTCGCTGATTCGTTCATAGGGGATGCGATTCGTCGGCAGCGCGGCAATGCGCGCCCAGATCGCCTCGACGTCCTGGCGCGAAAAGTCTCCGACCATCGCCAGCCGTACCTGCGACCAGCCAAGGAAGTCGGTGGCGCACGCCTGCAGGGCGGGCAGGTCGAGCGCCTGCGCCTCGGCCAGTGCCTGCTGCAAGGAGCGGGGCCGCAGGGGATGGTCCGCCGGGTAGTTGTCGAAACGGAGGGTGACGGTGTTGGCCGCCACGCGCACAGGGTCCTGCAGGGCGGCCTTCAGGCCGGCGATCTGCGCAGCCTTCAGGCGTTCGAACTCAAGCGGCGGCAGCAGCGGCGATTGCCGTGCCGCCAGCAGCAGTTCCAGGGCGGCTTCGATGTTGGCGCGAGGCGCCTCCAGGGCGATGCCGCCCAGGCCGATGGACCAGCGTGCCTGCAGGGCCTCCAGGCGGGCGGCCAGGGCTTCCCGGTTCAAGCCCGCACCGCCGTAGGCCATGAGGTTGCTGGCCATGGTGCAGGCGGTCTTGCGGCCTGACAGGGCAGACGGGTTGCCGAAGTCGTTGGCAATGGTGACCCAGGCGAGGTCTCCACGCGTGCGGCGTGAGATCAGCTGCGCCTGGGCACGCGCACCGTCGAGGTCGATGGTGGCGACCTGTGCTGCGAGCTCATGCAGTGAGACAGGCAACGGGTCGGCGGCGCTGCCGACGGGGGGCCAGTCCCGCCCGGCGAGCTGCGCTTCGACAGGCTCGGGCGTCGGCATCTGCGGGACCCGGACGCGGTTGGCGTGATGCAGCAGGACTTCGCTGCGGTTGACGCTGACCAGCCACTTCTTCAGCGCCAGGTTGATCTCTTCCAGCGTCAGTGTCTCCACGATGTCGCGCTGCAGGAAGAACAGGCGCCAGTCACCGGCCACCTCGGCCTGCGAAAGACGTACGGCCAGTTGTTCATGGGCGTGACGGATGCGCTCGAAGGTGACAAGCCGGTTGCGCCGTACGCGCTCGAGCTGCTCTGCCGTCAGGCCCCTCAGGGCAAAACGTTCGACATGCTGGTGCAGCTGGCGTGACAGTCGCTGCACGTCCGCATCCTTGTCGGCCGTGGCGGAGGCCAACAGGAGGCTGTAGTCGGGCTGCGCGTTGATGCCGCAGGAAACACCGAGCGCCAGACGCTGCTCGACGACCAGTTCGCGGCGCAGGCTGCCCCAGCTCTCGGCGCACAGGGCGCTGCTGGCCAGGTCGAGTGCCAGCGTATCGCGCTCGCGCATGCCGGGCAGCCGCCAGGCGGCGGCACCGATGACCTTGCCTGCGGACAGGAACAGCTCGCTGCGATTGGTGACGGGGCGCGCTTCCTCCCGGGTCCAGTTGCCCGGTCGCGGGCTGGATGGCGCCGGCGCCTGGCCAAACAGCTTGGCCGTCAGCGCCAGGACGCGCTGGCTGTCGAAGTTGCCGGAGACGATCAACACCGCGTTGTCGGGGCGGTAGTGGCGTCGGTGGAAGGCCTGCAGCGCCTCGAAGGGGGCGCCTTCGATGTCGCTGCGGGCGCCGATGGTGGGGCGGCCGTAGCCATGCCAGAAGAAGGCCTGGCGTTGCAGCGCGCGAAGCACCAGGCTGTCGGGATCGTTGTCCTTGCGCTCCAGTTCGTTCCGCACCACCGTCATCTCGCTGGCCAGATGCTCACGGGTGAAGGTTGGTCGCAGGAACCGATCGGCCTCGATGCGGATCGCCTCGTCGATCTTGTCCGGATCGGCAACGACGGTCTCAAAGTAGTTGGTGCGGTCTGACGTGGTGGTGCCGTTCCATGTGGCGCCCAGGGCCGTGAGGTCGCTCTTCAGGTCGGCGCGTTGGCCGGCGCTCTTGAACAGCATGTGTTCGAGCAGGTGTGCCATGCCTGTCTCGCCGTAGCCTTCCTGCTTGCTGCCGACCTTGACCAGCAGTTCGATCCGGGCGGTGGCGGCTTGCGGGTACGGTGCCAGGATGATCTTGAAGCCGTTGGGCAGTACATGCGAGGAAATCCCGGCGGCCTGCGCATCAAGCCGCCATGCCGGTGCTGGCGTTCCGGCTGGGGCCGTGGCGGGCAGGGCCAGGGCCAGCAGCGTGGTCATCAGGGCGCCGAGTATCGGGCGGATCCGGGGCATTGTCTTTGGTGGTTGGGGTTGTGTGTCCATGCTGGAGGGGCCGGCAGGACGTGACTCAGAGTACGCTGAGGAATGCGGTAAGGGCCTGCATTTCCTCTTCGGTCAGCTTGAGCGGCTGCAGCAGGTCAGAGGTGACGGGGAAGCGCGGGTCGGCTGCCTGCGCGGCATTGGCCGGTTTGGGGCGCGGCATGCCGGCGTTGTACAGGTTGACGAGGCCACGCAGCGACCGGAACAGGCCGTTGTGCATCCAGGGGCCGCTCTGAGAGACGTTGCGCAAGGTCGGGGTCTTGAACTTGCCGACGTCCTTGACGTCGCCGCTGACGTGGTAGCGGCCGAGGTCTTCGTACTTCCGCCCGAAGTAGGTCAGGCCGACGTTGTGGAACTTGTTGTCGCTCAGGGCCGGGCCGTGGTGGCAGGTCATGCATTGCGCCTTGGTGCGGAACAGGTGCAGGCCGAGCAGTTCCTTGTCGTTCAGGGCTTGCGTCTGGCCGCGCAGGAAGTCATCGAAGCGCGTGGTCTTCGGCACCAGCGTGCGCTGGTAGCTGGCCAGTGCAGTCTGGATGCGGGCGAGCGAGATCTCCGGATCACCGTAAGCACGCTGGAAGTCTTCGCGGTAGCCGGGAATGGCGGCCAGCTTGTCGGCCAGCTCGGTCAGCGACATCGCCATCTCGTTCGGATCGGCGATTGGCATCAGCGCCTGTTGCTCCAGGGTAGGCGATCTGCCATCCCAGAACAGGCTGGTCGCATGGCTGACACCCACCAGTGAAGGCGCATTTCGGTTGCCCAGGCGCCCTTCGTGTCCGGGCGTTACGGCCAGCTTGTCGGCGAATGCGTGATCGGGGCGGTGGCATGAGGCGCAGGAGATACTCCCGGACCTGGACAGTGCCGGGTCGTAGAACAGGCGTATGCCCAACCGGAGCATGGCGTAAGGAACGGTCTTCTGCAGGTCTGGCACGGCCACGGGGGCCATTTCCCGCCACTCGCCGTTGCCTTCAACCCGGGGGGCGGGCCATTTGGCGATGGGGGGTGCGTACTGTTGGCGTAGGCAGGTGGGATTCCACTTGCCGTCCGAGCTGTGGCAGCGGTCGCTGGCCATGGCCGTGTGCGCGCCGAGGGCGCTTGCGAGTATGTAGATCAGGGTGAACAGGGTACGCATGATGACCTCAGAATTTCATGCCGAACTCGAGCCAGAACTGCCGGCCCTTCTCGTAGATCAGGTAGCTGCCCGAATTTTCGATGGCATTGGTGTTGTCGAACACGTTGTCGATGCTCAGAGAGACATAGGGCCTCTGTTTGGTCGAGGTGGGGATCTCCCAGTTGATACGCATGTCCCAGGTGAAAGCCCCGCTGAAGGAGCGGCGTTCGAAGTTGTCATAGGTGACGCCGCCGACGACCGTGGTTCCGTTGGCCACGATCTTCTGGTAGCCATCGCGGTAGCGCAGGAAGTTGCCGATGGTCAGGTTGGCGGACGGGATCAGGGTCGTCATCAGGATGCGCGCGGACCAGGGGCGGTTGTAGTTGTCGGCGGGTTTGTCGATCGAGCGGATCAGGTTGCCGTCGTAGACGATGAAGCGGTCGTCGTTGAAGTCGTGCTCGCCGTCGAAGTAGTTCACATGCGAGGTGCGCGTCCGGATGACGTCGAAGCTGGCCATGATGGAGGTGCGCGTTTCCCCCAGCCGCAGGGGGCGCAGTGTCTCGGCCGTCAGGCTCAGGGTCTGGGCCTCGCCGCGGCCGATGTTCTCAAGCCAGCGATTGCCTGCGCTGCGCAGGACCTGGACCACCTGGTCCCGGCTCTGGCGGTCCACATACTTGACGCCCCACAAGGTGCCCATCATCTTGTGCCGCACGGCCAGGACGCGCTCATCGTCGTAGGGCATCTTCAGCTGCTCGAAGTTGAAGCCCTGGTAGGTGGTGCTCATGGTGAGCGGGCCCCAGTCGGTCAGGCCGGTGCGGGTGAAGCCGCTGCCGGAAGTGGCCGACTGCAGTGACAGTCGGTTGGCCTGCATGTAGTAGGCCATGAAGCTGCGGCCGTAGTAGCGGTTCGCGCCCGCTTCCAGCATGGTGTTGCCGTTGCCGAACAGGTCGTACGAAAGGGCGCTGCGCGGCGCAACGGTCGCCTCGGGCGCCAGGCGGTTGTCCTCGTAGCGCAGGCCGAGCCGCGCCGTCAGCTTGCCCTTCTTGATCTCATCCTGGAGGAAGACAGTCCGGCTGTCATCCTTGACGGAGAACTTCCCGGCCAGATAGACCACACGGCTGCGCAGGTACTGGCCTGCCCAGCCGTTGGAGGTGTCGGCGGTGGAGCAATAGGGATCGGTCGATCCGTCGGCACGCTGGCAGGTGCCAGCCCAGCTGGCCGCGCCGTAGTAGTACTCGTACTGCGTCTTGCGGTGGTAGAAGGACTCCTTCTCCCCGAGTTCGAAGCCGGCCTGGAGACGATGGGTCATGTCCAGCAGTGCCTGCGGCTGCCAGTCGATCTTGATCTGGTAGGTCTTGGCGGATTGGCGCTGGTCGATGTCGCCATAGCCGCCCTCGTTGCTCAGCGTCGAGGTGCCCCAGTTCTTGTCGGTGGCTGAATAGCGCCATGACTTGTAGATGCTGGATTCGCCGTCGCGCGAACTTTCCATGTCCGTCATGGTCAGGCGCTGGCTGAGCACGGCCTTGTCCAGCTTCGTGGCGATGCCGACATTGAGGCCCAGACCGCCTGCCTTGTAGGTGAAACCGCTGTCCTTGATCATGGCGATGAAACGCTTGTCGGACGTCGGCGCCAGCTGCAGGGACGCATCAATGTCGTTGTCGGCATTCGGTTTCCAGAAGGCGCGCAGGAAGAGGTTGTCGGTCAGACGGGTTTCTTCCGGTGTGCCGCCGAGCCCGTTCTTGAAGGCCGAGGTGCCGTTGAGCGGGATGGTCGACGTGCGTCGGATGAAGCTGGCCACGATGCCGAGGTTCTCGGTCGGGCGTACCTGCAGGGCCGCTTTGTAGGTCCATTTCTCGAACTGCCGCGCATAGTCCGAGCTGGTCGGGTTGTCGTAGGACGCCTGCTGCTCGCGTGGAATCTTGTATTCCATCCAGGCGGAGCGTGTGGTGCCGACCGACACCTGGCCGGAAAAGTCCGTGGTCGGTGCACAGGTGTCGGCGGAGACCACGCCGCCCGTGAAACTGCCGTACTCGACGGGAACGTTGGAATCCCGCACGGTGATCTTGCACAGCAGGCTGCTGTCGATGGCAAAGCCCTGGCTGGCCGACGACACTTCAAAGTTCGACGATGACTTGTCGCCGCTGGCCGGGTCGATGTCGTTGTTGAAGCTCATGCCATCGAGCTGATAGAGGTTCTGATAGAACTTGGCACCGTTGATGCTGATGTCCGCCGGGGCGATTTCCCCCTGCCTGCCCGTATTCAGCTGGCTGTTGTCGAACTGCACGTTGGGCAGCACGCGCAGGATGCTGGTGATGTCCCCATTGCCGCTCGTGACCGAGTCGATGACGTGGCGGTCGATGACGGTCGTTCCAGACGATTCGCGCTGGTCGACGACGACGGTTTCGGGCAGGGTACGGGCAGCGCCGGCAGCCTGGCTGGGCGTGGATGCGCGTTGCGGTTCCGGCACCAGTACGTAGCCCGCCTGCGTCCGTCCGATGACATAGCCTGTATGGCGCAGCAGGGCGTTGAAGCCGGCCTCGACTTCGTAGCGGCCCTTCAGTCCTTCACTGCGCAGGCCGCGCACCTTCTCGGCATCGACCACGATGGCAACCCCGGCGCGCAAGGCGAAGCGGTTGAGCGCCTCGCCCAAGGGGCCGGCAGGGATGTCGTAGCTTGCGGCGGCGGTGGGCTGCGCCAGAACGGGCGCCGCGCCTGCGGTCGCAAGCATAAGCTGCATGGCCAGGATGGCGGGCCTGAAGGCCCGGTTGGCGCTGCGTCGGGAAGGCCGCGCCTGGTGGACGTTGTACATGGTTGACAGGTTCTGTTAGTGGTTCGATCACCCCGCTCCAACGAAGGGGGAGAACAGAAACCGTGACTGGCTAACGCACCTGTCAAAGGAATGCCTGGCTGTCCGTTCTGTCCTTCAATTCCATTGACGGACGAGAAATGAAAACCGGAACCTGGCGTGTCGACTAGTTCCGTATGGAACCGTTTCGCTCGCCCGTTTGGAGGTCGACCCGGACCAGATAGGGGGTCAACATGCGAACCCGAAGTTCGGGGAAGTTGTTAACCAGCAGTTGCAGCGCGTCGTCGGTGTCCTTCAGCGGCAGGACGGCGGAGACCTTGATCCGGGCGAGTTCATCGCGATCGAAAAGGATGCGCCCCGGACGCTGCCGGTCCAGTTCCCGCAGCACGTCCGGCAGTGGCATGTCCTGCGCGGCGAACTGGCGATTGCGCCACGCCTGCTCGACATTGGCCGTGTCCACAGGCTGCAGCAATGACAGGCCGTCCGAACCGATCCGGGCCTGCTGCCCGGCACCGATGACCAGCGTCGTCGGCGCTTGACCGGGTTGATCGGCGCTGCTGACGGCCACCTGCGACTCAAGCATCGTGACGAGCGTCGAGTCCGCCTCCCGCCGCACGGCGAAGCGGGTGCCCAAGGCGCGAATGGTGCCGTGCGCCGTTACCACGACGAAGGGGCGCGAGGCGTCCCGGGCGACGTCAACCAGGATCTCGCCTTGCACAAGCTCCACCTTGCGCGTGGTAGCGCTGAAAGCGAGGTTGACCGCTGTCAGGCCACTCAGCATGAGCGTGCTGCCGTCCGCCAGCGTGGATTCGGGCCATTCACCCTCGCCGGAGCGCATGTCGGTTGTCCAGAAAGCGAGGGATCGCTCCTGGGTGCCAAGCCAGGCGGTGGGTGCCAAGAGGCAGAGCAGCAGCAGGATGGAAGCCAGTTTCACGCCCATCCCTTTGCGGCCTTTTCTGGCCAGCGCCGTTTGCAGGGCCCGACTGGCCGGACGGGCGGTGCCATTGCTGCGCAGCTGTTCCATGCCGGCGAGCAGACGCTCCATGCGTGCTGCCGCTTCGGCGTGGCGTGGGTCGGCTTCCTTCCAGGCCGAGAAGCCCGCGCGGGCTTCAGCGCGCCGGTTCACGTCGTCTGCCGAGAGCCCGAGAATCCACTCGGCCGCTTGCCGAGCAATCAGGTCTTCCTGCTGATGGCCGGGTTGTCGCATGCGCATCGTTCAGGAAGGACCCAGGCCGGCGCACTGCACCAGGCACTGCGCCAGATACTTGTGGATCATGCGTGGGGTGACGCCAAGCTGCACGGCGATCTCGGTCTGTGGCACGCCTTCCAGGTAGTGCATCAGAAACGCCTGTCGAGCCTTGTTCGATACGCCGTCCAGCGCCTCGGCGATCTGCTGCAGTGCTTCCAGCGTCAGCAGAATCTGCTCGGGCGATGGGTGCGAGGGCATGCTCTCCATCGTGACGGCCAGTTCGGCGAGGTAGGCCTTTTCGAGGACTTCCCTGCGCATGCGATCGACC
>JAULXO010000002.1:0-82081 GCA_032118555.1 Hylemonella sp. | reverse complement strand
TATCTCCAGCTACTACTTCAAGATTTTTAAAAGTTTATATATCTTATTCTGGTAACAAGAGATCAAAAATATTAAAAGATAAGAAATTTTTACTTTTAAATAAAATTAAACCAGAAGATTATATTATTGTAATCTTTTTTGGATCAAAAATAACAAAAGAGACAAAAATGAAAACCATTCCTTTTCTTAACTGTGTTCTGGGGATGTCCCCCTCCCTTTTCGAGGACTTCCCTGCGCATGCGATAGACCAGCAGGTGCTGCGCCGTGGTCGTCAGATAGGCGCGTGGCTCGCGGACGCCGCAGAGCCGGTCGCGCGAGGCGAGCACGCGCAAGAAGACATCCTGCGCCACATCCGCCGAGCTGTGGACACACCCGAGTTTCTTGCGCAGCCAGCCATGGAGCCATGCGTGGTGACTCATGTACAGCTGGCCGACGAGGTCGGTTGAGGTGTGCGTTTGGCTCACGGTGCGTGGAGGTAGGAGAGCATTCAGGTGATCATTGTAAATGATAACAATTATCATTCGTGTGCTGATCGGCTTCGAACGGCGGGTGCCCGGAGTTGCCCGGCCAAGAGCGGCCAGCCGTCCACGGGAGATGCCTGCGGCGGTAAGCCTGCCCACTTGGTGGGGAAATGACGGGACGTCTCCTGCAGAGAGAGATATCCACACTAGACTCCGGCATTCAGTGATCCAGCCTCAAACCAAGTCAAGGAGACCCGCATGATCAACCGCGATCTGGAAAGCGAATTCAAGGCCCTGCTGCCGGGCCAGAGCACCGAAGCCGGCGCCACCCGCCGCACTGCGCTGAAGACGGCGCTGGGCGTGGGGTATGCGGCCTCGGTCATGCCCATCATGGCGCAGACGGCCATCAAGACGCCGACCGACGGCCTGACGGTGGGCGAGGTGACCATCGACGTCAAGGGCTTTGCCATGCCGGCCTACCGCGCCATGCCGGCCGGCAAGAAGAACCTGCCGGTGGTGCTGGTACTGTCGGAGATCTTTGGCGTGCACGAGCACATTGCCGACGTGGCCAATCGCTTCGCCCGTGCCGGCTACCTGGCCATCGCCCCCGAGCTGTTTGTGCGCCAGGGTGACGCGCAGAGCTACGGCGAGATGGCCAAGCTGATTGCCGAGGTCATCTCCAAGGTGCCGGATGCGCAGGTGATGGGCGACCTCGATGCCACGGTGGCCTGGGCCGGCGCCAACGGCGGCGACCTGTCGCGCGTGGGCGTGACGGGCTTTTGCTGGGGCGGCCGCCAGACCTGGCTGTATGCCGCGCACAGCAAGGCCATCAAGGCGGGTGTGGCCTGGTACGGCCGCATCGTCGGCGCGCAGAACGACCTCACGCCCAAGAACCCGATCGACATCGCCGGCCAACTCAACGGCCCGGTGCTGGGCCTGTACGGCGGCGCCGACACCGGCATTCCGCTCGACGGCGTGGAGAAAATGAAGGCCGCGCTGGCGGCAGGCAATGCCGCGTCCAAGGCCTCGCAGTTCGTGGTCTACCCCGACGCGCCGCACGCCTTCCACGCCGACTACCGCTCGAGCTACCGCAAGGAAGCCGCCGAGGACGGCTGGAAGCGCTGTCTGGCGTGGTTCAAACAGCATGGGGTTGCATAAGCGCTGACGACCAATCTGTCGTTTGCGATGAAGGGCCGCCTGCGGGCGGCCCTTTTCTTGCTTGTCATGTTTCGACCCTCTTGACAGCTCTGAGACAATCGACAGCATGACCCTTCTTGCGATCCTGATCGGCACGATGGCGGCCGGCATTGGCAGTGTGTGGCTGGCGGCGGCCTTGAGCTTTGGCGTGCTGGCGCGTTTCACCCAGCACATGCTCAGCCTGGCGGCCGGCGCGCTGCTGGCGACGGCTTTCCTGCACCTGCTGCCCGAGGCCTTCGAGAGCGAGGCCGGCGCGCACGAGCTGTTCCTGACGCTGCTGGCTGGGCTGGTGTTCTTCTTCCTGCTCGACAAGGCCGAGCTGTGGCACCACGGGCACGAACATCATCAAGACGGCGCCCTTGCAGGGAATGACCCTGGCCACGACCATGCACACACTCACGACCACGCTCACGCCCACCTTGGTCACAAGCACCATGACCATCGTCCCGGTGGCTGGTCGGTGCTGGCGGGCGACAGCGTGCACTGCTTTGGCGATGGCATCCTGATTGCCTCGGCCTTCATCGCCGACCTGCGCCTGGGTGCGATTGCCGCGCTGGCCGTGATGGCGCACGAGGTGCCGCACCACATGGGCGACCTGCTGGTGCTGCGCGGCACCAGCAGCAACCGCCGTGCCGCGGTGGTCAAGGTGTCGCTCGCCGGTGCGGTGACGGCCCTGGGCGGCCTGGTGGGCTACTGGCTGGTGGACCAGCTGCACGACTACCTGGTGTATTTCCTGGTGATGGCGTCCAGCAGCTTCATCTACGTGGCGCTGGCCGACCTGATTCCGCAGCTGCAGAAGCGCCTGAGCCTGCGCGAAACCATGGCGCAGATTGCCTGGCTGTTGGTGGGCATCGGCCTGGTGACGCTGGTCAGCAGCCTCGGGCATGCCCACTGAGGCCCTGGACCGAGGGCCGTTGCGTCAGTGGTTCAGCGGCACTTGTAGGCCACGCCGCGCAGCGTGACCACGTTCTTGTCTTCGTTCTCGCTGACGACGGTGACCGTGTCGGCGTCCATGCGGGCGGCGGCTTCCAGCATCTGGTCCAGCGCGTCCGAGCGCCCGGCCGACTCCAGCAGCACCGGCTGCGAACGCCCGGCCACCCCGCCCAGCGTCTGGCAATGGCGCAGCGCGGCGGGCTCGTTGGGAAGGACGCGGATGGCGGCAGCCTGTTCGCTCAGGCGCGACGCGCACCCGGTCAAGACGGTCAGCGCCGCCAGCATGGCAAGAACGGTTTTACGCATGGGGATCTCGGGGAGTCTCGGGGAGAAATCGTCGGCACATCTTAAGCGCAGCCGTCGGGGTGCCGCGGGGTGCTGATTTTGCTATTGTTTTGATAGCTGGTGGTGATTTGGCGGTGAGCGTTGGGGGCTGATTTCATCATGAAGTGTGAGGATGTGCGAATGAAGGCTCGCCTTGCATTCGGGCCGGATGGCCGCACCTGCAACAGTTCACAAGGAGTGAGCGCGTGGATCGAGTGATCGGGACTGTTTTTCGTTGGGCGCTGCGCGCCGTGCTGCTGCTCATGGGGCTGGTGTTTCTGGCCAGCCTGCTGGTGGCCAGTTTCATGCTGCTGCTGGTGTGGCTGCTGCGCGCCGCCTGGGCGCGGCTGACCGGCCGGCCGGTGCAACCGCTGGTCTTCACGCTGCTGCGGCGTACCCAGTGGCAGCGCTTCTACCGCGCCGGTGCCGGTACGGCGGCGGAGACCGGTGAGGTGATTGACGTCGAGTCACGCCAGGTCGACGCCGGCCCCACGGATCGCCTGCCGCGCTGACGCTCGGGCGGCGGGGCGAGTCTGCGCCAGCGGCAGCAATAGCCTCACATCGGCATGGGATGGCGGGGCGCAGCTAACCTTGCGCCTTCGCAACCCGATTCGGATCAACATGTCTTTGCGCCGCCCCTTTTTCCATCGTCTGGCTTTGGCACTGGCCGTCGGTTTGGCCGCACCGCTGGCTCACGCGCAGTTGTTCGATGCGGTGCGCCTGGCGCCCTTGCCGCCGGGTCAGGACGGTGGGCGGCTGGGTGCCGCCGTGGTGGCCGGCACGCAATACCGGGGCTCCGACGAGCGTCGCACCATGGTGTTTCCGGCCATCGACTACCAGTGGCACAACGGCTGGTTCGCCGGGGTCAGCAACGGCATCGGCTACAACGCCTCGCGGCAGCCCGAGTACCAGTACGGCGCACGCCTGACGGCGGATCTCGGACGTGACGAGAGCCGCTCCGCGGTGCTGCGCGGCATGGGCAGTATCGATGCCCAACCCGAGTTCGGCTTGTTCTTCAACCGCCTGTGGGGGCCGTCGTTCGGACTGACTTCCTCGCTGCGCCATGGCTCGGGCAACCAGCGCCAGGGAACGTTGATCGACCTGGGCGCCTACTACAGCGCCAGCGTGGGGACACGCAGCCGTGTCACCGTGGGGCTAGGGACCCAGTGGGCCAACGGCGCGTACATGCAGGACTACTTTGGCGTGACCGCCGCCCAATCGGCCCGTACCGGGTACGCCGTTGCCTCGCCGGGCGCTGCGTGGAGCAACGTGAGCATGAGCCTGGGCTTCATCCACCGGCTGGATGAACGCATTTCGCTGATCGCTGGCCTGACGCGTATCGGCCTGCAGGGAGAGGCGCGCGACAGCGTGCTGGTGCGAGAGAGCAGCACCACCACCGGCGTGCTGGCAGTGACCTACGCTTTCTGAAGCAGGCTCAGCCCTGCGCCATCGGCCGCGCCGGGTTGCTGCACCACTCGCTCCAGCTGCCGGCGTACAGCGCGGCGCGGCCCAGGCCGGCGACTTCCATCGCCAGCAGATTGGGCACGGCGCTGACGCCGCTGCCGCAGTGATGCACCACGCTGCGCGGGTTGCGCCCGGCCAGCAGCTCGGTGAACTCGTCGCGCAGCAGCTCGGGCGACTTGAAGCGGCCGTCCGGCCCGAGGTTGGACTGGAAGGGGCGGTTCAGCGCACCGGGGATATGGCCGGCAATCGGGTCCAGCGGCTCCACCTCGCCGCGAAAGCGCGCCGGGGCGCGGGCGTCGATCAGGGTCTGGTCGGGCAGGTCGAGGTGCTTGAGCACGTCGTCACTGGTGGCGAGTACCGCGCGCGGCTCACTGGCCGTGAAGCGCGAGGGCACGCGCACCGCCACGTCCGGGCCGGTGGCCACCATGCCGTTGATGGCTTCCCAGGCCTGCAGGCCACCGTCGAGCACCGCCACGGCCTCATGGCCGGCCCACTTGAGCATCCACCACAGGCGGCCGCAGTAGTTGGCGCCCTGGCGGTCATAAACCACGGCCTGCATGTCGCTCTGGAAACCCACGCTGGCCAGCCAGGCGGCAAACAGCTCGCGCTTGGGCAGGGGATGGCGGCCACCATTGACCGCCTCCGAGGCTTTCTTGGCGCTCAGGTGCCGGTCCAGGTCAGCCCGCACCGCGCCGGCAATGCGCACCCGCTCGTACTGCTGGTCACCCTCCTTGGGCTGCATCAGCTCGAAGCTGCAGTCGAAGATCATCAGCGGCTTGTGGTCCTGCACCAGATGCTTGAGCTGCTCGGCGCTGATCAGGGTCGTGTACATGGCGAAACCTTGTGCAATGTTGTTGGAGGCGCAGGTTGAATGCGGGGCGATCAAGCCAGGGCACCCGTGGAACCGGCTTGGCCGGGCCACTGGGTGCGCCCCCTGAAAGGGGGGATGCGAGCCACACGCAGTGGGCGAGAGTCGGGGGTGATCTTAATGCTCTTCGGCAGGCGTATTGGGGATGGCGCGTTCGCGCAGGAAGGTGGCGAGCACGCCGCTGCCGACGATGAGCGCGATGCCCATCCAGGCCGACAGCGGCAGCTGGTCGCCGAACAGGATCAGGCTGTAGAGCGAGGCAAAGACGATGCCCGAGTACTGCAGGCTGGCCACCACCAGCGTGTGGCCGCGGCTGTAGGCGCGCGTCATGCACCACTGGCCCAGCGAGGCCAGCACGCCGATGGGCAGCAGCCAGACGGCGGCCTGCCAGCTGATGCGTTCCCAGGGCGTGAAGCCGGTCCAGAGGATGCCGATCAGTCCGGTGAAAACGGTGCCGACGGCAAAGTAGAACACCGTGCGCCCTTCAGGCTCGCCCGCGCGGCCCAGCGCCGTGACCTGCAGGTAGGCCAGCGAGGCGCACATGCCGGAGAGCAGACCGATCAGGCCAGCGAAAAGCTGGTTCTGGTCAATGGTGGGGCGCAGCGTGAGCACTACGCCGGCAAAGCCCAGCAGCACGGTGATCAGCAGCGGGCCCTGGCGCTCGGCCTTGCCATAGAGGATGGCGCCACCGACGATGAAGGCCGCCACCCAGATGCCGCTCATGTAGTTCAGCGTCATGGCGGTGGCCAAGGGCAGCCAGGCGATGGCGTAGAACCATGCGGTGAGCGAGGCACCGCCCACGATGCTGCGCCAGACGTGCATGTAGGGCACCTGCGTGCGCAGGCTGACGCCACGGCCGCGCAGCACCAGCGCGAGAAAGGCCATGCTGATCAGGCCACGGTAGAAGACCAGTTCGAAGGTGTTGAAGGTGCCGGAAGCGAACTTCACCGCCACGCCCATGGTGGCGAAGAAGAAGGCCCCGAGGACCATCCAGAGGGCCTGCATGTCAGTGGGTGTCCCAGGGCTCTGACCAGCTCAGCCGGAACGAGGGAGAGTCGCCGAACGAAGAAGAAAACCCTGCCGTGCAGCCGGCCATTCCAGGGCACCTGTGGAACCGGCTGGGCCGGGCCACTGGGTGCGCCCCCCAGGAGGGGAGCGGTGTCAGCCGCTCGGGGGGGATCATTCTTGCGCCATCTGCTTGCGGTACCACTCGTGGAAATGCTGCATGCCGTCTTCCATGGGGCTCTGGTACGGACCGACCTCGTTGTCGCCACGGTCCAGCAGCGCCTTGCGGCCGGCGTCCATGCGCTCGGCGATCTCGTCGTCCTCGATGCAGGTTTCCATGTAGGCGGCCTGCTGGGCCTCGACGAACTCGCGCTCGAAGGCGGTGATCTCTTCCGGGTAGTAGAACTCCACCATGTTGAGCGTCTTCGTCGTGCTGATCGGGTGCAACGTCGAGACGGTCAGCACGTGCGGGTACCACTCCACCATGATGTGCGGGTAGTAGGTCAGCCAGATGGCGCCGCGCTCGGGCAGCTTGCCTTCGCGGTACTTCAGCAGGGCGTCGTGCCAGCGCTGGTAGACCGAGGAGCCCGGGCGGTTGAAGGCGGTGGACACACCCACCGTCTGCACCGAGTAGTGCTCCTTGAACTCCCATTTCAGGTCGTCACAGGTGACGAAGTGCCCCAGGCCCGGGTGGAAGGGGCCGACGTGGTAGTCCTCCAGATAGACCTCGATGAAGGTCTTCCAGTTGTAGTTGCACTCGTGCAGTTCCACGCGGTCGAGCGTGAAGCCGGTGAAGTCGAGTTCGGCGCGCGGGCCCATGCCGGCCAGGTCGGCCTCGATGTTGCGGCCGTTGTCCTCGAACAGCAGGCCGTTCCATTCGCGTAAGCGGTAGTTGTTCAGGTTCAGGCAGGGGTCGTGCGCAAAGTGCGGCGCGCCGATCAACTGGCCCTGGGCGCTGTAGGTCCAGCGGTGCAGCGGGCAGACGATGTTGCCGCCGGCACTGCCCGGCGCGGTGGCATTGAGCGAGCCACGCCCCTTGAGCATCACGGCCTGGCGGTGGCGGCAGACATTGGAGATCAGCTCCACGCCCTGCGGCGTGCGCACGATGGCGCGGCCCTCGTTCTCCTGCGGCAAGGCGTAGTAGTCGCCCACCTCCGGTACGCTGGCGGCATGGCCGACGTACCGGGGCCCGCGCTGGAAGATGAGCGCCATCTCGCGCTGGAACAGCGCCTCGTCAAAGTAGCTCGAAACTGGTAGTTGGCTGTGCGCCTGCTGCAGTTGAAGACTTAAATCAGACATGGGTGACCTGACCTAAAGACTCCCCACAGGGAGGTACGCCCAGGGGCGTGAGATAAGGAAAAGGCCTGCTTCAAGAGCAGGCCGGGAGAGGACCGGGGATTGTACCCCGGGGGGCGCCTGGCGGGGCTGCTGTCCGCCCTATTTCGGACTACGAGTACGGATTTCAAGCCACTTCACGGACTTTTACGGCGCCCGGTACGTCGATGCACGGGCGGCAGCCTAAAATTGGCGGTTTTCATCCAGCACGCGTGCATCGCCCATGGCCAAGGCTTCTCCCACTCCGTCTGCACCCAGCATGCCTGCCAGCTACGAGGCGGCGCTGGCCGAGCTCGAACAGCTGGTGAGCCGCCTCGAATCCGGCGACATGCCGCTGGAGCAGCTGCTCAGCGGCTACCAGCGTGGCGCCGAGCTGCTGAAGTTCTGCCGCGACAAGCTGGAGGCGGTGGAGGCTCAGATCAAGGTGCTGGACGAAGGCGTGCTCAAGACATGGACACCCGAGTGAAGTCGCCCGCTGATTTTGATTTGCGCGTCTGGAGCAACGAGCGGCTCGAGCGCGTCGAACAGGCCCTGTCGGCCTGGGTGGCAGCCGATGCGCCGGCCGGGCTGGGCGAGGCCATGCGTTATGCCGTGCTCGACGGCGGCAAGCGCCTGCGCCCTTTGCTGGTGCTGGCCGCGGCCGAAGCGGTGGGCGGCAACCCGCAAGCCGCCCTGCGTGCCGCCTGCGCGGTGGAGCTGATCCACGCCTATTCCCTGGTGCACGACGACATGCCGTGCATGGACAACGATGTGCTGCGCCGAGGCAAGCCGACGGTGCACGTGAAGTTCGGCGAGGCCGGAGCCCTGCTGGCCGGCGACGCGCTGCAGGCGCTGGCGTTCGAACTGCTCACGCCCGATGCCGACGGCGTGCCCGAGGCCATGCAGGCCCGCCTGTGCCGGTTGCTGGCACGCTGCGCCGGCAGTGCCGGCATGGCCGGCGGCCAGGCCATCGACCTCGCCAGCGTCGGCGTGAAACTGAACGAAGCGCAGTTGCGCGAGATGCACCGCCTCAAGACCGGTGCCCTGCTGCAGGGCAGCGTGCTGATGGGCGCGGCCTGCGGCGACGTGACCCCGGCGGAACAACAGGCGCTGGCCGACTACGGCGCGGCCATCGGCCTGGCCTTCCAGGTGGTGGACGACATCCTGGACGTGACGGCCGACTCGGCCACCCTGGGCAAGACCGCCGGCAAGGATGCCGAGCAGGACAAGCCCACCTATGTCTCCATCCTCGGGCTGGCGCGTTCGCGTGCCTACGCGCAGGAGCTGCTGGCGCAGGCGCTGGCGGCACTCGACGCCAGCGGTCTGGCCGACACGCGGGCCTTGCGCGCGCTGGCCGACATGGTGGTGAATCGATTGAATTAAGGGAAAAAATAGCCTTCAGGCCTTGTCCATCAAGCGCAAGCAGCTATCAAAATAGTAGCGTATGTCGAACACTTCCTATCCCTTGCTGCAGACCATCAACGACCCGGCGGATCTGCGCAAGCTCACGCGGCACCAGCTGCGCACGCTGTCGGACGAACTGCGTGCCTTCCTGCTGGACAGCGTGTCCAAGACCGGCGGCCACCTGAGTTCCAACCTCGGCACGGTGGAGCTCACCGTGGCGCTGCATTACGTCTTCAACACGCCGCATGACCGTGTGGTGTGGGACGTGGGCCACCAGACCTACCCACACAAGATCCTGACCGGCCGGCGCGAACGGATGCCTACCCTGCGCCAGCTCGGCGGCATCAGCGGCTTCCCTGTGCGTACCGAAAGCGAGTACGACGCCTTCGGCACCGCGCACAGCAGCACCTCCATTTCCGCCGCGCTGGGTATGGCGCTGGCCGCGCGCCAGAAGGGCGAGGACCGCCATGCGGTGGCGGTGATCGGCGACGGCGCCATGACGGCCGGTATGGCCTTCGAGGCGCTGAACCACGGTGGCGTGGAAGACTGCAAGCTGCTGGTCATCCTCAACGACAACGACATGTCGATCAGCCCGCCGGTGGGGGCGCTGAACCGCTACCTGGCTCAGCTCATGAGCGGCCAGTTCTACGCCGCCGCCAAGAGTGTGGGCAAGACGGTGCTCAAGGGCGCGCCGCCGCTCTTCGAGCTGGCCAAGCGCATCGAGGAGCATGCCAAGGGCATGGTGGTGCCGGCGACGCTCTTTGAGAAGTTCGGCTTCAACTACATCGGCCCCATCGACGGCCACGACCTCGAATCGCTGATTCCCACGCTGGAGAACATCAAGCACCTCAAGGGGCCGCAGTTCCTGCACGTGGTCACCAAGAAAGGTCAGGGCTACAAGCTGGCCGAGGCCGACCCGGTGGCCTACCACGGCCCGGGGAAGTTCGACCCGGCCGTGGGCCTGGTCAAGCCCACCACGCCGCCGAAGCAGACCTTCACCCAGGTGTTCGGCCAATGGCTGTGCGACATGGCCGAGAAGGACCCGCGCTTGGTGGGCATCACGCCGGCCATGCGCGAGGGCTCGGGCATGGTGGAGTTCCACCAGCGTTTTCCGGAGCGTTATTTCGACGTCGGCATTGCCGAACAGCATGCGGTGACCTTTGCTGCTGGCCTGGCTTGCGAGGGGCTCAAGCCGGTGGTGGCGATCTACTCCACTTTCCTGCAGCGTGGTTACGACCAGCTGATCCACGATGTGGCGTTGCAGAAGCTGCCGGTGGTGTTCGCGCTGGACCGCGCCGGGCTGGTGGGTGCCGATGGTGCCACCCATGCCGGCAATTACGACATCGCCTACCTGCGCTGCATCCCGAACGTCAGCGTGGCCTGCCCGGCCGATGAGCGCGAGTGCCGCCAGTTGCTGACGACTGCCTTCGAGCAGAACCACCCGGTGGCGGTGCGTTACCCGCGCGGCGCCGGCGCTGGCGTGGCCACCGCGCCCGACCTGCAGGGCCTGCCCTTCGGCAAGGGCGAGATCCGCCGCCAGGGCAAGGGTGTGGCCATCCTTGCCTTCGGCACGCTGCTGTACCCGGCGCTGCAAGCTGCCGAGCAGCTGGATGCCACCGTGGTCAACATGCGCTGGGCCAAGCCGCTCGACACCGAACTGCTGCTGCAGGTCGCGGCCACGCACGAGGCGCTGGTGACGGTGGAGGAGGGCGCCGTCATGGGCGGCGCCGGCAGCGCGGTGGGTGAGGCGCTGCAGGCCGCGGGCCTCGTCAAGCCGTTGCTGCAGCTGGGCCTGCCGGATGCCTTCATCGAGCACGGCGACCCGGCCAAGCTGCTGGCGCTGCAGGGGCTGGACGCGGCCGGCATCCAGGCGGCGATTGAGCGCCGCTATGGGACCCTGGTCAGTCAGACCAAGCCGGCGCTGAAAGTGGTGCGCTGAGCGCGCAGTTACCAGACGGTTACACTAGCCGGCTCATGCCGGGCGACTGCCGGTGTGAGGTATTTTTCTACAGGAGTCAACAACAATGGATCGTCGTTCCCTTATCAAGCAAGCCGGTATCGCCGGCGTGCTGGCGGCTGGTGCCGCCCCCGCTGTTCACGCCCAGGCCGCCGTGCGCTGGCGTCTGGCGTCGAGCTTCCCCAAGTCGCTCGACACCATCTTCGGCAGCGCCGAGATGTTCTCCAAGACGGTCAAGGCCCTGTCCGGCGGCAAATTCGAAGTGTCGGTGCACCCGGCCGGTGAACTGATGCCCGCTTTCGGTGTGGTGGATGCGATCCAGAACAACACCATCGAGATGGCCCAGACGGCGCCCTACTACTTCACCGGCAAGAGCCCCATCTTCGCCTTCGGCTGCGCCGTGCCCTTCGGCCTGACCGCACGCCAGATGGACGCCTGGATGGAGCATGGCAACGGCCGCAAGCTGATGGATGCCTTCCTCGACCAGTACAACATCAAGAGCCGCAGCGCCGGCAACACCGGCACGCAGATGGGTGGCTGGTACCGCAAGGAAATCAAGACCGTCAAGGACCTCAAGGGCCTGAAGATGCGTCTGGGCGGTGGCCTGTTCGGCGAGACCATGCAGAAGCTGGGCGTCGTGGCCCAGAACATGCCGGCCGGTGAGGTGTACCAGGCGCTCGAGAAGGGCACGCTGGACGCCACCGAGTTCGTCGGCCCCTACGACGACGAGAAGCTGGGCTTCAACAAAGTGGCTCCGTTCTACTACTACCCCGGCTGGTGGGAAGGCGGCGCCGAGCTCGAGTTCTTCATCAATAAGAAGGCCTATGCCGCGCTGAGCCCCGAGTTCCAGGCCATCGTCGACGCTGCCACCGCCGTGGCCGCGCGTGACATGACCGCCAAGTACGACGCCATGAACCCGATCGCCCTCAAGCGTCTGGTGGCGGCCAAGACCCAGCTCAAGCCGTTCTCGAAGGAGATCATGGACGCCGGCTACAAGGCAGCCATGGAAGTGTTCGCTGAGCACGAGGCCAAGTCGCCGGAATTCAAGAAGATCCACCAAGACATGCGCGCCTTCCAGCGCGACCAGGTCCTGTGGGCTCGCTTCTCCGAGTACCGCTACGACACCTTCATGACCGGCGTGAAGCTGTAAGTCTCGGGTCAGGCGCACGCCCCTGGTGCGCCCCTGTGATGAAACGGGCCTTCGGGCCCGTTTTCATTTGTGTCGATTCAGTACACGAACCGTGGGTAACTCCCTAGATGAAGTGGTCGTCGACGTTCCTAGAATCTGCGCACCCTAGTTTTCAAGGAGTCCCTTTCATGGATCGTCGTTCCGTTATCAAGCATGCCGGCATCGCCGGTGTCCTGGCCGCTGGCGTTGCACCGGCCGTGCACGCCCAGGCTGCCATCCGCTGGCGCCTGGCCTCCAGCTTCCCCAAGGCGCTGGACACCATCTTCGGCGCCGCCGAGACCTTTGCCAAGAAGGTCAACGAGATGTCCGGTGGCAAGTTCACCATTTCGGTCCATGCGGCCGGTGAACTGATGCCGGCCTTCGGCGTGGTGGATGGCGTGCAGAACGGCACCGTGGAGTGCGCACACACCGCCCCCTACTACTTCTTCGGCAAGGACGAGACCTTCGCCCTGGGCTGCGCCATCCCCTTCGGCCTGAACAGCCGCCAGATGACGGCCTGGGTCTACGAGGGCAACGGCGGCAAGCTGCTGCGCGAGTTCTACCGCAACTACAACATCGTCAACTTTGCCGCGGGCAACACCGGCGCGCAGATGGGAGGCTGGTACCGCAAGCAGATCAAGTCCATGGCCGACATGAAGGGCCTGAAGTTCCGCGTCGGTGGCTTTGCCGGCAAGGTGATCGAGCGCATGGGCGGCGTACCGCAGAACATCCCGGGCGGCGAGATCTACCAGGCGCTGGAGAAGGGCACCATTGACGCCGCCGAGTGGGTGGGGCCGTACGACGACCAGAAGCTGGGCTTCAACAAGGTCGCGCCGTTCTACCACTACCCCGGCTGGTGGGAAGGTGGCCCGCAGCTCGACGTCTTCATCAACAACAAGGCCTTCGATTCCCTGTCGGCCGAGAACAAGGCCATCGTCGAGGCGGCTGCGGCTTACGCCCACACGGAGATGCAGGCCAAGTACGACGTGAAGAACCCGGCCGCGCTCAAGCAGCTGGTGGCGGCCAAGACCAAGGTCGTGCCCTTCCCGAAGGATGTGCTGGACAACGCCTTCAAGACCTCCATGGCCCTGTACGACGAGATCAGCGCCAAGAACCCGAACTGGAAGAAGGTCTACGAGGACTACAGCAACTTCCGTCGCGAGCAGAACCTCTGGTTCCGCTTCACCGAGGCGCGTTTCGACAGCTTCATGCAGTCGCAGAAGCTGTAATCGCTGAACCGCATGAAAAAAGCCCCGCTTCGGCGGGGCTTTTTTTTGTCCGGGCCCGGTCATCCGGGGGATGACCGGCCGCCGATGGCTGAGGGCTATTTCTTGCCCTTGCTCAGCGCTTCCTGCATGGCCTTCATCGGGTCGTCCTCGTCGGCCTTGCTGTCCAAGGCGGCCGGTGCCTCCAGCTTCTCGGCGTCCTCCTTGTCCGCATCCTCGTCACCGGATGGGGCAGCACCGTCCTCGTTCATGTTCTGGATGTCAAGCTGCTGCATGACCTCCGCGTCCGACAGGCCCTTGACCTGGCTGATGTTGCCCGACACCAGCGTGGGGAAGGCCATGATGATGCCCACCATGAAGAGCTGGATGGCGATGAACGCGATCGAGCCCTTGTAGATCTGGGTCGTCGTCACGGCCGGGATCATCTTGCCGGTCACACGGTCCTTGTAGTCATGCTTGGGCGCCACACTGCGCAGGTAGAACAGCGCGAAGCCGAAGGGCGGGGTCAGGAAGGAGGTCTGCAGGTTCATGGCGATGATGACGCCAAACCAGATCATGGCCATGTCGGGCGTCATACCCGGGAACAGGCCCGGCAGGATCTTCTCGGCCACTGGCGCCAGCAGCGGGATCACGATGAAGGCGATCTCGAAGAAGTCGATGAAGCAGCCCAGGATGAAGACCAGGATGTTCACCACGATCAGGAAGCCCCATGCGCCGCCTGGGATCTTGTCGAACAGGTGCTCGACCCAGATGTGGCCGTCGGCCGCGTTGAAGGTGAAGCTGAAGACGGTGGAGCCGATCAGGATGAACAGCACGAAGGTCGCCAGCTTGGCGGTGTTGTCCAGCGCCTGCGTCATCAGCGGCCAGCTCAGGCGTCTCTTGCCCAGGGCCAGCACCAGCGCGCCCAGGGCCCCCATGGCACCGCCCTCGGTGGGCGTGGCCACACCGAGGAAGATGGTGCCCAGCACTAGGAAGATCAGGATCAGCGGCGGCATCAGCACAAAGGTCACCTGCTCGGCCAGGCGCGACAGCAGGCCCAGCTTGGAGACGCGGTTGATGATGGCCAGTGCCAGGCCGGTGAGGGACGCCAGCGTCATGGACAGGATCACGATCTCGTCGCCCGGCGAGGGCACGGTGCGCTCCAGCCACGCGGTCAGCAGGCCGTCGTGCACCTGGGACCAGGCATATCCGACGGCGGCGCAGATCAGGACCAGCACGCCCAGCGAGCGATGACCGGAACTGCCGTTGGGTTCGCGGTAGATGCGCGCCTCGGGCGGCAGGGCCGGCACCATGGACGGGCGGATCAGTGCGACAGCCACCACGAACAGGATGTAGCAGCCCACCAGCAGCAGGCCCGGAATCAGCGCGCCGGCATACATGTCACCCACCGAACGGCCGAGCTGGTCGGCCAGCACGATCAGCACCAGCGAGGGCGGGATGGCCTGCGCCAGCGTGCCCGATGCGGTGATGGCGCCCATGGCCACGGTGCGGCTGTAGCCGTAACGCAGCATGATGGGCAGCGAGATCAGACCCATGGAGATCACGGCTGCGGCTACCACGCCGGTGGTGGCGGCCAGCAGGGCGCCGACCAGGATCACGGCGATGGCCAGACCGCCGCGCAGCGGGCCGAACACCTGGCCCACCGTCTCCAGCAGGTCTTCGGCCATGCCCGAGCGCTCCAGGATGATGCCCATGAAAGTGAAGAAGGGGATGGCCAGCAGCGTGTCGTTCTGCATGATGCCGAAGATGCGCAGCGGCAGGGCCTGGAACAGCGTGGCCGGGAACAGGCCGATCTCCATGCCGATGAAGCCGAAGCCCAGGCCGGTAGCGGCCAGTGCGAAGGCAACGGGAAAGCCGGTCAGCAGCAGGACCAGCAGGCCCGCGAACATGATCGGCACGAACTGTTGTGCGAGAAATTCCATTTACTTGTCTCCGGCCAGTTTGCGCTCGGCCTCGGCTTCGAGCTCTTCGAGGTGCTTTTGTTCGTCGCTCTTGTGCTCGGCATCCGACAGGCTGTCCGGCCCGAGGTTCATCAGGAACAGGGCGCGCTTGAGCAACTCCGACAGACCCTGCAACATGAGCAATCCAAAGCCCAACGGGATCAGGGCGTAGACCGGCCAGCGGATCAGGCCGCCGGCGTTCTGCGACATTTCGCCTGAGGCCAGGGCTTGGGTGAAGAGCGGCCAGCCCAGGTTGATGGAGATCAGGCAGAAGGGCACCAGCACCACGACGATGCCGATCACGTCGATCCAGTTGCGCGTGCGCGGCGACAGTCGCGAGGATATGAAGTCGATGCGCACATGAGAGTTCTTCAGGAAACCGTAACCGGCGCCGAGCATGAAGACACCGGCAAACAGGTACCACTGGATTTCCAGCAGGGCGTTGGAACTGGTGCCGAAGGCCTTGCGCACGATGGCATTGCCGGCACTGATGAGCGTGGTGGCCAGGATCAGCCACATGGTGAGCTTGCCAAGACGGGTGCTCAGCCCATCCATCAGCTTCGATAAGGTCAGTAAGGCCTGCATGGTTACTCCAGAAGGGGTGGTCCGGTATCCGCTTGGCATGACGGGACCCCGGGTGAGGGCGCCAGTCCGGTCGCGGCGGGCAAATCCTCGGATTTTACTGGCCCAGTCATGGCTGGTACCCGATCCCGGCTTCAGTGTTTCTACGGTGGTGTAACTACGTAGGGGGTCTGCCCGGCGACGGGTCGACAGCGCCGCACGCGCTGCCCATAATGGGCCATGGCCTTCGACTCGATAGCCTCGACCTTCTCGCTGGACACGGCCGACCTGCGCCGCGCCGGGCGCGAGCTGCTCGGGCTGGCCCTGATGGATGCGCGCAACCACACCCTGCATCTGTTTTCGGTCTACGAGGCCGCCCTGGCCGAGCAGGGCTACGCCGTGCCGCGCTTGCCGGAACTCAACCCGCCGCTGTGGGAGCTTGGCCACATCGGCTGGTTCCAAGAGCGCTGGATCGGCCGCAACCTGCAGCGCCACCAGGGCATGCGCTGCGACCCCACGGCCGCACCGCTGGCATCGCAGTTGCCGCAGGCTGACAGCTGGTGGGACTCCTCGCGCGTGCCGCACGATCACCGCTGGTTCCTCGGGCCACGCTCGCCGGCGGACATCAAGGCGTACCTGTTGAACACGCTGGAAGCTACCCTCGACCTGCTGGCCAAGACGCCGGACGAGGACGACGCGCTCTATTTCTACCGCCTGAGCCTGTTCCACGAAGACATGCACGGCGAGGCCTTCATCTACATGGCGCAGACGCTGGGCCTGCCGCTGAAGGCGACGCTACCAACCTCCGGTGTGCCGCGCGAGCCGCTGTGGCTGCCGGCCACGCGCTGGCAACTTGGGCTCGACAGCGGACGGGGCTTCACCTTCGACAACGAGCGTCCGGCGCACGAGGTGGCAGTGCCGGAGCTCGAGATCGACGCCCAGCCCGTCAGCTGGGCGCAGTACGCCGAATTCGTTGCCGATGGCGGCTACGACCGCCCCGAGTTCTGGCTGCCGGCCGGCTGGGACTGGCTGCATGCCCTGGCGCGGCAGGAGGGCCGGCGCGCCCCGCGCCATGTGGAGCAGATCGGCGTGGCGCGCGGCGGCGGGCAGGGCGGCGTGCTGCAGACCCTGTTCGGCCAGGCTCAGCGCCGTGCCGGCGACCAGCCCGCCATGCACTTGAGCTGGTGGGAAGCCGATGCCTGGTGCCGCTGGGCCGGCCGCCGGTTGCCGACCGAGGTGGAGTGGGAGTTGGCGGCCCACGTGGCCGCCCGACGTGGTTTCCGCTGGGGTGACGTGTGGGAATGGACCGCATCAAGCTTCCAGGGTTACCCCGGCTTCAGCGCCGACCCCTACCGCGACTACTCCGAACCCTGGTTCGGCACCCACAAGGTGCTGCGCGGCGCCTCGTTCGCCACCCGTGCGCGCCTGAAGTCGCCCAAATACCGCAACTACTACCTGCCTCAGCGCGACGACATTTTCAGCGGTTTCCGCTCCTGCGCGCTCTGAACCGTCTGCGCAGCGGCGCGGGGCGCTACCATTACGGCATGGCGATCACCACATGCCGGCAGGGAGCAGGCGCTTGAGCAAAACGACCGAGCACGCGGCCGGCAGTGCCCTTCGCATCGCCACCCTGCAGGCCGAGAACCAGCGCCTGCGTGCCCAGCTCGACGCCATGCTGCGCGAGGCACGCCTGAACCAGGAGAAGATGCGCCGTTTCGACGAACTGGAACGCCGCGTCATTGCTGCCCCGTCGTTGGCGGCACTCGTCAATACCCTGTTGGTGGACTACAAGGTCCTGTTCGATCTGGATGCGGTGACGTTGGCGCTGCTGGACCCGGAGTACGAGGTGGGGCGCATCCTGGGCCAGGTCGGGCCGGGTGTCGACGGCCTGCACTTCCTCGACAGTGAACAGCCCTTGCAGACGATCTATGGCGGCACCGCCCGGCCGCAGCTCGCCGCCTACGGCGACCACGACTTCCTGTTCGAGGAGGTGTCGGCCAAGCTGGCGTCGGTGGCACTGTTGCCGTTGCTGCACCATGGGCGCTACATCGGCAGCCTGAACCTGGGCAGTCGCGATTCGCAGCGTTTCGTGCCCGGCAACAGCACGGACTTCCTGGAGCGCCTGGCCGCGCTGGTGGCCGTGTGCCTCGACAGCGCACTGGCCACGGAGCGCCTCAAGCTCGCCGGGCTGACCGATGTGCTGACCGGCGTACACAACCGCCGTTACTTCGAGTCGCGTTGCCTGGAGGCGGTGATTGCGGCGCGTCGCAGCGCCGAGCCGCTGGTATGCATGTTCCTCGACGTGGACCGCTTCAAGCAGCTCAACGACACGCTGGGTCATCAGGCCGGCGACGAGGTGCTGCGTTATGTGGCCAAGCTGATCAAGGTGCAGCTGCGCGGCAGCGACGTCGTCGCGCGCTACGGCGGTGAGGAGTTTGTCGTGCTGCTGCCGGCCACCCCGCAGGCGGTGGGCGTGGAGATTGCCGAGCGCATCCGCCGCATCGTGGCGGCACAGAGCATCCCGGCGGCCGGCCAGGCGCAGATCCGGGTGACGGTGTCCATCGGTGTGTCGATGCTGCGCGCATCGAACGATGACGGCGAGGCAGATGGTCTGGCAGCCGACATGATCGCTCGCGCCGACAAGGCGCTGTACGAGGCAAAAGAGGGCGGCCGCAATCGTGTGGTCGCCGCTGCCGAGCGCTGATTTCGTGCCGCGCGCCACAGCGCGGGCGCCATCACCGCTGTTCTTCCAAAAAAAATTATTTCGTCAGCCTGGTGGTCGATGTGCGACAACTTGTCGCAAAACTTTTTTCGAGCCAGTGCCGACAACGCGACATATTGTCACTTGCTTATTCACTGTTAACTCAAGACCGACAGACCTACGGGTTAACGCTTATGCGTTGCCAACAGGGGCATTCCTAGAATGATTTTGCTACGCCTGCGCTGGCGCTATGGTGCGCCAGTGCGAGCTCTACAAAGGAGTCGATCTATGGACATGAACCGGAGGCATTTCTTCCGGGTTAGCAGCGCAGGGCTGGTCGCATCCAGTCTGGTCGCGATGGGTTTTTCGCCGACGGCGGCGCTGGCCCAGACCCGCAACTTCAAGCTGTCTCGGACCACCGAGACGCGCAGCACCTGCCCGTATTGCTCGGTCAGCTGCGGCGTCATCATGTACACCCTGGGTGACACGGCCAAGAACAACAAGCCGGCCCTGGTGCACGTTGAAGGAGACCCGGATCATCCGGTCAACCGCGGCACGCTGTGCCCGAAGGGCGCCGGCCTGGCCGACATGATCAACAGCCCGAATCGCCTCAAGTACCCCGAGGTGCGCGAGCCGGGCAGCAAGGAATGGAAGCGCATCTCCTGGGATGACGCGCTGACGCGTATCGCCAAGCACATCAAGGCCGATCGCGACAAGAACTTCGTGGCCAAGAACGACAAGGGCGTCACGGTCAATCGCTGGAACACGACCGGTTTCCTGATCTCCAGCGCCTCCAGCAATGAAGCTGGCTATCTCTCCGTCAAGATGTTGCGTGCCATGGGGGTGGTCACCCTCGATACCCAGGCACGAATATGACACGCGCCGACGGTGTCCAGTCTGGGCCCGACTTTCGGCAGAGGAGCGATGACCAACTCCTGGAACGATATCAAGAATGCTGACCTAGTCCTCATCATGGGCGGCAATGCCGCTGAAGCGCACCCCTGCGGCTTCAAGTGGGTGACCGAAGCCATGCAGCAGCGCAAGGCCAAGCTGGTGGTCGTGGACCCCCGCTTCACGCGCTCGGCGGCGGTGGCGGACTACTACGCCCCGATCCGCGTCGGAACCGACATTGCGTTCCTGGCCGGCGTGATCAACTACATGCTGAGCAACAACAAGGTGCACATGGAGTACGTGAAGGCGTACACCAATGCCACCTACCTCATCAACCCGGACTTCAAGTTCGACAACGGCCTGTTCGCCGGCTACGACGAAGCCAAGCGCACCTATGCCGACAAGTCGACCTGGCAGTACGTCAAGGGCAAGGATGGTTACGTCGAAGTCGACGACACCATGCAGGCGCCCAACTGCGTCTGGCAGTTGATGAAGCAGCACTACGCGCGCTACACCCCGGAGATGGTGACCAAGATCTGCGGTACGCCGAAGGATGCCTTCCTGAAGGTGGCCGAGATGATCGCCAGCACCAGCACGCCGGACCGCGCGATGACCATCCTGTACGCCCTGGGCTGGACCCAGCACTCGGTGGGTTCGCAGAACATCCGTGCCATGGCCATGATCCAGCTGCTGCTGGGCAACATGGGCCGTGCCGGTGGCGGCGTCAATGCGCTGCGCGGGCACGCCAACGTGCAGGGCATCACCGACCAGTGCGCCTACGCAGAAGTGCTGCCGGGCTACCTGAGCGCGCCGACGGATGCCGACGACACCCATGCCAAGTACCTGGAGACGCGCACGCCGAAGCCGCTGCGTCCGGGGTCGATGAACTTCCCGGCCAACTTCCCGAAGTGGTCGGTCAGTCAGCGCAAGGCCTGGTTCGGCGATGCGGCCAACAAGGACAACGACTTCGCCTACGACTGGCTGCCCAAGCGGGACGGTGCGTACGACGTGTTGGCCATGTTCGAGCGCATGTTCCAGGGCAAGATGAACGGCTTCATCTGTCAGGGCTTCAACCCGATTGCGGCGGTGCCCAACAAGAAGAAGCTGGGTACGGCGCTGGCCAAGCTGAAGTACCTGGTCATCATGGATCCGCTGCAGACCGAGACGGCCGAGTTCTGGAAGAACTTCGGTGAGTACAACAACGTCGAGTCGGAGAAGATCCAGACCGAGGTGTTCCGCCTGCCGGCATCCTGCTTTGCGGAAGACCCGGGCACCTTCACCAGCTCCGGCCGCGTGATCCAGTGGCACGGCAAGGCCATCGACCCCCCGGGCGAAGCCAAGACCGACCGCGAGATCATGGCCAGCCTGTTCATGAAGCTGCGCGAGATGTACGCCAAGGAAGGCGGTGCCTTCCCCGAGCCCATCAAGGCGCTGACCTGGGCCTACAGCAACCCGACCAACCCGGCGCCGGAAGAGGTGCTGCGCGAGATCAACGGCCGTGCCCTGGCCGATGTCCTGTCGCCGCCCGATCCGAAGAACCCGAAGGAGCCGCCCAAGGTGCTGGTCAAGGCAGGCGAGCAGTTGCCGGGCTTTGGTCTGCTGCGCGACGATGGTTCTACCGCCTGCGGCAACTGGATCTACTCCGGTGTCTGGTCGCAGGCCGGCAACAACTCGGCACGCCGCGACACCTCCGACCCCTCGGGTCTGGGCGTGTACCAGAACTGGGGCTTCGCGTGGCCAGCGAACCGGCGCATCCTGTACAACCGCGCCTCGGCGTCGCCGGACGGCAAACCGTGGGACCCGAAGCGGCGCCAGATTGCCTGGAACGGTGCGGCCTGGGCGGGCTCTGACGTGCCGGACATCGCGCCGGCCCTTGGCCCCGACAGCGGTGCCGGTCCCTTCATCATGACGCCCGAAGGCACAGCCCGTCTGTTTGCCGTCGGCCTCATGGCCGAAGGTCCGCTGCCTGAGCACTACGAACCGTTCGAGACCCCGGTGAGTGCCAACCTCATGAACACCAACCCCAAGGCCGTGAGCAATCCGGCGGCGCGGGTCTACAAGGGTGACATGGAGCAGTTCGGTACCTCCAAGGAGTTCCCGTACGCGGCCACGACCTATCGCCTGACCGAGCACTTCCACTACTGGACCAAGAACTCGAAGATCAACGCCGTGACCCAGCCGTCACAGTTTGTCGAGATCGGCGAGGAGCTGGCGAAGGACAAGGGGCTCAAGAACGGTGACATGGTCAAGGTCAAGTCCAACCGCGGCGAGATCAAGGCCACCGTGGTCGTGACCAAGCGCATCAAGGGGCTGGATTGCAACGGCAAGAAGGTCCACACGGTCGGCATTCCGATCCATTGGGGCTTCATTGGTGTTGCCAATACCGGCCATCTGTCCAACACGCTCACTCCATTCGTGGGGGACGCGAATTCCCAGACGCCCGAATTCAAGGCGTTCCTGGTGAACATCGAGAAAGCGTGAGGGGACTGACATGACCATGCAATCATCACTTGACATCGTTGCGCGCTCCGCCACCACCACCCCGTCGCCGTCCGTGCGGCAGGGTGTGGAGGTGGCCAAGCTGATCGACGAATCCAAATGCATCGGCTGCAAGGCCTGCCAGGTCGCGTGCAGTCAGTGGAACGAACTGTCGGACGACATCGGCACCAACGTCGGCGTCTACGACAACCCGTCGGACCTGACTGACAAGTCCTGGACGCTGATGCGCTTCACCGAGGTGGAGGACGCTGCCAAGGGCACGATGGAGTGGCTGATCCGCAAGGACGGCTGCATGCACTGTGCCGACCCGGGCTGCCTCAAGGCCTGCCCGTCGCCCGGCGCCATCATCCAGTACGCCAACGGCATCGTCGACTTCAAGCAGGAGAACTGCATCGGCTGCGGCAACTGCGTCACCGGCTGTCCCTTCGATATCCCCCGGATCTCGAAGAAGGACAACAAGGCCTACAAGTGCACGCTGTGTTCCGACCGCGTGTCGGTGGGCCTGGAGCCGGCCTGCGTGAAGACCTGCCCGACCGGTGCCATCGTCTTCGGCAAGAAGGAAGACATGGTGTCCTACGGCAACAAGCGCGCCGGTGAACTCAAGGAGCGCGGTTTCCAGAATGCGGGGCTGTACAACCCGGCCGGCGTCGGCGGTACGCACGTCATGTACGTGCTCAAGCATGCCGACACGCCCGAGAAGTACGCCGGCCTGCCCAACGATCCGAGCATCAGCCCGCTGGTCTCGCTCTGGAAAGGCACGCTCAAGCCGCTGGCCGTGTTCGCCATGATCGGCGCCGTCGTGGGTGGATTCTTCCACTACATGAAGGTCGGTCCGGTCGAAGAGAAAGAAGACGAGAAGGAAAGCGCCTGAGGAGATCATGATGAAAACCACCACTGAACTTCAGCGCTACGACGACAACACCCGCATGAACCACTGGGCCATCGCCCTGCTGTTCTTTGCGGCGGGCCTGTCCGGCCTGGCGTTTTTCCATCCGTCCCTGTTCTTCCTCTCCAGCCTGTTTGGCGGCGGCACCTGGAGCCGCATCCTGCACCCCTATCTGGGGGTGTTGATGTTCCTGTGCTTCCTCGGCATGTACGTGCGGCTCTGGCGCGAGAACGTCATCAACCCGCAGGACAAGGCCTGGATGGCCAAGGCCGGCGAGATGCTCAAGGGCAACAAGGCCGGCATGCCGCCGGTGGGCAAGTACAACGCCGGCCAGAAGGTCGTGTTCTGGCTCATGACCGGCAGCCTGCTGGTCCTGCTGCTGACGGGCATCCTGTTCTGGCACGCCTGGTTTCCGGACTTCCCGATCTGGGCGCGGCGCATCGGGGTGTTGCTGCATGCCTTCTCGGCCGTGGTGCTGGTGCTGACCGTGATCGTCCATGTCTATGCGGCGATCTGGGTCAAGGGCACCACGCGCGCCATGACCCGTGGTACCGTGTCCCCCGGCTGGGCGAAGATGAACCACCCGCTGTGGTACGAGGAGATGACGCGCAAGTAAAACGGTGCGCCTCTCTGAAGCAATGATGGGTGGCACGGCGTCTGTGCCACCCATTTTCTTTCTGATCGATATTTGATGACTACCTCCAGCACCGTCCAGTTCCTCAGCCCGGAAGAGATCGCCACCCGCAACGTCGGTGAGGCGGCGCATCTCAAGTTTGCCGATCTGGCTTTCGTTTTCCGTGACCGCGCCTTGCGCCTGCGCCAGCTGGCGGCCGGCCACCCGATGCGCGACTTCCTGATCTTCATGGCGGACCTGGCCGATGCCCAGCACACCGTGTTGAATGCCCCGCGCAGCGTGGCCTTGCCGTCGCAGGAACTCCTCGGCGACGCGGCGCGCTCCGGTGTGGCGCCGCTGGAGTTCCCGCATTGGTCGCTCAACGAGGAATGGCGCGAGGACCTGCAGGAAGTTCTGGCCCAGCTCCAGCCGCGCGTCCAGGGGCCGGCGGCCGAGGTGCTGGCCGGCCTGCAGGCGGCAACGCCTGAACAGTTGCAACAGCAGGCCGAGCGCCTGCTGGCGGGCATCATGCTCGGGCTGGACATGGCCAGTGCGCCCCTGATTGGTGCTGCCTTGCAGGTCTACTGGACGCGCCTGGTGTCGCGCGTGCAGGGCGCCTATCCAGACCTCGCGTTCGGCCCCATCGACAACGCCCGGGTCTGCCCCTGCTGTGGCGGCCAGCCGGTGGCCAGCGTGGCGCGCATCGGCGCTGAAGAAGCAGGTTCGCGCTACCTGCACTGTTCGCTCTGCCAGACCGAATGGCACATGGTGCGCATCAAGTGCAGCCATTGCGAAAACACCAAGGACATCACCTACCAGGAACTGGAGGCCGCCGAGGGCGCCGAACAACCTACCCTGGCGGTACCCAAGGGTGCGGTGCGCGCCGAGTGTTGTGGCGAATGCGGCCATTACCTGAAGATCGTCGACATGGGCAAGGACGCCCATGTCGACCCAGTGGCCGACGACCTGGCCACGGTGGCGCTTGACCTGCTGGTGAGCGAGACCGGCAAGGTGCGCCACGGCGTCAACTACATGCTGCTGTGGGGCGAGCCGGGCGACGAGGCCCAGGCGCCTGAACACAGTCACGCCGGAGCGCCGTAATGACATCGCCCGACGGATCCATGGTTCATGGTCCGAAGGCGATGCTCAGCAAGCTCCCTTCCGTTGACCGACTCCTCAACCACAGCCCGGCGCTGGTAGCGCAGTTCGGCGCCGCGCTGGTGACCGAGCAGGCGCGCGCTTTGCTCGGTGAGCTGCGCCAGCAGTTGCTGGCTGGCGAGACGCCGGCCTGCGCGCTGGACGAGGCTGGCCTGGCCCAGGTGCTGGCCGGTCGCTGTGCCCAACGACTGGCGCCGCGCATGAAGCGCGTCATCAACCTCACCGGCACGGTGATCCACACCAACCTCGGCCGCGCCGTGCTGCCGCAGGCCGCCATCGAGCACATCGCGGCCATGATGGCTGGCCCCAACAACCTGGAGTACGACTTGGCCAGCGGCAGCCGGGGCGACCGCGACAGCATTGTCGAAGGCCTGTTGTGCGAGATCACCGGCGCCGAGGCCGCCACGGTCGTCAACAACAATGCCGCTGCCGTGCTGCTGACCATTGCCGCGCTGGCGCGCGACAAGGAGGTGGTGGTCTCGCGCGGTGAGCTGGTCGAGATCGGTGGCGCTTTCCGTATGCCCGACGTCATGGCCAGCGCCGGCGCGAAGATGGTCGAGGTGGGCACCACCAACCGCACCCACCTGGCTGACTATGAGCGCGCCATCAACCCTGCCACCGCGCTGCTGATGAAGGTGCACACCAGCAACTACGCGGTGCAGGGTTTTACCTCGGCTGTCTCCGAGGCCGAACTGGCGCCTCTGGCGAAAGCCAAGGGTGTGCTGCTGGCCACGGATCTCGGCAGCGGTTCGCTGATCGACATGGGCAAGTACGGCCTGCCCAAGGAACCCACGCCGCAGGAGATGCTGGCCGCTGGCTGCGACGTCGTCACCTTCTCGGGCGACAAGCTGCTGGGCGGCCCGCAGGCCGGCCTGATCGTCGGCAGCAAGGCGGCCGTCAGCCGCATCCGCAAGTTCCCGATGAAGCGCGCACTGCGCCTGTCCAAACTGCCACTGGCGGCGCTGGAGGCCACGCTCACGCTCTATCTTCAGCCCGACCGCCTGGCCGAGCAGTTGCCCACGCTCCGTTGGCTCACGCGCCCGCAGGCCGACGTCCATGCCATGGCCCACAGCCTGCTGGGTCCTTTGCGCGAGGCGGTGGCGCCGCGCTACACGGTAGAGGCGGTGGCGCTCAGCAGCCAGATCGGTTCCGGCTCCTTGCCGGTGGACCGGCTGCCTTCGGCCGGTCTGGCCATTGCCCCCGTGCTGTCCGGCAAGCGCGGCGCGGGCACCGCGCTGGAAACCTTGGCCACTGCGCTGCGTGAATTGCCGGTGCCCCTCATCGGCCGCATCGACGACGACCGCCTGCTGCTCGACTGCCGCTGCCTCGACGACGCAGCGCCCGTGCTGGCCCTCTTGCCGCAACTCCAGGCCGCGCTGGCCTGACCATCAAGACGAAGGGAGACTCCATGACCATTGATCGCCGCCATTTCCTTGCCGCCGCCTCGGGGGCGCTGCTCACGGGCTGCGCCACCTCGATGCCCACGACCTCGGGCGTGCCCTTGCCCCTGCTGGTGGGCAGCAGCACCCAGACGCTCCTGCCCAAGGGCAAGGCGCCGCGCATCGTCATCGCTGGCGGCGGCTGGGGTGGCCTGTCCACAGCGCGCTGGTTGCGCCAGCACGCCCCCCAGGCCGAGGTGGTGCTGCTGGAACGCAACCCGGTGTTCTTCTCCTGTCCGCTGAGCAACAAGTGGCTGGTCGACATTGTGGACACGCAGTACATCACCTACGATTACCTGCGCGTGTCCGAGAAACACGGCTACCGCTTCATCCAGTGCGAGGTTCTGGAGGTGGATCGCGCCGCGCGCCGCGTGGTCACCAGCCAGGGTGTGCTGGACTACGACTACCTCGTGCTGGCGCCCGGCATCCGCTACAACTACGAGGCCTGGTTTGGCAACGACCGCCGCGCGGCCGATGCAACGCGCGCCCGCTTCCCCGCGGCCTACGTACCGAACGCGGAGCACTTCACGCTCAAGCGCGCGCTGCACAGCTTCAAGGGGGGCGACTGGGTCATGACCTTGCCGCCGCCGCCGCAGCGCTGCCCGCCGTCGCCCTACGAACGCGCCTGCATGATTGCGTGGTACTTCAAGACCAACAAGATCAAGGCCAAGGTCACCATCCTCGACCACAAGCCGCGCGTCATGCCCATCGGCCCGGGTTTCATGGCGGCCTTCAATGAGCTCTACAAGGACTACATCACCTACGTGCCCAATGCGCACATCCAGGAGGTGGACCCCTTCAACCAGCGCATCCGCACCAGCGCCGGCGACATGAAGTTCGACCACGCCGTGCTCATGTCGCCGCATCAGGCGGGCGACATCGCCTGGAAGGCCGGCGCCGTGGGCCGCAACGCCGAGGGCAAGCCCAGCGGCTGGGCCGACGTCGACCCGGTGCGTCTGCACCTGCGCAGCGACGACCGCGTCTACGTGATCGGCGACGCCGTGGGCATCGTCGCGCCCAAGTTCCTCTATTACCCCAAGAGCGGCCACGTGGCCAACCGACATGGCCGCATCGTGGCCGCCTACATCGCCGAGCGCCTGGCCGGACGGGAGCCCAAGGGACAGTTGCCCGACAACCTCTGCTACATGATGGTCAACGGCAGCCCGCGCGAGGCCATCAGCGTCCAGTTCGACTACACGCTCAATGCGCAGGGCGTGATCGAGCAGGTCCAGATCGACGACAACGACCGTCGTGCCGAGCTGGTCAACGAGAACTTCAAGTGGGCGGGCCACATGTTCGAGGAGATGTTCGGCTGAGTTCCGCACCGTTGCAGGACTTTCCGGATCGCACAAGATGATCATCGGTACCGCAGGCCACATCGACCACGGCAAGACCGCGCTGGTGCAGGCGCTCACGGGCGTCAATGCCGACCGTCTGCCGGAAGAGAAGAAGCGCGGCATCACCATCGAGCTGGGTTATGCCAGCATGCCCGGGCCGGATGGGCAGACGATTTCGTTTGTCGACGTCCCCGGCCACGAGAAGCTGGTGCGCACCATGGTGGCGGGCGCCAGCGGCATTGATTTTGCTCTTGTTTTGATAGCGGCTGACGACGGTGTGATGCCGCAGACTGTCGAACACGTTACCATCCTCTCGCTGCTGGGCATCACCCATGGCGCGGCGGTCATCACCAAGATCGATCGCAGCAGTGCTGAAGACGTCGACCTGCGCCGTGCCCAGGTGCGTACGCTGCTCGATGCCCATGGCCTGAATGACTACCCGGTGTTAGCGGTCTCGGCGCACCGCGGCGACGGCATGGCCGAACTCAAGGACCATCTGATGGCCGCTGCACGTAGCCTGCCAGGGCGGGCAGTGCAGGGCATGGGCCTGCGCATGGGGCTGGACCGGGTCTTCACGCTGGACGGCATCGGCACCGTGGTGGCCGGCAGCATCGGCGCCGGGCAGGTGGCGGTGGGCGACAACGTGTGCCTGGCGCACGACCCGGCCACCACCTACCGCGTGCGCAGCCTGCACAGCCACAACCAGAGCCTGCAGACGGCGCAGGCCGGCATGCGCTGTGCCATCGGTCTGGTAGGGCTGGAGCGTAGCCGGGTGGAGCGGGGCATGACGCTGTGTGACCCGGCCATTGCACAGGGCTCGCAGCGGCTCGATGTCTGGTTGCAGATTTCGCCCACCGAAGACAAGGTGTTCCGCTCCGGCACGTTGGTGCACCTGCACGCCGGCACGCAGGACGTGATGGCCACCGTGGCGGTGCTGGGCCAGCCGAGCATTGCGCCGGGCGAAGCCGCGCCCGCGCAGCTGGTGGTGCAGCAGCCGGTGCATCTGTGGTGGGGCGAGCGCTTCGTGTTGCGCGATGCCTCGGCCACGCGCACCGTGGCCGGCGGCAGCGTGCTGGACCCGCAAGGTCTGGCGCGCTACCGCCAGACGCCCGAGCGCCTGGCTTACCTGCACAGCCAGCGTGATGCTGATCCAGCGCGCCGCCTGCTGGGGGCCTTGGCCAACGCGCCCTTCGGTCTCAACGGGGCTGACTGGCTGCGCCACAGCGGCTACCTGCAGTGGCCTTTCGACCCGGCCGACGCCGCCGTGCTGCCCGGCATCGTGTACGACGCGCGGCAGCAGTGGCTGGTGGCCGCCGAGCAGTTGGCCAAGAGCGAAGGTGCCGTGCTCGCCATGCTGAAGGACTTCCATGCCAGGCTGCCGGAAGACCTGGGTCCCGACACCCGGCGTGCGCGCCGTCTGGCCGCGCCGCGCATGCCGGAGGTGCTGTGGGCGCATCTGCTGGAGCACCTGGTGGTGCAAGGCAAGGTCAGCCGCCGCAACGGCTTCATCCATCTGCCGGCCCATGGTGAGCAGCTGCGCGAAGCCGACCGCATCGTGGCCCAGCGCGCGCTGCCCATGCTGCAGCAGGGCCGCTTTGACCCGCCGTGGGTGCGCGACATCGCCGGCACGGCGCGCTTGCCCGAGGCGCAGGTGCGCAGCGTGCTGGCGCGCCTGGCCAAGAGCGGCGAGGTGTTCCAGATCGTCAAGGATCTGTATTACCACCCGAAGGTGGTGCACGAGCTGGCGCAGCTGGCGCGTGACATTGAAGCGCGGGACGGCGAGATCACCGCGGCCACTTTCCGCGACGCCACCGACCTGGGGCGCAAGCGCGCGATCCAGATCCTGGAATTTTTCGACCGCATCGGCTACCTGCGCCGTGTCGGTGACATACACTTGCTGCGACCCAGCACCCCGCTGTTTCCACGCGACGAGGTGTCGGCATGAAGAACATGGAAGGAACACGCTCCTGGTGGGGCGGCTGGGCTTCAAACCCAGTGGGTGGCGCCATGCGTCGCCGGGTAGGTTCGACTCCTGCTTCCTTCCGCCACGATAGGGCGTCTTGCTGCTGCGCGCCCGCATCTCGGGCCTGCGGTGCTCGCCGTACATGGGTACGGCTGTGCGCCTCGGCCCAACCTGCGGGCGCTCGCGACGCAATCCACCCTATCGTGCTGGCCCGGCGGACGCTGCGCTGGCCGGGTCTACAGGTTGAGACTGTCTTATGAAACTTCTCGGTTTCGACTATCCGGACGAGCTGTATTACTGGCTGGAGCGTGACATGTGGGCCCGCCGGCTCGACAGCGGGTTGGTGCAGATCGGCATCACGGCCTTTGGTGTGCGCATCAGCGGCAACTTCTTCATGTGCCGACCCAAGCCGCCCGAAACCGAGCTGGCGCAGGGGCAGACGGTGGCGGTGGTGGAACTCAACAAGTCGGTGGTGACCGTCAAGACGCCGGTGTCCGGCGTCGTGCGCGAGGTCAACCCGGTGCTGGCGGAGCGGCCGGAGACGATTGAGCAGGATCCTTACGGTGCCGGTTGGTTGGTGACCCTCACGCCGACGAACTGGGAGGCCGACCTGGCGCTGCTGCACCATGGCGCCGCCTTGCCGGAGGCGGCCACCCGGCGCATGCAGCTGGAGAACCTGGACTTTTCCGAGGATGGTGCGGCATGAGTGATTCCATCCGTTCGCTCGCCGTGCTGCTCTGGTCGGCTGATCTGAAGAACCCCGAGCGCGTCGCCACGCCCTTCGTCATGGCGCAGGCCGCGGCCGCGCTGGACATGGCGGTGGAGCTGTATTTCACCGCGCAGAGCGTGCAGCTGCTCACGCCGCAGGCGGGCAGCGTGCGGGTGGGTTTCGGCCCCGAGCAGCGCCCCTTAAGCGACTACCTCGCCCAGGTCAGCGAACTCGGCATCCGGCTCTATGCCTGCGGCCAGGCACTGCATGCCGCCGGGCTGAAGGCCGACGATCTCATCCCCTTGTGCAACGGCTTGGGCGGCTCGGTGCAGTTCATGGGGCGCAATGCCGACCCATCCTGGCGCACCCTGGTGTTCTGACCATGAACCAACAAGCCCTTGATAACCTGCTCACCCGTCACTCGCTGGGCATCAAGCACCTGGCCGAGCCCGGCCCCGGTGACGCCCAACTGCAAACCATGGTGGCGGCGGCGCTGCGCGCGCCGGACCACGGCGAGCTGGTGCCCTGGCGTCTGAGCGTGGTGCGCGGTGCCGCGCGCGAACAACTGGCCGAGCTGTTTGCCGCGCATGCGCGCGCCAAAGGCAAGGATGAGGGCGGTGTGGCCATCGAGCGGGAGCGGGCCTTGAAGGCGCCGGTGACGGTGGCGGTGATCGCCCTCATCGACCTCGGCCACCCGCTGGTGCCGGCCCACGAGCAGTGGATGTGCGTGGGTGGTGCCGTGACCAACTTCCTCAACGCCGTGCATGCGCACGGCTACGCGGCCAAGATGCTCAGCGGCGACAAGGCGCGTGCGCCGCAGATCGCCCAGGCCTTCTGCGCCCCTGGCGAGTCGCTGGTGGGCTGGGTGTCCATCGGCACGCCCACGCGCAGCCTCAGCACTGACAACCGCAAGACCGCGGCCGACGTACTGCAGTACTGGCAGGGTTGAGGGGTCAGTCGGCGGCGGCGATCACCACCGCCGACTCGTCCACCGACGCCATGGCCGTCTGGCCGCTGCGCAGGCCGTGGCCGGCCGCCGCAAAACCGATCAACTGGATGCCGGACGGCAGGCGCAGCGCCACCTCGCCACCGGCGGCGGCGCGCGAGGCGCGGGTCACCACACCGGGCAGCACATTGCGTGCATTGCCGGCAGTGATGCGCTGGGCAACATGCACCGCCGTCGCCTTGCACAGCGCGAGCACCGGCAGGCCGGGCCGAAGCGCCAGCAGCTGTGCGCTCTCCCGCGTGATGCGGGCATGCAGGGCGCTGCCGTCGGCCAGCAGCAGCGGCACGCGCACCTGACCCTGCTGCGGCGTGAGCCGGCCCACCGTGCACGGGAACTGGTTGCGCATGCTGGTGCGCAATGCCAGTGCCGCGCGCCCGGTGGCGGCGGTGCTGTCGCCCTGCTGCAGTTGTGCCAGCACCTGCTGACGTGCCTGTGCCAGCGCCTGCGCGGCCTGCAGCACCTGCTGGCCGGCGGCGGTCAGCACGGCGCCGCCGCCGCCGCTGCCGCCCACGGCCTTTTCCACCAGCGGGGTGCCGGCCAGATTGGCCAGCGTTTCCAGCGCCTGCCAGGCGGCCTTGTAGCTCACGCCGGCGCCGCGCGCCGCCTCCGAGATGGAGCCGGTCTGCCCGATGCGGCGCAGGATGTCGATGCGTTTGTCGCTGGCCTCGAAGCCCAGCAGTTCAGCCAGCGGCAGGGTTTTCTTGTTCATGGGTGGATGGTAGCCGATCGTTATTCATTCTTGGAATAGCGCTGCCGATTCCGTGCTAAAGTTTCGTTATTCATTTGTGGAATAGCGGGGTGTATCCATGATCAAACGTTGCTTGTCGGCCCTGGTGGTTTGGGTGGGGCTGCTGGCCGCGGCGGGGGCGCAGGCGGGCGAGGTGTCGGTCGCCGTGGCCGCCAACTTCACGGCGCCCATGCAGAGGATCGCCGCCCAGTTCGAGGCCGACACCGGCCACAAGGCCGTGTTGTCTTTTGGCGCCACTGGCAAGTTCTACGCGCAGATCAGGAACGGCGCACCCTTCGACGTGCTGCTGGCGGCTGACGACGAGACCCCCGCCAGGCTGGAGAAGGAAGGGCAGGGCGGCAGCCGCACCACCTACGCCATCGGCAAGCTCGTGCTGTGGAGCAAGCAGCCCGGCCTGGTGGATGACCGGGGCGAGGTGCTGAAGGCGGCGCGCTTCGAACGTCTGGCCCTGGCCGATCCCAAGCTCGCGCCCTACGGCGCGGCGGCGGTCGAGGCGATGACCAGACTGGGCGTGCTCGACGCCCTGCGCCCGAAGCTCGTACAGGGCGAGAACATCGCCCAGACCTACCAGTTCGTCGCCACCGGCAACGCCCAACTGGGTTTCGTGGCGCTGTCGCAGGTGTGGGCCGACGGCAAGCTGAAAGAAGGCTCGGCCTGGCTGGTGCCCGGCAGTCTGTACAGCCCCATCCGGCAGGACGCCATCCTGCTCAACAAGGGCAAGGACAATCCGGCGGCCGCCGCCTTGCTGCAGTACCTGCGCGGTGCGAAGGCCGCCGGCATCATCCGCGCCTACGGCTACGACCTCTGATGCCGCATGGCTTGAGGCACACTTGCTGCCATGCCCTTCAGTCCTGAAGCCCTGCAAGCCATCTGGCTCACCGCCAAGCTGGCCGCGCTGACCACCGTGCTGCTGCTGATCATCGCCACGCCGCTGGCGTGGTGGCTGGCGCGTACGGGTTCGCGCTGGCGCGCGCCCGTCACCGCGCTGGTTACGCTGCCGCTGGTGCTGCCGCCTTCCGTGCTCGGCTTCTACCTCTTGGTGGCCATGGGGCCGAACGGGCCGCTCGGTCAGCTGACGCACGCGCTGGGCTGGGGCGTTTTGTCCTTCACTTTTACCGGCCTGCTGATCGGCTCCATCGTCTTTTCACTGCCCTTTGCCGTGCAGCCGCTGCAACACGCCTTCGAAGCCATGGGCACGCGGCCCATGGAGGTGGCGGCCACGCTGCGCGCCTCGCCGCTCGACGCGTTCTTCACCGTGGCCTTGCCGCAGGCCGGCCCGGGCCTGCTCACCGCTGCCATCCTGAGCTTTGCGCACACCGTGGGCGAGTTCGGCGTGGTGCTCATGATCGGCGGCAACATCCCGGGCGTGACGCGCGTGGTGTCAACCCAGATCTACGGCCATGTGGAAGCCATGGAGTACACCCAGGCCCACTGGCTGGCCGGCGGCATGCTGGTGTTCAGTTTCGTCGTGCTGTTGGCGCTGGCCCTGCTGCGCCGCAGCCACGCGAGGGTGCTGCCATGAGCGACGGCACGCTGCGCGCACACGACCGCACGGGGGATGCCTTCGACGTCCGGCTCACCCTGCCGCGGGCGGATTTTGAGCTCAGCGTGGACCTGCACTTGCCGGCACGCGGCATCACGGTGCTGTTCGGTACCTCCGGTTCCGGCAAGACCAGCGTGCTGCGCTGCGTGGCCGGCCTGGAGCGGGCGCACAACGCGCGCGTGGTGGTGGCCGGCGAGGTGTGGCAGGACGATGCGGCGGGCATCTTCCTGCCTACCCATCAGCGACCCTTGGGGTATGTGTTCCAGGAAGCCAGCTTGTTCGAGCACCTGGACGTGCGTGGCAATCTGCGCTACGGCATGCAGCGCACCCGCTCATCCCAGGCCGCGCAGACCCTGCAGCAGGCCATCGAACTGCTGGGCATCGGCCATCTGCTGACACGCCGTGCCGGGCAACTGTCCGGCGGTGAGCGCCAGCGCGTGGCCATCGCCCGCGCCCTGGCCACGGCGCCCAAGGTGCTGCTGCTGGACGAACCCATGGCCGCGCTGGACTTGGCGCGCCGCCAGGAAATCCTGCCCTGGCTGGAAACGCTGCGCGACGAGCTCAGCATTCCCATGCTCTACGTCACCCATTCGGCCGACGAACTGGCCCGGCTGGCCGACCACCTGGTGGTGCTGGAGCGCGGGCAGGTGCGCGCGGCCGGGGCGGTGCAGGAGGTGCTGGCGTCCATCCAAAGCCCGGTGGTGGTGGGCGAAGACGCCGGGGTGCTGCTGCAGGGCACGCTGGCCGAGCGCAGCGCGCAGTGGCAGCTGGCGCGCGTGACCTTTGACGGCGGCGAGCTGTGGCTGCGCGACAGCGGCGTGGCCGTCGGTCAAGGCGTGCGCCTGCGGGTGCTGGCGCGCGACGTCAGCCTCACCACCACGGAGCCGCAGCACACCAGCATCCAGAACCATTGCCCCTGTGTCATCGACGCCATCACGCCGGATGCCCATCCCTCACAGGTGCTGGTGCGCGTGCGCTGCGGCGCCACCTTCCTGCTGGCACGCATCACGCGCCGGGCGCAAGATGCCCTGTGCCTGAGACCGGGCGATGCGGTCTGGGCGCAGGTGAAATCGGTGGCGCTGGTGCAGTAGCGCTGCAGGCGCGTCGGACCCCGGTGCGAGTCAGGTCGGCGGCAACGGCTCGGCCGCCACCACGCGGTTGCGCCCGCCGGTCTTGGCCTGGTAGAGCGCCGCATCGGCGCGCTCCAGCGCGGCCTGAAATGACGTGTCCGCCACGTCCAGCGTGGCCACCCCGATGCTGACGGTGAAGCGCAGCGCGCCACCGGTGTCGGCCTGTACCTGCTCGGAAGTCTCCACCGCGCAGCGCAGGCGCTCGGCGACCACTTGCGCCCCATGCAGATCCGTCTCCGGCAACACCACGACGAATTCCTCACCGCCCAGGCGGCCGCTCACGTCCGGGTCGCGGGCAACGTCCTGCATCAGGCGCGCCATTTCCTGGATCACCCGGTCGCCGGTGGCGTGGCCCCAGCGGTCATTGATGCTCTTGAAGCGATCGATATCGATCATCAGCACCGACAGCGGGTGCTCGTAGCGCTGGGCGCGTGAGAACTCGCGTGCCGCCACCTCCAGCAGGTGGTGCCGGTTGGCAATGCCGGTGAGCGTGTCGGTGGTGGCCAGCTGGTGCAGGTGTTCGCGCTGCGCCAGCGCGTCCAGGTGCGCGCGCAGCGCCCACACCGAGATGGCGAGCAGGACCAGAAAACCGATGGCGAACTGCGTGGCGCGGTAGTTCCAGCCTTGCAGTGCGCTGGCCGTATCAATGCCGACAATGGCCACAAAAGGCAGCGTGTCCATCCGGTTCAAGCCGAGGATGCGCTCACGCCCGTCTATGGCGGAATGGCTCAGCAGCGAGGCCGTGTTCTCCTCGCCGCCGAACACGCGCAGGCCATCAGGTTCCGCAATCCGCCTGCCTATGAGTTCCGGCAGGTAGGGTGTGCGCGCCAGCAGGACGCCGTCGGTATCCACGATGGCCATGAAGTCGTTCGGCTCAATCGACAGATCGGATAGCCACTTCTGCGCAAAGTCCAGCTCAATTCCCACCGTTGCCCCACCCAGCAGACGGCCTTCGGATGAGCCGATGATGCGGGACATCAGCAGCACGGGCCGTTGCACAAGCGACTTCTCCCGCGAGACATACTGAATGTGTACGCTCTGCCCCGAGGGGACGCTTGCCTGCGAGCAGAAAGGCTGCGGGTCCCCTGCGCCCTCCAGTGGCGCAAAAGCCGTGACGGCGAAACGGCAATCCTTGTTCAGCAGCACGATCTCGCTCACACCCGCAACGGTGGCTGCCTTGTCCTGCAGCAGCACCTTCAGGCTGCTGGCGCGGCCCGGGGCCACCGTCGAATGCGCCAGATCGCGGGCGACGTCAACCCGGCTCAACAGATCGCGCAGCACGTAGTCGGCGGCCAGGAACGTGTCACCAAGTGCGCGGCTGATCAGCTGGCTCTTGTGCACGGCCAGGCGGGCCGACTGGTCGAGGATGCGGTCCCGCTCGCGCGCAAAATCCACCGCCAGCCAGGAGGCCAGGCTGACCATCAGCAGGGTCAATGCCAGGTAGCCGACGAAAAGTCGGGACGAGGCAGGTGATTCCGTGGCGGTAGGCACTGGGAGCGGGGTGCGCAAGGTTGGAGGAGGGGACGGAATTATCCCGCGCCAGCATGGGTCAAGGTGACCGCAGCGTCAAGAACCCCGCCGTTGGCGGCCGGGTGCCCATCCGTCGCTCCCCATGGCGGCGGGCACGCTCCGGGGCGGACCGGGTCTTGCCGCCTGATAGGGCGCGGGGCACGTCCTTCCTGGCCGCAGGGGGCGACCGGGGCCGTGAGGGAAAATGGGGCTGCCGATGCCTTACATTTCCATCAGTGCCACCGGCCACGGCCAGGCTGGCCATGACGACTTGACGACCTCTTTCATGACTCCCACTCCCGAATCCCACGCCCCGGTGCTCATTGCCGGCGGCGGCATTGGCGGCCTGGTCACGGCCCTCACCCTGCACCAGATCGGTGTGCCCTGCAAAGTTTTCGAGGCCGTGCCCGAACTGGCGCCCCTGGGCGTGGGCATCAACCTGCAGCCCAACGCCGTGCGCGAGCTGTACGACCTGGGGCTGGGCGCCGACCAGCTGGACACCATCGGCGTCCAGGCCAAGGAATGGGCGCTGGTGGGCCGCAATGGCAACGACGTCTACGCCGAGCCGCGCGGCCTGCTGGCCGGCTACCATTGGCCGCAGTACGCGGTGCACCGCGGCAAGCTGCAGATGCTGCTGCTGGCCGAAGTGCAGCGCCGCCTGGGGCCGGATGCGGTGCAGCTCGGTTGCCGCGTCACCGGCTACCGCAACGACGCGCAGGGCGTGACGGCGCTGGTGGAAACACGCAACGGCGAACGCCGCGAAGTGCCGGGCAAGCTGCTCATTGCCGCTGACGGCCTGCACTCCGCCGTGCGTGCGCAGATGCACCCCACGCAGCCGCCCATCCAGTGGGGCGGTGCCATCATGTGGCGCGGTACCACGCCGGGCAAGGCCATGCGCACCGGCGCCTCTTTTGTGGGCGTGGGCTCGCTCAGGCACCGCGTGGTGGTGTACCCGCTCACCCCGCCGGACCCGGCCACCGGCCTGTCGGTGTTGAACTGGATTGCCGAGATCACCGTGGACAACTCGGGTGGCTGGACACAGGGCGACTGGAACCGCCGCGTGCAGCTGGACGAGTTCATCCACCACTTCGAAGGCTGGAACTACGACTGGCTGGACGTGCCGGCCATGCTGCGCGGCGCGCAGGAGGTGTTTGAGTACCCCATGATCGACCGCGACCCCGTGCCCACCTGGGTGGACGGCCGCGTGGCCCTGCTGGGCGACGCCGCGCACGTGATGTACCCCGTGGGTTCGGCCGGCGCCAGCCAGGCCATTGTGGATGCACGCGTGCTGGGCGCCGCCATGGTGCAGCACGGCGTCAATGCGCAGGCCTTGCAGGCCTACGACCAGAAGCTGTGCAAAGACATCTCGGCCCTGGTGCTGCGCAACCGTGGTGCCGGCCCCTTTGCCATCCTGGGTGTGGTGGAAGAGCGCTGCGGCGGCGTGTTCGACAACATCGACGACGTCATCCCCAAGGCCGAGCGTGACGAGTTCATGGCGCGCTACAAGCAGGCGGCGGGGTTTGCGATTGAGGCGCTGAATGCGGCACCGCCCACCATCACGCCGGGCGCGCGGGTCAAGCAGGGCGCCTGACGGCGCCGCCTTTCATCGCGGCATCTTCAGCTCAAAATCTCCCTGTGCCACGGTGGCGCCGTTCACCAGCAGCTCCACCTGGTGCCGCCCCGCGTAGTGTTTGCGGGTGGTGAAGTCGGTGATGGTCTGGTCCTTGGCCAGCGTCAGTTCGGCACCGCCGTCCAGGCTCAGCGTGCGCAGCTTGAAGACTTTGCGGCTGCTGTCGCCGTTTTTCTTCACGTAGTGGATGGCGTAGTCCACCACCAGCCGCTGCGGCTGCTTGGCCGTAGAGACCAGGGTGGCGTGTAGCCGCAGCGTTTGCCCCAGGCGCAGCGCGGCCGGGGCCACGGCAAACGACTTCAGCGCCACTTGTGCATCAGGCGTAGCACCCACCAGTTTGAGCGCGCGCGGGTGCCCGGCCTTGATGAGGTTGCGCAGCGCGTGTTTGGCAATCCACTTGGTCTCGGGCTGCTGCGTGGGCCAACCTTCCAGCAGGTCCAGCACCCAGTCGGGGTGGTCTTTGCTGATGTCGTTGAGGTGGTTGGCCACCGAGCGGCGCACGTAGTCGCTCGGGTCAGCCTGCAGCTTGTCCAGAATGGGGCGTGTGCGCTGCGGCTCGGCCACTAGCAGGGGCAGGCGCCGGGCCCAGGGCAGGCGCGGGCGGGTGCCCTCGCTCGCCAGGCGGCGCACGTGTTCGTTGTCGTCTTCGGCCCAGCGGGCGGCCAAGGCCAGCACCGCGTCGGGGTTTTGTGCAATGTAGGGGCGCAGCGCAAACTCGGCGCTGCTGTAGGGCGTGAGCTCGCGCAGCGCTTCCAGCGAGAGTTCAAAGTAATCCAGCCCATGCCGGCCCACGAATTCGGGCAACACCATGTCGGCAAAACCGCCGGGCAGCAGCGGCGCCATGCGGCGCACGGCCTTGAGCGCGCGGGGGTAATCGGCCGGCAGGTGTGCGCGCAGGCTGTCGGCTGCCCGGCTCATGCGCTGCATGATGGAAAGCGCGTCCAGTTCCTCGCACGCCATGGCCAGATAGGCCCGCTGGTCAAACGCCGGGTGCACCTGCGCCGCCGCGCGGCCGATGCGGGCCAGCGCCTGGGCGTTCAGCAGATCTTTCAGCAGTGGGGCAGCTTGCGGGTCTTGGGGCATGGCAGGGGATGATGTGGGAGATGAACCGCTCAAGCATATCGCCCGGCTGAAAATCTGCCGGAGGGTACGACCAGAGAAGAGGCGCGTGCGTTTGGACGGTTCATGCACAACGACAAGAAGCGGGGGGATTGAGGGCAGCGCTGCCGGGAAGCAAAGGACACCGCCCCACTTGGTGAGTATTGCGGGTGTCTGCTCCAGGCTGACAAAGTACGTCCGTCCATGTTCTTTCAACGACTGCTAAACCGCCGAAAGCGGCCAGGCCACTGCGATCAGAGGTCTGATGTTGCCTTCGAGCCCCATGATGTAGTGAATCGTCTTCTGCTCATGGCTGTCATATCTGCCCGCCACCTAAATCGACCTGGGATTCCTAGACACCCGGGTCGATACAGAAACAGAGCGAGCTTCGGCATGAACAACCTGCTGTACAGCAAGGTTGTGTAAGTCCCTGAGCGTTGTTTCAAAGGTCAGCGGCCGTCAAGGCCATCAACACATCGGCATACCAGGCGCAGTTCAGCCCCAGTGATTCGTCCTGCACCAGGTCGCGGGTGGCCATGTCCATGCGGCTGGAGTGCACGCCCAGCAGACCCCAACGACGGTGCCCGGCACCATCGCCCTTCAGGCGCGCCAGCACCGGTGAGCCACTGCTGCCACGGTGCATCCGGGCATCGGTCAGGAACAAGCCTTGCCCCTGGCAGCGTATGCCATAGAACGATGCGATGCTGGCTTGGCGCACCACCGGCAGGTGGTGTACGGTGTCGAAGAATCCGAGCGGAAAACCCGGGATAGCCAGCCGGTCGCCCACATCGAATTGATCGAATCCCAACACCAAGTGCTGCGGCTGGAATGGCTGCAAAACGCAGCCCGTCGGCATCTCGTCCCGATCGATTTCGATGGTGGCCACGTCGATCTCTCCACCGCTGTCGCTGGCCTGGTGCCAGTTTGCCACACCGTCTCGGTGCAGAAGGATCGACAAGCGGGCCATCTGCGTCAGGTCGCGCGCATCGGTGTGCATCTTGATTTCGATTCGGTCGGGTGCGTGCCCGCTGGCGGTGTCGAACAGTACGTGCCGGCTGGTGACGAGGTATAGCCGGGCATCTCGCTCGAAGAAGAACCCGCTGGCTTCCGTCAACCCGCCGGCGCCCGCAAAGGTGAGCACGCGGGTGACGCCGAACAGGGCCTCATCTCGTGGCTCTAGTGGCGGGGCGGCGGTCTTCACGCTGCGCACAGGCTCGCCGGCTGGCGTGAGTTGCGAGGTGTGACCTCGATCCCATGCGTCTCGACGCTCCGTCCACACGGTGTTGCTTTCGCCGGTGGCATCGGGCTGGTTGACCGCTTCGAGCATCGGGTTCGTCGTCCGGGCGTCCCCGCGGGCCGCGGCCTTGGCCCCCTGCCGAAGCAGCTCGGCGTGTTCGCCTGGGCCGGCGATGGGCGATTTGGTGCGTCTGGTTGACAAGGGACAGCTCCTGAAAAGGACTTGTCCCGCCAGGGGCGGCGCTGCCACCAGTGACGATTCAAGCGAATCGGTGTGGGGCGGTGTCACGTCCAGCGCACCCCTGAGTGGACCCATGGTACTCCTGAGCGCACCGGGACATTGTGACCCCTGGATTTCGGAACGCGCCGTGATGCAGCGCTGTGCTTGCTGGCGCACAGACCAGCTGAACGCGCTGCTCTAACCGCTGCACAGCGATCCGCGAAGCCTGGCGTTGAAAATCTGCCGATGTAAATGCTTCACCGTTCATCACTTTCGGTCCAGATCACAGCCTTGTCTTCCCCCTTCGCCAAATGAAGCATCTGCAGCAGAGGTATCAACTTCTGGGAGAGGTAGATATTAGGATCACTTTCGTCCGGGGAGTCGCCCGGACACATATCTTTCGCGGTGTCGTTCGATCGCTTGATACGGTCCTCGTCGACGGCTCGCTGCAGACGATCGATCGCATCAGGGAGTTGTTCTGGGATGATGATCCCAGAACCTTTGATCGGCTTCCCGATAAGCTGCATGACCGCTTTCGCATCCGTCTCCAGCATGATGAGGTCTTGAGCGGCTTGCGACTTGAAAAGGTAGAGCATAGGAATCCTTTCGGGAATGAAACTGCTCTTCAGCTGAAGTCACTTGAAATCCCTCGGTCAATACGATCTGCGAGATCAGCTCAAACGCAAACTAGGTGGAGCTTCGGCCCCAGTGATGCATTCGACATGAAGGGCATGAAACGGTGTTGGGGCTCTCGCGTTCCGATCTGATTTCCTGGGGGCATACCAGATTCACTTGCAGTTCAGTGTTGTAGTTAAGGTTCCACACTCCTCAGACGTTTGGATCGGTACATCGCCTCGTCCGCCCTCTGCATCAGGTCATCTGGTAGGTCCCCGTCCTTAGGGAAGATGCTGGATCCTATACTCACGGATATGCTGAAGACTTGATCTATTGATCCGGAGAGACGGCTCGGATTGCGCAGAGCTTGCTCGAGTTTGCGCGCAACAGGCTCGACCTCCGCTGGCCTGATTTGTGACGCCAGTACCACGAACTCATCTCCGCCGAGGCGGAAAACAGCGTCACTGGCTCGCACGGTCGCGAGCAATGTATTGGCCACGTGCTGGAGGAGGAGGTCTCCGGTTGCGTGCCCGTAACGGTCGTTGATCAGCTTGAAGTCGTCGATGTCCAGGAAGTAGATCGCCAGCACGGTTTTCTGACGGCGCGCCAAGGCTAATTCACGTACCAGCATACTCGAGAGTGCGCTTCGGTTTCGCAGCCCTGTCAGTGGGTCGGTCTCTGACGCTTTGATGGCTACCTCCAGGGCTGCGCGGGAGTCCTCGGCATCCTGAGTGGCCAGATGGCTTTGCTCTAAGAGTCGTTCATTCTCCGCCAGTAGGTTGTAGAAAGAGGGGTGGTCCTCTTGACCTTTCGCGGCCTTGATCGAGGTACGAAGTTCCAGCAGTCGGGCCTCGGCGGCCGCGATCTCCCGTCGAAGCGCAATCAGCCGCTTGTCGCCGGTTGCATCGTCATGCTGTTTACTCAATTCACCCCCTTGAGGCGATAGCGCAAGCGCTGTTCGGAGACGATTACTGCATGCGCGAATTGATTATGCGCTTCTACGGCGGGCCATGGGCCTTCATCATCTGTGCTGGCCGGGCAAGTGGTGGTAATTCAATCGTCGGTTTCCCAATGGAAGGTGTGCAGCAGGCGGTGGATGAAGGGTGTGAAAAGTAGGGCCAGCACGACCAGAAAGACAAGCCCGGCGTAGAGGGCATAGAGACCAGCGAACAGCTTGCCCCCATCGGTCTGCGGCGCATCCACTGGACCCATGCCGCCCAGCAGCATGGCAGAGTTCAGGAAGGCGTCGCGCCAGGACAGGTTCTCGAAGTATCCATAGCCGGCCATGCCCATGAGCAGCGAGGCGCACAGCAGGGCCATGGCGACGGCAAAGTGGCTGAGCAGGCGCCGCAGGAAATGCACCCGGGCGATCGGAGGGTATCGTTTGGACTCATACATGCGAACTCCTGGTGAGTGCCGGCGCGGCCTGGCTGCACACGGCCCCAGCACAGTTCGCCCAGTCTGGCCCCGGCCCAAGCTGGGCGTCAAGCGGCCCGATCGTCATCGGGGCAGCGCAAAGTCGATGAAGCCCCGCTCCACCGAGGTGGACACCAGCTTGATCTGCAGGGTCTGGCCCACGCGCAGCTCGGGCAGGTCGCCGATGAGGCGGCCCTCGGCGGGCGGCTGCAGGATGCGGACCCAGGTGCCGCTCGGACTGATGCCGGTGACCAGCGCATCGAAGCGCTGCCCGATCCGGTCGTGCAGCAGCAGCGCGGCTTCCGATTTGCGCACCTGCCGCTCCACTTTCTGCGCGGCGTCTTCCTGGGCGGTGCAGTGGATCGCGAGTTCGGCCAGCTCGGCTGGCGTGTAGGGGGGCTTGCGTCCCTGGAGCGCGGCCTTGAGCAGGCGCTGGGTGACGAGGTCGGGATAGCGCCGGTTGGGGGCGGTGGAGTGCATGTAGTCCTGCACGGCCAGGCCGAAGTGGCCGATGGGCTCGCCCTGCGCTGGCTCCACCACATATTCCCCCGAGCCCATGAGTTTGACGATGACCAGGGACAGGTCGGGGAACCTCAGCGGGTCCTGCCGGTGCTGCCGGGCCAAAAAGGCCTCCAGCGCACGGGCATCCGGTGCCTGGGGCAGGCTCTCGCCGTGCTGCTGCGCCACCTCGACGATGCGCAGCCAGCGCTCGGGCGAGCGCACCACGCGCCGCAGCGAGGCACAGCCTTGCGCACCCAGGAAACGTGCGGTGCAGCTGTTGGTGGCGATCATGAACTCCTCGATCAGCTGGCGCGCGCGGTTATGGGGCTGCAGGCGGATGTCGGTGATGCGCTCGCCGTCGAAGAGCGCACGGGGCTGAAAGGTCTCGAATTCCAGCGAGCCCTCGGCGCGGCGCAGCACCCGCAGCTTCTGCGCCAGCGCGTCCTGCACGTGCAGCTGAGCGTCCATGCCGGCGATACGCCGGGCCGCGGCCGGCAGTTCGTCCTGGTCTTCGAGCCAGGCAGCCACCGCGTCGTAGGCCAGCTGGGCCTGGTTGCGCACGCGGGCGCGGTAGAGGACCGAGCCGGTCATCAGGCCGTCGTCGGTGAACTCCATCTCGCACACCACGGCCAGGCGTTCGCTGTCCGGATTGAGCGAGGTGAGGTCATGGCACAGGCGTTCCGGCAGCATGGGGAAGACGCGTGCCGAGGTGTAGACCGAGGTGGTGTTGAGGCGCGCATGCTCATCGATTGGCGAGCCTTTCGCCACCAGCGCATCGACGTCGGCGATAGCCACGAACAGTCGCACCCGCCCCTGCGCCAGCGTCTCGATCGCGGTGAGCTGGTCCAGGTCGCGCGAGTCGTCGTTGTCGATGGAGCACCAGGGCAGCGCCGTCAGGTCGTGGATCCGATCGTCCTGCTCCTGGGCGGGACCCGGGATGCGCGCGAGTTGCTGCTGGACCGCCGGGGGAAACTCGGGCTGCAGCCCACGGCTGAACATGGCCCAACTGGCGATCGTCGCGAGATCGGAGCGTTGATGATGCAGAGCTCGACGCATAGCAAACATGGATGCAGCAAGATCAGGCGCTTGGTGCGTTTATGGATTCGGGTAGCCGCATGCACCGCTGTCGACGGACGCCATATGGCTATCCATTATGGCGGCGACACCTGTAAAGGAGCGCAGGCCGCTTCCTATTAACGTCTCAGATCTCTGTCTGTTCGGAGATTTCAAGAGCGTCGTCTACTTCGATACCCAGGTACTTCACGGTCGACTCTAGCTTGGCGTGGCCGAGCAGAAGCTGCACGGCTCGGAGATTCTTGGTACGTCGATAGATCAGCGTCGCTTTGGTCCTTCTCATCGAATGAGTTCCATACTCGGAACGATCCAGACCGAGCTCATCCACCCAGCGCCCGAGAATCCGGGCGTACTGTCGGGTTCCCAAGTGGGGCGAGTCGTGGAGCCTACTGGGAAAGAGGAAATCATCGGACTTCAACGCGGCCTCCTTGATCCACGCCTGCAAGGCCTCCCTAGTGACTGCCGTGATCTCGAATTGCACTGGGCGCTTGGTCTTGTGTTGCATGACGATGGCTCGGGTGGCCAGCTGGTCACCATGTGAAACGTCACGGACCTTGAGCGCGACGAGGTCACATCCGCGCAGCTTGCTGTCGATGCCAAGGTTGAATAGTGCGAGCTCCCGGCCCCTGCCTTCTATCTGAAGACGTACACGCAAGGCCCAGATGTCCTTCACCTTGAAGGGACTCTTTTGCCCGACGATCTTGCCCTTGTTCCACGGCTCGTGATGAACAGTAATGCCTGAAGTGTCCATGATGGTCTTCCATCAAGTTTAGGGGCCCAGAGCATGCGCTTGTGAGGCACCAGCATATTGCGCTACGTCAAGCCAACAGAGCGCACACCACAGATTAGAGCTGCAGACCAGTCGGTCGCGATCGAAGTCCGCTAAAGGACTAGGATCGGACATTATGAGCTTCAACTAGACGGACTGCTACCGCTGCACACCTGACGCCGGCAGCCCCGGGGCGGCAATCGACTTCATTAGCGCATTGAATCCCGGCATGTTCTGAATCAATTTGACCCTGCCCCGGGCCGGGGAGATACTTCGTGCACGACAGGAGGCGCCCGCCCGGAGCGCACCAGAAGCAAGCGAGGTAGACATGACCACAAGCACGGCCGCCGCTGCCGGCATCATCCAGCAGGTGCTGGACGCCCAGCGCAACCAGCCGGGGGCGCTGCTCCCCATCCTCCACGCCATTCAGGACGCCTTGGGCTATGTGCCGGCCGATGCGGTGCCGGACATTGCCGAGGCGCTGAACCTGTCGCGCGCCGAGGTGCATGGCGTCATCAGCTACTACCACCACTTCCGCAGCGAGCCGCCCAAGGGCGCCGTGGTGCAGGTCTGCCGGGCCGAGGCCTGCCAGGCCTGCGGCTCCGACGCGCTGTGGGAACACGCCAGCCGCTCAGCCGGGCAGGGCGTGACGCTGGAGCCGGTCTATTGCCTGGGCCTGTGCGCCACGGCGCCGTCCATGAGCATCAACGACAAGCCCTACGCCCGCGTGAACTCAGGCAAGTTTGACCGCCTGATGACACAGCTTCGGGCGCAGCTGAAGGAGGCGGCATGAGCAGTACACCGATCAAGATCTACGTGCCGCGCGACTCGGCCGCCCTGGCCCTGGGGGCGGACGAGGTGGCCCAGGCCGTTGTGGCCGAAGCAGCCCGACGCAAGCTGAACATCGAACTGGTGCGCAACGGCTCACGCGGTATGTTCTGGCTGGAGCCGCTGGTGGAAGTGGCCACCGCCCAGGGGCGCGTGGCCTACGGCCCGGTGCAGCCCGAAGACGTGGCCGGGCTGTTTGACGCCGGCTTCCACACCGGCGCTGCGCACAAGCTGGGCCTGGGGCCGACCGATCAGATCGACTTTCTGCGCCGGCAGGAGCGCCTGACCTTTGCCCGCATGGGCATCACGGACCCGGTGTCCCTGGCCGACTACCAGGCGCACGAGGGTTACGCCGGCCTGCGCAAGGCGCTGGCACTCCAGCCCACCGAGGTGGTGCAGCAGGTGCTGGACTCGGGCCTGCGGGGCCGCGGCGGCGCGGCTTTTCCGGCCGGCATCAAGTGGAAGACGGTGGCGGCGGCCCAGGCGGATCAGAAATATGTGGTCTGCAATGCGGACGAGGGCGACTCCGGCACCTATTCCGACCGCATGACCATGGAGGGTGACCCGTACATGCTGATCGAGGGCATGACGATTGCCGGCATCAGCACCGGTGCCACGCGCGGCTACATCTATGTGCGCAGCGAATACCCGCACGCCATAACCACGCTGAACGAGGCCATAACCCGCGCCACCGTGGCAGGTTTTCTGGGTGACAACGTGCTCGGCTCGGGCCGGGCCTTCCACCTGGAGGTGCGCAAGGGCGCCGGCTCCTACGTCTGCGGTGAAGAGACGGCCATGCTGGAGAGCATCGAAGGCAAGCGCGGTGTGGTGCGCGCCAAGCCGCCCATTCCGGCGCTCAAGGGCCTGTTCGGCCAGCCCACGGTGATCAACAACGTGATCACCTTTGCCTCGGTGCCCATCATCCTGGCGCGTGGCGCGGCGTTCTATGCCAACTACGGCGTGGGCCGCTCCAAGGGCACGCTGCCCATCCAGCTGGCCGGCAACATCAAGTACGGCGGGCTGGTGGAAAAGGCCTTTGGCGTGACGCTGCGCGAGCTGCTGTTTGACTACGGCGGCGGCACGGCCAGCGGCCGGCCCATCAAGGCGGTGCAGGTGGGCGGCCCGCTGGGTGCCTACGTGCCCGAATCGCAATGGGACCTGCCCATGGACTATGAAGCCTGGGCCGCGGTGGGGGCCACGGTGGGCCACGGCGGCATCGTGGCGCACGACGACACGGCCGACATGTCCAAACTGGCGCGCTACGCCATGGAATTCTGCGCGCTGGAGAGCTGCGGCAAGTGCACGCCCTGCCGCATCGGCTCCACCCGCGGGGTGGAGGTGATCGACCGCATCACCCAGGGTGAGAACCGCCCGCAGCAGGTGAAGCTGCTGCGCGATCTGTGCGACACCATGGTCAACGGCTCGCTCTGCGCCATGGGCGGCATGACGCCGTTCCCGGTGCTCTCGGCCCTCAATCACTACCCGCAGGACTTTGGCCTGTCCAACCCGGACCGTAAAGCGGCCTGACACGGCGGCCTGAAAGGAGATCGACATGCTGGAACATCTGAAAGTGACCGACTACGGCACCCCCAGGCGCGAATCGACCAAGGAGGTCACGCTGGAGATCGACGGCCAGAGTGTCACCGTGCCCGAGGGCACGTCCATCATGCGTGCGGCAGTGGACGCCGGCGTGAAGGTGCCCAAACTCTGCGCCACCGACAGCCTGGAGCCTTTCGGCTCGTGCCGGCTGTGCCTGGTGGAAGTGGAGGGCCGCAAGGGCTACCCGGCCAGCTGCACCACACCGGCCGAGGCCGGCATGAAGGTGAAGACGCAGACCAGCAAGCTGCAGGAGCTGCGCAAGAACGTGATGGAGCTCTACATCTCCGACCACCCGCTGGACTGCCTGACCTGCAGCGCCAACGGCAATTGCGAGCTGCAGGACATGGCCGGTGTGACCGGCCTGCGCGAGGTGCGCTACGGCATGGGCGACGCGATGACCGGCGCCAACCACTTCCGCGGCGAGAGCAAGGCCAAGGTGGACGACTCCAACCCCTATTTCAACTACGACGCCAGCAAGTGCATTGTCTGCAACCGCTGCGTGCGTGCCTGCGAAGAAACGCAGGGCACGTTCGCGCTCACCATCTCGGGCCGCGGTTTCGAGAGCCGCGTCTCGCCGGGGCAGGACCAGCCCTTCATGGAGAGCGAGTGCGTGAGCTGCGGCGCCTGTGTGGAAGCCTGCCCCACGGCCACGCTGCAGGAGAAGAGCGTGATCTGGCTCGGCCAGCCGGAGCACAGCGCCATCACCACCTGTGCCTACTGCGGCGTGGGCTGCGGCTTCAAGGCCGAGATGAAGGGCAACGAGGTGGTGCGCATGGTGCCGTGGAAGGACGGCAAGGCCAACGAGGGCCATGCGTGCGTGAAGGGCCGTTTTGCTTGGGGCTATGCCACGCACAAGGACCGCATCACCACGCCCATGATCCGCAAGAGCATTCACGACCCGTGGCAGGAGGTGAGCTGGGAGGAGGCCATCCACTACGCCGCCAGCGAGTTCAAGCGCATCCAGGCCAAGCATGGGCGCGACGCGGTGGGCGGCATCACCTCCAGCCGTTGTACCAATGAAGAGACTTACCTGGTGCAGAAGCTGGTGCGCGCCGCTTTTGGCAACAACAACGTGGACACCTGCGCGCGGGTGTGCCATTCACCCACCGGCTACGGCCTGGGCCAGACCTATGGCACCTCGGCCGGCACGCAGACCTTCAAGTCGGTGGAGCACAGCGACGTGATCATGGTCATCGGTGCCAACCCGACCGACGGCCACCCGGTGTTCGCCTCGCGCCTGAAGAAGCGCCTGCGCGCCGGTGCCAAGCTGATCGTGGCCGACCCGCGCCGCATCGACCTGGTGAAGAGCCCGCACGTGCAGGCCGACTACCACCTGCAGCTCAAGCCCGGTACCAATGTGGCGCTGATCACTTCACTGGCCCATGTGGTGGTGACCGAAGGCCTGCTGGCGGAGCAATACATCGCCGAGCGTTGCGACAGCAAGAGCTTCCAGGAGTGGCGTGAGTTCGTGGCCCGGCCGGAAAACTCGCCCGAAGCCATGGCGGCCGTGACCGGCGTGCCGGCCGAGCAGATCCGCGGCGCGGCGCGCCTGTATGCCACCGGCGGCAATGCGGCCATCTACTACGGTCTGGGCGTGACCGAACACGCGCAGGGCTCCACCATGGTGATGGGCATTGCCAACTTGGCCATGGCCACCGGCAATGTGGGGCGCGAGGGCGTGGGCGTGAACCCGCTGCGCGGCCAGAACAATGTGCAGGGCGCCTGTGACATGGGTTCCTTCCCGCACGAGCTGCCGGGCTACCGCCATATTTCCGACAGCACGGTGCGCAGCGCCTTCGAGCAGGCCTGGGGTGTGACGCTGGACCCGGAGCCGGGCCTGCGCATTCCCAACATGCTGGACGCCGCGACCAGCGGCAGCTTCAAGGGCCTGTACTGCGAGGGCGAGGACATCGTGCAGTCCGACCCGGACACCCAGCACGTGGCGGCCGCGTTGGAGGCCATGGAGTGCGTGGTGGTGCAGGACCTGTTCCTCAACGAGACGGCCAAGTACGCGCACGTGTTCCTGCCCGGCTCGTCTTTCCTGGAGAAGGACGGCACCTTCACCAATGCCGAGCGCCGCATCTCGCGCGTGCGCCAGGTCATGCCGCCCAAGGCCGGTTATGCCGACTGGGAGGTGACGCAGATGCTGGCCAATGCGCTGGGCTATCCGATGGCCTACCAGCACCCGCGCGAGATCATGGCCGAGATCGCGGCGCTCACGCCCACCTTCCGCGGCGTGAGCTACGAGAAGATCGACCAGCACGGCAGCGTGCAGTGGCCCTGCAACGAGAGCACGGCCGAACTCGGCACCGAGATCATGCACGTGGACAAGTTCGTGCGCGGAAAGGGGCGCTTCATCATCACGCAGTACGTGGCCACGGACGAGAAGGTCACGCGCAAGTTCCCGCTCATCCTGACCACCGGGCGCATCCTGTCGCAGTACAACGTGGGGGCGCAGACGCGCCGCACCGCCAACGTGATGTGGCACCAGGAGGACCGGTTGGAAATCCATCCGCACGACGCCGAGGAACGTGGCATCAAGGACGGCGACTGGGTCGGCATCCAGAGCCGCGCCGGCGAGACGGTGCTGCGCGCCACCATCACCGAACGGGTGCAGCCGGGCGTGGTCTACACCACCTTCCACTTCCCCGAGTCGGGCGCCAACGTGATCACCACCGACAACTCCGACTGGGCCACCAATTGCCCCGAGTACAAGGTGACGGCGGTGCAGGTGATGCCGGTGGCGCAGCCGTCCGAATGGCAGCAGTCGTATGCGCGCTTCAGCCAGGAACAGCAGCAGCTGCTGCAGGCGGCGCATGCCGAGCCGGTGGCCAAGTAAGGAGCAATGCCATGCAGATGAATGAACTGCCTTACCCGCCGGTAGCCGGGGCGCGTGAGGCCGCGGTGCGTGGTCTGCGCGGCGGCACGGTGTTCGAGGCCACCGACTGGGTAGCCGAGGAGGTGCCGGTGGCGCTGGTCTACAACGGCGTGTCGCACGCGGTGATGCTGGCCTCGCCATCCGACCTGGAAGACTTCGCCATTGGCTTTTCCTGCAGCGAAGGCATTGTGGACAGCGCAGCGCAGATCTACGACATCGAACTGCAGCACAGTGCGCAGGGCATCACGCTGTGCCTGGACATAGCCTCGGCCTGCTTCGCACGGCTCAAGGAGCGCCGGCGCAGCCTGGCCGGACGCACCGGCTGTGGCCTGTGCGGCACCGACAGCCTGGCGCAGGCCGTGCGCCCGCCGCAGCCGGTGGCCGCCGGCACGACATTCCAGGCAGCGGCGGTGTCCGATGCGTTGGCGCGCATGCGTGAGCGCCAGCTGCTGCTGGGCGTCACCGGCGCCTCGCATGCCGCCGCCTGGTGCACGGCCGCGGGTGAGATTGCCGTGCTGCGCGAAGACGTGGGCCGCCACAACGCGCTGGACAAGGTCCTCGGCGCCCTGGTGCGGGAGGGGCGTTCCGCAGGCGATGGTTTCATCGCCGTCACCAGCCGGGCCAGCTACGAGATGGTGCAGAAGACGGCGAGTGCCGGCATCGGCCTGCTGGCGGCCGTGTCGGGCGTGACGGGGCTGGCCATCGACACCGCGCAGGCTTGCGGCGTCACGCTGCTGGGCTTTGCGCGCGGGCAGGACTTGAGCGTCTACAGTCACCCGCAACACATCCAACTCTGAGCACAGCATGAATCGCGACCACCTGATCCGCATGGCCAACCAGATCGGCACCTTCTTCGAGTCCATGCCCGAGCGGCAGGAGGCGCTGGAGGGTATCGCCACCCACATCAAGAAGTTCTGGGAGCCGCGCATGCGCCGTGAGTTCCTGGCGCTGCTGGAGGCCGGCGGCGAGGGCGTGAGCCCCATCGTGCGCGAGGCACTGGACAAGCACCGCGCGCTGCTGGCCTGACGCCGCGCTGGCGTGGCAAGACCGAGTTGTTCTAGCTGCTAGACGCATTTCGGCTCTGTTGCCGGTCTACACTGGACCGGCCTCCAACCCTAACGTGCCGGCATGCCGGCACGGTCTTGCGCCTCATGACTTCTGACTCCGCGCCCCAGCCTCATCGTGGCTGGCTGACCATCAATCTGGTATTGCAACTGGCCTTCGGCCTGCTGGCGATGACGGTCTGCCTGCCGTCCATGCAGGACTGGCCGACGCAGTTCGCCGCCAGCCAGGCGAGTGTGCAACTGACCTTCAGCCTGTATGTGGCGGCCTATGGCGGTCTGCAGCTGGTCTACGGTCCGCTGTCGGACCGGCTCGGGCGCAAACCCATCCTGCTGCTGGGGCTGTCACTGGCGCTGGCCGGCTCGCTGCTGGCGGCGCTGGCGCCCAACCTCACGGTGCTGGTGCTGGCACGTGCGCTGCAGGGCGCAGGTAGTGCGGCCGGCATGGTGGTGGGGCGCGCCATGGTGCAGGACCTCTTTCACGGTGCCGAACGCACGCGCATGATGGCCTATGTCGGCGTCGCCATGGGGCTGTGTCCGCCGCTGGCCACCTTGCTGGGCGGCCAGCTGCATGTGCGGCTGGGCTGGCAGGCCAACTTCGTGCTGATGGCCGTCATGGCACTGGTGCTGCTGGTGTCGGCCTGGCGGGTGCTGCCGGCGCGCCGCGCTGTGCCGCCGCAGGCAGCGGGGCAGCCCCATGGGCTGCGCAAGCTGCTGGATGCTTATGCCCGGCTGCTGCGCGAGCCGGCGTTTCTGCTGTACGTGACCATCCTGGCCACCAGCACGGCCACCTTCTATGCCTTCCTCGCTGGCGCGCCGCTGGTGCTGGGGGGGTATGGGGTGGGGCCGGCGCAGATCGGCTGGTACATCATGGCGATCCCGTTTCCCTACGTGCTGGGCAATGTGCTGACCAGCCGGCTGATCCATCGCATCGGCGACAGCGGTCTGATGCACCTGGGCCAGACGTCGGTGCTGTGCGGGCTGGGCCTGCTGCTGGCGCTGGGGCTGGCGGGCTGGCATACGCCACTGGCCTTTGTGTTGCCGCTGGTACTGCTGGGTCTGGGCCATGGTTTGCTGACGCCGTCCGTGCTGGCCGGCACGGTGGGGCTGGTGCCGGCGCTGGCGGGCTCAGCCGCAGCGGTGGGCGGGCTGATGCAGCAGTTCACCGGCGCGTTGGGCGGTTATGTGGTGGGGCTGTTGAGCCACAACGGCCCGGTGAACCTGGGCCTGCTCATGCTGGCGCTGTCGCTGTGCGGCATGGCCGCGCAGTGGAGGCTGCACCACGTTTCGCGCCCACGGGTCTGAGCCCGTCGTGTCAGCGGCCTGAAGGCCATCAGGGCTGTTGCTCGCGCACAGCTTGGACTCGGCGCGCTGTGCCAAGTCGTTGCTGGCGGCTGAGCCACTGACGCCGGCCCCAAAGCCAGAAACCACTGATGGCCAAGCCGGTCATGGTGAGCCCGAGGAGGCCGACTGCGACGGTGAGCGGCCAGCCGCCAAGGGCCCCGGTGTGCAAGGGGTAGATCACAGTGATGATGCGGCTCCCGAGATCGAGCTGGTCCCAGCGGGTGCTTTGCAGGACTTCTCCCGTGAGGGGATGCAGCCATACCGAGCTCAGGCCGTTGGGGTGCGTGTCGTCGGCCAGCCTGAAGCGCACGCGTACGGGCTTGGCGACATTGCCGGGAACCTGGATGTAGCCCACCATGGCGCCGGGGAACTGCTGTTGCGCCGTCAAGACCAGCGAGTCCAGCGGCAGGCGTGATGCCGGTCGGCCTGGCACTATGGACACCGCAGGCGGCGTGATCGGTGTCTGGCCGGCGAGGTGCGTCATGGCCTGGCGCAACGGCGGCCATGCCATGTAGGCGCCTGTCACGATGCAGACCGCCAGAGCCAGCCCCAGCAGTGCGCCAGCGGTGCGGTGCAGGTCGAACAGGGCCGTCACCCAGCCCCGTTCGAACCGCACCTTGAAAGACGGGGGCCAGCGTCGAGGCCACCACAGCACCAGGCCGGAAACCAGCAACACCAGATAGCACAGGGCCAGGCTGGCCAGCGTGGCCCGGCCGGTCTCACCCAGCAGCAGGGTGCTGTGCAACTCGAACAGCAGGTTGAAGAAACCTTCGGTTTCGCCGCGGCGGCCGAGCTCCCGGCCCGCGGCGTCGAAATACACCACGCCCTCCCAGGCGCCCGAGACGAAGACCCGCAGGCTTTCCCCAGGCTCGCGCGGTGGACGGAAGGTGAAGTTGCCGGTGGGGCCGAACTCGTCTTGCAGCTGGCGATGCAGTGTTTGCAGCGGGGCGGGTGGCAGGGTCTGCGCGGTGGCGGGTTGTTCGAACAGGGAGCGGTTGACCCATTGATCGAGTGGCTTGGCCACAGTGAGCAGGGCGCCCGCGAGGGCGTTGAGTGCCAGAAGCCAGCCCAGACTCAAGGCGAGCCAGATGTGGGTTTTTGTCCAGATGCGACGCGTGGAGGGAGCCATGTTCTGCTTATAATAAATGCGAATCATTGTTATTAACGTTCTGTAAATTCTATGCGAAGCTTTCCTTTCCCCCTGAAATCGCTGGCGTTGGCCATGGCGACGGTGTCCTGCAGTTCCATGGCCTGGGCACAGGAGGCGGCTACGGCGGGCACTTTGACGGAGGTGCAGGTGTCGGCTGACGCCGCAGGCAGCTTCAGCTCCAGCAATGTGCAGGTGGGCGCCTTTCGCGACCAGGATCCGCTGGATGTTCCCCTGACGAACAACGTGGTCACGCGGGAAGTGCTGGATGCGCAGGGTGCCAACACCCTGTACGGCGCGCTGCGCAATACGGCGGGTGTGACGCGTTCCCAGCTCAGCGGCTCAACCTACGACAACATTTCGATTCGCGGCATTCTGGTGGAAAACCGGGGCAACTACCGCCTCAACGGTTCGCTGCCGATCATCAACCTGATCGACGTCCCGCTGGAAAACAAGGAGCGTGTTGAAGTGCTCAAGGGGGCGGCGTCGATGTACTACGGCCTGGTGCCGCCCAGCGGCGTGGTCAACTTCGTGACCAAGCGTGCCGGCGCCACGCCGATCAGCAGTGTCGCCACCTCGGTCAACAACCACGGTGCCGTGGATGTGCATGCGGATATCGGCCGCCGTTTTGCCGAGGATCGCATGGGGCTGCGCCTGAACGCCGTGGCGGGCAAGCAGGAGACCGGTATCAACCACTACGAGGGTGATCGCGGCCTGGTCTCGCTGGCCTATGACTGGAAGGTGAACAACAGGTTCACCCTGAAGGCCGATCTGGAGCACTACCGCAAGGATGTGAGCGAGCAGGCCGCCATCAACGTACCGACGGCGGTGGGCGGCGTGATCACCTTGCCCTCGGTGCCGAACAACAAGACCAATCTGGCCGGGGCATGGCAGCGCTACGCGGCCAAGGCCACCAATGCCCTGGTGCGGGGCGATCTGGTGCTGAGCGACAACTGGTCGCTGTTGCTGGAGGCCGGGCGCGCCGAGACCGTGCGCGACCGGCGCTACTCGTCCTTCACCTTGAACAATCTGACGACCGGCGCCGGCAGCCTGGCCATCAGCTTCGCGGACGGTCAGCGCTACGTGAACAACAACCAGCGCGTGGAGGTAACGGGCCGCCTGCAGCATGGCGACGTGCAGCACGAGGTGACGGCGGGTTACACGCAGAACGAGCGCTGGGCTTACTCCGGGACTTCGGGAACGAATGCCACGGTGAACCAGAACCTGTACAACCCGGTGGAGATCGCAGAGATCTCGCGGGCGATCACCACCGTGGGGAACATCTCCACCATCAACGACAAGGGGCTCTACGTCTTCGACCGGGTCGTGTTCAACCCTCAATGGCAGGTGCTGGCCGGCCTGCGCGCCGTGGATTACACGACCCAGAGCACGACCAGCCGCTACACGGCCAACCAGGTATCGCCCAATCTGTCGCTGATGTTCAAGCCGGCGGCGGAGACATCGCTTTATGCCAGCTATCTGGAAGGCCTGGAGGAGACCGGCACGGCACCCGCGAGCCGGGCCAACTCGGGGGAGATCCTGGCGCCGGCGGTGAACAAGCAGTATGAGGTCGGCGTCAAGTCGCGCGCCTGGAACAAGGTGCTTGCACAGGCCGCGCTGTTCCAGATCGAACGGCCGCAGACTACGGTCGATGCGTCCAACCGGTTTGTGCTGGGCGGGCTGAGTCGGTACCAGGGCATGGAGCTGTCGGCCAGCGGCGAGATCGGTTCGCAGTTCAGCGTGATCGCTTCGGCGCAGTTCCTGAATGCGCAGATCGTTTCAGTGGGTACCAGCAACGCAGGTGAACTCGGCAAGACGCCGGAGAACACGCCCCGGCAGACCTTCAGTCTGTTCGGCGAGTACCGCCTGAAGGATGTGGTGGGTCTGGCGCTCAATGGCGGCGCCTACTACGTGGGCGAACGTGCGGTGAACAACCTGAACCAGGCATGGCTGCCGGGCTACACCACGCTGTCCGTGGGTGCGCGCTACCGTACCAGACTCAACCAGCGCAACGTGACCTTGCAGGCCAACATCGACAACCTCACCGACGAGAGTTATTGGGCCACGGCCGGCAACGGCCTGCTGGGGACCGGCGCGCCCCGCACGCTGCGTGTGGCGGCGAAGATCGATCTCTGATGGCTGAACGGCGGGACGAGCTTCAATCCCGCTTGCCACCGCGAAGCTTGCGGTAGACCGTGGCGCGGCTGATGCCCAGGACGCGGGCGGCCTGCGCCACGTTGCCGCGCGCCTCTTCCACTGCCTTGCGGATCAGGCTGGTCTCCACCTCGCGCAGCGGCTGGGCCGATGGGATGTCCGCAGGCGGCCAGTGCGCCGGTGCCGGTGGGGGCGCCGGGCGCCCGGCCACGCTGGCGCGCACATGCAGGCGCAGGCCGGACCACAGCGGCACTTCGACCACGCCGGAGCCGCGGCGGGCGGCGTCGAACAGCATTTCGAACGGCAGGGCAAACAGGTCGCGGCAGTGCAGGCGGTCCGGGCCGCTCAGGCCGAGCTGCGGGAGCAACTGGCGCGCCACACGGTTGGTCGCCACCACCTGGCCGTCGGCATCAAGCGCCAGCAGGCCGTCGGTGTCGTCGCCCGGCGGCAGGCCGGCCCAGTTCAGGCGCAGCAGCAGCCGGTGCGCGCCTTGTCGCACCAGGGCGTTTTCGATCGCGCGCGCCGAGAGCAGGGCCAGATGGGTGAGTTCAGGGCGTTCCGGTGCCTCCACGCCGGTCAGGTCCAGCATGCCGATGCAGCGGCCGTCCGGGCCGAACAGTGGTGCGCCGGCACAGCTGTAGATGGCAGTGTCGTTGTAGAAGTGCTCGCCGCGGTGCAGCCACACCGGCTGCAGTTCGTGCAGGGCTGCGCCGATGGCGGTGGTGCCGACGCGGGCTTCCGACAGGTCGACACCGATGCGCGTGACCACGGTCGCACGCCGGTCGCTGCGGTCGATCGGGCCATCCGCATCCACCACCACGCCGTCGCGGTTGGTGAGGATGGCAAAGTAGCGCGTGTCGGCCAGCGTGCGGCCCAATTGCGCGAGGATGGGGCGCGCGGCCTGCACCAGCGTGCGGCTGGCTTCCGCGGCGCGGCGCATGGCCTGGGACGAGACGGCTTCAAAGCTCACCCGGTCGCCGGGGCGTTGGCCCTGGGCCAGGCAACGCTGCCAGGAGCGCGCGATCCAGGGTTCCACCAGGCCGCCGGGCAGGGGGGCGGCATCCTGCAGCGCCAGTTGCCGGGCCTGGGCAATGCGGTTCAGACGCGGGGTGGCAAGCGTCGACATGGGGTGGTTCGCTCGGTCGGTTGGGTTGCGTGAGGCCCTCGCCGCGCATGGCGACGGCACTGCGTAGCGGGCATTCTGCTGAACTCGACAGCGCCCGAACAGAGGGAAGACCCTGTCAGGCGGGACGCCGGGACGCCGGGCCGACCCGCGCCGCCACAGCGCTTGAATCTGGAGGAAATTGGCCTTCAGGCCTTTACGGTCAAGCGCGAGCAGCTATGAAAAACATAGCGGACTTGATGCCGGCGAGCGTCAGCGCCAGCGAGCCCAGCAGGTGCAGCGATGCGGTGCCCAGCGCCAGGGCGTAGCGCTGCTGCTGCAGCATGGCCACGACCTCGGCGGAAAAGCTGGAGAAGGTGGTCAGCGCCCCGAGAAAGCCGGTGACCAGCGCCAGGCGCCATGCCGGGTCGAGCTGCGGCAGGTGCTGGAACACGGCGACACAGACGCCGATCAGGTAGCCGCCGACCAGGTTGGCCGTCAGCGTGCCCCAGGGCAGCAGCGCCCCCGGCGTGCTCAGCCACAGACCGAGTTGCCAGCGCGACAGTGCCCCCAGGCTGGCACCCAGGCAGATGGCGATGACGGGCAGAAGCGACATGCAAGGATGATAGTCCGGCTCACAGGCGCATCTGCAGCGGCAGCCAGGTCGCCAGGCCGGGCACGAACCACAGCAGCAGCACAGCAGCCACCATGAGCAGGAACATCGGTACCGAGACGCGCGCGATCCAGGGCAGCTGGCGGCCGGTCATGCCTTGCAGCACAAAGAGGTTGAAGCCCACCGGTGGCGTGATCTGGGCCATCTCGACCACCAGCACGATGAAGATGCCGAACCAGATCGGGTCGATGCCGGCTTTCTGCACCGTGGGCATGAGCACGCCCATGGTGAGCACCACCATGGAGATGCCATCGAGGAAGCAGCCCAGCACGATGAAGAACACCATCAGCGCCAGCACCAGTGCAAAGGGGCTGAGGCCCAAGCCGCCGATCCACTCCGCCAGGTGGCGCGGCAGGCCCATGTAGCCCATGGCCAGCGTGAGGAAGGCCGCGCCGGCGAGGATGAGCGCGATCATGCAGTACAGCCGCGTGGCGCCCATCAGGGCTTCGCGGAAGGTGGCCCAGTTCAGCGAGCCCTGCAGTGCAGACAGCAGCAGCGCGCCGACCACACCCACCGCGGCGGCTTCGGTGGCGGTGGCAATGCCGGCATAGATCGAGCCCAGCACGCCGGCAATGAGCAACACCACCGGGATCAGGCTGCCCGAGGCGCGCAGTTTCTCGCGCAGCGGCATGGGTGGGTCGCGCGGCGGCACTTGCTCGGGGTGGCGCAGCGCCCAGACCATGATGTAACCCGAGAACAGCAGCGCCAGCAGGATGCCTGGGATGACGCCTGCAATGAACAGCTGGGCGATGGACACATCGGCCGCCACGCCATAGACGATCAGGATGATGGACGGCGGGATCAGCAGGCCCAGTGTGCCGGCACCGGCGAGCGTGCCGACGACCATGTGGTCCGGGTAGCCGCGGCGCTTGAGTTCGGGCAGCGTCATCTTGCCGATGGTGGCGCAGGTGGCGGCACTCGAACCCGAGACGGCAGCGAAGATGGCACAGCCCACCACATTGGTGTGCAGCAACCGCCCGGGCAGGGCCTGCATCCACGGCGCGAGGCCGCGGAACATGTCCTGGCTCAGGCGGGTTCGGAACAGGATCTCACCCATCCAGATGAACAGCGGCAGCGCGGTCAGCGTCCAGCTGGAGGCCGAACCCCAGATGGTGACGGCCATGGCATCGCCGGCCGGGCGGGCCGAGAAGATCTGGATGCCGATCCACGCCACGCCCGAGAGCGTGAGACCGATCCACACGCCGCTGCCGAGGATGAGGAACAGCGCGGCGATCAGCAGCGCGGTGACGAGCAGTTCATTCATTGCGCAGCATTTCCTTCTCGCCGGTGGCGGGCACCACGCGGCGGCCGCGCCACTCCAGCACCAGTTCGTCCAGCATGGCAATGGCGAACACCACCGTGCCCAGCGCCATGGCGAGTTGCGGCAGCCACAGCGGTGTGGCGTCGCTGCCGGTGGAGATGTCGTTGAATTCGTGCGATTGCCAGACCAGGCGGCAGCTGTAGTAAGCCAGCAGCAGACTCAGGGCGGCGGCCATGGCCAGGCTCCACAGTTCCAGCGCACGTCGCGGTGTGCCGTGCAGCGCATTGAGCAGCAGGGTGACGCGGATGTGTTCGCCCTTCTTCAGGGTGTGCGCCAGGGCCAGGAAGCCGGCGGCGGCCATCAGGTAGCCGGCATAGGCATCAACGCCGCTGACATGGAAGCCGAACTGCCGGCTCAGCACCGACAGCAGCACCATGCCCAGCAGACCGACCATGCACAGTGCTGCCCCGATGGCGGCGCCCTGGTAAAGCGCGTCGAGCAGGCGGCGCATCAGATCAAGGCTTGCTGAAGGCGTCGATCAGCGTCTTGCCGTCGGCACCGGCCTTGTCCAGCCATTCCTTGAGCATGGTGTCGCCCACCTTCTTCAGGTCGGCCTTGAGCGCGGCGGAGGGGGCCAGCACCTGCATGCCGTTGGCCTTGAGCTTCTCCAACGTCTCGGTGTTGACGCGCTTGCTGGCGGCCAGGCCGCGCGCCTCGGCGGCAGCGGCGGCTTTCAGCACGGCCTCCTGCGTCGGCTTGTCGAGCGCGTCGAAGGCCTTCTTGTTCACAAGCACGGCGTTCTTCGGCAGCCAGGCCTGGGTGTCGTAGTAGTACTTGAGGTGCTCGTACAGCTTGCTGTCCACACCGGTGGCGCCGGAGGTCATGGTGGCTTCCACCACGCCGGTGGCCAGGGCCTGCGACAGTTCGGCGGCCTGCACCGTGACCGGCTGCGCGCCCACCAGCTCGGCGATGCGGGCGGTGGCCGGGCTGTAGGCGCGCCACTTCACGCCCTTCAGATCGGCCGCGTTGTTGAGCGGCTTCTTGGTGTAGATGCCTTGCGGCGGCCACGGCACGGCGTACAGCAACTGCATGCCTTGCTCGCCGAGTTTCTTCTCCAGCAGCGGACGCTGCGCCTTGTAGAGCTTCACCGACTCGTCGTAGCTGTCGGCCAGGAAGGGCAGGCCGTCGGCACCGTAGATCTGCCACTCGTTCTGGAAGTTGGCCAGCAGGATTTCGCCGGCCTGGGCCTGGCCGCCCTGCACCGCGCGCTTGATCTCGGGAGCCTTGAACAGCGAGGCGTTGGCGTGCAGCGTGATCTTGAGCTTGCCGCCGCTGGCCTTGTCCACGTCGGCGGCGAACTGCGCCATGTTTTCGCTGTGGAAGTTGGTTGCCGGGTAGGCGGCGGCCAGGTCCCACTTGGTCTGGGCCAGCGCGGTGCCGGCGGACAGGGAAAGGGCCAGCGCAACACTGGCGAGAGAGAAATGACGACGCTGCATGTTCACTCCACGGTGGTTGATGAGGGTGCCGGGACTTTACGTTGCTGCGCAAAGCCGACGCATAGGCATATTCCCTAAATGCTGATAAATTGTCAATAAATCGTTGTTGTATTTTTCTGATTTCACCAGAACGGGGCGCGATGCCCTGAAGGAGTGCCAACCATGGTCAGGAAGTCCACCCAGGCCGGAAAAGGAAGCGCCAGCGGCAAGGCACCCATCGTGTCGTCGGCGCACCTGGTGTCGCCGCGCAGCGCCGAGATGAGCGAGTTCGAGTTCGGCCTCATCGTCGCGGGCAATGCCTTTCACCGCTGGATCGTGCACTGCATGTCGGCTGCCGGCCTGAAGGATCTGACGCCGCTGGATGTGCTGGTGCTGCACCACGTGACGCACCGCGCGCGCGACAAACGGCTGGCCGACATCAGCTTCATCATGAATGTGGAAGACACGCACCTGATCAACTACGCGCTCAAGAAGCTGCAGGCGTTGGGTGTCGTGGCGTCGAGCAAGAACGGCAAGGAAGTGACTTATGCCGCCACGGAAGAAGGGCGCCAGTACGTGCAGCGCTACCGCGAGATTCGCGAGAGCTGCCTGATCAACGCGCTCAAGGCCGACGACGGTCTGAACCGGGACATCGGCGAGCTGGCGCGGCTGCTGCGCGTGCTGTCCGGCGTGTATGACCAGGCGGCGCGTTCCGCTGCGAGCTTGTGAAACACCCCCGTGGCGGCTGCGCCGCCTCCCCCTCAAAGGGGGCGACACCAGCGGCCCGGCGGAGCCGGTTCCGCGGTGTCCCTGGGTTGAGTTTTGGTGCGCGTTGCACCTTGGCGAATTGAGGAGTTGTTTGTATGAGCGGATCGGATTCCCAACGTTGGCAGTTCTGGATCGACCGGGGCGGCACGTTCACCGACATCGTGGCCAAGCGGCCGGACGGCGCGCTGGTCACGCACAAGCTGCTGAGCGACAACCCGGAGCAGTACCGGGACGCGGCGGTGGCGGGCATCCGTCATCTGCTGGGGCTGGCACCGGGTGAGCCGATCACGCCGGCCCAGGTGGCGTGCGTGAAGATGGGCACCACGGTGGCCACCAACGCGCTGCTGGAGCGCAAGGGCGAACCGACGCTGCTGGTGACCACGCGCGGCTTCCGTGATGCGCTGCGCATTGCCTACCAGAACCGGCCGCGCCTGTTTGACCGCCACATCGTGCTGCCCGAGCTGTTGTACAGCGCGGTGGTGGAGGCGCAGGAGCGCATGGGGGCGCACGGCGAGGTGGTCGAGCCGCTCGATGAATTGCTATTGAAAAAGGAGCTGCTGGCGCACTACCGGCAAGGGCTTCGTAGCGTTTCCATTGTCTTCCTGCACGGCTACCGCTACACCGCGCACGAGCAGGCGGCGGCGCGCCTCGCGCGTGAGGTGGGTTACACGCAGGTCAGCACCTCGCACGAAACCAGTCCGCTGATGAAGTTCGTCAGCCGCGGCGACACCACGGTGGTGGATGCCTATCTCTCGCCCATCCTGCGCCGCTACGTGGAGCAGGTGGCGGCCGAGATGCCGGGCGTCAAGCTGTTCTTCATGCAGTCTTCCGGGGGGTTGACCGATGCGCACGCATTCCAGGGCAAGGACGCCATCCTGTCCGGCCCGGCCGGTGGCATCGTCGGCATGGCCCGTACCGCTGCGCTCGGCGGCCATGAGCGGGTGATCGGCTTCGACATGGGCGGTACCTCCACCGACGTGTCGCACTATGCGGGTGAGTTCGAGCGGGAATTCGAGACCCAGGTGGCTGGCGTGCGCATGCGCGCGCCCATGATGAGCATCCATACCGTAGCAGCCGGCGGCGGTTCCCTGCTGCAGTACGACGGCGCGCGCTTTCGCGTCGGCCCCGAGAGCGCTGGCGCCAACCCCGGCCCGGCCAGCTACCGCCGCGGCGGCCCGCTGGCGGTGACCGATGCCAATGTGATGCTGGGCAAGATCCAGCCCCGCCACTTCCCGCGGGTGTTCGGTCCGGCGGCCAACGAGGCGCTGGACGATGCGGTGGTGCGCGAGCGTTTTGCCGCGCTGGCGGCACAGACCGGCCGCCGTGCCGAGGACGTGGCCGAAGGCTTTGTGGCCATTGCGGTGCAGCAGATGGCCAACGCCATCAAGAAGATCTCGGTGGCGCGCGGCTACGACGTGACGCGCTACACCCTGCAGTGCTTCGGCGGCGCCGGTGGCCAGCACGCCTGCCTGGTGGCCGATGCACTGGGCATGACGCGCGTGTTTGTGCACCCGCTCGCCGGTGTGCTGTCGGCCTACGGCATGGGACTGGCCGACCAGAACGTGATCCGCGAAGAGGCGGTAGAACTGCCGCTGACGCCCGAGGCGCTGCCGCAGCTGCGCGCACGGCTGGAGGCGCTGGCTACGGCCGCAAGGACCGAGTTGACCCGTCAGCAGGTCGCCGCGGGGGCGGTGCAGGTGCACCGCCGCGTGCATGTGCGCTACGAAGGCAGCGACTCGGCACTGGTGGTGCCCTATGGCGGCGGAAAGCTGGCCGAGATCACCGCCGCCTTTGAAGCGGCCTACCGGCAGCGTTTTGCTTTCCTGATGGCAGGCAAGCGGCTGGTGGTGGAGGCGGTTTCGGCGGAGGCCGTGGTGGCGGGCGATGCGCCAGCTGAGGCCGCGCAGGCGCTGCAGCCGCCCCGCGAGGTGCCGCGGCGCGAGACGGTGCGCATGTACTCGGGCGCGCAGTGGCACGAGGCCGCATTGGTGGTGCGCGATGACCTGCGCCCGGGCGACGTGGTGGCCGGGCCGGCCATCATCGTCGAGAAGAATGCCACCACGATGGTGGAGCCGGGCTGGGAGGCCGCGCTGACGGCGCTGGACCATCTGGTGCTGGAGCGTCGTGTGCCGCGCGCGCAGCAGTTCGCGGCCGGCACCACGGTGGACCCGGTGCTGCTGGAGGTGTTCAACAACCTGTTCATGAACATTGCCGAGCAGATGGGCCTGCAGCTGCAGAACACGGCCTACTCCGTCAACATCAAGGAGCGGCTCGACTTCAGCTGTGCGCTGTTCGATGCCGAAGGCCACCTGATCGCCAACGCGCCGCACATGCCGGTGCACCTGGGTTCCATGGGCGAGAGCATCAAGACCGTGATCCGCGAGAACGCCGGCAAGATGCAGCCCGGTGACGTCTATGTGCTGAACGACCCGTACCACGGCGGCACGCACCTGCCGGACGTGACGGTGATCACGCCGGTCTACCTGGAGGGCGAGGCCCAGCCGCGCCTCTACGTGGGCTCGCGGGGTCACCATGCCGATATCGGTGGCACCACGCCGGGCTCGATGCCGCCGTTCTCCACCCGCATTGAGGAAGAGGGTGTGCAGATCAACAACGTCAAGCTGGTGGCGCGCGGCGTGCTGCGCGAGGCCGAGATGCTGGCGCTGCTGGGCAGCGGCGAGTACCCGAGCCGCAACCCGCAGCAGAACCTGGCCGACCTGAAGGCGCAGATTGCCGCCAACGAGAAGGGTGTGCAGGAGCTGCGCAAGATGGTGGCGCAGTTCGGCCTCGACGTGGTGCAGGCCTATATGCGCCATGTGCAGGACAACGCCGAGGAGTCGGTGCGCCGTGTCATCACGCGGCTGAAGGACGGGAAGTTCACGCTGCCGCTGGACAATGGCGCGCAGATCAGCGTCGCCATCCGCGTCGATGCGGTGAGCCGCAGTGCCGAGATCGACTTCACTGGCACCAGCCCGCAGCAGAGCAACAACTTCAACGCGCCGACGGCAGTGTGCATGGCAGCGGTGCTTTATGTGTTCCGTACCCTGGTGGACGACGACATTCCGCTCAACGCGGGTTGCCTCAAGCCTTTGAAGGTCATCATCCCGCCGGGCTCGATGCTCAACCCGAATCCCCCGGCCTCGGTGGTGGCAGGCAATGTGGAGACGTCGACCTGCATCACCAACGCGCTCTACGGCGCTCTGGGCGTGATGGCAGCCAGCCAGTGCACCATGAACAACTTCACCTTCGGCAACGCGCGCTACCAGTACTACGAGACCATCTCGGGGGGCAGCGGTGCGGGCGCGGGCTTCCACGGGACCAGCGTGGTGCAGACCCACATGACCAACTCGCGCCTGACCGATCCCGAGGTGCTGGAGTTCCGCTTCCCGGTGCGGCTGCTGGGCTACGAGATCCGCCGCGGCTCCGGAGGCGCCGGGCGCTGGCACGGCGGTGACGGCGGGGTGCGCCGGGTGCAGTTCCTGGAGCCGATGACGGCCAGCATCCTGTCCAACGGGCGCCGGCACGCCGCTTTCGGCATGGCCGGTGGTCAGCCGGGCCAGGTGGGGGTGAACCGCGTGCTGCGCGCCGACGGCCGGGTGGAGACCTTGGACCACATCGGCCAGGTACAGATGCAGCCGGGCGATGTGTTCGAGATCCACACACCGGGTGGGGGCGGCTACGGCGTGCCGGTGTGAGCGGACGGCGAGCCACTACACTGCATGCTTTTCGCACGCCGTAGGCTCGCGCCGCACTCTGCATGGACATCCTCGTTTTCGTATCGCTGGCCCTGGTGCTCGGTTTCCAGTACCTCAAGTCGCAGGAGCAGCGTCGCCGCATCGCCCTGCTGGGGCGCTACCTGAGCCAGTACCAGATCGAGAAGCTGATGGAGAACCTGACCCAGGGTTATCTGCGCGCCCTGGGCGAGGACGATCCCGACCGGCGGGCGCAGATCTGGAGCATGCTGGGCACGGCCGAACAGGAGTTGAGCAGCCAGTTCAGCCGCTTTGCCGAGGACTTTGCCAAGGTCTGGAACGGCCAGACCCAGGTCAGCACGTTGGCGTTTGCCTTCCCGTATGCCGACAAACTGTTCCCGCGCGCCACCTTCGATGTGCGCCACGCGTTCGCCATCCATGCGCAGGGCATGGCGGCGGTGGCCGAGAACCGCGCTGGCCTGTCCTTGCGCGACAAGGCCTACACCATGACGGCCGAGGTGCTGCTCATGCAGCACACCTGCCACTGGTTCTGCCGCTCCAAGGCGGTGGCATCGGCGCGCATGCTGGCGCGCCATCAGACGCGCTACGAGCAGTTGCTCGACGCCGTCTCGCCCGAGACGCGACACGCCTACGGCGCGTTGCTGGCTCAGCGCGCGGCGTAGCCGGCCCCGTTGACCGTCAGGCCGCCCTCGGTCAGCTGCCGGGCGCTTTTGGGCTGGATGCCCTTGACGCGTTGCATCAGGTCCGCCCAGTCCTTGAACGGGCCTTGCTGGCGGGCTTTCAGAATCTTGCTTGAGAGGGCGGGGCCAATGCCCTTGATGCCGTCGAGTTCCGCCTCGCTGGCGGTGTTGACGTCCACCGCCGCGAGGCTGGCGGTGGCGACAAGCAGGGCAATCAACGCGAAAAGGGTGACGATGAATCTGCGCATGCGGCTTCTCCCTGAATGAAACAAAGGCCGGCGGACACGACCCGCCGGCCTTCGGTTAACGGTCACTCAGACAGACGCGTTGCCCGGGTTTCCCCGCATCACCCCTGACGGGCCAGCCATTGCACGTATTGGGCCACGCCGCTCTGCACATCGGCAAAGGCGTGGTCGCAGCCGGCAGCGCGCAGGCGTGTGAGATCGGCCTGTGTGTAGCACTGGTACTTGCCGCGCAGTGCCTCGGGGAAGGGGGTGTACTCAATCAGGCCCTGGGCAGCAATGTCGCTCAGCGGCAACGCGGGTTTGCCTTCCAGGCCACGCAAGGTGTTGACCACGGCCACGGCCACGTCGTTGAAGGGCTGGGCGCGGCCGGAGCCTAGGTTGAAGACGCCGCTCTTGCCAGGGTTGTCGAAGAACCAGAGGTTCACCGCCACGACATCGTCAACAAAGACGAAGTCGCGTTTCTGTTCACCCTGAGCGTAGCCACCGTAGGCGCCGAACAGCTTGACCTTGCCCTCGGCCTTGAACTGGTTGAACTGGTGGAAGGCCACGCTGGCCATGCGGCCCTTGTGCTGCTCGCGCGGGCCGTAGACGTTGAAGTAACGGAAGCCCGCCACCTGGGTCTTGGCGCGTTCGAAGTTGTTGCCGAGCTCGCGGCGCATGCGCTGGTCGAACAGCAGCTTGGAGTAGCCGTAGACGTTGAGCGGGCCCTCGAAGGCGGGCTCCTCCTTGAAGGTCTCGGAGCCGCCATAGGTGGCGGCCGACGAGGCGTAGAGCAGTCGCGTGCCCTGGCGCTGGCAGGCCTGGAACAACTCGCACGAGAGCGTGTAGTTGTTGTCCATCATGTACTTGCCGTCCTGCTCCATGGTGTCGCTGCAGGCGCCCTCGTGGAACACCGCTTCCACCTTGCCGTAGCGGCCTTCGTCGAAGTTCAGGTAGAAGTCGTCGAGGTCCACGTAGTCGGCGATCTTCAGATCGGCGAAGTTACGGAACTTGTCGCCCTGCGTGAGGTCGTCGACGACGATGATGTCATCGATGCCGCGCGCATTCAGGCCCTTGACGATGTTGGCACCGATAAACCCGGCGCCTCCGGTGACAACGACTCGCGTCATATTGCAGTCCTCAAAAACTCATTAATTGCCGAACAGCTCGGCGTAGCTGACCGTGGCGGTGCCGAACTTGCCGACCACGATACCGCCGGCCTTGTTGGCCAAGGGCATGGCGTCACGCAGGCTCAGGCCAGCGCCCACCAGCGCGGCCATGGTGGCGATCACGGTGTCACCGGCACCGGTGACGTCAAACACCTCGCGCGCCTGGGCGGCCACGCTGAGCTCGCCGGCGTCGTCGTACAGCGTCATGCCCTCTTCGCTGCGCGTGAGCAGCAGGGCCTGCAGGCCAAGCTGCTGGCGCAGGGCCTGGGCCTTGCTGCGCAGTTCGTCTTCGCTGCGCCAGGTGCCGATGACCTGCTGCAGTTCGGCCCGGTTGGGTGTGATGACGCTGGCGCCACGGTAGCGCGAGTAGTCCGAGCCTTTGGGGTCGATCAGCACCGGCTTGCCGGCGGCCCGGGCGTGTTCGATCATGTCGTGCACATGGTCCAGTCCGCCCTTGCCGTAGTCCGAGAACAGCACGGCGTCATGACTGGCCAGCAGGCTGCGGAAAGCGGCGGTCTGCGAGGCCAGCACCTCACCTTGGGGCGTGTTTTCGAAATCGAGGCGGATCAGCTGCTGCTGGCGACCAATGATGCGCAGCTTGACCGTGGTCTTGAGCTGCGCGTCGCGGCCGAAGTGCGGCGCGATGCCGGTCTGCGCCACCAGCCGCTCCAGCGTGTGGCTGGCGTCGTCGTCGCCCACCACGGTGAGCAGCGAGGCCTGGGCGCCCAGCGCCACCACATTGCTGGCCACGTTGGCCGCCCCGCCAATGCGCTCTTCCTCGCGCGTGATCCGCACTACGGGCACCGGTGCCTCCGGGCTGATGCGGTCCACCGCACCGTACCAGTAGCGGTCGATCATGGCGTCGCCGACCACGAGGACGCGGGACTTGCTGAGTTGTTGTTGTGTGATCTTCATCTGCTTGCCGATCTTAGTGGCTGGCCCAAGGGTGAGACGAGGCGGGCATGAAGTGACCTTTACGCGGGATGCCGTGGAACCGGCTTTGCCGGGCCACTGGCATCGCCCCCTGCAAGGGGGGTGGCGTAGCGACACGAAGTGCGCGTAGCCTGGGGGTGTTCATAGTTCCTCGACGCGGCGAGCCGGGTAGCTGTCCCAGGCCTGGCACCCCGGGCATTGCCAGAAGTGCTGCTTGGCCTCAAAGCCACAGGCGGCACAGCGGTAGCGCGTGAGCGGCTTGACGGCGTGGTCGAGGGCGCGCTGCACCTGGGGATGGAATTGCTCGTGCTCCAGCTTCTCGCCGGCGATCCATTTGGCCGCGGCCACCAGCGAAGGCTCGCGTTCCAGGTGGCGTGCGTACCAGTCGCGTGCCGACGTGGCGTTGCCGCCTTGCGTCGCTTCCAGCGCCACGATGGCCTCCAGCACATCGAGGCTGGGGGCGGCGTCGTAGCTGGCCTTGAGTTGCGCCAGCACTGGCGCAACTCGGCCGCAGGCGATGGCAGCCTGGGTCAGCGGGCCGGCCGCCAAGGGCGTGGCGGCCGGGGTGGCCTGCAGCGTGGCCTCCAGCGTGGCGCAGGCTTGCGCGGCCTGGCTCTGGTTCATCTGCAGGCGGGCCAGTTCGATGCGCGGGCGCGGGGCTTGCGGCGCGGTGGCAATGGCCTGCTCCAGCAAGGTAAACGCCTGGGGGACTTCACCAGAGGCGAGGTGGGCCGCTGCCTGTTCGCACAGGTAATGGGCCAGCCGGCTGCTGAAACTGCCGCTGCCGGCGTTGTCCAGCTTGCGTGCGATGTCGGCCGCCTGCGCCCAGTCGCGGGCACGTTCGTAGTTCGCCAGCCGCGCCAGCCGGGCCTGCTCTTCGAAGGGGGTGCCTTCGAGCTTGAGCAGCGCGTCCTCGGCGCGGTCCAGCAAGCCGGCTTTGAGAAAATCCAGTGCCAGCGCATGCTGGGCGCGTTGGCGGTCGGCTTCGGACAGGTCACCGCGCGAGAGCAGGTGTTCGTGCACGCGCACGGCACGCTCGTATTCGCCGCGGCGGCGGAACAGGTTGCCCAGCGCGAAATGCAGCTCCGAGGTATCCGGGTCGTTCTGCACCGCTTCGATGAAGGCGTCGATGGCCTGGTCCTGCTGCTCGTTGAGCAGGAAGTTCAGGCCGCGGAAATAGGCCTTGGGGTTGCGGCGGTTCTCGATGCGCAGCTGGCGCAGGTCGAAGCGCGAGGCAAACCAGCCCAGGCCGAAGGCCAGCGGCAGGCCGAGCAGAATCCAGCTCAGGTCAAAGTCCATGGGGTGGCAGGGGCTGCGGGGAGGTTGTCCGTTCCGCGGTCGGTGGGGTGGGCGGTGAGAGAACGCGGCTGGCCGCCTTGCGGTGTTTCCACCAGCGCGGCACCATGGCCAGCACACCGGCCACCAAGCCGGCCGCAAAGGCGATCAGCACCACCAGCACCAGCGGCGCGCGCCACTCGGTGCCGAAGAAGAAGTGCACCGTGGCGTCCTGCTGGTTGTTCAGGGCGAAGGCAAACAGGGCAAAAAAAATGGCTGCCTTGAGTATCCACTTGAGCAGCCACATCAGTTGTTTCATCGATTTCCCCCGGGTGAGGAAATTCTAGCGACAAGCGGGGTCAACTTTGGGTTTCGTTGGCCTGCATTTCGCTGGTGCGCTGGTCCACCGCTTCGCGCAGGGCCTTGCCCGGTTTGAAGTGCGGCACGCGCTTTTCGGGAATCGCCACGCTCTCGCCACTGCGCGGGTTGCGACCCATGCGCGGCGGGCGGCGGTTGATGGAGAAACTGCCAAAACCGCGGATCTCGATCCGGTGACCACGCACCAGGGCGTCGTTCATTGCATCGAGGATGGCCTTGACCGCAAATTCGGCGTCGCGGTGGGTCAGCTGGCTGAAACGGGCTGCCAGTTCTTCAACAAGGTCGGAGCGTGTCATGCGTGGTGATCCATCAGACCGACAAAAAAACGACCGGCGCACAAGGCGACCGGCCGTTTCGTGTCAGACCATCAACAATCAGTTGTTGTTGTCCAGCTTGGCGCGCAGCAGGGCGCCCAGGCTGGTGGTGCCGGCGTTGCCCGTGTTCTGGTTCAGGCTGGCCATGGCTTCCTGCTGGTCGGCAGCGTCCTTGGCCTTGATCGACAGCTGGATGTTGCGGGTCTTGCGATCCACGTTCACCACCACAGCAGTCACTTCGTCGCCTTCCTTCAGCACGTTGCGGGCGTCTTCCACGCGGTCGCGAGAGATCTCGCTGGCACGCAGGTAGCCCACGATGTCTTCGCCGAGGTCGATTTCAGCGCCCTTGGCGTCCACGGTCTTGACCTTGCCGGTCACGATGGAGCCCTTGTCGTTCACCGACACGAAGGTGGTGAAGGGGTCGGAATCCAGTTGCTTGATGCCCAGGGAGATGCGCTCGCGGTCCACGTCCACGGCCAGCACGATGGCTTCCACTTCCTGGCCCTTCTTGTAGTTGCGCACGGCGGCTTCGCCCGGCTCGTTCCAGGACAGGTCGGACAGGTGCACCAGGCCGTCGATGCCGGCAGCCAGGCCCACGAACACGCCGAAGTCGGTGATCGACTTGATCGGGCCCTTGACGCGGTCGCCGCGCTTGGTGTTCTGCGCGAATTCCTGCCACGGGTTGGCCTTGCACTGCTTCATGCCCAGGGAGATGCGGCGCTTGTCTTCGTCGATCTCGAGGACCATGACTTCGACTTCGTCACCCAGGGAGACGATCTTGGACGGGGCCACGTTCTTGTTGGTCCAGTCCATTTCGGACACGTGCACCAGACCTTCGATGCCCGGCTCCAGTTCCACGAACGCGCCGTAGTCGGCGATGTTGGTGATCTTGCCGAACATGCGGGTGCCGGTGGGGTAACGGCGGCCCACGCCCAGCCACGGGTCATCGCCCATCTGCTTGAGGCCCAGGGACACGCGGTTCTTCTCGGTGTCGAACTTGAGGATCTTGGCGGTGATCTCCTGGCCGGCCTGAACGACTTCGCTCGGGTGGCGGACACGACGCCAGGCCATGTCGGTGATGTGCAGCAGGCCGTCGATACCGCCCAGGTCCACGAACGCACCGTACTCGGTGATGTTCTTGACCACGCCACGGACGACGGAGCCTTCCTTCAGGGTTTCCATCAGCTTGGCGCGCTCTTCGCCCATGGAGGCTTCCACCACGGCACGGCGGCTCAGCACCACGTTGTTGCGCTTGCGGTCGAGCTTGATGACCTTGAATTCCAGGGTCTTGTTCTCATACGGGGTGAGGTCCTTGGTCGGACGGGTGTCGACCAGGGAGCCCGGCAGGAAGGCGCGGATGCCGTTGACCAGCACGGTCAGGCCACCCTTGACCTTGCCGCTGGTGGTGCCGGTGACGAATTCGCCGGATTCCAGGGCCTTTTCCAGGGCCATCCAGGAAGCCAGGCGCTTGGCCTTGTCGCGCGACAGGATGGTGTCGCCGTAGCCGTTTTCGATGGCGTCGATGGCCACCGACACGAAGTCGCCCACTTGGACTTCGAGCTCGCCCTGGTCGTTCTTGAATTCCTCGACGGGGACATAGGCTTCGGACTTGAGGCCGGCATTGACCACGACGAAGTTGTGTTCGATACGCACGACTTCAGCGGTGATCACTTCACCCGAGCGCATTTCGGCGCGTTGCAGGGATTCTTCAAACAGGGCGGCAAAAGATTCAGACATGTAAGTTCCTAGACCATCTGGGCGTCCACGGTTTTCAGGCCATGGCGTGACGCCAGCACCATTGCTGGCGGGGGTTAGCTTTCGACGGCAGTTTGTGCGGCGGTGCCGCGGGTTAAGTTGTTGATCCAGACGGCCGAAGCGCTTGCTGCGCGAGGGGAGCCGTCTGGGCCTTGCAGCCGCTCGAACTTCAGGACCCTGAGGATCCGAACGGCTGTTTGCCCTGCCACCAGTCCAACACCAGACCAACCGATTCTTGAATCGACAGATCCGAGTTGTCCAGCAACCGGGCGTCCTGCGCCGGTTTGAGAGGCGCGACGCTGCGATGCATGTCGCGGGCGTCACGCGCTTCCAGATCGGCGCGAAGATCTGACAATATAGCTGAAATTCCCTTTGAAATCAACTGCTTATGGCGTCTTTCGGCTCTTTTTTCTGCGCTGGCAGTCAAAAAGACCTTGAGCGGGGCGTCGGGGAAGATCACCGTGCCCATGTCGCGCCCATCGGCCACCAGGCCTGGCAGGCTCGCAAAGCTGTGCTGCAGCGCGACCAGCGCGGATCGCACGGCGGGTAGCGCTGAGACCTTGGAAGCGTTCATGCCGCCTTCCTCGCTACGGATGGCGTCGCTGACATCGTCGCCATCCAGCAGCACGCGCTCGCCCTGGAAGCGAACCGGCAGATGCTCTGCCAGAGTGGCAATGGCGGCCTCGTTAACCGGCTCCAGACTCAGGCCGGCGCGCAGGGCGGCCAGCGCCGTGACCCGGTACAGGGCGCCGGAATCCAGCAGGTGGTAGCCCAGGCGCTCAGCCAGGCGCGAGGCCAGGGTGCCCTTGCCGGACGCGGTCGGACCATCAACACACAGTACTGGCACGGCGCCTGGCGCCGGCTTGACCACCGAGAACAGGGTCTCGAAGTAGTCCGGGAAGGTCTTGGCCACGCACTTAGGGTCCAGGATGCGCACCGGCCGGCCGGCGGGGTTGAAGGCGGCTAGCGAGAAGCACATCGCCATGCGGTGGTCGTCGTAGGTGTGGATGCTTGCCGCTTGCCAGCCGTTGCGCACGATCGGCGTGACGCGCAGGTAGTCGTGGCCTTCCTCCACGGTGGCGCCGAGCTTGCGCAACTCGGTCGCCATGGCAGCAATGCGGTCGGTTTCCTTGACGCGCCAGCTGGCGATGTTGCGCAAGGTGCAGGGGCCGTCGGCGTAGAGTGCCATCACGGCCAGCGTCATGGCGGCATCGGGGATGTGGTTGCAGTCCAGGTCGATGGCCTTGAGCGGCCAGCTGCCTTTGCTGATCTCCAGCCAGTTCGGACCGCCGGTGACCTGTGCCCCCATCTGCCGGGCGGCCTCGATGAAGCGGATGTCGCCTTGGATGGAACCTTCGCCGACACCTTCAATCCGGACCGGCTTGCCGGGCTGGGCGGCAATGGCGCCCAAGGCGATGAAGTAGCTGGCCGAAGACGCGTCGGCCTCGACGTGCAGCACACCGGGCGACTGGTAGCGGCTGCCCGCCGGGATGGTGAAGCGCTGCCAGCCTTCGCGTCGGACCTGGATGCCGTAGCGCGCCAGCAGGTTCAGCGTGATCTCGATGTAGGGCTTGGAGATCAGCTCGCCGACGACTTCGATCGTGATGTCTTGCGTGGCCACCAGCGGCAGGGCCATGAGCAGCGCTGTCAGGAACTGGCTGGAGACATCGCCGCGCACCTGGATCGGCGCATCGAGCTTCAGCGCTGGTTTGCCGATGCGCAGCGGCGGAAAGCCCTCGTTGCCCAAGTAGTCGATCTGGCAGCCGAGCTGGCGCAGGGCGTCGACCAGGTCGCCGATCGGACGCTCGTGCATGCGCGGCACGCCCGAGAGTTCGAAGTCGCCGCCCAGCACGGCCAGTGCGGCGGTCAGCGGACGCATGGCAGTACCGGCGTTGCCCATGAAGAACTTCAGGGCAGTGGCGGGCAACTGTCCGTCGAGGCCGTCGATGACGACCGTGTTGCCATCCTGTTGCACGCCACAGCCGAGCTGCCGCAGCGCGGCCAGCATGACGCGGGTGTCGTCGGAGTCCAGCAGGTCGCGCAATGTGGTGCGGCCGCGGCACAGGGCCGACAGCAGCAGCACGCGGTTGGAGATGCTCTTGGAGCCGGGCAGGACTAAGCGGCCCTGGGCGCCGACCAGCGGCGGAAGGTCGAGAAACTCGGTGGAAAACATTACTTCTGGAACTTGTTCATGCTCCAGCCGGCGCGGGCCCGGCTGGCCTGGTCGATCAGGCCTTCCAGCGCTTCGGCGTTACCGCTGGAGATCATGCGCTCAAGCGTGCGCAACTGGTACTGAAAACCCCGGGACTGCGCCAACAGCTCCTCGCGGTTGGACAGCAGGATGTCGCGCCAGACCTGAGGGTCGCTGGCCGCGATGCGGGTGAAGTCGCGGAAGCCCGGTCCGGCCAGGCTGAGGAAGTCCTGCCCTTGCGGTTGGCCGCTGATGGCGTTCATCAGCGCGAAGGCGATCAGGTGTGGCAGGTGGCTGACGGCGGCGAAGGCTGCGTCGTGCGCCTCCGGCGTCATCTTCTGGACCCGACACCCTAGGGCTGTCCATACATCGACCGCCTGCTGCAACTGGACCGACCGGGTGCGTTCGATCGGCGTCAGGATCACCTGTTTGCCGGCATAGAGGTCGGGATCGGCATGTTCGACGCCGGAGACTTCCTTGCCGGCGATCGGATGCGCCGGCACGAAGGAACCGACGTGGTCGCGCAAGGCGCGACGGCCCGCATCGATGACCTCGCGCTTGGTGGATCCGACGTCCATGATCAGCATTTGCGGCGTGACCAGATGCCGGATGGCTTTGAAGGTGGCTTCGGTGGCGGCCACCGGCACGGCGATCAGTACGATGTCGGCGCCTGAGACAGCCAGCAGGGCCGACGGTGCCTCCACATCGATGACCCCGAGCTGGCGCGCGCGCTCCGTGGTGGAGGGCGACTTGCTATAGCCGACGACGCGCTTGACGAGACCGGCGCGTTTGAGCGCCAGGGCGAAGGAGCCGCCCATCAGGCCACAGCCGATCAGACCCAGCTGCTCGAACATCATTCGGAAACGGGATAGGTCCCGAGTACCTTGTAGAAAGCGCACAGCCCTTGCAGCTCCTGCAATGCCGCGGCGACATGGGGCTGTGACAGGTGGCCCTGGATGTCGATGTAGAAGTAGTACTCCCACTGGCCGGAACGCGCCGGGCGCGATTCGAAGCGCGTCATGGACACGCCGTGCTTCTTCAGCGGTACCAGCAGGTCGTGCACGGCACCGGGTCGGTTGGGCACCGAGACGATCAGGCTCACGCAGTCCTTGCCCGAGGCATCCGGCGTCGGCATGGTCTGCGGCAGGCAGACCACGGCAAACCGGGTGCGGTTGTAGGCATCATCCTGGATGGCGTGGGCCACCACATGCAGGCCGAATTCGCTGCCCGCGCGCTCGCTGGCGATGCCGGCCCAGGCCGGGTTGGTGGAGGCCAGGCGCGCACCTTCGGCGTTGCTGGAGGCGGCATGCCGTTCGGCGTGCGGCAGGTGGGTGTTGAGCCAGTTCTGGCATTGCGCCAGGGCTTGGGGGTGGGCGTAGACGGCCTCGATGCCTTCGAGCGTGTCGCTCAGTCGCAGCAGGTTGTGGCGCACCAGCAGGCTGGTTTCGCCGATCACGTGCAGCGGTGAATTCAGGAACAGGTCGAGCGAACGCGACACCATGCCTTCAGTGGAGTTCTCCATCGGCACCACGCCATACTGGGCGCTGCCGGCGGCGGTGGCACGGAACACCTCGTCGATGCTGCCGCAGGGCATGCGCTCGATGCTGGAGCCGAAGAACTGCAGCGCTGCCTGTTCGCTGAAGGTGCCAGCCGGGCCGAGGTAGGCCACGCGTTGCGGCGCCTCCAAGGCGCGGCAGGCGGACATGATCTCACGCCAGATGGTGGCGACGCTGTCGCGTTTGAGTGGGCCCGGGTTGACGGCCTGCAGGCCGGCGATGACCTGGGCCTCGCGTTCGGGACGGAAGACCACGGAGCCTTCCACGCGCTTGATCTCGCCCACCTCGTGGGCCAGGGCGGCGCGGCGGTTCAGCAGGGCCAGCAGCTCCTGATCCAGGGCGTCGATCTGGGTGCGCAGTTCGGGGAGGGTCTTGGCCATGGGTGTGACAGTGCGGGCTCTCAGGCCTGGGTGCGTTGGAATTCTTGCATGTAGTCCACCAGCACCTGCACGCCTTCGAGCGGCATGGCGTTGTAGATGCTGGCGCGCATGCCACCGACCGACTTGTGGCCCTTGAGCTGCAGCAGGCCGGCTTCCTTGGCGCCGGCCAGGAAAGCCTCGTTGCGCGACTCGTCGCGCAGGAAGAAGGGCACGTTCATGCGCGAGCGACAGGCCGGATCAACCTTGTTGACGTAGAACTGCGAACCGTCGATGTAGTCGTACAGCAGCCGTGCCTTGGCGATGTTGCGCGCCTCGATGGCGGGCACGCCACCCTGGCGCTTGAGCCATTGGAAGATCAAGCCGGCCATGTAGATGGCGTAGGTTGGCGGCGTGTTGAACATGGAGTCGTGGTCGGCCACCGTCTTGTAGTCAAAGGCGCTGGGACAGCCGGGCAGGGCATGGCCCAGCAGGTCTTCGCGCACGATCACCAGCGTCAGGCCGGCCGGGCCGATGTTCTTCTGCGCGCCACCGAAAGCCAGGCCGACGCGCGACCAGTCCACCGGGCGCGACGCGACCTGGGAGGAAAAGTCGATCACCAGCGGCGCGTTCGAGCCCAGGGCCTTTAGGTCCGGCAGTTCATGGAACTCGACACCGTGGATGGTCTCGTTGGAGCAGATGTGAACGTAACTGGCGTCGGCACTGAGCTTCCAGCCCGATGCCGGCGGGATGTGGGTAAAGCCGTTGGCCTCATCCGTCGCGGCGATATTCACTGGGCCGTACTTGCGGGCTTCCTTCTGCGACTTCTGGCTCCAGGTGCCCGTCAGGACGAAGTCCATGGCGCCGCCGCGCGAGAGATTGAGCGGCACGATGGCGTTTTCGGCCAGGCCACCGCCTTGCATGAACAGGATGCGGAAGTTCTGCGGCACCGCCAGCAGTTCGCGCAGGTCAGCCTGCGCCTGCTCATAGATGGCAATGAATTCCTTGCCGCGGTGGCTCATTTCCATCACGCCCATGCCGCTGCCGTGCCAGTCCAGCATTTCGTCGGCAGCCTGTTGCAGCACCTCAGGGGCGATCGTGGCCGGGCCGGCCGAGAAGTTGTAGGGGCGCGCCATCAGGCTTCATCCCCCTCAGCGGCTTCGCCCTCGATCTCGCCGGCATTGGCATCGTTCTCCACGATGCGCTGCAGGCCGCTGAGCTTGGACCCTTCGTCCAGACTGATCAGCGTCACGCCCTGCGTGGCGCGGCCGAGCTCGCGGATCTCGGCGACACGGGTGCGCACCAGCACGCCGCGGTCGGTGATCAGCATGATCTCGTCGTCGGCATGCACCAGGGTGGCGGCCACCACCTTGCCGTTGCGCTCGCTCTGCTGGATGGCGATCATGCCCTTGGTACCGCGGCCGTGGCGGGTGTATTCGGTGATGCTGGTGCGCTTGCCGTAGCCGTTTTCGGTGGCGGTCAGCACACTCTGCTGCTCGTCCTCGGCCACCAGCATGGCGATCACGCTTTGACCTTCCTCCAGCATCATGCCGCGCACGCCGCGGGCGTTGCGGCCCATGGGGCGCACGTCGTTTTCATCGAAGCGCACGGCCTTGCCGCCGTCGGAGAACAGCATGACGTCGTGCTGGCCGTCGGTCAGTGCAGCACCGATCAGGTAGTCACCCTCGTCCAGGTCGACCGCGATGATGCCGGCCTTGCGCGGGTTGCTGAATTCATCCAGCGCGGTCTTCTTGACCGTGCCCATCGAGGTCGCCATGAAGACATAGTGGTCGGCCGGGAAGCTGCGGTTGTCGCCGGTCAGCGGCAGCACCACGGTGATCTTTTCACCTTCGGCCAGCGGGAACATGTTGACAATGGGGCGGCCGCGCGAGCCGCGCGAACCGGCGGGGACCTCCCAGACCTTGAGCCAGTAAAGGCGGCCGCGGTTGGAGAAGCACAGGATGTAGTCGTGCGTGTTGGCGATGAAGAGCTGGTCGATCCAGTCGTCTTCCTTGGTGGCAGTGGCCTGCTTGCCGCGGCCGCCGCGCTTCTGGGCCCGGTATTCGCCCAGCGGCTGGCTCTTGATGTAACCGGAGTGACTGAGCGTCACCACCATGTCGGTCGGGGTGATCAGGTCTTCGGTGGCCAGATCCTGGGCGTTGTGCTCCACCTCGCTGCGGCGTGCGCCGACTTTCGATTGGCCGAACTCTTGCTTGATGGCGCCGAGTTCTTCGCTGATGATGACCGAGACGCGCTCCGGCTTGGCCAGGATGTCGAGCAGGTCTTCGATCTCGGCCATGACGTCCTTGTACTCGGCCACGATCTTGTCCTGCTCCAGGCCGGTCAGGCGTTGCAGGCGCATTTGCAGGATTTCCTGGGCCTGGGTGTCGGACAGGCGGTACAGGCCATCGCTGCCCATGCCGAAGCTCCTTTCCAGACTTTCCGGACGGTAGTCGTCGGCATTGACCACGCCACCGTCGGCGCGGGTGCGGGTGAGCATTTCGCGCACCAGTTTGCTGTCCCAGGGTTTGCTCATCAGCTCGGCCTTGGCCACCGGAGGGGTGGGGGCGTTGCGGATGATGGCGATGAACTCGTCGATGTTGGCCAAGGCCACCGCCAGGCCCTCGAGCACGTGGCCGCGCTCACGCGCCTTGCGCAGATTGAACACCGTGCGACGGGTCACCACTTCGCGGCGGTGATCAAGGAAGACCTCGATCAGGTCCTTCAGGTTGCACAGCTTGGGCTGGCCGTTGACCAGCGCCACCATGTTCATGCCGAAGGTGTCCTGCAGCTGGGTCTGCTTGTACAGGTTGTTGAGCACCACCTCGGGCACTTCGCCGCGCTTGAGCTCAATCACCACGCGCATGCCGGACTTGTCCGATTCGTCCTGGATGTGGCTGATGCCCTCGATCTTCTTTTCGTGCACCAGCTCGGCGATGCGCTCCAGCAGGTTCTTCTTGTTCACCTGATACGGCAGCTCATCGACGATGATGGCCTGGCGCTGGCCTCGGTCGATGTCCTCGAAGTGGCATTTGGCGCGCATCACCACGCGGCCGCGGCCGGTGCGGTAGCCTTCCTTGACACCGCTGATGCCGTAGATGATGCCGGCGGTGGGGAAGTCGGGCGCCGGGATGATCTCCATCAGCTCGTCGACCGAGGCGTCCGGGTTCTTCAGCAGGTGCAGGCAGGCATCCACCACTTCATTCAGATTGTGCGGCGGGATGTTGGTGGCCATGCCGACCGCAATGCCGCCCGAGCCGTTGACCAGCAGGTTGGGCAGGCGGGTCGGCAGCACCAGCGGCTCTTTTTCTGAGCCGTCGTAGTTGGGGCCGAAGTCGACGGTTTCCTTGTCGATGTCGGCCAGCATCTCGTGGGCGATCTTGGCCAGGCGGATTTCCGTGTATCGCATGGCGGCGGCGTTGTCGCCGTCGACCGAGCCGAAATTGCCCTGGCCATCCACCAGCATGTGGCGCATGGAGAAGTCCTGCGCCATGCGCACGATGGTGTCGTAGACCGACTGGTCGCCGTGTGGGTGATATTTACCAATGACGTCACCGACGATACGCGCCGATTTCTTGTAGGCCCGGTTCCAGTCGTTGTTCAGTTCGTGCATCGCATACAGCACGCGCCGATGCACCGGTTTCAGGCCATCCCGCGCGTCGGGCAGGGCGCGGCCGACGATCACGCTCATGGCGTAGTCGAGGTAGCTGCGCCGCATCTCCTCTTCAAGACTGATGGGCAGGGTTTCTTTGGCGAACTGGGTCATGGGGGGGCGGGTCGATGTCTGTGACAAGGCAATCTGCCATTTTAAGGCGCCGCCTGTGTGGCTTCATAGCAACAAAGTCGCTGCCTGTCGGTTTGTAACGACCCGTGTCTTACACAGGACTATTGAAGCGCCGAAGGGATATGGCACAATGGAATGGACAGTTCAGGTGGTAGTCGCATGTACATGCCATCTATTCATCACTAATCGCAGCTAGACTGCAGCTTTTTCCGCTAGAGGATGGAACCATGAAGAAACTGAATAAAGTGGCAATGTTGATCGCTTCCGCCGCACTGGCTACCGCCGCTGGCGCCCAGTCCGTAGACAATTGGATGAGCGGTTCCGGCATTGCTGTCAAGAACGGTACCAACGAGCTGTGCTGGCGCGATGCCAACTGGACCCCGGCTACCGCTGCCAAGGGTTGCGATGGCGCTATCGTCGAAGCCCCGAAGGCTGCTCCGGCTCCGGCCGCTGCTCCGGCTCCGGCTGCTGCGCCCCGCCCGGCTGCCCCGGCCGTGGCTGCCACCAAGGTGACCTACGCTGCTGACGCCTTCTTCGACTTCGACAAGGCCGTCCTGAAGCCCGAAGGCAAGGCCAAGCTGGACGATCTGGCTCAGAAGGTCAAGGCGATCAACCTGGAAGTGATCATTGCGGTCGGTCACACCGACTCCGTGGGTACCGATGCCTACAACCAGAAGCTGTCGATCCGTCGCGCTGAAGCCGTCAAGGCCTATCTGGTGACCAAGGGCATCGAAAAGAACCGCGTTTACACTGAAGGCAAGGGCGAGAAGCAGCCCGTCGCCGACAACAAGACCAAGGAAGGCCGCGCCAAGAACCGTCGCGTGGAAATCGAAGTGGTCGGTACCCGTCCCAACAAGTAATCCTTCGGGATTGCCTTCAGAACCCCGCTTCGGCGGGGTTTTTGCTTTATGGCAAGGCGCTTCCCGTTCGCCCTGTTCGATAATCTGCCGATGACTTCTATCGTGAATGCCGATCCGGCCGAGTTGGCCAAGTTTTCCGAGTTGGCCCACCGCTGGTGGGACCCCGAAAGCGAATTCCGCCCGCTGCACCAGATCAATCCGCTGCGGCTGGACTGGATCAACGGCTTGGTACCTCTGGCCGGCCAGCAGGTACTGGACGTGGGCTGCGGCGGTGGCATTCTGGCCGACGCCATGGCGCGCAAGGGTGCCCAGGTGACGGGGATCGACCTGTCGACCAAGGCGCTCAAGGTGGCCCAATTGCATGCACTCGAAGCCGGTACGCCGAACATCAGCTACCGCGAAGTGGCTGCCGAGGCCTTGGCGGCCGAGCGACCGGCGAGCTTTGATGTGGTGACCTGCATGGAAATGTTGGAACACGTGCCGGACCCGGCGTCGGTGGTGCATGCCTGCGCCATGCTGGTCAAACCCGGTGGCTGGGTCTTCTTCTCCACCCTCAACCGCAATCCCAAGTCCTTCCTGTTTGCCATTGTCGGCGCGGAATATGTTCTGAACCTGCTGCCGCGCGGCACGCACGAGTACGCCAAGATGATTCGCCCTAGTGAATTGGCGCGCTATTGCCGCTTGGCGGGGCTGGGGCTGGCCGGCACGAGGGGTATGGAGTACAACCCGCTGACGCGGCGGTACTGGCTCAGTGGCGATACCAGCGTCAACTACCTGTTCGCGACCCGCAAGCAGGGGGGCTGATGCGCGGATTCCCTGACATCGAAGCCGTGCTGTTCGACTTGGACGGCACCCTGATCGATAGTGCGCCCGATCTCGGTGCGGCTGCTGACAAGATGCGCACCGACCGCGGCCTGCCGTCCCTGCCGTCCGAACGGTACCGGCCGTTGGCCGGTGCTGGCGCGCGCGGCATGCTTGGCGTGGCCTTTGGTCTGACGCCCGACCACGCGGAATATGAGTCGATGCGCGAGGAGTTCTTTTTCAACTACGAGCGCTGCATGACCGAGCGTACTTACGCCTTTGCTGGCGTGGCAGAGTTGATCGGACAGTTGTTGGCGCGCGACTTGGCCTGGGGCGTGGTGACCAACAAGGTGCAGCGCTTCACCGAGCCGCTGACCCGCGCCATGCCCCTGTTTGCCAGCGCCCGGACGATCATCAGCGGCGACACCACGCCGCATGCCAAACCGCACCCGGAGCCCTTGTTCGAGGCGGCGCGTCGCCTGGGGCTGCATCCCCAGCGCTGCGTTTACGTTGGGGATGACGAGCGCGACATCGTGGCCGGCCAGGCGGCCGGCATGGCCACCGTGGCGGCCACTTACGGCTATCTGGGGCAGAAAACGGACGTGAGCCGCTGGGGGGCGCATGCGACGATAAATTCCCCGGTCGAGCTCTTGCAATTGCTGAACCCGTCCTAAAATAGCTAGCTCAGGGGCTGCACTGGTTTCGACGTGGGTTCGGGCACGCAGCAGGGCATGTCGAGGTTCTGTCACCTCGTTAAACCGCAGAAAAAAACTAACTGCAAACGACGAACGTTTCGCACTCGCCGCTTAATCCGGTGAGCCTTGCAACAGTTGGCCGATAGGCTGGGCAAGGGGGCGTAAGCCTCCCGGCTGCAAGGGAATTCATATTGGCTGGTCTGTCTCCGGGTGCCTTGGGGATGGACGAGAAAATAGGGTACTGGTCTGATGCGTAGCGTGTCGCTGCGCGGCGCATCGGGCGAGACACAAATCAGACGACTACACATGTAGAACTGCGCGAAGAAGGCTTGCGGACGGGGGTTCAAATCCCCCCAGCTCCACCATTCATAGAAATCCCGACTCTTATCAGTCGGGATTTTTTTGCCCGTTCCCCCAGTGTTGGCGCGGTTCGGCGCATTTTCCTCTTGAGCGGCAGGACGGCCAGGGTGCCACTATTCACGCCCTGATGCCCCGTTTTCTGTCTCTATTCTCTGCCGGTCTCTTGAGCGTTCAAGTTGCGTGGTCTAGCAAAATCAACGACTTGCAATGGGGTGGTTGCAACTGGCAAGCACT
>JAULXO010000001.1:83933-205684 GCA_032118555.1 Hylemonella sp. | reverse complement strand
TGTTCCCGCAGCAGGCTGCGGCCTACCAGAAGGCGGCCTTTGACGCCAAGACCTTGGCCGAAGTGGCCAAGGCGCTGGGTGCTGGTGCGCCGGTGGAGAGCAAGGACGTGACCGTGGGCGGCCCGGACATTGCTGAGAACGGCGCCGTGGTGCCGCTGACGGCCAGCACCACGCTGGCCGGTGCCAAGCGCGTGCTGATCCTGGTGGAGAAGAACCCGGCGGCGCTGGTGGCGATGTTCAACGTCACCGACAGCGTGGAAGCCAACTTTGCCACGCGCGCCAAGATGGGCCAGTCCTCGGACGTGTACGCCGTGGCCATCATGGGCGACGGCAAGGCCTTCTACGCCAAGAAGGAAGTCAAGGTCACGCTGGGCGGCTGCGGCGGCTAAGCAGCGGCAAGCTACCGATCGATTCAATACAGATTTAGGAGTATCAAAATGGCAGATCCGATGCGCATTCGCGCCCAAGCCGCTGGTGACAAGGCCACCGTACGCGTTCTCATGAGCCACGAGATGGAGTCCGGCCAGCGCAAGGACTCGGCGGGCAAGACGATCCCGGCATGGTTCATCCAGGAAGTCACCGCCTCGCACAACGGCAAGGTGGTGATGACGGCCGAGTGGGGCCCGGCGGTGTCGAAGAACCCGTTCCTGCAGTTTGTGGTCAAGGGCGCCAAGGCGGGCGACAAGATCAGCGTGAACTGGAAGGACAACAAGGGCGACAGCCGCACCGACGAAGCTACGGTGTCCTGATTTTTCAGGTGACGTTCTGACAATGGAGAAGGACTGTCCTTCTCCATTTTCTTTATACGGGCCCGGGTCGATGCCGGATTCCTGACAACTCATACATAGCGGTAGCGCAATCATGAATCTTTCCAAACGCGAATTTATGCAGGTGCTGGGTGCCGGCACCATGGCCGGCATGGGGCTGGGTACCTATGCCGAAGCCGATGCGGCCACGGCGGCCCAGGGCCTGTACGACATCCCGAAGTTCGGCAATGTCTCCTTCCTGCACATGACCGACTGCCACGCGCAGCTCAAGCCGATCTACTTCCGCGAACCGAACGTCAACCTCGGTATCGGCAGCATGAAGGGCAACCTGCCGCACCTGGTGGGCGAGCACCTGCTGAAGGTCGCCAAGGTGCGTCCCGGCACCGCTGAGGCCCATGCGCTGACCTACCTCGACTTCGAGAAGGCCGCCAAGCGCTACGGCAAGGTCGGTGGTTTTGCCCACCTGGCCACGCTGGTCAAACGCCTGAAGGCCAGTCGTCCCGGCGCGCTACTGCTGGACGGCGGCGACACCTGGCAGGGTTCGGCCACCTCGCTGTGGACCAATGCCCAGGACATGGTCGACGCCTGCAAGCTGCTGGGCGTGGACGTCATGACCGGCCACTGGGAATTCACCTACGGCATGGAGCGCGTGAAGGAGATCGTCGAGAAGGACTTCGCCGGCAAGGTGGACTTCGTGGCGCAGAACGTCAAGACCAACGACTTCGGCGACCAGGTCTTCAAGCCCTACGTGATCCGCGAGATCAATGGCGTGCCTTGCGCCATCATCGGTCAGGCCTTCCCCTACACCCCGATTGCCAACCCGCGTTACATGGTGGCCGACTGGGCGTTCGGCATCCAGGACGAGAACATGCAGGCCATGGTCGACGAGGCGCGCGCCAAGGGCGCCCAGGTCGTGGTGGTGATTTCGCACAACGGCATGGACGTGGACCTGAAGATGGCCAGCCGGGTGTCCGGCATCGACGCCATCATGGGTGGCCACACCCACGACGGCATGCCGGTGGCCAGCATCGTCAGCAACAAGGGTGGCAAGACGTTGGTCACCAATGCCGGCTCCAACGGCAAGTTCCTGGGCGTGCTGGACTTCCAGGTCAAGGACAGACGAGTCACCGACTTCCGCTACAAGCTGCTGCCGGTGTTCGCCAACATGCTGCCGGCCGACAAGGAGATGGATGCACTGATCACCAAGATCCGTGCGCCCTACGAGGCCAAGCTGAAAGAAGTGCTGGCCGTGACCGAAGGCACGCTGTACCGCCGCGGCAACTTCAACGGCACCGGCGACCAGCTGCTGCTGGACGCGCTGATCGATGTGCAGGGCGCCGACATCGCCTTCTCGCCGGGCTTCCGCTGGGGCACCAGCCTGCTGCCGGGCCAGGCCATCACGCGCGAGTGGCTGATGGACATGACCGCCACCACCTACTCCTACGCCACGCTGACGCCGATGACCGGTGCCACCATCAAGACGGTGCTGGAAGACGTGTGCGACAACCTGTTCAACCCCGATCCCTACTACCAGCAGGGTGGCGACATGGTGCGCGTGGGCGGCCTGCAGTACACCTGCAACCCGATGGCCGGCATGGGCAAGCGCATCAACGACATGCGCTTGAATGGCAAGCTGATCGAAGCCGACAAGACCTACATGGTGGCCGGCTGGGCGCCGGTGGCCGAAGAGGCCAAGAACGCCGGCAACAAGCCGGTATGGGAAGTGGTCGAGACCTGGCTCAAGTCGGGCGGCGGCAAGGTGCCGGCGCGCAAGCTCAACATGCCCAAAGTGGAAGGTGTGCTGCCCAACCCGGGCTACGCAGCCTGATCGGGCACTGCGCCAGAACAAACGGGGCCCGCGGGCCCCGTTTGTTCTGGCGCGTCGTAATCGTCAACGAATCTGTTCGATCGAGAACTTCTTGTCCTGCACTACGGCGGGAATCAGCGCGTAACCCTGGTTCTGCCAGTGCATGAGTTCGGTGATGGCTGAGGGTGTGACCTCGACGAAGCTGTGCAGGTCCGCTGCGGTGTAGCCATAGTCCTGCAGCGCCAGGCCGCAGACCTTGAACTTCACGCCCATGTCGGCGTAATAGCGCATGCGTTGCAGCACTTCTTCGTAGCGATCCTGGTTCTTCTTCGCCAGCGTGACGATCTCCGTGCCATGCATGAGCACGATGATGCTCATGTCCTCGGCAAACATGCTGTAGGGCGCTTCGGTGAGCGGATTGACCAGGCTGCGCACCCAGTACAGCGCAGCGCCGAGCTTGGCCGGATCGTCGAGGAAGATGTCGACCAGGGCCTTGGGGTTCTTGTAGGGCGTTTGCACGACCTTGGCCTGAGCTAGTGCTGTGGGCGCGTGCAGGGCAGCGGTCAGGCTGCAGACACCGAGTGCGAGGGACAGCAGTTCGCGGCGAGTGGATCTGGACATGGCAGGCTCCTGTTCGGTTGATGCTCAGATTGTCCTTGCCGTGCGCTTCTGTCGATTTGACCGGGGTCAAGCGCAGGGGTGGCGCCCCCAGCAGGAATCGAACCTGCATCTAGCGCTTAGGAGGCGCTCGTTCTATCCATTGAACTATGGCGGCGGGCCTGCCATTGTAAATGGCGACTCTGCCGCAAAGCGGCTGTATGTAGGCGCCTCCCTCCCGGCCTCCCTCCGCCTGCGGAGGGAGGAGGGGTACAACCGCGCGGGGCGACTGACTTCTGGCGGCTACTTTGTCAGCAGGCGCATGGCTTCCTCGATGCCCTTGATGGTCAACGGGTACATGCGCTGGTTCATGAGCTGCTGCATGATGGCGATGCTCTGACGGTACTGCCAGACGCCTTGCGGTTCCGGGTTGATCCAGACGAACTTGGGGAAGGCGTGGGTGAGGCGTTGCAGCCATTCGGCGCCGGCTTCCTCGTTGTTGTATTCCACGCTGCCGCCGGGCTGCAGGATCTCATAGGGGCTCATGGTGGCATCCCCCACGAAGATCAACTTGTAGTCCTTGTTGTACTTGCGGATGATGTCCCAGGTCGGGAACTTCTCGCTGTAGCGGCGCCGGTTGTTCTTCCACATGAAGTCGTAGACGCAGTTGTGAAAGTAGTAGAACTCCAGGTGCTTGAACTCGGTTTTGGTGGCGCTGAACAGTTCCTCCACCCGGGCGATATGCTCGTCCATGGTGCCGCCCACGTCCATGAGCAGCAGCACCTTCACGTTGTTGTGACGCTCTGGCACCATCTTGATGTCCAGGTAACCGGCGTTGGCGGCGGTGGCGCGGATGGTGTCGTCCAGGTCCAGTTCCAGTTCGTGGCCTTCGCGTGCGAAGCGGCGCAGTCGGCGCAGCGCCACCTTGATGTTGCGCGTGCCGAGCTCCTGCGTGTCGTCGTAGTCGCGGTAGGCGCGCTGGTCCCACACCTTGACCGCGCTCTTGTTGCGGCCCTTGTCCTGGCCGATGCGGATGCCCTGCGGGTTGTAGCCGTTGGCGCCGAAGGGGCTGGTGCCGCCGGTGCCGATCCATTTGCTGCCGCCTTCGTGCCGCTCCTTCTGTTCCTCGAAGCGCTTCTTGAGCGTCTCCATCAACTCGTCCCAGCCCATCTTCTCGATGGCGGCCTTTTCTTCCGGGCTGAGGTTGAGCTCCAGGTTCTTGCGCAGCCACTCCAGCGGGATGTCCTTGGTGAAGTCGGTCAGCATCTCCACGCCCTTGAAGTAGGCGGCGAAGGCGCGGTCGAACTTGTCGTAGTGTTTCTCGTCCTTCACCAGCGTGGTACGGCTCAGGTAATAGAAATCGTCCACCGAATAGCCCGCGCTGCCGCCTTCGCCCTCCGGCGCCGCCTTGGGGCCGACCACGCCTTCTTTCAGCGCTTCCAGCAGCGTCAGGAACTCCTTGACCGACACCGGCAGCTTGGCGGCGCGCAAGGTGTAGAAGAAATCGATCAGCATGTGGCCTCCCGTGCGGCGGGCTGCGAACGCGGCCGGTCCAGCAGGTAGCGCAGCTGCGCCTTGACTTCCGGCCATTCGCCCTGTGTCAAGCTGTACATCACCGTGTCGCGGATGGTGCCGTCGCGCCGCAGGGCCTGGCCGCGGATCACGCCGTCCTTTTTGGCGCCGAGGCGCTCGATGGCGGCCTGGGACGCAAAGTTGAAGTTGTCGGTGCGCCAGCCCACCACGTGGCAGCTTAAGCGTTCGAAGGCATGGGTCAGCAGCATGAGCTTGCAGGTGGTGTTGACGTGCGTGCGCTGCACGCTTTTCGCGTACCAGGTGTAGCCGATCTCCAGCCTTTTTACGGCCGGCAGGATGTCGTGGTAGCTGGTGCTACCCAGCACCCGGCCACTGGCCTCGTCGGTCACGGCAAAGGCCAGACGGCTGCCTTCGGCATGCATCGCCAATGCGGTTTCGATGTAGCCGCGGGTCTCCTGCGGGGCCGGCACGCTGGTCACGCGCAGGTTCCAGAGCTCGCCGTCGGCCGCCGCCCTACGCAGACCCACCTCATGTTCGGGGCCGAGCGGCTCCAGCCGCACGCCGCGCAGCGTCAGGGTGACCGGCTCGACCCAGGCCATTTCAGGCCTCCGGGTTCCCGTGGCCCTGCGCTTGTTTGGCCCGCCAGCGGCGTGCCAGCTGCAGACCGAGACCGCCGCCCAGGCCCACCAGGGCGATGGCGCCAATGCTGGCGCTGTCGTAGCCTTCGGAAAAAAGATCCCAGCCCAGCAGAATGCCAAGCCAGTAACCGGCCAACGCCCCGCCGATGAAACCGATGGCGTCGGACAGGCCTTCAATCAAGAGCTTGTTCATGTGCGAACCCGGTTCAGCGGTTGCGCTGGTTCATGAACACCAGCTTTTCGAACAGGCTCACATCCTGCTCGTTTTTCAGCAGCGCGCCCACCAGCGGCGGTACGGCCACCTTGTCGTCCTTGCTCTGCAGGGCGTCGAGCGGGATGTCCTCGGCCAGCAGCAGCTTGAGCCAGTCCAGCAGCTCGCTGGTGGAGGGCTTCTTCTTCAGGCCGGGCAGGTTGCGCACGTCGAAGAAGGTCTTCATGGCGGCGCTCAGCAGCTCCTGTTTCAGGCCGGGGAAGTGCACCTCGACGATCTTCTTCATCGTCTCGGCGTCCGGGAACTTGATGTAGTGGAAGAAGCAGCGGCGCAGGAAGGCGTCGGGCAGCTCCTTCTCGTTGTTGGAGGTGATGAAGACCAGCGGCCGGTGCTTGGCCTTGACCAGCTCGCGCGTCTCGTAGCAGTAGAACTCCATGCGGTCGAGTTCGCGCAGCAGGTCGTTGGGGAACTCGATGTCGGCCTTGTCGATCTCGTCGATCAGCAGCGCCACCGGCTGCTCGGCCGTGAAGGCCTGCCACAGCACGCCCTTGACGATGTAGTTGTGGATGTCCTTGACCTTCTCGTCCCCCAGCTGGCTGTCGCGCAGCCGGCTGACCGCGTCATATTCATACAGGCCCTGCTGCGCCTTGGTGGTGGACTTGATGTGCCACTGCAGCAGCGGCAGGCCCAGCGCGGTGGACACCTCCTCGGCCAGCATGGTCTTGCCGGTACCCGGCTCGCCCTTGACCAGCAGCGGCCGCTTGAGCGTGATGGCCGCATTGACCGACAGCATCAGGTCCTGGGTGGCGACGTAGTTGGAGGTTCCTTGGAATTTCATGGTCTGGGCCTGTCAGGCAAGGACTGGGGAAAACACGGAGGTGGCGGTCGATATAATGCCGAACTGATTTATATCAATCACTGGCTATTTTTTTTCAATCACAGGCTGATTGTCCTCGCAAAATGAACAAACTGTTGCTGACGCTTTCTTCCGTGCTTGTCGCTTCTGTGACGGCCCTCTCCGCCCACGCCCAGGACGCTCAGGGTGACGCCAAGGCCGGCGAGAAAAAAATCGCCATGTGCATCGGCTGCCACGGCATCCCCGGTTACCAGGCCAGTTTCCCTGAAGTGCACAAGGTGCCGATGATCTCGGGCCAGAACGCCAAGTTCATCGTGGCCGCGCTTAACGCCTACAAGAAGGGCGAGCGCAAGCACCCCTCCATGCGCGGCATCGCCGATAACCTGAGCGACCAGGACATCGCCGATGTGGCGGCCTACTATGAAGCACATGGCAAGGTCGAAGGTGCTGCGCCCGCCAAGGCGGCACCGGCACCGTCGGCCAAGGTGGCCGAGCTGCTGACCAAGGGTGGTTGCGTGGCCTGCCACGGCGCTAACTTCAACAAGCCGATCGACCCGAGCTACCCCAAGGTGGCCGGTCAGCATGCCGACTACCTGTTCGTCGCGCTCAAGTCGTACAAGACCGAAGGTCAGGCGACCTGGGGCCGTTCCAACGCCATCATGGGTGGCGTGGCCAAGCAGTTCACCAACGCCGAACTGAAAGAAATGGCCAAGTACATCAGCAGCCTGCCGGGCGAGTTGAAGACCGTGCCGCAAAGCCGCTTCCGCTGAAGCACCCTGGTGCCGACAAAAAGCCGCTCGTTGAGCGGCTTTTTTGCATTTTCAGGCTTGTTGGATAAGCGCTGAGAGCTATCTTTTTGATAGCAATAGAAGGTCTTCAGTCACGCGTCGCCTGCCGTTGCACGCAATCGATGTAGGCGGCGCCGTCGGGCGGGCGGCCGGCGCGCTGGCTTTCCCACACCATGCGGCCCAGGCAGTCCATCACCTCGTGATGGGCGTCGTGCAGTGAGTTGCGCTTGGCCGTCAGCAGTTCCACCGCCTGGCGGATGCCGCGCGGCTGGTCGATGCTGCACTGCTCGCTGATGGACAGATGCATCGACAGGTGCAGGAAAGGGTTGGTGCGGCCGGGCTCCACTTCGTGCATGCGGGCCAGGGCGCCGTCCAGGTCGTCCAGTTCGGCATGGAATTCCGGGTGCTCGGTTATCCACTGGCTGGCCAGCAGTTCGATGGCCTCCATCGGCTGGCCGGCGCGGGCCTTGGCATGAACGCCGCAGAAGAAGCGCCGCACATCGGCTTGAGACGGTTGAAACATCATGGCCGCATTATCGGCCAGCGCTTCAGCGCGGTCGCGTGCGCGGCAGGCGGTGCCGGCGAATTGCCTCAGAATCGTGCCCATCTCTCAGACAGGAACACATGTCATGATCAACAAGATCGCTACGTCGGTGGCCGAGGCGCTGGCCGGTGTGACCGATGGGGCGACCGTCATGATCGGCGGCTTCGGCACGGCGGGCATTCCCAACGAGCTGATCGACGGCCTGATTGAGCAGGGCGCGAAGGACCTCACGGTGGTCAACAACAACGCCGGCAACGGCGACACCGGCTTGGCGGCCCTGCTGGCCACCGGCCGGGTGCGCAAGATCATCTGCAGCTTCCCGCGCCAGGCCGACAGCCATGTCTTCGACGGGCTGTACCGCAGCGGTCGGCTGGAACTGGAACTGGTGCCGCAGGGCAACCTGTCCGAGCGCATCCGCGCCGCCGGGGCTGGCATCGGCGCTTTCTTCACGCCCACCGGCTTCGGCACTGAGTTGGCCCGCAACGCGGACGGTACCCCTAAGGAAACGCGCGAGATCAACGGCAAGCAGTACGTGCTCGAATACCCAATCTACGGCGATGTGGCGCTGATCAAGGCCGAGTGCGGTGACCGCTGGGGCAATCTGACCTACCGCAAGACCGCGCGCAACTTCGGCCCCAGCATGGCCATGGCCTGCAAGCAGACCATTGCCAGCGTGCACGAGATCGTCGAGCTGGGGGCACTGGACCCGGAGGCCATCGTGACCCCGGCCATCTTCGTCAGCAAGATCGTAAGAATCGAGCGCCAGGCCACCCAGGCCGGCGGTTTCAAAAAAGCCGCATGACCATGAGCTATCAAAAACGCAGCAAGGACCAGCTCGCCGCCCGCGTGGCGCGGGACATCCCTGAAGGCGCGGTGGTCAACCTTGGCATTGGCCAGCCGACGCTGGTGGCCAACCACATCCCCAAGGAGCGCGAGGTGCTGCTGCACAGCGAGAACGGTCTGCTGGGCATGGGCCCGGCGCCGGCTGCGGGGCAGGAGGACTACGACCTCATCAACGCCGGCAAGCAGCCGGTGACACTGCTGCCCGGCGGTTCCTTTTTCCACCACACCGACAGCTTTGCCATGATGCGCGGCGGCCATCTGGACATCTGTGTGCTGGGCGCCTTCCAGGTCAGCGCCACCGGCGACCTGGCCAACTGGCACACCGGCGAGAAGGACGCCATTCCCGCCGTGGGCGGTGCCATGGACCTGGCCGTGGGCGCCAAGCAGACCTGGGTCATGATGGACCTGCTGACCAAGCAGGGCGAGAGCAAGATCGTGCCGGCGTGCACTTATCCGCTGACCGGTATGGCCTGCGTCAAGCGCGTCTACACCGACCTGTGCACGCTGGACTGCACGCCGCAGGGGCTGAGGCTGGTCGACCTGGTCGAGGGCCTGACGCACGCTGATTTGGAAAAGATGATCGGGCTGCCGATCGCACACTAAAGGAGACGATATGAATCAAGCTTATATCTGTGACGCCATCCGCACCCCCTTCGGCCGCTACGGCGGCGTGCTGTCCAGCGTGCGCACCGACGACCTGGGCGCTATCCCGATTGCGGCGCTGATGGCGCGCAACCCGCAGGTGGACTGGGCCGCGCTGACCGACGTGGTCTACGGCTGTGTCAACCAAGCCGGCGAGGACAACCGCAACGTCGGCCGCATGGCGGCGTTGCTGGCCGGTCTGCCGCCGGGGGTGCCGGCCTCCACCGTGAACCGCCTGTGTGGCTCGGGGCTGGATGCGCTGGGCAGTGCCGCACGCGCCATCAAGGCCGGCGAGGCGACGATGATGATCGCTGGCGGGGTGGAGAGCATGAGCCGCGCGCCCTTTGTCATGGGTAAGGCGGAGTCGGCCTTCAGCCGCAGCGCGGAGATCTTCGACACCACCATCGGCTGGCGCTTTGTCAACAAGCTCATGAAGCAGAAGTACGGCACCGACTCCATGCCCGAGACGGCCGAGAACGTGGCTGACGAGTACAAGATCAACCGTGAAGACCAGGACAAGATGGCGCTGGCCTCGCAACTCAAGGCGGTGGCGGCGCAGAAGGCCGGCTACTTCGACGCCGAGATCACACCGGTGACCATCCCGCAGAAGAAGGGTGAGGCCATCGTGGTCAGCAAGGACGAGCATCCGCGCGAGACTTCGTTGGAGGCGCTGGCCAAGCTCAAGCCCATCGTGCGCGAAGGCGGTACGGTCACCGCCGGCAACGCTTCCGGCGTCAACGACGGCGCCTGTGCGCTGCTGCTGGCCAATGAAGAAGCCGCGAAGAAGTACGGACTCACGCCGCGCGCACGCATCGTCGGCATGGCCGTGGCCGGCGTGGCGCCGCGCATCATGGGCATCGGTCCGGCGCCGGCCACGCAGAAGGTGCTGGCGCTTACGGGTCTGAAGATCGAGCAGATGGACGTGATCGAGCTCAACGAGGCCTTTGCCGCCCAGGGCTTGGCCGTGCTGCGCCAGCTCGGCGTGCGCGATGACGACCCGCGCGTCAACCCCAACGGCGGCGCCATTGCGCTGGGTCACCCGCTGGGGGCGTCCGGTGCGCGCTTGGCCACCACAGCGGTGAATCAGTTGCACAAGAGTGGCGGCCGTTATGCGCTGTGCACCATGTGCATCGGCGTGGGGCAGGGTATCGCCGTCATCCTTGAGCGGGTGTGATGCGCCAAAGCTTGCAATCCGCAGGCCTTAATGCTCCACCCGCCACAAGGGCAACTGCCAGTCGCGCCACAGGGCCAGGATGCGCAGGCCGGCGGTGATGGTCACCGTGGCGCTCAAGGCCAGCCATTCCGGCGTTGCCAGGGCGACCAGGCCAAGGTAAACCCAGCCGCCAACAAAGGCGCACAGCGCGTAGGGCCGGTGGTCGCGGAAGGCGGTGGGAATTTCGTTGCAGACAATGTCGCGCAGCACGCCACCGAACACCGGCGTCACCACGCCCATCAGCACGGCCACCAGGGCCGGCATGCCGGCGCTGCTGGCCACGTCCACCCCCACGGCAGCAAACAGGCCCAGGCCCAAGGCATCCGGTAGCTGGATGATGCGCTCCGTCGGTTCGAAGTGACGCTGGCGCATGAACAGCATGGCCGCCGTGGCCAATGCCAGCACGCCCCAGAGGTATTCCACATGGCGCACCCAGAAGAAGGGGCGCTGGTCCAGCAGCAGGTCGCGTAGCGTGCCGCCGCCGAACGCCGCCAGAAAGGCCACGGCGTAGACGCCCACCGCGTCGAGCCGGCTGCGCGCGGCGACCATCACGCCGGACAGGGTGAAGGCCATGGTGGCAGCCACTTCAAGAAGGTGGCGCAGCCACATGCCCCAGGTATTGATGGTGTCCATGGCACGATTGTGCCGCCACCCGCGACCCGCGACCTGGGCGACCGCCTGGGCGGTCGTTTCCGCAGTGGACGCGTTACTGCTTGCGGGTGAACAAGCGGATGAAGAAGACCGCCATGCCGATCATGAACACGATGCCCACGAAGCTCATCAGGCCATAGTCGGTGAAAAACAGATCTTGAAACAGTTTCATATCAACCTCCGATGTGAGTGAAGCCTACGAGACCCATCGTGCCACGTCGGGCGCTGCGGTGTCTGATAAAAGTCAAGCGAAGGCGAGGAACGGCAGGGCGGCGTCACACGGCACGCAGCGACCAGAAGCCGGCCGCCATGGCCACGCCGTGCAGCAGCAGGGCCAGCCCACTCAAGGCGATGGCGGGTGGCTGTGTCGCACTGGGGCGCTGCGGGCGCCAGAGCAGAATGCCGGCCGCGAGCGACACTGGCCAGGAGATCAGGCCCCAGCGAGCCGGCTCGGGCTGATAGAGCAGCGCCACGCCCCCGGCCAGCCAGAGGTGGGCGGCGGTGCTGAGCAGCAGGTACAGCAGGGCCGTACCGTGCCGACCCGGGCGCCGTGCGGTGCGGGGCCCACCGCCCGCTGGCGCGTTTTGGGTGGTGTCGAACGCCGTCGCCAGATGCAGGCAAGCCACCAGCAAGGCATAGCTCACCGAGGTGACAACGGGGATGATGAAGACCGTGCCACGTTGCACCGCGTCGGCGCCGATGACCACAAGGCTCCAGACCACGGCTGCCACGAGGGTGCCCAGCCCGCGTTGCGCCAGCCTAAGCGGCGGCGCCGCGTAGGCCCAGGCCAGCAGCAAACCGGCAGCGCCGAAAAGAATCACGTAACCGGTGCTCTTGACGGCCAGCAGCAGACCGAACCCGGCGGCAAAGAAACCCAGCGCCACGGCCAGTTCACGGGCCTGCCGGGCGGTGGCCAGGTCGGGTGTGGGCGTGGCATCGCCATGGCTGGCGCGCAGCGCGCTGCCGGCCGCATGGGCCAGACAGGCCAGCACCACGGTGGCGATGGCGCTCAGCGGACGAGGGCCGTGACCGCAGGCCGCGGCGATGGCGATGCCCAGCAGACAGGCCACGGCGGTGATCGGCAGGGTCGCGGGTCGCGTGAGTTGCCGCAGTGGCCAAGCGTTCGAGGTTGAGTTCACGGGGGCAGGGTGTCGGCAAGGGTGGTAGTTGCCATCGTGCCGCATGACATACGCGCCGGCCTTGAGAATTGACAAGCAGAGGGCATGGCTGGGCGGGCAGAATACAAAAGCGCAGGGGCCGCCCGGCCCTGACCGGGTTGGTGGTGCGCAAGTGCGGAGCAATGTCGGTCACAATCGGGCGCAGATCTGCGATGCCGCACCGAGCGTGCTTCCGGGTGTTGTTGTCGCGTGCAACGTGAAGGGGATGACGATGAGCAAGATGTCGAAGCGGGCCACGCTGTGGGTGGGCTCGGTGGGTGCGGCGCTGCTGTTGGCAGGCTGTGCCGTGGAGTGGCAGAACAAGCAGCCGGCCGAGGAGGTGGCGCAGCGCGCCAAGCTGCCGGGTTCGGTCTATGTCGGTTGGCGTGTCTTCCAGGACCGCTGCGCCAGCTGCCACGGCGCAGCCGCGACCGGCACCATCAACGCCCCGGACCTGCTGCCGCGCGTGCGCGACATGGGCTCACGACGTTTTGTCGGCCTGGTGCTGCAGCGCTACGACTGGACCCAGGCGCCGGCCGGGTCGGCCGCTCGCACGGCCGCGGAGCGCGAGGCGCAGGTCGAGGTGATCATGCAGCGCAAGGACGCTCCGCTGGCCATGCCGGCCTGGCAGGGCGAACCGAGCGTGAACGCCCACATCCTGGATCTCTACGCCTACCTGGCAGCGCGTGCTGAAGGCACGCAGGGCCCGGAGCGGCCGCAGCCGTAAGCGTGTGGCAGGCGAGGCGCCGCCGCTCAGCGGTAGAACGCCTCGACCTTGCCCTTGAGCTTGAGCATCAGCGGGTTGCCCTTGCGGTCCAGCGTCTTGCCGGCGGGCACCTTGACCCAGCCTTCGCTGATGCAGTATTCCTCCACGTCCGCGCGCTCCTTGCCGTTGAAGCGGATACCGACGTCATGTTCGAAGATGGCGGCCACGTAATGCGGGCTGCGCGGGTCGATGGACAGGTGGTCGGGCAGGGCAGGGCGGGTGTCGGACATGGTGGCGCTTGAAATCAATCAGGTGCGCAGTGTAGTGCTTTTGCCCTGGCCCGCTACACTGCTCGCCACCCCGCACCGGGCTTGTGTCTGAAGCGAACCTGTCTTGGATTTCCCTCTCATCACCGATCCCTATTTCTACCTGGTGTCCGTGCCGGCCGTGCTGCTGCTGGGCATCAGCAAGAGCGGCTTTGGTGCCGGTTTCGGCTCGCTGGCCGTGCCCTTGATGGCGATGGCGGTGTCGGTGCCGCAGGCCGCCGCCATCCTGATGCCGGTGCTGCTGGTGATGGACCTGCTGGGCATCACCGCGCTGCGCAAGGAGTTTGACCGCCGCCTGCTCGGGTTCCTGCTGCCCTTCGGCCTGCTGGGCATCGTGATCGGTGCCTTGCTGTTCAAGGTGCTGGCGGCGCCGGTGGTGGCCGGCATCGTGGGCGTGTTCACGCTGCTGTTCCTGGCCCAGCGCCTGCTGTTCCCGCCGCGCGCCGACAGCGCCCCGCCGCCGCGCTGGCTCGGTGCCTTGCTCACCATGGCGTCCGGCTTCACCAGTTTCGTTGCGCATGCCGGTGGGCCGCCGATCACGGCCTATGTGTTGCCGCTCAAGCTCAAGCCTGTGGTGTTTGCTGCCACGCTGTCGTATTTCTTCTTTTTCATCAACCTCTCCAAGTGGCTGCCGTATGCCTGGCTGGGGCTCCTGGACTGGCGCAACCTGGCCACGTCGCTGGTGTTGCTTCCGCTGGCGCCGATCGGCGTCTGGGCCGGCATCCGCATGGCGCGGCGCGTCGACCCCAGGCTGTTCTACCAGCTGATCTACCTCGGCCTGTTCCTGACCGGTATCAAGCTGGTGTGGGACGCGCTGCGCTGACTCAGGGCGGCGGCTCGCCCGGCGCCTGCTGACGCAATGCGCGCTCCTGCGCCATCTGCTCTTCCAGTTGCTGCCGGCCCTGCTTGACCACGGCGATGAGCTGGTTGCGGTCCCTGAAGTGCGGGTGCATCTGCTCGAACAGTTCGAGGTTATGGCGCCGGAAGCGCCAGGCCACGGAGCGGGCCTGCTCGGGCGTGTCGCCCAGCAGCTCCAGCACGCTGCGGGCGCTGCGCAGGCTGGATTCGAACAGCTCGCGCTGCACCAGCGTCACACCGCGTTCACGCAGTTCGTGCCAGTGGGTGACGTCGTGCGCACGCGCCACGATCTGCAGCTGCGGGAAGTGCTCGCGCACCAGGTCGACGATCTTCAGGCTCTGTTCCTTGTCGTCCACCGCCACCACCAGCACCTTGGCGGTGGCCGCGCCGGCCAGGCGCATCAGATCCAGGCGCGTGGCATCGCCATAGTGCACGCGGTAGCCGAAACTGCGCGCGGCTTCGATCATGTCGGCATCGTGGTCCAGAACCGTGCTGGGGATGCCCTGCGCCAGCATGACGCGCGCCACGATCTGGCCGTAGCGGCCGAAGCCGGCAATCAGCACCGGGGCTTCCTGCGGTTCGGCAATCTCCGCCAGTGTCGTGCCGCTGGCGCGGGCAAACCGCGGCACCAGCAGGCGGTCCAGCGCCACCAGCAGCAGCGGGCTCAGCAGCATCGACAGCGCCACGGCACCGATCAGCAGTGAGGCCGTGGCCGCCGGCAGCACTTTGGCACCGACGGCGGCCTGGAACACCACGAAGGCGAACTCGCCGCCCTGCGCCAGCAGCAAAGTGAGCACGGGCCGCTCCTGCACCGGCACCTGCAGGCGCGCCGTCATGGCGTAGATCACCAGCGCCTTCAGGACCAGAAAGCCCACCACGATGGCGGCCATCAGACCGGGCGACTGGCGCAGCACGTCGAAATCGATGCTCATGCCGACGGCGATGAAGAACAAGCCGAGCAGCAGGCCCTTGAACGGCTCGATGTCGGTTTCCAGTTCGCGCCGGTACTCGCTCTCGGCCAGCAGCACGCCGGCCAGGAAGGCGCCCAGCGCCATCGACAGGCCGACCTTCTGCAGCAGCGTGGCAATGCCGACCACCAGCAGCAAGGAAGCGGCGGTGAAGATCTCCGGGGTGCGGCTGCGCGCGATCCAGCGCAGCAGGGGGCGCAGCAGCAACCGGCCGCCGATCACGACGCCGACGATCACGCCGATGATGCGCAGCGCGGTCCACAGGCGGCCGAGGGCCGAAACGTCCGGGTCGGCCAGCAGGCCGCCGTCGCCGCCCAGCAGGGGCAGCAAGGCCAGGATGGGGATGGCCGCCACGTCCTGGAACAGCAGGATGGCAAAGCCGGCCTGCCCGCCCTGGGTGGGCAGCAGGTTGCGTTCGGCCATCACCTGCAGCGCAATGGCCGTGGACGACAGGGCCAGGCCCAATGCCGCCACCAGCGCCGTCTGCCAGCCGCCCAGCGTGGCGGGGAAGGCCAGTCCCAGCGCGTAGACCAGCGCGAAGAGCGCACCGGTGGAGGCTAGCACCTGGACGCTGCCGCCGCCGAAGATCGGCCGGCGCAGCCCCCAGAGGCGGCGCGGTTCGAGCTCCAGGCCGATGAGGAACAGCATCAGCACCACGCCGAATTCGGCGAAGTGCAGGATGTCCTCGACCGCGCTGACCAGTCCCAGGCCCCAGGGGCCGATGGCGATGCCGGCCGCCAGGTACCCGATGATGGCGCCCAGCCCCAGGTACTTGCTCAGCGGGACGGCGACCACCGCGGCGCCCAGGTAGATGAAGGTATTGCCAAGCCAGGTGGGGGTGTTTTCCATGGAATCCGGGCCGCATCGGCCAGTCAGGAGAAGGAAGGGTTCAGGCCCTAAGCTAACATAGCGCCAGGTCAGACTTCAAGGAGCACGAGATGCCGGTTGTCGTGGTTGCCAATCCCAAGGGGGGCGTGGGCAAGTCCACCCTGTCCACCAATGTGGCCGGGTACTTTGCCAGCAGGGGACACAGCGTGATGCTGGGTGATGCCGATCGCCAGCAGTCGTCGCGCCTGTGGCTGGGGCTGCGGCCGGCGGGGGCGCGGCCCATCGTCGGCTGGGACGTGGGCGAGGACAAGCTGGCCAAGCTGCCCAAGGGCACGACCCATGTGGTGCTCGACACGCCGGCCGGCCTCAAGGGCTCGCGCATGAAGGACGTGCTGCGGCATGCCGACAAGGTCATCGTGCCCCTGCAGCCCAGCATCTTCGACATCTTTGCCACCCGTGCCTTTCTGGACGAGATCAAGGCCCACAGCCATCCGGGCATGCAGATCGGCATCGTCGGCATGCGGGTGGACAGCCGCACCTTGTCCGCCGACCGGCTGCGCGCCTTCGTCGAGAGTCTGGGTCTGCCGGTGCTGGCCTACCTGCGCGACACGCAGAACTACATCCACCTGGCCGCGCACGGGCTGACGCTGTTCGATGTGGCGCCCAGCCGGGTCGAGAAGGACCTGGAGCAGTGGCAGGGTATCTGCCGCTGGCTCGACACCTGAGGCGGCGCGGGTCGCGCGCATGACAGCCGGCCTGCGGGGCCGGTCGCTACAGTGGGCGGCATGAAAACGTTCCAGTCGCTCAAGGAGTTTCCCGCGCTGGTGGGCCAGGAGGTCGCGGTCAGCGACTGGCTCACCATCACGCAGGAGCAGGTCAACCAGTTTGCCCAGGCCACGGGCGACCACCAGTGGATCCATGTCGATGTGGAGCGGGCCAAGGCCGGCCCCTTTGGCGGCCCGATCGCGCACGGTTTTCTGACCCTGTCGCTGATTCCCCGGTTTTTCGAGAGCACCATAGAGGTGGTGGAGTCCCGTATGGGCGTGAACTATGGCCTGAACCGCGTGCGTTTCATGGCGCCGGTGCCGGTGGGCAGCCGGCTGCGCGCACGCCTGAAGCTGCTGGCCTGCGAGCCGATCGACCACCAAGGCATGCAGATGACATGGGAGGTCACGGTCGCGCGCGAGGGCGCGGCCAAGCCGGTTTGTGTGGCCGAGTCGATTGCGCGGCGTTATCCCTGAGGGACTAGTCAGCCTGGAAACCGTTCTGCCGCCAGGCCTCGAACACCGTCACCGCCACCGCGTTCGACAGGTTGAGGCTGCGCTGGCCGGGGCGCATCGGCAGCTTCAGCTGTTGCGGCGACGCAAAGACGGCGCGTACCGCATCGCTCAAGCCGCGCGTCTCGGCACCAAACACGAGCCAGTCGCCCGGCTCGAAGCGCACGTCGTGTACGAGGCGCGTGCCGCGTGTGGTGAGAGCGAACATGCGCTCGGGCCGCGGCTGCTCGCTGGCGAGGAACGCGTCCCAGCTGGCGTGGCGCCTGACCTCGGCGTACTCGTGGTAATCGAGGCCGGCGCGCCGCATGTGCTTGTCGTCCATGGAAAAGCCCAGCGGCTCGATCAGGTGCAGCGTGGAGCCGGTGTTGGCCGCCAGGCGGATGACGTTGCCCGTGTTGGGCGGAATCTCGGGTTCGACCAGGACGATGTGGAACATGCGCCTATTGTCGCTGGCCGCTTGGTGTCTCTGTTTTGTTCTATTCGGTTCGCGCCAGCACCAGTCCGGTGATCTCGGCGGCCCCCGCCCCGCGCAGCGTGTGCGCTGCGGCGAAGAGCGAGGCGCCGCTGGTCATCACGTCGTCCAGCAGCACGATGCGTCGGCCGTGTACTTCCGCCACCCGCAGCGGTTCGACGGCGAAGGCACCGCGGACATTGCGCAGCCGCTCGGCGCGCGCCAGGGCGCTTTGGGCCGGGGTGTCACGCAGCCGCAGCAGCAGAGCCGGGTCTGTCTTGGCCGGTGCCAGCTGGCGTGCCAGCACCAAGGCCTGGTTGTAGCCGCGCTGCTGCAGGCGCTCGCGTGACAACGGCATGGGCAGCAGCAGGTCGGCCTCGTCCAGGGCTGGCTCCACCCACGGCGTGCTGCGTAGCAGCTCGGCCAGGCTGGCCGCCCAGCCGGGGGTGCTGTTGAACTTGAAGTGGCCGATGAGGTTGGACCAGGGGTAGGCATAGTCCACCGCGGCCAGGCAGCGGTCCAGCGGCGGCGGCGCCTTCAGGCAGGCACCGCACTGTCGCACACCGGCTGGCACCGGCAGGGCACAGGTCAGGCAGCGCGGTCGGGGCTGGGCGAATCGGGTGGCGCAGCTGTCGCAGACCGGCCGGGCGGGCCAGGCATGGCAGACCGCGCACTGCCCGGGCAGCGCGCCGGAAAGGCGGTCGAACAGGCGGCGGAACATGGAGTCAATATACTCGTGGCGCGAACGACCCCACCATGACTTCCGAACGACCACCCACCATCGACCCCCGCGCTGCCGAGCGTTGGCAGCATCTGCCGGTGGCGGCCTCGCCGTGGCTGCACGAGGAGGTGGCACGGCGCATGGAGGAGCGGCTAGCCTGGATCATGCGCAAGCCCGCCACCTGGGCGCATTGGGAGCCGCTGCGCGGCGGCCTGCAGGCGCAGGAGCTGTTGATGCGGCGATATCCGGATTCGCAGTGTTTTCTGGTGCTTTCCCCTGAAGACGGGGCGCAGGATGCTATAAAAAAGATAGTGAAACCGTGGTGGCATCCGGCGCGCTGGCGCGGCAACGTGCGCCCCGTGCCCGTGTCGCCCCCCGGCGCGGCCGAGATGCTGTGGGCCAACATGGCGCTGCACATGGCGGCCGATCCGCAGGCACTGCTGGCGCGCTGGTTCGACGCGCTGGCGGTGGACGGTTTCCTGATGTTCTCCTGCCTGGGGCCCGACACACTGCGTGAGCTGCGTGCGCTGTACCAGAGCCTGGGTTGGCCGGCCCCGGCGCACGAGTTCACCGACATGCACGACTGGGGCGACATGCTGGTGGCCGCCGGCTTTGCCGAGCCGGTGATGGACATGGAGCGCATCGAGCTGACCTTCGAGACGCCGCAGCGATTGCTGCGGGAGCTGCGCGAACTGGGGCGCAATCTGCATGCGCAGCGTTTCGCCGCCCTGCGCGGCCGCGCCTGGCGCCGGCAACTGGAGCAGGCCCTGCTGCGGCTGGCCGAACCGGCCGCGGGCGGGCGGCTCAAGCTCACCTTTGAGATCACCTACGGTCATGCCTTCAAGCCGCAACCGCGCAGGCCGGCCGCGTCGGGGGCGACATTTTCGCTGGAAGAAATGCGCGACTCGTTGAGAAATCGCAAGGCCCAGGGTTCTGTTGTTTGATCAGGGTCAACACCTGTTCGGGCGTTCTGGGCGCTCGGCTACAATAAGTCGGCGCTGAATTTAGGTTTTCAACGGGGACATTGCTGCCCGCCGTTTCCATGGCGGTCTCGTGGGTCGCAAGCCGTATGTCCGGCAAGCCTGGGCAGTCTTGGATTAATTAAGACATTGAAGAAGTGAACATGATGAAGAGCATTTCTAATAAATTGACTTCACTGCTGCTCGCGGCAAGTGCGTGGGCTGGCACGGCAGCGTTCACCGCCGCCCAGGCTGTGAATGACCTGCCGGGCGGTCCGGCGGTCAACCAGTTGAACCTGCACCCCCCGGTGACCAAGATCGCCGAAGACGTGCACTGGCTGAACTGGTTCATGCTGATCACCTGCGCGATCATCTTCGTGCTGGTGTTCGGCGTGATGTTCTATTCGATCTTCAAGCACCGCAAGTCCGTCGGCCACAAGCCGGCCACCTTCCATGAGTCCGTGACCGTGGAAATCGCCTGGACCGTGGTGCCCTTCATCATCGTGATCCTGATGGCGCTGCCTGCCACCAAGGCTGTCGTGGCCATGAAGGACACCAGCAACGCCGACCTGACCATCAAGGCCACCGGTTACCAGTGGAAGTGGGGTTACGACTACCTCAAGGGCGAAGGCGAGGGTATCGGCTTCCTCTCCACCCTGGACAGTACGCACCGCGCCATGTCCGAGTCGGGCAAGCCGGCGCCGACCGACGACTACCTGCTGAAGGTGGACAACCCGCTGGTGGTGCCGGTGGGCAAGAAGGTGCGCATCATCACCACGGCCAACGACGTGATCCACGCCTGGATGGTCCCGGCCTTCGCCGTCAAGCAGGACGCCATCCCCGGCTTCGTGCGCGACACCTGGTTCCGCGCCGAGAAGACCGGCGACTTCTACGGTCAGTGCGCCGAGCTGTGCGGCAAGGAGCACGCTTACATGCCCATCCACGTGAAGGTGCTGTCGGCCGAGGACTACTCCAAGTGGGTCGAGGGCGAGAAGAAGAAGATGGCCGCCAAGGCCGATGACCCGAACAAGGTCTGGACCCTGGACGACCTGGCCAAGCGTGGCGAGAAGGTCTATGCCGCCAACTGTGCTGCCTGCCACCAGGCCAACGGCAAGGGCGCTGGTCCGATCAAGGCGGTGGATGGTTCGGCCATCGTGCTGGACGCCGACAAGAACAAGCAGATCGCCGTGCTGCTGAACGGTGCTGCGGGCGGCGCCATGCCGGCCTGGAAGCAGCTGAGCGACACCGAAATTGCCGCCGTGATCACCTACACCAAGAACAACTGGTCCAACAAGACCGGCCAGGTGGTGCAACCGGCTGACGTGAAGATGGCCCGCAAGTAAGCAGTCGTCAGACGCATAGAAGTATTGAGAAGGAAATCAGAATGAGTGCCGTTCTAGACCATCACGATCACGCCCATGACGACCACCACACCCCCACGGGCTGGCGTCGCTGGGTCTTCGCGACCAACCACAAGGACATCGGTACCCTGTACCTGCTGTTCAGCTTCACCATGCTGATGCTGGGCGGTGTGCTGGCCTTGGGCATCCGCGCCGAGCTGTTCCAGCCCGGCCTGCAGCTGGTCAATCCCGAGCTGTTCAACCAGCTCACCACCATGCACGGTGTGATCATGGTGTTCGGCGCCATCATGCCGGCCTTCGTGGGCTTCGCCAACTGGATGCTGCCGATGCAGATCGGCGCGGCCGACATGGCCTTCGCCCGCATGAACAACTTCAGCTTCTGGCTGCTGATCCCGGCCGGCCTGCTGGTGGTGATGTCCTTCTTCATGCCTGGTGGCGCCCCCGCCGCTGGCTGGACGTTCTATGCGCCGCTGACGCTGCAGATGGGCCCGTCGATGGACGCCGGCATCTTTGCTCTGCACATCATGGGTGCCTCGTCCATCATGGGCTCGATCAACATCATCGTGACCATCCTGAACATGCGCGCCCCCGGCATGACGCTGATGAAGATGCCCATGTTCTGCTGGACCTGGCTGATCACCGCCTACCTGCTGATCGCCGTGATGCCGGTGCTGGCTGGCGCCATCACCATGACGCTGACCGACCGTCACTTCGGTACCACCTTCTTCAACCCCGCCGGCGGCGGTGACCCGGTGATGTTCCAGCACATCTTCTGGTTCTTCGGTCACCCCGAGGTGTACATCATGATCCTGCCGGCTTTCGGCATCATCAGCCAGATCGTGCCCGCGTTCTCGCGCAAGAAGCTGTTCGGCTACGCCTCCATGGTGTACGCCACGGCCTCCATCGCCATCCTGTCCTTCATCGTGTGGGCGCACCACATGTTCACCACCGGCATGCCGGTGACCGGCCAGCTGTACTTCATGTACGCCACCATGCTGATCGCCGTGCCGACCGCCGTGAAGATCTTCAACTGGATCGCCACCATGTGGCGTGGTTCGATGACCTTCGAGACCCCCATGCTGTGGTCCATCGGCTTCATCTTCGTGTTCACCATCGGTGGCTTCACCGGCCTGATCCCGGCCGTCGCCCCGATCGACATCCAGATCCAGGACACCTACTTCATCGTGGCCCACTTCCACTACGTGCTGGTGGCCGGTTCGCTGTTCGCGATGTTCGCCGGCTACTACTACTGGGCGCCGAAGTGGACCGGTGTGATGTACAGCGAGTTCCGCGGCAAGCTGCACTTCTGGTGGTCGCTGATCTCCTTCAACATCACCTTCTTCCCGATGCACTTCCTGGGTCTGGCCGGCATGCCGCGTCGCTACGCCGACTACCCCATGCAGTTCGCCGACTTCAACGCCATCGCCTCGGTGGGTGCCTTCGGTTTCGGTCTGGCCCAGGTCTACTTTTTCTTCTTCGTGGTGCTGCCCGCCATGCGCGGCCAGGGCGAAAAGGCCCCGCAGAAGCCGTGGGAAGCTGCTGAAGGTCTGGAGTGGGAGCTGGCTTCGCCCGCGCCCTACCACTCCTTCGAAACGCCGCCCAAGCTGGACGCCACGGCAACCCGCGTGATCGGCTGAAGCGTCAGGACGGAGCCTCAGACATGAGCACACCCGAGCAAAAGAAGGCCAACGTCCGTACGGGGCTGATCCTCGCCACCGTGGCGCTGGCGTTCTTCCTCGGCGTCATGGCCAAGTACATCCTGCTGGGCAGCTGACGGGATTGGCATGAGCCTGCGAACCGAGAACATCCGGATGCTGGGCAAGCTGGCCATCGTGGCGGCCGGCATGTTCGGCTTCGGCTATGCCTTGGTGCCGATCTACAAGCACATCTGCGAGGCCCTGGGCATCAACATCCTGGCACTGGGCGAGCGCAATGTGCCCGGCCTGAGCAAGGCCACGCCTAGCAACACGCAGGTCGACAGCAGCCGCACCATCACCGTGGAGTTCGATGCGAACGCCCGCGGTCCGTGGAGCTTCCGGCCGGCGCAACGCTCGCTGCAGGTGCACCCGGGCGAGATGGCCACGGTGATGTACGAGTTCGAGAACGTGCAGAACCGTCGCATGTCGGCGCAGGCCATCCCGAGTTATGCACCGCGCCAGGCCTCGGCGCATTTCAACAAGCTGGAATGCTTCTGCTTCAACGAGTACACGCTGGAGCCGGGCGAGAAGAAGAGCTGGCCGGTGGTGTTCGTCATCGATCCCAAGCTGGCGAAGGACGTGACGACCATCACGTTGTCCTACACCTTCTTCGAAGTCGGCAGCAAGACGCCGCCGGCACCGACGGCCAGCGTGGCCAAGCCTGTCACGGCAGGAGCCGGCGCATGAGCGGCTCGGTCGACACCAAGCCGCATGAGCGCAAGGGCTCGATCTGGCAGACCGCCAAGGCGGTGGCCTGGTCGTTCCTCGGCGTGCGCAAGAACAGAGAATTCCAGGACGACATCGGTCGCCTCAACCCGTTCCACATCATCGCGGTCGGGATTGTGGGGGCCCTTATTTTTGTATTGAGTTTGATTGCACTGGTGAACTGGGTGGTGGCCAAATAAGCCGCTGTTCAGAACGCCAACAAGATTGAAGAGAACCGGAAGGAATGGAGCAAACATGAGTTCGACTACCCACGGCGGCACCCCGTACTACTTCGTGCCCGGCCCGTCCCGCCACCCTGCGCTGGCAGCCTTCGGCCTGTTCTTCGTCCTCTTCGGCGCTGCCGAATGGATGAACGGCGCCAGCTGGGGCAAGTACAGCCTGATCTTCGGTCTGGTGTGGTGGCTGTTCGTGCTGTACCAGTGGTTCCGTGATGCCGTTGCCGAAAGCGAAGGCGGCCAGTACGGTCGCAAGATCGACATCTCCTACCGCTGGAGCATGACCTGGTTCATCTTCTCCGAAGTCATGTTCTTCGGTGCCTTCTTCACCGCCCTGTGGTGGGCCCGTGCGCACTCCGTGCCCGCCCTGGGCAGTCTGGACAATGCGCTGCTGTGGCCTGACTTCAAGGCCGTGTGGCCGAGCGTCGCTGCCGGCATGACCGCTTCGCCGGCCGGCATCATCGAGCCCTTCCAGACCATGGGCCCGTTCTGGCTGCCGACCATCAACACCGCGCTGCTGCTGACCTCGGGTGTGACGCTGACCATCGCCCACCACGCCCTGCGTGACGGCAACCGCAGCAAGACCATCACCTTCATGTGGCTGACCGTGTTGCTGGGTATCGTCTTCCTGTTCGTGCAGGGCTACGAGTACGCTCACGCCTACAGCGACCTGAACCTCAAGCTGACGTCTGGCGTCTACGGCTCGACCTTCTTCATGCTGACCGGCTTCCACGGCTTCCACGTGTTCGTCGGCATGCTGATGCTGCTGTTCATCACCCTGCGCCTGCAGAAGGGCCACTTCACCGCCGAGCGCCACTTCGGCTTCGAAGGTGCGGCCTGGTACTGGCACTTCGTGGACGTGGTGTGGCTGGGCCTGTACATCTTGGTGTACTGGATGTAAATCCGCCAGTTCGGGGCACCGCGAGGCGCACCCGAGCCGACAAAAACAAAAGCCGCTGTCAGCGGCTTTTGTTTTTGTTCTAGATGATGGTTATTTGCCGGACTGGATGCCGGTGGGCTGGATGTAGCCCAGTTTCCAGGCAAGCAGGATGCAGAGGAAGACCAGGATGGAAAAACCGACGCGGAACGCCAGGGCGCGCGCCATGTTGTTCGTCTTGGCTTTGCCGTCGCGGCCGTCCTTCATCATGAAGAACAGGGCAGAGCCCAGGCTGGCCAGGATGGCCAGGAACGCAAGCGCAATCAGGTATTTCATGAACGGGATTATCGCGTGAGTGCACCACGGAACGAGCGCCTCAGGTTCTGGCTGATCACGGCCGCGGCCGTGCTGGCAGCAACGATGACGGCCTCGCTCGGGCGTTGGCAGCTCGGGCGTGCCGCCGAGAAGGAGGCGCTGCAGGCGCGCATCGAGCAGCGCAGCAGCGAACCCGTGCTCGACGGCGCCAGCCTGCGCCTGGAGGCACCGGTCGATGCCCTGCTGCATCGGCGCGTTGCGGCGCGCGGGCGTTGGCTGGCGGACCACACGGTGTTCCTGGACAACCGCCAGATGTACGGTCGCCCGGGCTTCTTCGTTGTCACGCCCTTGCAACTGGAGGGCAGCGGCGTGGTGGTGCTGGTGCAGCGTGGCTGGGTGGCCCGCAACTTTGAAGACCGCACCCGGGTGCCCGCGATCAACACGCCGGCGGCACTGGTGGAGGTGCAGGGCCGGATTGCCCCCCCGCCGTCCAAGCTCTATGAGATGGGGCCGGCCGAGCAGGGTCCGATCCGGCAGAATCTCGACTTGGCCCAGTTCCGTGCCGAAACCGGCTTGCCGCTGGTGCCGGTCTCCGTTCAGCAGACCGATGCCGCGGCCGATGGCCTGTCCCGCGACTGGCCGCAGGTCAACACCGGGGTCGAGAAACACTACGGCTACGCCTTCCAATGGTTCGGGCTTTGTGCCCTGATTGCAGTCCTTTATGTCTGGTTCCAAATTGTCAGAAGATACTTCCCGCGCCGCGCCGCCTGAGTCCCGTGACGACCATGTGCTCGGGCTGACCGTCCACACCCTGCCCGAACCCGGCGAGGCCATGGCGGAAGAGACGCGCCGCACGCGGGCCGGCCGCTGGAAGATGATTGCGCTGCTGCTGGTGTGCGCTGCACCCGTGATTGCCTCCTACTTCACCTACTACGTCATCCGGCCGGAAGGGCGTCGCAACTTCGGCACGCTGATCGAGCCGCAGCGCCCGCTGCCCGAGCTGCAGGTGCAGGACCTCGACGGCCGCGCGCGCGCGCTGTCCGAACTCAAAGGCCAGTGGCTGCTGGTCAGCGTGGGCAGCGGCGCCTGTGACGACGCCTGCGTACAGCAGCTGTACCTGCAGCGCCAACTGCGTGAGAGCCTGGGCAAGGACAAGGAACGTGTTGATCGTGTCTGGCTGATCAGCGACGCGCAGCCGGTGCCGCCGGTGCTGCTGCCCGGCCTGAAGGAAGCCACCGTGCTGCGCGTGCCGGCCGACGCGCTGCAGCGCTGGCTGGCGCCCGACGAGGGGCATGCCCTGGCCGAGCATCTGTACGTGGTCGACCCGCTGGGCAACTGGATGCTGCGTTTCCCGGCCAAGCTCGACGTGCCCACCGCCGGCAAGGCCAAGCGTGACCTGGAGCGCCTGCTTCGCGCTTCGTCCTCCTGGGACCAGCCGGGACGGTGATGGCGATGGACGCTCCCGCCCTCTACGACTTTTCGCCGGTGCTGCGTCTCATGCTCATGGGCCTGGTGCTCGCGCTCGGGCCGCTGGCCTGGGTCTGGCTGCGCAACCGCCAGGCGTCCACCGCGCGGCGGCTGCAGGCGCTGACCGTGCTCACCCTGTTCCTCACCTTCGACCTGGTGCTGTTCGGCTCCTTCACGCGCCTGACCGATTCCGGCCTGGGCTGCCCCGACTGGCCCGGCTGCTACGGCAAGGCCAGCCCGGTCGGCGCGCACGCCGAGATCTCGGCCGCGCAACAGGCCATGCCCACCGGCCCGGTGACGCATGGCAAGGCCTGGGTCGAGATGATCCACCGCTACCTGGCAACGGCGGTGGGCGTGCTCATCCTCGTGCTCGCCGTGGTGAGCTGGTTGAACCGCTCGCGCGAGAACGGGATCATCAGCCCCTGGTGGGCTACGCTCACCCTGGTCTGGGTCTGTGTGCAGGGCGCGTTTGGCGCGCTCACCGTGACCATGAAGCTGTTCCCGGCCATCGTCACCTTGCACCTGCTGGGCGGCCTGCTGCTGCTGGCCTTGCTGTGCGTGCAGGCGGTGCGTTATGCGCAGATCCATGACGCCCAGGCCACGGTGCGTGTACCACCGGCCTTGCGCCGCCTGCTCTGGCTGGGGCTGGCGCTGCTGGCCCTGCAGATCGCGCTGGGCGGCTGGGTCAGCACCAACTACGCCGTGCTGGCCTGCACCGAGTTCCCTACCTGCCAGGGCGGTTGGTGGCCCGAGATGAATTTCGCCCAGGGCTTCGAGCTCTGGCGTGAGCTGGGCCTGACGAGCGACGGCCAGCACATCAGCTTTGCCGCGCTCACCGCCATTCACTACGTGCACCGCCTCATGGCCTATGCCGTGATCGCGCTGCTGGTCTGGACCGCCTGGCGCCTGCATGCCGTGCCTGGCCTGCGCCGGGCCGCGCGCTGGCTGGTCGGCTTGTTGCTGCTGCAGTTCGTCACCGGCCTGAGCAACGTCGTGCTCGACTGGCCGCTGCTGGCCGCCGTGCTGCACACCGGTGGCGCCGCGGCGCTCGTGGTGGTGCTGACCTGGAGCCTGGCCAGCAGCCGGGCCGGCGCCGGCCGTGCCATCCCCACTGTTTCCGTTTCGAGTTCTGTCGCATGAGTGCCCCGTCCGTTATGCAGCCGCCGTCCGTCTTCAGCCAGTTCTATGCGCTGATGAAGCCGCGCGTGATCCAGCTCATCGTCTTCTGTGCGCTCATCGGCATGGTGCTGGCCGTGCCCGGCCTGCCGGGCTGGCGCGAACTGCAGCTGATGCTCGTGGCCTGCGTCGGCATCTGGTTGGTGGCCGGCGCCGCCGCTGCCTTCAACTGCATCGTGGAAAAAGGCATCGACGCCAAGATGAAGCGCACCGCCTGGCGCCCCACCGCCAAGGGCGAGCTGAGCGACGTGCAGACCCTGGTGTTCTCCGCCATCCTGTGCACGGCCGGCTCGGTGCTGCTGTACGTGTGGGTCAACCCGCTGACCATGTGGCTGACCTTTGCCACCTTTGTTGGCTACGCCGTGATCTACACCGTGATCCTCAAGCCGCTGACGCCGCAGAACATCGTCATCGGTGGCGCCTCGGGTGCCATGCCGCCGGTGTTGGGCTGGGCCGCCATGACGGGCGATGTGGGGCCGGAAGCGCTGATCCTCTTCCTCATCATCTTCCTGTGGACGCCGCCGCACTTCTGGGCGTTGGCGCTGTACCGGGTGGAGGACTACCGCAAGTCCGGCCTGCCCATGCTGCCGGTGACGCACGGCAACGAGTTCACCCGGCTGCAGATCCTGCTCTACACGCTGGTGCTGTTCGCGGCCTGCCTCATGCCCTTCGTCTACCGCATGAGTTCCTGGCTCTACCTGGTGGCCGCCATCGTGCTCAACGTCGGCTTCTTCCTCTATGCCTGGCAACTCTGGCGCAACTACTCCGACGAACTGGCGCGCAAGACCTTCCGCTTCTCGCTCATCCACCTGAGCGTGCTGTTTGCAGCGCTGCTGCTCGACCACTACCTGCTGTGAGTCACCATGAACAAACGAAACGCTCTTAAATTCATAGCTGCCAGTGCCATATTGGCGGGCGCTACCGGCTTTCTGACGGCCTGTTCCGAAGACAAGCCCAAGTTCTCGGCGATCGACATCACCGGTGCCGACTACGCGAAGGATTTCCAGCTGACCGACCACAACGGCCAGCCGCGTTCGCTCAAGGACTTCCAGGGCAAGATCGTGGTGATGTTCTTCGGCTACACCCAGTGCCCGGACGTCTGCCCCACCTCCATGACCGAGCTGGTGGAAGTGAAGAAACTGCTCGGCGCCGACGGCGACAAGCTGCAGGGCCTGTTCGTCAGCGTCGATCCGGCGCGCGACACACCTGAGATGCTCAAGGCCTACATGGCCAACTTCGACCCCAGCTTCATCGCGCTCTATGCGGACACACCCGAGAAGCTGGCCGCCGTGGCCAAGGACTACAAGGTCTACTACAAGAAGGTCGAGGGCAAGACGCCGACCAGCTACACCATGGACCACTCGGCCGGCAGCTACATCTACGACACCCAGGGCCGTCTGCGCCTGTACACCCGCTACGGCAGCGGCGCGCCGGCCATGGCGGCCGACATCAAGCTGCTGCTGCAGCAGAAGTAAGCGCGCCGCCGCGGGCGCGGCGCCTGACCCAACCTTTTACTCGGCCTTGATGGCGCGGTCGGCAATGATCTTGCCCAGCACCGCGGTATCCGACTTGATGCGTGTGGCCAGCCCTTCGGCCGACGTGCCCGCCACCTGCCAGCCCTGCTGGAACAACCGTTGCCGCACCTCGGGGCTGCGCGCGATCTCGCTGAACAGGTAGCCCAGCCGGTCCACCACGGGTTGAGGCAACGAGGCCGGGCCGGCCACGCCGTTCCAGATCTCGAGCTGGAAATTCTTCACCCCCGCTTCGGCCAGGCTCGGCACGTCCGGCGCCAGCGTGCTGCGGCCACCTGACGTGACGCCCAGCACCTTCACCTTGCCGGCGCGTGCCTGCGCCTGCGCCAGCCCCGGCGGCAGCATGGACAGCTGAATCTGCCCGCCCACCATGGCGGTGACCACCTGCGGGTAGCCGGGGTAGGGCACATGCACCGGCGCCATGCCGGCGCGTGCCTTCAGCAACTCCATGCCGATGTGGCCCACCGTGCCCACGCCGGGCGAGCCGTAACTCCACGTGCTGCCACTGGCGCGCGCGGCCGCCAGAAACTCGGCGGCGTTGTTGCCCGGGGCGTTGGCCGGCGCGGCCAGCACCAGCGGCGCGGTGCCGATCAGGCTGATCGGCTTCAGGTCCTTGGCCGGGTCATAAGGCGTCTTGGGGTTGAGCAGCTTGGCAATGGTGAGGTTGCCGTTGATCATCACGCCGATGGTGTGGCCGTCGGTCGCCTTGGCCACCAGGTCGGCCGCAATGTTGCCGCCAGCGCCGGGCCGGTTCTCCACGATCACCGGTTGCCCCAGCGCCTTGCCCAGCGGCTCGGCCAGCGTGCGCGCCACCAGATCGGGCGAGGTGCCGGCCGGGAAGCCCACCAGAATCTTCACCGGCTTGCTCGGCCAGCCCGGGGTTTCAGGGGCTTTTTGGGCCTGGGCGCTCACAGACAGGGTGCCAATCGCTATCAAAAGTAGAGCGCGACGAGAGTGTGTAGTCATACGTGAGGCGTGTTGGTTTTCGTCGCGGGACGCCGCGGAACCGGCTTGGCCGGGCCGCTGGCGTCGCCCCCTGCAAGGGGGGTGGCGTAGCGACACGAAGTGCGCGTAGCCTGGGGGTGAGCCGTGACTTAGGCGTATTCTGCCAGCGCGGCTTTCATCTTCTTCATGGCGGCCACTTCGATCTGGCGGATGCGCTCGGCGCTCACGCCGTACTCGGCGGCCAGCTCGTGCAGCGTCATGCCGCCCGAGTTGTCATCGTTCACCTTCAGCCAGCGCTCTTCCACGATGCGGCGGCTGCGCGCATCCAGCACCTCCAGCGCGGCGGTAATGCCGTCGCTGGCCAGGCGGTCACGCTGGCGGGCCTCGATCATGGCCGTCGGCTCGTGGCTGGCGTCGGCCAGGTAGGCGATGGGGCCGTAGCTGTCTTCGCCATCCTCGGTCGGGCCCGGGTCGAGCGTGACGTCGCCGCCCGACAGGCGGGTCTCCATCTCGATCACTTCCTCGCGCTTGACCTTCAGCTCCTTGGCCATCAGGTCGATTTCCTGCTCGCTCAGCGTGTCGCGGTGGGTGGCGGCGTCGGCTGCGGCGGCATCGGCCTTGTAGCCCTGCTTCATGGAGCGCAGGTTGAAGAACAGCTTGCGCTGGGCCTTGGTCGTGGCGACCTTGACCATGCGCCAGTTGCGCAGGATGTATTCGTGGATCTCGGCCTTGATCCAGTGCATGGCGTAGCTCACCAGACGCACGCCCTGCGTGGGGTCGAAGCGCTTGACAGCCTTCATCAGGCCCACATTGCCTTCCTGGATCAGGTCGCCGTGCGACAGGCCGTAGCCCAGGTACTGGCGTGAAATGGACACAACCAGACGCAGGTGAGAGAGCACTAACTTACCGGCAGCTTCAAGATCCTGCTGTTCGCGGAACTTGCGGGCGTACTCCTGCTCTTCTTCGAGCGTGAGCATGGGCATGCGGTTGACGGCCGTGATGTAGGCGTCCAGATTACCCAGCGGCGGCACCAGCGACCACGGGTTGGCAACAGCCAAAGCCGAGGTGGAAACTGCAGAGACAGCGGTCATGCCAGAACTCCTTTCAACCATCATGTTTCTATATTAGCACTCCCTGAGATAGAGTGCTAAGCGAAAGGTTCCTGTGATTTTGAACAGTCTTTTCTGTCCCTGCCCGCAGGGTCGCCAACCGCTGTCGATTTTTCGTGAATTTTCAACTTGCGCTTGAGGCAATATGCATCTAACCCAATGATTTCAAAAGATTTTTCTCGCCGAAGGCATGGCGGCTGAAACCGGGCTTTATCAGAAACCCGTCCAATTGATCTACGGTCTTTCGCACACCCGGGGCCGTAATTGTTCTCCGGTTGCGCAAGCGGTGTTGGCTCAGCTGCCCTCTTCCCAATGAAAGGTGTGCAGCAGGCGGTGGATGAAGGGGGTAAAGATGATGGCCAGCACGACCAGGAACACCAGACCGGCATACAGCGCGTAAAGGCCGGCGAACAGCTTGCCGCCCGGCGTCTGCGGCGCATCCACCGGCCCCATGCCACCGAGGAGCATGGCCGAGTTCAGAAAAGCGTCGCGCCAAGCCAGGTGTTCGAAGTGGCCGTAACCGGCCATGCCGGCCAGCAGCGATGCGCCAAGCAAGGCCATGGCCGCGGCAAAATGGCCGAGCAGGCGCCGGATGAAATGTTTTCCTGGAATCGGCGGGTGCAGCCTTGATTCATACATAGGATCTCCCGGGTTGCGGTGAGGAGACCCGGCCCGCGCCGGGTGCAGCGTGACGAGCCGAGTCTGGCCCAGGCTCGCCGCCGGCGTCAAGCTGACAGCTCGCCGTCAAGACGGGCGCTCGCCCAGCGCCGCTAGTGGGGCAGCACAAAGTCGATGAAGCCGCGCTCCACCGAGGTGGAGACGAGCTTGACCTGCAGCGCCTGGCCCACGCGGAGTTCGGGCAGGTCTCCGGTGAGCCGGCCTTCGGCCGGCGGCTGCAAGATGCGCACCCAGGTACCGCTGGGCGTGACACCGGTGACCAGGGCGTCGAAGCGCTGGCCGATGCGGTCGTGCAGCAGCAGCGCGGCCTCGGACTTGCGCACCTGCCGCTCCACCTTCTGCGCGGCGTCTTCCTGGGCGGTGCAGTGCATGGCCAGTTCGGCGAGCTCGGCCTTGCTGTAGGGCGGCTGCAGCCCTTGCAGCGCTGCCTTGAGCAGGCGCTGGGTGATGAGGTCCGGATAGCGTCGGTTGGGGGCCGTGGAGTGCATGTAGTCCTGCACCGCAAGGCCGAAGTGGCCTATGGGCTCGCCCTGCGGTTCCTCCACCACGTATTCGCCCGAACCCATGAGCTTGACGATGACGAGGGACAGGTCGGGAAAGCGCAGCGGATCTTGCTTGTGCTGCCGGGCAAGAAAGGCCTCCAGCGCCCGCGCATCGGGTGCTGGAGGCAGGTTCTCGCCATGCTGCTGCGCCACTTCGACAATGCGCAGCCAGCGCTCTGGCGAGCGCACCACGCGTCGCAGCGAGGCCGTGCCTTGCTCCGCGAGAAAGCGCGCGGTGCAGCCGTTGGTGGCGATCATGAACTCCTCGATCAGCTGGCGTGCGCGGTTGTGGGGCTGCAGGCGGATGTCGGTGATGCGCTCGCCATCGAACAGGGCGCGCGGCTGGAAGGTCTCGAACTCCAGCGAACCCTCGGCGCGTCGCAGCACCCGCAGCTTCTGGGCCAGCGTGTCCTGCAGGTGCAGCTGCGCATCCATGCCGGCAATGCGCCGGGCGGGCGCCGGCAGCTCGCCCTGGTCTTCCAGCCAGGCGGCCACCGCGTCGTAGGCCAGCTGGGCCTGGTTGCGCACGCGGGCGCGGTAAATGACCGAGCCGGTCATGAGACCGTCGTCGGTGAACTCCATCTCGCACACCACGGCCTGGCGGTCCTTATCGGGGTTGAGCGATGTGAGGTCATGGCACAGGCGCTCGGGCAGCATGGGGAAGACGCGGGCCGAGGTGTAGACCGAGGTGGTGTTGATGCGTGCATGCTCGTCGATCGGCGAGCCCTTGGCGACCAGGGCATCGACGTCGGCCACGGCCACGAACAGGCGCACGCGGCCATGGCCCAGCGCCTCGCTGGCGGTGAGTTGGTCGAGATCGCGCGAGTCGTCGTTGTCGATGGAGCACCAGGGCAGCGCGGTCAGATCGCGGATGCGACGGTCCTGCTCCTGCGCGGGGCCCTTGATATGGGCGAGTTGCTGCTGCACCGCAGGCGGGAACTCGGGCTGCAGCCCGCGGCTGAACATGGCCCAGGTGGCGATGGTGGTCAGGTCGGAGCGTTGATGAAGCAGGGCGTGACGCATGGGGACCTCGTGGGGTGGCTATGCAGGCTGATGGTACGCCTGTGGGGCGGGGCTCAAAGCGTCCGGTACGCCTTGCCAGCCATCTGGGCCGGTACCACCCAGCGGTCGAAGTCCGCTTCGGATACGTAGCCCAGTGCCAGCGCCGCTTCGCGCAGCGTGCCGCCTTCCTGGTGCGCCCGCTTCGCTATGGCGGCGGCGCGGTCGTAGCCGATGTGCGGTGCCAGCGCCGTCACCAGCATGAGTGAACGGTTCAGCAGCTCCTTCATGCGCGCAGGATGGGCCACGATCCCGCGCGCGCAATGTGCATCGAAGCTCGCCATGCCGTCAGTCAGCAGCCGGATGCTCTGCAGCAGGTTGTGGGCGATCAGCGGCTTGTAGACATTGAGTTCGAAATTGCCCGAGGCGCCGCCCAGGCTGATGGCCACGTCATTGCCCATGACCTGGCAGCAGATCATCGTCAGCGCCTCGCACTGGGTCGGGTTCACCTTGCCCGGCATGATCGAGCTGCCCGGTTCGTTTTCGGGGATGCCGATCTCGCCCAGGCCTGAGCGCGGCCCCGAGGCGAGCCAGCGTACATCGTTGGCGATCTTCATCAGCGCCACCGCCAGCGTCTTGAGCGCGCCGTGCATGGCGACCAGGCCGTCATGGGCGGCGAGAGCCGCAAACTTGTTGGGCGCACTGGTGAAAGGCAGCTGTATGTCCTGCGCCAGTTCGGCGGCGACCCGCGGCCCGAACTCGGGGTGGGTGTTCAGGCCCGTGCCCACGGCGGTACCGCCAATGGCCAGCGGGTAAAGCGAGGCCAGTGTGGCCTGGATATGCGCCTGCGCATGGTCCAGTTGCGCCACGTAGCCCGAGAACTCGTCCCCCAGGGTCAGCGGCGTGGCGTCCTGCAGGTGGGTGCGGCCGATCTTCACGATGTCGGCAAAGGCCGCGCTCTTGGCGGCTAGCGTCGCGCGCAGCCCGGTCAGCGCCGGCAACAGCGCGGCGCTGATGCCGCGTGCTGCCGCCACGTGCATGGCCGTGGGCACCACGTCATTGGACGACTGGCCCAGGTTGACGTCGTCGTTGGGGTGCACCAATCGGCCCGGCCCGCGCGGGCCGCCCAGCAGTTCGGAAGCGCGGTTGGCCAGCACCTCGTTCATGTTCATATGGCTCTGCGTGCCCGAGCCGGTCTGCCAGACCGACAGCGGAAACTCCCCGTCATGTTGCCCGGCCAGCACCTCGTCGGCCGCGGTGGCAATGGCCATGGCCTTGTCGGCGGGCAACAGCGCCAGGTCCTGGTTCACCCGGGCGCTGGCCCGCTTGATGAGCGCCAGCGCCTGGATGAACTCCGGCGGCATCCGTTCCGTGGAAATGTCGAAGAAGGCCAGTGACCGCTGGGTCTGCGCGCCCCACAGGCAGTCAGCCGGTACCTCAATGGGCCCGAAGGCATCGTGTTCCGTTCGGGTGGCAGGTTGCGGGGCCGGCAGTGCGCCGCCGCCAGGGATGGCCGCAGGGTGTGGCGACGTGGACATGGCAACGCTCCTGGTCTGCGGCGCCCGAATGCCGGCAAATGCCGGCTTGCCCCCCGCCGCACCGGGGTCTCTGGCAGTCATTAGACACCCAACCCGAGACAAGTCCAATATAGGTGGGCGGCGCTTGCCGCAAGAAAGTACAGAAAGGACACCCACCATGTCTCCCCACTTTCATCGCTTCTGCGAGCTGTTCGAGCAGCTCGGTTTGCCGGCCGATGTGCCTGGCATCGCGGCCTTCATCCAGAGCCACTCGCCGCTTCGTGCCGAAACCCGGCTGGAAGACGCCGCCTTCTGGTCGCCCGCCCAGGCCGCGCTGCTGCGCGAACACCTGCAAGACGATTCAGATTGGGCCGGCGTGGTGGACCAGCTCAATCTCGCCTTGCGCGAGATCCAGCATTGATGCGTGTAGCGCGGCGCCAAGGTGCGTCGGGCCAGTGGAGTTCCACTGCAGCCGGCGCCACCCCGGCATGCCCGTGCAAGCCAGCTTGGGCAATGGTTTCCCCTGAATACTGGCAATAAAAACAGTATTGTGGCAAGATTCGGCCACGGGCGCGCGGCCAGCGCCGCCCACGCCACGGAACCGATTTCCCCGCCTGTACCGCGCCATGCACATCCCCGCCCGCCGCCGGCCCGAGTTCGACGAGGCCCGCCATTACGAATACCCCGAGCACCTGCGCGACAGCGTGGAAGCGCTGCCGCCCCTGCCCGGCGTCTACACCTTCCACGGCGAGCCGGGCGACGCGCTGCCGCTGTACATCGGCAAGAGCGTCAACCTGCGTGCGCGCGTGCTCTCGCACCTGCGCAACCCGGACGAAGCCCGCATGCTGCGCCAGACGCGCCGCATCAGCCATCAGCGCACCGCCGGCGAGGTGGGCGCGCTGCTGCTGGAGGCCAGCCTCATCAAGCAGCAGCAACCGCTCTACAACCAGAAGCTGCGCCGCAGCCGCCAGCTCTGCGCGCTGCGGCTCGACGCCGCCGGCCGCCCCGAGGTGGTGGACGCCCGCACGCACAACTTCGCCACCACGCCCGACCTCTTTGGCCTCTACAGCAGCCGCCACGCCGCGCTCGAAGGCCTGCGCAACCTGGCCGACCTGCACAAGCTCTGCTACGGCGCGCTGGGCCTGGAGCGGCTGGCACCGGGGCGCGGCTGCTTCCGCGCGTCGCTGTACCAGTGCGCCGGCGTCTGCCGTGGCGACGAAACCCCGGCCGCACACCACGCCCGCCTGCTGGAGGCGCTGGAGACCCTGCGCGTGGCCTGCTGGCCGCACGCCGGTGCCGTGGGCCTGCGCGAGCGCGACGACGAAGGCCTGGAGCAGATCCACGTCATACGCAACTGGTGCTACCTCGGCAGCGCTGCCACGCTGGCCCAGGCGCGCCGGCTGGACCAACCCGCCGCCGGCTTCGATGCCGACGGCTACAAGATCCTCTGCCGCCCGCTGCTGTCGGGCACGGCCGACCTGCTGCCACTCTGATGGTCCGGCCCCACCATGTCCGCCGTCCTGCGCGCCCTGCATCCCGCTCCTGCCCCCGCTGAACTGGCGGGCGTGTGGCGTGCCGACCAGCTGGCGCAGGCCGCGCAGGCCACCTTGCCCAGCGGCCATGCGGCGCTCGATGCCGAACTACCCGGCGGCGGCTGGCCATTGGGGCAATTGAGCGAAGTGCTGCAGGCGCAAAGCGGCCTGCATGAATGGCGCCTGCTGCTGCCCGCGCTGCAGGTGGCGGCGCAGCGCGGCCCGCTGGTGCTGGTGGGCGCGCCGCATCTGCCGCACCTGCCAGTGCTGGCCAGCCTCGGCATTGCGCCCGAGCGCGTGCTGCGCATTGACGCACGCACCCCGGCCGAGCGCCTGTGGGCGGCCGAGCAGGCGCTGCGCTGCAAGGAACTCGGCGCGCTGCTGGCCTGGCTGCCCCAGGTGCGCAGTGAACAGCTGCGCCGTCTGCAGCTGGCGGCCCAAGGCAGCCCAGCCGCGCAGGCGGCCGCCTTTGTGCTGCGCCCGCTGGCCGCACAACATGAATCCTCGCCCGCGCCGCTGCGCGTGGCGGTGCAAAGTGGCCAAGGCACGCAACTCACACTGCAACTGATCAAGCGCCGCGGCCCGCTGCGCGAACAGCCGCTGGCGCTGGACGCCCCGCTGCCCGTGCTGGCCGTGCTCAAACCCACGCGTGGGCGCACAACGGAACCCAACCATGCTGTGGATCGCCCTGCGCGCCCCCGCATCCGCCAGCTCACCGCCGCATGACGCCGCCCACCCCGCGCCTGAACAACTGGCCCTCGCCTGGTGGGCCCTGCAGTTCAGCCCCCGGGTCTGCGTGGTGCAAGAGGCAGTGCTGCTGGAGGTGCATGACAGCCTGCGCCTCTTCGGCGGCCAGCGCGCGCTGCTGCAGCGCGTGCGCAGCGAGGCAGCACAGCAGGGCGCCGGCGCCCTCGCGGTAGCGCCCACCGCACTGGCCGCACTCGCGCTCTTGCGCATGCTGCCGGCGCCGGCACAAGCCGAGGAGGGCGCGCAGGCTTCTGAGCCGCTTCCTCCGATCCCCGCCAAGTCCTGCACCCCCGCCGCCCTGCAGCGCACGCTTGATGCGCTGCCCATCGAAGTACTCAGCGCCACGCATCCGCACGCCCCCACACTGCAGCGCCTGGGCTGCCGCACGCTGGGCCAGCTGCGCGCGCTGCCGCGCGGCGGCGTGTCGCGCCGTTTCGGCGCTGCGCTGCTGGAAGCGCTGGACCGTGCCTATGGTCAACGGCCCGATGCGTTTGAATGGCTCGCGCTGCCCGAAGCCTTCAGCGCCCGGCTGGAATTTGTAGGCCGCATCGAGGTGGCCGAGGGCCTGCTCTTCGGCGCGCGCCGCCTGCTGGCGCAGCTGGGCGCCTGGCTGCAAGCGCGGCAGCGCGGCGTGGTGGCGCTTGCGCTGCACTGGGAGCACGACCTGGTGCGCCGGGGTGATGCGAGCAACGGCAGTTTGAGCATCCGCACCGCCGAAGCCACACGCGACCTGCAGCACCTCACGCGCCTGCTGGGCGAGCACCTGGCCCGCACCACGCTGGCCGCCCCCGTGGTGGCCATTCGCCTGGAAGCTGTGCGGACCGAAGCACTGGCCACGCAGTCCATCAGCCTGCTGCCCGAAGATGTGCGCGAGGGCGAGACGCTGCAGCAGTTCATCGAACGCGTCTCGGTGCGCTTAGGGCCAGAGCGCGTGCTGCGCGGCCAACTCGTCGCCGATCACCGGCCGCAGCACATGCAACGCTGGTTGCCCGCGGCCACCACGCCTGTGACCACGCGCAAGAGCAAACCCAAGTTGCCACCGCACCTGCGCCTGCACCCGCCCTGGCTGCTGCGCGAACCGCTGCGCCTGGCCGTGCAGGGCGAGCGGCCCATCTACAAGGGACCACTCAAACTGCTGGCCGGCCCCGAGCGGCTGGAGGCCGGGTGGTGGAGTTTGTTATCGAGTGCAGAAGCGGAAGGCGAGGAACTGGCCCTGCGCGACTACTACGTGGCGCAGAGCCCGCACGCCGGCCTGCTGTGGGTGTACCGGCGCCGCAGTGCGGGCGAGCCGGCGTGGTTTCTGCAAGGGATTTATGGCTGAGGAAAATGGTTGTGCCGTATCCACGGGGACTGGTAGAATCTGACCAGACTGTCCAGAATTAATCAGGAGCCGATCATGATGCAAAGTACATGGCAATTGCAGGAAGCCAAAGGCAATTTCAGCCAGCTCGTCAAGCAGGCTGCGGCCGGTGAGGCGCAGGTGGTCACCGTGCATGGCAAGCCCGCGGCCGTGGTGGTGTCGGCGGAGCAATACGCGCGGCTTACCCGCCGCAAGGGACGCCTGTCCAGCGCCCTGCTGCAACCCGATCTGGCCATCGACGTGATCGATCTCGCGCGCAGCCGTGACACTGGACGTGACATCGCCCTATGAGCTGGCTGCTCGACACCTGTGTCCTGTCCGAATACGCCCGGCGCGAACCAGACCAGCAGGTCATCGACTGGCTGGATGCTCAGGACGAGGACAGCCTGCACCTGAGCGTCATCACGCTGGGGGAGATTGAGAAAGGCATCCTCAAGCTGCGCGCGACTGATGCACGCCGCGCCCAGAAACTCACGGCCTGGCTGGTCAAGGTGCAGCAGCGCTTTGCCGGGCGCATCCTGCCGCTCGACGCGGCGACCTTGCGCGTGTGGGCGCAGCTGGCGGCGCAGGCGGAACTCGCGGGCCGTCCGCTGCCGGTCATGGATGGCCTCATGATGGCCACCGCCCAATGCCATGGCCTGACCATCGTCACGCGCAACGTGCGCGATTTCGCACTTTATCCGCTGCTTTTCAATCCCTGGCAGTCCTAGCGTAAGCCGGGGCCGCGCCGAGTGTCGGCATGGCCGGACCCACGGGGGTGACCTGGTGTCAGGGCTGAGCGCGCAATCAGCTCACGAGCAGCGGCGCCAAGCAGAGGAAGAGCAGGCCGTAGAGCAGGTAGTTGCCCGTGGTGGGGTTGAGGTCGGGCCAGAGCTTGTGCCAGGCCTTGCGCATGACGTAGCGGCCAATGGCCAGGTCAAACGCCGCCATGAAGGCTGCCAGCACCCCGCCCAGCAGCCCGTGCGAGAGCGCACCCTGCAGTTGCGGGGGCGGCACCAGCCATCAACAGATGGCCAAGGCGAGCAGGGAGCCCGTGAGCGCGCTGAACTTGAGCGCGCGCTTCTTGCCTATGCGCGGCATCACCCACACCGTGCGCGCAATGCCGTGCAGCGTCCCGGCGCCCGCGAGTACGACGCAAAGCGAGATGACGCACAGCAGGGTGCCGGGGGAGCGCGATCTTAGGGCAGCGCCAGAGATCAGAGGAGCAGAGCGCCCTGGCGTTTTGTGCGTGCCGCAGTGCCGGGGAGGTCGTGTGGCTTCGCAGGGAGCATGGCTAACCGTTTGAGATGAGTGGGAGCCGTAGGCGATCCACTCACGATTGAAAGGTTAGAGCGCTGACTAGCCACCAACATTTTCGTCAAAAGATAGAGCCATCAGGCGACACCAGTCGTTCACTAAGACGCGAAACTTCTCCGACAGTTGTTTTTCGCTTTCTCCTGGACGTTTCGGCGTGGGCCACCAGTCAGTAAGACCACCCATGCCATGCGGCTTGATACGAAGGGCGCGCTTCACCGCCTCGTCAATACTGCGCTCACGAAGAGCCTCGAGGCAAGCCGACAAATCCTTATCTTCGCTGCCATCGTGGTCACGAAGAAAATTTATCAGCGCCTCAGTCGCCGCCGCCTGTTCACCTACCCATGAATCTTTAGCCATAAGTCTTGGGCTCTAACGTGATATAGACCGCAAAAGTGCGGAATAACATGGACGGATGTTCATCCTAGAGCCTCCCCTGATGCAGCTAAGTCGCTGATTTATTTGTAGATTTCCCGGAATTATGCTGCGAGGCCGGGCTATGAAACCCTATGAAAACCCGCAAAAGTGCGGAATAACATCGGACGCCGACTTGCTGGTTTCTTCAGTAATGCTCTGTGCGTCTTGATTTCATTGGGATTTTTCATGATACTGTATAAATGAGCAGTATATCGCTGGTCTACAAACCCCGCAATGTAACGGCGCATCCGCCTGCGCGGACACCGCGCTTGCTCGATCAGCTGCGGGAACGTCTGTGCTACCTGCACGACAGCCTGCGTACGGAGCAGACTTACCTCTACTGGACTCGGTAATACGAGCTTGAGTCCATGTCCTTTCTTGAAGGTTTACCGGCCTACGCCGAGCTGCATTGCCTGAGCAATTTCAGCTTCCAGCGCGGGGCCTCGCACCCGGAGGAGCTGGTGGCGCGGGCGCATGCGCTGGGCTACAGCGCGCTGGCCATCACGGACGAGTGCAGCATGGCCGGCGTGGTGCGTGCGCACATCGAGGCCAAGCGCCTGGGCCTGCACCTGCTGATTGGCACCGAGCTGCGGGTGGAGGTGAGTGAAGATGTTCACTTCACGCTGGTGCTGCTGGCGCGCAGCCGCGCGGGTTATGGGCAGTTGTGCGAGCTGATCACGCAGGCGCGCAACAACACGGTGACGTCGGGCGAACGCGAGCGTGGTCTGCGCTACCGGCTGCGCATGGATACCTGGGAGCAACTGACGTTCGATGGCCGCGAGGTGCTGGCCCTGCTGGTGCCGCACCGTGACGGCCTGCGGCCGGAAGAGCCGGGCTTTGCAGAGCAGCTCGATGCCCAACTGCAGTGGCTGAACACACACTTTCCGCAACGATGCTGGCTGGCGGTGGAGTTGTTGCACCGGCTGGACGATGACTTGTGGCTGCGCCAGTTGCGCGCCGCGGGGCAGCGCTGCGGTGTGCCGCTGGTGGCCGCGGGCAACGTGCACATGCATGTGCGCTCGCGCAAGCCGCTGCAGGACGTGATGACGGCCATCCGCCTCGGCCAACCGGTGGCCGAGTGCGGCTACGCGCTGCAGCCCAATGCCGAGGCGCACCTGCGCGCGCGCCTGCGCCTGGCCGCGCTGTACCCGGCAGATCTGCTGGCCGAGACGGTGCGCGTGGCGCAGCTGTGCAAATTCAGCCTGGATGAATTGAAGTACGAGTACCCGCAGGAGGTGGTGCCTGCGGGCGAGACGCCTGGCACTTATCTGCGCCGCAGCACGTGGGAAGGCGCAGGCCGGCGCTACCCGCAGGGCGTGCCCGCCGCCGTGCAGCAACAGGTGGAACACGAACTGGCGCTGATAACCGAGCTGGGCTACGAGAAATACTTTCTCACCGTGTACGACGTGGTGCGCTTTGCGCGCAGCCAGGGCATCCTGTGCCAGGGGCGCGGCTCGGCGGCCAACTCGGCGGTGTGCTACTGCCTGGGGATCACGGAGGTGGACCCGTCACGCGCCAGCGTGCTGTTCGAGCGCTTCATCAGCCGCGAGCGCAACGAGCCGCCGGACATCGACGTGGATTTCGAGCACCAGCGGCGCGAGGAGGTCATTCAATACCTCTACGCCAAGTACGGGCGCGAGCGCGCCGCGCTCACCGCGGCCGTGCACACCTACCACGCGCGCGGGGCGATTCGCGACGTGGGCCGAGCACTGGGCATGGACGAGGTGGTGCTGGACGCATTGGCCAAGGCCCACCAGTGGTGGGACGGCGGCGCGGTGCACGCGGAGCGCCTGCAGGAGCTGGGCCTGGATGCGGGCAGCCGCCAGATCCGCCTGCTGATCGAGCTCACGCGCACGCTGCTGCGCTTTCCGCGTCACCTGTCGCAGCACAGCGGCGGCTTCGTGCTCACGGGCGACCGGCTCACCTCCACCGTGCCGGTGGTGCCGGCAGCGATGGAAGGGCGCACCACCATCGAGTGGGACAAAGACGACATCGACGCGCTGGGCCTGCTCAAGGTGGACGTGCTGGCCCTGGGCATGCTCAGCGCCATCCGCCGCACGCTGGACTTCGTGGGCCAGTGGCGCGGCCAGGTGTTCCAGCTGCAGGACATCCCGCCGGAAGACCCGGCCACCTACGACATGCTGTGCCGCGCCGACACGGTGGGCGTGTTCCAGGTGGAGAGCCGCGCGCAGATGAGCATGCTGCCGCGCCTGCAGCCGCGCTGCTTCTACGACCTGGTGGTGGAAGTGGCCATCGTGCGGCCCGGGCCCATCCAGGGCGGCATGGTGCACCCCTTCCTGGAACAGCGCGAGGCGCAGCGCCGCGGCGAGCCTTTTACGTTGCCGAATGAAGCGCTGCGCCCCGCGCTGGCGCGCACGCTGGGCATCCCGATCTTTCAGGAACAGGTGATGCAGATCGCCATCATCGCCGCCGGCTTCACGCCGGGGGAAGCAGACCAGTTGCGCCGTGCCATGGCGGCCTGGCGGCGCAAGGGCGGGGTGGACAAGTTCCACCAGCGCGTGGTGGAGGGCATGACGGCGCGCGGCTATGCACGCGAGTTTGCCGAGGCGATCTTTCGGCAGATCGAAGGCTTTGGTGAATACGGTTTTCCCGAGAGCCATGCCGCCAGCTTTGCGCTGCTGGTTTATGCCAGTGCCTGGCTCAAGTGCCACGAGCCGGCGGCCTTCCTCGCCGGGCTGCTGAATTCATTGCCCATGGGCTTCTACGGCCCCTCGCAACTGGTGCAGGACGCGCAGCGCCACGGCGTGGAAGTGCGGCCGCCGGATGTGCTGCACAGCGACTGGGAATGCACACTGGAGCCGCCGACCGAAGGGGAGCAGCCCGCCGTCCGGCTGGGCCTGCGCCTGCTGGCCGGCTTGGGCGAGGCGAGCGCGCAGCGCATCGTGGCCGCACGCACGGCGGCCCCCTACACCAGCACCGAAGACCTGGCACTGCGCGCCGGGCTGGACGCGGCCGATCTGAAGGCGCTGGCCAGTGCCGATGCCTTGCTGAGCCTGAGCGGCCACCGCCGCCAGCAGGTGTGGGACGCTTCGGCCCTGCACGCCGCGCCTGCGCTGCTGCGCGAGGCCCCGGTGGACGAAGATTGGCTGGAGCTGCCCGCCGCGCCTGAGGGCGAGGAGATCGTCTTCGACTACGCGGCCACCGGCCTCACGCTGCGCCGCCACCCGCTGGCGCTGCTGCGCGGCCAACTGCGCCAACAGCGCCTGCTCACGTCCGAAGAACTGCACCGCCTGCCCGACGGCCGCTTGGCGCGGGCCTGCGGCCTGGTGACTACGCGCCAGCAGCCGGGCACGGCCAAGGGTGTGGTGTTCGTGACGCTGGAAGACGAGACCGGCACAGTGCAGGTGATCGTGTGGAAGGCGCTGCGCGAGCGGCAGCGCCGCGAGCTGCTGGGCGCGCGCCTGCTGGCTGTGCACGGCACCTGGCAGCGCCAGGGCCCGGTGTGCCACCTGATTGCCGGGCACCTGGAAGACCTCACGCCGCTGCTGGGCCGGCTGGCCACGACGAGCCGCGATTTCCACTAGCAACGGTTACAGTGCACGGCAACGTGTCCAGACATCGGAGGTCCGCATGAGTGTCCGCATCGTCCGCCTTGGCAGCCCGCCGCGCGGTGTGCCACCGACATACTCTGCGACAGACAGGACGCTGGGTGTCATTGGCACGGTGGGAGGTTGATCATGAAATCTGATGAACGCGCGATCCGCGAAGTCCTGGAGCGCTGGGCCCGCGCCACGAGCGAAGGGCGGCATGACGACGTGCTGGCGAATCATCTGGCCGATCTGGTGATCTTCGACGTGTTGCCACCCATGAAGTACGAGTCTGCGGCGGCCTATCGGAAGAGCTGGGACGACTGGCAGCCGGATGCCCAGGGGGAGATGCGGTTCGAGCTGGACGACTTGTCGGTTACCGCGGGTAATGACGTCGGTTTTGCTTTCGGCCTGCTTCAATGCGGCGGCACACTGCCGGGCGGAAAGACGTTTCGCGACACGGTGCGCATCACGTTCTGCCTGCGCAAGCAGGACGGGCGATGGAAGGTTGCGCACCAGCACGTTTCCAAGCCCTACGGGCAGGGCTGAGCGCGTCCATGGCGCCGGGTCTCAACCCTGCAGCAGCCCGCGCGTTTCGATGAACTTCACCACCTCGTCCACGCCCGCCAGCGTCTTGAGGTTGGTCATCACGAACGGCTTGAGGCCTTGCGCGGTCTTGCGCATGCGCTCGGTGTCCGCGCGCATCACGTCCAGGTCGGCGCCCACATAGGGCGCGAGGTCGGTCTTGTTGATGACGAAGAGGTCGCTCTTGGTGATGCCCGGGCCGCCCTTGCGCGGAATCTTCTCGCCGGCGGCGACGTCAATCACATAGATCGTCAGATCGCTCAGTTCGGGGCTGAAGGTGGCGGCCAGGTTGTCGCCGCCACTTTCCACGAACACGATGTCGGCATCGGGAAAGTCGGCCAGCATGCGGTCGATGGCCTCCAGGTTGATGGAGGCGTCTTCGCGGATGGCGGTGTGCGGGCAGCCGCCGGTTTCCACACCCATGATGCGCTCGGCCGGCAGCGCGCCGCTGACGGTGAGCAGGCGCTGGTCTTCCTTGGTGTAGATGTCGTTGGTGATGGCCACCAGGTCGTACTGTTCGCGCATGGTCTTGCACAGCATTTCCAGCAGCGTGGTCTTGCCGGAGCCCACCGGGCCGCCGATGCCCACGCGCAGCGGCGGCAGGTTCTTGGTGCGATGGGGGATGTGGTGCAGCGTCATGGTGTCAGGAGCGGAACAGACGTGAGTATTGGGTTTCATGCTGGCTGGAGAGGATGGCCAGCATGGGGCTGAAGGCCTGCCAGCTTTTCTGCGGCAGGGTGCAGGCCTGTTCGACGGCGGCCGGGATCTCGGCCGCCAGCCGCGCCAGGATGCGCTGGCCGGCACTCTGCCCCAGCGGCACGGCCTTGATGGCGGCTTGCATCATGTTCTCGGCCCAGCCGAAGGCATAGGCCAGCAGGCAGTCGCGCGCGGTGGCCTGGGTGCTGGCGGCGGCCAGGGCAAAGGCGATCGGGTAGCTTGGTTCCAGCGCGGCGCAGGCCTGCAGCTGGGCCGGGGCGATGCCGTCGTGGTTGCGCAGCCACTCCACCAGCGAGCGGCCCATCTGCACCGTCTGCAGCCGCAGCTCGTGCGTCTCGCGCGTCTGCAGCAGCCAACGGTTGAGCGCCTGCAGCTGGGGCTGGTCATCCGCGCGCCAGGCGGCCACGGCCTGCGCCAGCACGGGCAGGTCGGCGCGTGCCAGCGTGAGGTGCAGCTGATCGGCCAGCCAGTCGGATGCTTCTTTTTCTGTAGCAACTCGCGCACTGTCCACGCCGGCTTCAAGCCCTTCTGAATAGGAAAATCCGCCGACCGGCAAGGCCGGCGAGGCCAGCCAGATCAGTTGCAGCAGGCTGGCGGCGGGCAGGGCCGCGTCAGTGGGCATGGCCATGGTCGTGCCCATGATCGTGTCCGTGGCCCGTGTGCTCATGCGGGTGGTCGTGCTCATGGTGGTGTGCATGTCCGTGCCCATGGCTGTGACCGCCGTGGCCTCCGCCTTGCCCGTAGGCACCGCCCTCGGGTTCGAAGGCGGCCTGCATTTCCACCACGGTCAGGTGCATGGCGCGCAGCATGTCGGCCAGCACGTGGTCGGGTTCGATCTTCAGGTGGTCGGGCTGCAGCTCGATGGGCACGTGGCGGTTGCCCAGGTGATAGGCCGCGCGCGTCAGATCGAAGGGGCTGCCGTGTTCGGCGCAGGCAGTGATGTGCAGCACCGGTTGCGGCGCGGCGATGACACGGATGAGCGAGCCGTCTTCGGCCACCAGCACGTCGCCGCCGCGTACCACGGTGCCGCGCGGCAGGAAGATGGCGAGCGCACGTCCCTGGCTGTCAGTGGCACCGAAGCGGCTTTTCTGGCGCACGTCCCAGTCGAGCTCGACCGTGGTCGCGCGCTTGAGCAGCGGTGCGGCCAGGCCCTGGCCGCGGGGGAGGAGTTTGGAAACCTGGAGCATGGTCAGAACAGGAAGTAGCGTTGCGCCATGGGCAGGCTCACCGCGGGCTCGCAGGTGAGCAGCTGGCCGTCGGCGCGCACCACATAGGTCTGCGCATCCACCTCCATGCGTGGCGCGTAGCTGTTGTGGATCATGTCCTTCTTGCCCACGCCGCGGATGTTCTTCACCGCGGCCAAGCGTTTGGACAGGCCGAAGCGCGAGCCGATGTCGGCCGCGATGCCGGCCTGTGACACGAAGGTGAGCGAGGTCTGCGCAATGGCGCCGCCAAAGGCGCCGAACATGGGCCGGTAGTGCACCGGCTGCGGCGTCGGGATGCTGGCGTTCGGGTCGCCCATGGCGGCCATGGCGATGAAACCGCCCTTGAGGATGAGCGCCGGCTTGATGCCGAAGAAGGCGGGCTTGAACACCACCAGGTCGGCCCACTTGCCGACCTCGATGCTGCCCACCTCGTGGCTGATGCCGTGGGCGATGGCCGGGTTGATGGTGTACTTGGCCAGGTAGCGCTTGATGCGCGCGTTGTCGTGGCGCTCGCTGTCGCCCGGCAGCTTGCCGCGCTGTAGTTTCATCTTGTGCGCGGTCTGCCAGGTGCGGATGATCACTTCGCCCACACGGCCCATGGCCTGCGAGTCGGAGCTGAACATGCTGATGGCACCCAGGTCGTGCAGGATGTCCTCCGCCGCAATCGTTTCCTTGCGGATGCGGCTTTCGGCAAAGGCCAGGTCTTCGGCAATCGCCGGGTCGAGGTGGTGGCACACCATCAGCATGTCCACGTGCTCGTCCAGCGTGTTCACGGTGTAGGGCCGTGTCGGGTTGGTGGAGGAGGGCAGCACATTGGCTTCGCCCACCACCTTCAGGATGTCGGGCGCATGGCCGCCGCCTGCGCCTTCGGTGTGGAAGGTGTGGATGGTGCGGCCCTTGAAGGCGGCCACCGTGTCCTCCACGAAGCCGGACTCATTGAGCGTGTCGGTGTGGATGGCGACCTGGGTGTCGGTCTCTTCCGCCACGCTCAGGCAGTTGTCGATGGCGGCCGGTGTCGTGCCCCAGTCTTCGTGCAGCTTGAGGCCGATGGCGCCAGCCGCGATCTGCTCGTGCAGCGCGCCCGGCAGTGCGGCATTGCCCTTGCCGAGGAAGCCCAGGTTCATGGGAAACGCATCAGCCGCCTGCAGCATGCGTTCAATGTTCCACGGCCCGGGCGTGCAGGTGGTGGCAAAGGTACCGGTGGCAGGACCCGTGCCGCCGCCGATCATGGTGGTGACGCCGCTGCACAGTGCCTCTTCGATCTGCTGCGGCGCGATGAAGTGGATGTGGGTGTCGATGCCACCGGCGGTGACGATGTTGCCTTCGCAGCTGATGATCTCGGTGCCGGGGCCGATGACCATGTCCACGCCCGGTTGCGTGTCGGGGTTGCCGGCCTTGCCGATGGCGGCGATGCGGCCGTCCTTCAGGCCGATGTCGGCCTTCACGATGCCCCAGTGGTCGAGGATCAGCGCATTGGTGAGCACCGTGTCCATGGCGCCTTCACTGCGGGCTCGCTGGCTCTGCGCCATGCCGTCGCGGATGGTCTTGCCGCCGCCGAACTTCACTTCCTCGCCATAGCCGCCGGCGCGCAGCGTGTAGTCTGCTTCCACTTCGGCAATGAGCTCGGTGTCGGCCAGGCGCACGCGGTCGCCGACGGTGGGGCCGAACATCTCGGCGTAGGCGCGTTTTCCGATCGTTGCCATAACTAGACTTTCCCTTGGATCAGGCCGCGAAAGCCGTACACCCTGCGGTCACCGGCGTAGTCCACCAGCTCCACCGTGCGCTGCTGGCCGGGCTCGAAGCGCACCGCGGTGCCGCTGGCAATGTTGAGCCGCATGCCGCGAGCGGCCTCGCGGTCGAAGCCGAGCGCGGCATTGGTTTCGGCAAAGTGGTAGTGCGAGCCGACCTGGATGGGCCGGTCACCGGTGTTGCGCACCACCAGCGTCAGGGTGCGGCGGCCGGGGTTGAGTTCATGCTCGCCGTCGTCGATGAGGAATTCACCGGGAGTCATGCGGTCCTCCTGGGGGCTGTCACTTGCGGCCATGCCAGATGGCGATGGCCAGCACCACACCGATGGCGACAAAGCCCCACAGGTCGGTGGCGTGCCAGTGGCTGCCCTGCAAGCCGTGCCCCTCATGGGCAAAAGTGCTGCTGATCCCCGTCAGTAGGGCTCCAGCAGCTATGAATTTGATAGTTTTTGAGAGGGTGCGCAACATGTTGGCGTCCTGTTCGTGTGGGGGTCAGACAATGGGCTGGTGCACGGTGACAAGCTTGGTGCCGTCGGGGAAGGTGGCTTCGACCTGGATGTCCGGGATCATCTCGGCCACACCCTCCATCACGTCAGCGCGCGTGAGCAGCGTGCGGCCCTCGCTCATGAGCTGGGCCACGGTCTTGCCATCGCGTGCGCCTTCCATCACCGCGGCACTCAGGTAGGCCACGGCTTCCGGGTAGTTGAGCTTGAGCCCGCGCGCGCGGCGTCGCTCGGCCAGCAGTGCGGCGGTGAAGATCAGCAGCTTGTCTTTTTCGCGGGGAGTGAGTTCCATATCGCTTCGCTTCAAACAGACCGCGTGGCCGCAAGGGCCGGCCGAACACGGGGAGTGAGTTTCATCAGGCATCTCCGGGGCGCAGGGCCTGTTTTACCATCGTTCGAGCAAGAACGGTGCCATGCAAGGGTGCCATGGCACAGAACATGCACGCCTGTCGCCGGTCATGAACTCCGATCTGCCGATTCCCGCACCCGCTGCGCCGACCGACCCGGCGGGCGCGCCGCGGCAGTCCATCGTCAAGGTGCGGCGCGACTACAACAGCTGGGTGGCGCGGGAGACCATGGAGGACTATGCGCTGCGCTACACGCCGCAGCGCTTTCGCAAATGGAGTGAGTGGCGGGTTGCCAATACGGCCTTTGGCGCGGCCTCTTTCCTGATTCTGGAGGCCGTGGGTGCGACGCTGCTGGTCCAGTACGGCTGGGCCAATGCGGCCCTTGCCATCCTGGTCACCGGTCTGATCATCTTTCTGGCCGGGTTGCCGATCAGTGTTTATGCCGCACGCTATGGCGTGGACATGGACCTGCTCACGCGCGGTGCCGGTTTCGGCTACATCGGCTCGACCATCACGTCGCTGATCTACGCCACGTTCACGTTCATCTTCTTCGCGCTGGAAGCGGCCGTCATGGCGTATGCGCTGGAACTGGCGCTCGACATTCCGCCCCGGTGGGGTTATCTGATCTGCGCGCTGGTGGTGATCCCGCTCGTGACGCATGGCGTCTCGGTCATCAGCCGCTTGCAGGTCTGGACGCAGCCCTTGTGGCTGCTGATGTGGGTGGTGCCCTTCATTTATGTGCTGATGATCGATCCTGGTGCGTTCTCCGGTGTTGTGCACTACAAAGGTGAAAAAAGCAGCATCACTGGCTTTGAATTGCCCTTGTTTGGTGCCGCTCTGACGGTCGGGATCGCGTTGATCACCCAGATGGGGGAGCAGGCCGACTACCTGCGCTTCATGCCGGCGGCAACTCCGCAACGGCGAGGGCGCTGGTGGCTGGGCGTGCTGGCGGGCGGACCGGGGTGGGTGATCCTCGGCGTGGTGAAGATGCTGGGTGGCGCGCTGCTGGCGTACCTGGCCATCACGCACGCCGTGCCGGCCGAGCGCGCGGTGGACCCGAACCAGATGTATCTGGCAGCGTATGGATACGTCTTTCCGCACTATGGCTGGGCCGTGGCGGCGACCGCCCTGTTTGTGGTGATCTCCCAGCTCAAGATCAACGTCACCAACGCCTATGCCGGCTCGCTGGCCTGGAGCAATTTCTTCTCGCGCCTCACGCACAGCCACCCGGGGCGGGTGGTCTGGGTGGTGTTCAATACGCTGATCGCCTTCATGCTGATGGAGATGAACGTGTTCCAGGCGCTGGGCGACGTGCTGGGTCTGTACAGCAACATCGCCATTGCCTGGATGATGGCCGTGGTCGCGGACCTGGTGATCAACAAGCCCCTGGGCCTGTCACCGAAGGGCATCGAGTTCAAGCGCGCGCACCTCTACGACATCAATCCCGTGGGCGTGGGGGCCATGGCGCTGGCCTCGCTGCTCTCCGTCACGGCGCACCTGGGGGCCTTTGGTCCGTTGGCCCAGGCTTTCTCGGCCGTGATCGCGCTGGGCACGGCCTTTGTGGCCGCGCCACTGATTGCGTGGGCCACGCGCGGGCGCTACTACATCGCGCGACAGAGCGAGCTGGGTGACGACGCCAAGACCCGCGAGGGCCCGTATGTGCGCTACGCCGTTCGACGCTGCGTGATCTGCGAGGGCGAGTATGAAGAACCGGACATGGCGCATTGTCCGGCCTACCGGGGGCCGATCTGCTCGCTGTGCTGCACGCTGGACGCGCGCTGCGGCGACCTTTGCAAGCCCCAGGCCAGCCTGTCCGCACAGTGGACGGGCATGCTGCAGCGCCTGCTGCCGCGCAGCCTCTGGCCCTATCTGGACTCAGGCCTCGCACACTTTCTGCTGCTCATGCTGGTCACGGTGCCCGTACTTGCGGGGGTCTTCGGTCTGTTTTACCAGCAGGAGCTGCAAGGCCTGCTGCAGGCCTATGCCGACAGCGAACTGCCCTCATTCGTCGAGACCGCGTTGCGCAGCGGCTTCCTCAAGACCTACATGGCCCTGCTGCTGATCGCGGGCATGGCGGCCTGGTGGGTGGTGCTGGCGCACAAGAGCCGTGTGGTGGCCCAGGAAGAGTCCAATCGCCAGACAGCCCTGCTCATGCGCGAGATCGAGCTGCACCAGCAGACCGACGCCGCCTTGCAGGAGGCGCGCCGCGCGGCCGAGCAGGCGCAATACCAGGCCGAGCAGGCCAACCAGGCCAAGAGCCGTTACATCAGCGCCATCAGCCATGAGCTGCGCACGCCGCTCAACAGCATCCTGGGCTACGCGCAGCTCATGGGCGAAGATCCGCAGGTCCCCGCGCACCGCAAGCATGCGGTGCAGGTCATCCGCCGCGGTGGCGAGCATCTGCTTTCGCTGATCGAAGGTACGCTGGACCTGGCACGCATCGAGTCGGGCAAGCTCACACTGGACGTGAAACCCATGGCCTTTGCCGATGCTGTGCACGAACTCGCTGCGATGTTCGAGCTGCAGGCCGCGGCCAAGGGTCTGGCCTTCCGTTTCGCGCCCCTGTCCATGCTGCCCGAGCGCGTGCGCGCCGACGAAAAGCGCGTACGTCAGATCCTCATCAACCTGCTGGGCAATGCCATCAAGTTCACGGCGCGCGGCGAGGTCACCTTGCAGGTGCGTTATGCGCGCGAGATGGCGCATATCGACATCCGTGACACCGGACCGGGCATGACGCTGGAGGAGATGGAGCGTCTGTTCGAGCCCTTTGCCCGCACGGCCTCGGCCCAGGGTACGCCCGGCGCGGGCCTGGGTCTGACCATTGCCAAGATGCTCACCGACCTCATGGGCGGCGAACTCACGGTGCAGAGCACGCCGGGCCTGGGCTCGGTCTTTCACGTCAAGCTCTTCCTGCCCGAGGTGCATGCCGTGCAGCCTTCGGCGCGCCAGGCCGTGCCGAAGCCGCCGCGCCGCGGCTACGCCGGTGCGCGCCGCCATGTGCTGGTGGTGGACAACGAGGAGCCGGATCGCGAGATGCTCACCCAACTGCTGGTGCCCCTGGGTTTCGTGCTGCGTACCGCTGCCAGCGGCCACGATGCGCTGGACCTGCTGGCGGCCGGCTACAGGCCCGACGCCGTCTTCATGGACCTGGCCATGCCCGGCATCGACGGCTGGGAGACCATCCGCCGATTGCGGCGCATGAACGGGCTGGCGCAGCTGCCCGTGGCGGTGGTCTCCGCGAACGCCTTCGACAAGGGGCTGGAGAACGACGCCGGCATCACGCCGGCGGATTTCATCACCAAGCCCATCCGCCACAGCGAGCTGCTCGACTGGCTGGAGCTGCGCCTGCAGTTGCAGTGGACCGAACGCGCGGCGCCCGCGCCCGAGCCGGTGGCGGCGCCCGCGCCTCTGCTGCCCCCGCCCGCCGAGCGCCTGGCCGAGCTGCGCGAACTGGCGAGCCTGGGTTACTACCGCGGCATCGTGCGTCTGCTCGACGAGATCGATGGACAGAACCCGGCCCACCACGGCTGGGCCGAGCAGGTGCGTACACTTGCACGCGGCTACCGCTTCGACGCCATCCTCGCGTTGATTGAACCGCATCTGCAGCAGACATGAACGACACGCTGGACCAGGCCCTCAACCGCGCGCACAGCGACGTGGTGCTCATTGTCGATGACGTGCCCGACAACCTGTCGCTGCTGCACGACGCATTGGACGAATCGGGCTGCACCGTGCTGGTGGCGCTGGACGGCGCCTCGGCCCTGCAGCGCGCCGCACAGGCGCGGCCCGACATCGTTCTGCTCGACGCCATGATGCCGGGCATGGACGGCTTTGAAGTCGCTCGGCGCCTGAAGGCCGACCCGGCCACGGCCCACATTCCCATCATCTTCATGACGGGCTTGACCGAGACCGAGCACCTGGTGGCGGCTCTCGACGCCGGTGGGACGGACTACGTGACCAAGCCCATCAAACCGAAGGAGGTGCTGGCGCGCATGCAGGTGCACCTGCAGGGCGCGCGCGAGCGGCGTCAGGCCCGCAACGCGCTGGACGCCTTTGGTTACGCCAGCATCACCGTGCGTGCGAGCGACGGACGCCTGATGTGGCAGACCCCGCTGGCGCGCGAGCTGCTGGCGCGCTACTACGGCGCGCCCGCACCGGGCCCGATCCATGTGCCCGAACCCGTGCTGGCCTGGCTGCGCCGCAGTGTGGAACACGTGCTGGAGGCCCAGGCGCGCGGCGAACCGCTGGCAGAGCCGCCGCGCCTGAGTGTGGAGCAGGGCGCGCGCCGCCTCACGCTGCGCCTGCATCAGCGCAGCGACGATGCCGGCACCGCCGCTGCGGGCGACTGGATGCTGGTCATGCAGGAAGTCTCTGACGAAAGCGTGATCGACGCCATCTCCCTGAGCTTTCGTCTGACGGCAAAGGAGGCCGAGGTGCTCTACTGGGTGATCAAGGGCAAGATCAACCGTGACATCGGCGACATTCTGGGCAGCAGTCCCATGACGGTGAAGAAACACCTGGAACGCGTGTACGCCAAGCTGGGGGTGGAGACGCGTACGGCGGCGGCGGCATTGGCGATGAACCGGATACGGCAGCTGCATCCGCAGTTCGAGGGCTGAGGACTGCGGTGGAGTGGCTCTTTCCTGGGATGGCCCCAGGAAAGAATCCGTATCACCTTCCACATGAATGCCTAAAAGCCGACGATGACAGCCCGCTCGATGGGCTCTTCCTTCGGGGCGATGTGCGGTCAGCGCGCGCTGCCATGCAGCAGGCCGCCTGACCCAGGCCGTACGAGACACCTTGTCATCGGGCCGAGGCACAATGTTTCGTATGCATCACCTCCCCGAGCCCATTCCGCCCCAGCCTTTTGATGATGCCGCTGCCGCCTTGGCGCAGGTGCAGCGCATCTATGACAGCAGCATCGCCCACCTGCGTGCCGGCATGCAGCGTTTTGTGGCCGGGGACGACAGTGCCGGGCCGGTGCGGGCTTTTTATCCCCTGGTGCGTGTGCGCACCGCCTCGGTACTGCGTCAGCCCGAGGGCGTGCAGGAGCGGTTGAGCTACGGTTTTGTGGCGGGGCCGGGGGTGTATGAGACCACCCTCACGCGGCCTGATCTGTTCGCCAACTACTACCTGGAGCAGTTCCGTTTGCTGCTGCTCAACCATGGTGTGCAGATTGAGGTCTCCACAAGCAAGCAGCCCATCCCGGTGCACTTCTCGTTTGCAGAGAACGATCACATCGAAGGCAGCCTCAGCGCCGAGCGCCGGCAGATGATGCGCGACTGGTTTGATCTGCCGGATTTGGGGGCCATGGACGATGGCATCGCCAACGGCACTTACCAGCCGCCACCGGGCCAGCCCTGGCCTTTGTCGCTGTTCACAGCGCCGCGCATGGACTATTCGCTGCACCGCCTGCGCCACTACACGGGCACGGTGCCCGAACACTTCCAGAACTTCGTGCTCTTCACCAACTACCAGTTCTACATCGACGAATTCATCCGCCTGGGCCACGAGCTCATGCAGGACACGGGCAGCGACTATGTCGCCTTCGTCGAACCTGGCAATGTGGTGACGCGCCGCGTGGGCCAGGCCGCGCAGCCGGGTGACGCCAATGGCAAGGCACCGCCCAGATTGCCGCAGATGCCGGCCTACCACCTGGTGCGGCCGGACGGCAACGGCATCACCATGGTCAACATCGGCGTGGGCCCGGCCAATGCCAAGAACATCACCGACCACATCGCCGTGCTGCGTCCGCACGCCTGGCTGATGCTGGGCCACTGTGCCGGCCTGCGCAACGGCCAGCAGTTGGGCGACTACGTGCTGGCCCACGCTTATGTGCGCGAAGACCACGTGCTGGACGAAGAACTGCCGCTGTGGGTGCCGATTCCCGCGCTGGCCGAAGTGCAGCTGGCGCTGGAGCAGGCCGTGGCCGATGTCACTGGGCTGCACGGCGCCGAGCTCAAGCGCATCATGCGCACCGGCACCGTGGCCACCACCGACAACCGCAACTGGGAGCTGCTGCCTGACAACCAGCCCCAGCGCCGTTTCAGCCAGAGCCGTGCCGTGGCGCTGGACATGGAGTCCGCCACCATCGCCGCCAACGGCTTCCGCTTCCGTGTGCCCTATGGCACCCTGCTGTGCGTGAGCGACAAGCCCCTGCACGGCGAGATCAAGCTGCCCGGTATGGCCAACCACTTCTACCGCGAACGCGTGGACCAGCACCTGCGCATCGGCATCCGCGCGCTGCAACTGCTGCGCGAAGGCGGCATCAACCAGCTGCACAGCCGCAAGCTGCGCAGCTTTGCGGAAGTCGCGTTTCAGTAGTTTGCGCTGAGCACTCCGCAGGGGCGCGTGGACGCCTTCCACGGCATTCCTTCCCGATTGCATCGACCCGGCTTGTTCTTGTTTTCATACAAGACAACGCAGCCATTCGACTTGGCATGCATGTTGCGTGTGTACATGTATACAAGATCGAATGCAACAACATGGTGCGCCTCACAACTTCTGCCTCCGGGCCTGACAAACAGGTTCACGTCGCTGCTGCGGCGCAGGCCTGGATCTCCCGCTTCGAGCCGGTGCTGCCCGGAGCGGAGGGTGGGCCGTTGGCAGGCCTGCGGTTTGCTGTCAAGGACAACATCGATGCGGCCGGCTTGCCCACCACGGCGGCCTGCCAGGCCTTTGCCTTCCAGCCCGCCGCGCATTCCACCGTGGTGCGCAGGTTGCTCGCTGCTGGTGCATCGCTGCTGGGCAAGACCAACCTGGATCAGTTCGCCTGTGGCCTGAACGGTACACGCTCGCCCTGGGGCCCGGTGCCCAATGCGTTTGATGCCGCCTATGTATCTGGCGGTTCCAGTTCCGGTTCCGCTTATGTGGTGGCCACGGGGCAGGCCGACTTTTCGTTGGGCACGGACACGGCCGGCTCGGGCCGGGTGCCCGCAGGCCTGAACAACATCGTCGGCCTCAAGCCTTCCAAAGGGCTGATCAGCACACGCGGTGTGCTGCCCGCAGCGCAGAGTGTGGACTGTGTTTCCATCTTCGCGCGCAGCGTAGGCTTGGCCGCTCAAGTGCTGGACGCGGCGCGCGGCTACGACCCCCTGGACCCGTACTCGCGCGAACTCCATCTCGCCACACAGCCTTTCCCCGCGGCCTTCCGTTTCGGTGTGCCTGACCAGCTGGAGTTCTACGGTGATGCGCAGGCCGAGGCAGCTTTCGAGCAGGCCCGCGTCCAGCTGCGTGCGCTCGGTGGTCTGGAGGTGCGCATTGACTTCTCGCCGTTTGCGCAGGCCGCCACACTGCTTTATGAAAGTGCGCTGGTAGCCGAACGTTACGCCGCCATCCGTGCCTTCTTCGACGCACACGAGGGTGAGGTCATGGAGCCGGTGCGCAGCATCATCGGCAAGGGCAGGGCCTACAGCGCGGCCGATCTGTACGAGGCGCAGACGCAATTGCGCGCCCTGGGCCAGCGTGCTGCCGCGGTCTGGAAGGGCATGGACGTGTTGTGTGTGCCTACCGCGCCCACGCACTACACCATCGCGCAGATGGTGGCCGACCCGGTGGTCCTCAACCGCAACCTGGGTGCCTATACCAATTTCGTCAACCTGCTGGACTATGCGGCCCTGTCGGTGCCCAGTTGCATCCGCCCCGACGGTCTGCCCTTCGGCATCACGCTGATCGGCCCTTGCGGCAGCGACTGGCAGCTGGCCGAACTGGGCCAGCGTTTTCATCACGCCACCGGACTCACGCAGGGCGCCACAGGCGCGCCGTTGCCGGAACCTGCCGCCATCCCCGGCCTCCGCCCGCGCGCCACGGTGAAAGTCGCCGTGGTCGGTGCCCACCTCTCGGGCATGCCGCTCAACAGCCAGCTCACCGAGCGCGGCGCGCGCCTGCTGGCCACCACAGAGACCGCGCCCGACTACCGCTTCTACGCCCTGGCCGGCACCGTGCCACCCAAACCCGGCCTGCTGCGGGTGGCGCCGGGGCAGGGCGCGCCCATCCAGCTCGAGCTCTGGGAGATGCCGGTCGAACACTACGGTTCTTTCGTTGCCCTGGTACCCGCGCCGCTGGGCATCGGCACCCTGACGCTGGCCGACGGCAGCAGCGTGCAGGGCTTCCTGTGCGAAGCGCAGGCGCTGCAGGGCGCACAGGACATCACGCATTTCGGCGGCTGGCGTGCCTACCTGGCGGCGCTGCAGGCCGCGCAGGCCCCCCACACCCATCCCTTCCCTTAACCACCGCAGGAGCGTTCCATGAAAGACCAGTCCCTCACTTCCCTGTCCGTCACCACCACGCGCCGCAAGCTCATGCAGGCGGGCGGCGCTGGCCTGGCGCTGGCTGCGCTGGGCGCACCGGCCCTGGTGCGTGCGCAGAGCAGCCCCAAGATCCGCATCGGCTACTGGCCCATCGCGGCCGGTCTGCCGTTTTATGCGGCCATCGAACGCGGTTATTTCAAGGAAGCCGGTCTGGACGTGGAGGCCCTGCGTTTCGCCGGCGCCCAGCAGGTGATGGAAGCCGTGCTGTCCGACCGCGCCGACGGCACGGCCAACGGCACCGGCTCGGCCAACATCGCCATCGGTGAGCTGGCAGCACCGGGCACCTTCAAGATATTCTGCTCCAACCCCAGCAATGTGAAGAACGTGCTGGACGAGGTCATCGTCCCCGTGAACAGCCCGGCCAAGACCATGGCCGACCTCAAGGGCAAGCGCATCGGCTCCGGCCCCGGCATCCAGAACGTGACCCTGGCCAAGACCGTGCTGGAGCGCGGCGGCGCCACCGGCGCCACCGTGGTGGAACTGCCCATCGGCCAGCACGTGGCCGCACTCGCCGCCGGCCAGCTCGACGGCTGCTACACCCTGGAGCCCACCGGCACCATCGGCCGCCTGAACGGCACCACGCGTGTGCTGGAGGCCGGGGTGATCTCCAAGTACGTGCTGGGTGATGCCATGGCGCCCTGGTTCGGCGGCTCGGCCTCGCTGTCCTCGGCGTTCATCAAGAAACATCCGGACGCGGCCAAGAAGTTCATCGCCGCCTACGGCAAGGGCGTGGCCTATGTGCGCGCCCAGAACGTGGAAGCGCGCCAGTACCTCAAGGGCTACACCGCCATCGAAGGCGCGCTGACGGCCGAAGTGCCGCTGGCGGCCTACATGATGTACAACGAATTCAAGCCCTCCGACGTGGCCCACTTCCAGAAGTTCTTCGACCTGTTTGCCGAGAAGGGCATCTTCTCTTCGCGCCTCATGGTCGACACCATGCTTTACAAGGGGTAACCACCATGGCGGACTCCACCACCACCGGCGTCGTTGCACCGGCTGCGCCCTGGTCCCCACCGGCGGTGCCGGTGGTCGCCGCACCGCGCAAGGCGAACTGGGGCCGGGCCTTGCCTTTCATCGGCCCGGTCCTGCTCTTCATCGTATGGGACCTCACGGTGCGCTTCGGCGCCATCAAGGCCATCCTGCTGCCGCCCCCGGCTGAGACCGTCACCACGCTGATCAACGGCCTGGCCGGTGGCCCGCTGCTCAAGGACTTTATGGTCACCCTGTGGCGCACCACGCAGGCCTTCCTGATTGCGGCGGTGGTGGGCGTACCTCTGGGGGTGGTGCTGGGCAGCGCCGAGCGCGCTTACCGCAGCGTGGAGTTCCTGATCGACTTCTTCCGCTCCACGCCGTCCTCGGCGCTGATTCCGCTTTTCCTCATGATCTTCGGCGTGTCCGACATCAACAAGGTCGCCATCGCGGCTTTCGGTGCGCTGCTCATCGTGGTGTTCAACAGCGCCTACGGCGTGATCAACGCACGCAAGCAGCGCGTGATGGCGGCCAAGGTCATGGGGGCGTCCAACTGGCAGATCTTCAAGGACGTGCTGGTGTGGGAAAGCCTGCAGCCCAGTTTCGTGGGGCTGCGTTCGGCGGTGTCCATGGCCCTGGTCATCGTGATCGTGGCCGAGATGTTCATCGGCTCCGACAGCGGTCTGGGCAACCGCATCATCAACTCGCAGCAGGTCATGAACGTGCGTGACATGTACGCATCCATTCTGGCCGCGGGTGTGCTGGGCTACGCGCTCAACATCCTGTTCCTCGTCGCTGAGCGCCGCATCGTGCACTGGAGTGGAAGATGAGTGAAGTACTGAATGCCCCCGTGGTGGCCGATGTGCCGGTGCCGCCCTTCAAACCCGGCCCGGCCGGCACCCACATCACCATCCGCGGCCTGACCAAGTATTTCGCGGGCTGGCCGCTGTACGAGAACTTCGACCTTGACATCCCCAAAGGCAAGATCGTTTCCGTCTTCGGGCCGAATGGCTGCGGCAAGTCGACGCTGATCAACATGATCGCCGGGCTCATCCCCATCGACAGCGGCGAAATCCTGTTTGACGGCAAGTCGCTCAAGGACACCAAGATCGGCTACGTCTTCCAGAACTACCGCGAGGCCATGTTTCCCTGGATGCGCACCATCGACAACATCGCCTACCCGCTCAAGCTCGAAGGCAAGAGCAAGGCCGAAGTGGACCGCCGCATGGCCGAGCTGGTGGCGAGCTTCGACGTCAAGTTCGACCTCAATCGCTACCCCTACGAGCTCTCGGGTGGCCAGCAGCAGACGGCGTCCATCATGCGCGCCCTGGCGCCCAAGCCCGAAGTGCTGTTCCTGGACGAACCCTTCTCGGCGCTGGACTTCGAGATGACGCTGTTCATCCGCGAGAAGCTGCAGGAGGTCTTCATGCAGACCGGCACCACCATGCTGCTGGTTTCGCACGATCTGGAAGAAGCGGTGTACCTGGCCGACCAGATCCTGCTGCTGACCAAGCGCCCGACCAAGGTGGCCGAGATCCTGCGTTACGAAGATGCCCGTCCACGCACTGTCGAGACCCTGTCCACCCCGAGTTTCGTGGCGGCCAAGAAGCTCAGCCTGGAGATCTTCCAGCGCGAGGTGCGGCGTTGATATGAAGTACCCCCTGAGTCGCTTCGCGCCTTCCCCCTCAAGGGGGACGCACCCGGCGGCCCGGCCAAGCCGGTTCCACGGGTGCCCTGGAAGGGCCGGCTACGCGGCCTTGGGTACTTCCTCTTTCTCTGCCGTTCGGACCGAGCTTGTCGACGCGGGGGCGCACTCGGGTCTTTCTGTTGCTGGAGGTATATCGTGAGTGAAGACCAAGCCCTGAGTTACGTGACCGCCAGCGCTGCGGCGCTGGAGTTGCCGCTGGACGCCGTGCGTGCGCAGCGTGTGGCCGTTTACCTGCAGCGCACCGCGGTCATGGCCGCGCCCCTCATGCAGCTGCCGCTGGCACCTGAAGCGGAGCTGGCGGAAATCTACTGCCCGGCGCCGCCGTCGCGCCCGAAGGCCTGAACACCATGCCACACAACATCCTGCGCACCCACGAACTGGCCGCGGCCATTGCGGCCGGTGAACTCAGCGCCGCCGAGGTGCTGGAGCAGCGGATTGCCTGCATCGAGGCCACCGACAGCCGGGTCAATGCCTTCACGGGCAAGACCTATGCGCGGGCCCGGGCCGAGGCCGCCGCCATCGATGCGCGGCGTGCGCGGGGTGAGGTGCTGCCGCCGCTGGCCGGCGTGCCCTTTGCGGTGAAGAACCTGTTCGACATCGCCGGCGAGGTCACCCTGGCCGGCTCCAAGATCAACCGCAGCCATGCCCCGGCAGCGGCAGACGCCGTGCTGGTGCAGCGTATGCAGCAGGCCGGTGCGGTGCTGGTGGGGGCGCTCAACATGGACGAGTACGCCTACGGCTTCACCACCGAGAACACGCACTACGGCCCTTGCCACAACCCGCACGACCTCAGCCGCATCGCGGGCGGCTCCTCGGGCGGCTCGGGTGCGGCCGTCGCGGCCGGCCAGGTGCCGCTGGCCCTGGGTTCGGACACCAACGGCTCCATCCGCGTGCCGGCTTCACTGTGCGGCGTCTGGGGCCTCAAGCCCACCTTCGGGCGGCTGTCGCGCCGTGGCAGCTATCCCTTTGTGCACAGCATCGACCACCTGGGGCCGTTTGCCGATTCGGTCGAGGGCCTGGCCCTGGCGTACGACACGCTGCAGTACCCGGACGCGCTGGACCCGGGCTGCCATGCCTTACAGCTTGAGCCCGTGACCCCGTTGCTGGGGCAGGGCGTGGACGGCTTGCGCATCGGCGTGCTAGGCGGCTACTTCCACGACCACGCCACCGCACCGGCGCGCGAGGTGGTGAGCACCGCAGCGCGCGTGCTGGGCGCACACGACACCGTGACATGGCCCGACGCCGAGCTGGCGCGTGCGGCCGCCTTCATCATCACCGCCAGCGAAGGCGGCAGCCTGCACCTGCCGGACCTGCGCACGCGCGCGGATGAATTCGAACCCCTGTCGGTAGACCGCTTCATCGCCGGCGCCCTGCAGCCGGCGGCCTGGTACCTGCAGGCCCAGCGCTTTCGCCGCGCCTACCGCGACAAGGTCAACGCGCTCTTTGGCCAGTGGGACGTGCTGCTGGCCCCGGCCACACCGGTGGTCGCGCCCCCCATCGGGACCGAGTGGCTGGACATCAACGGCCGGCAGCAGCCCTGCCGCCCGGCCATGGGTCTGCTGACCCAACCCATCTCCTTTGCCGGCTGTCCGGTCGCGGTCGCGCCCCTATGGCCCGAAGGCACGGGCGGCCTGCCCATCGGCGTGCAGATCATCGCCGCGCCCTGGCGAGAGGACCTGGCCCTGCGCGCCGCGCTGCAGCTGCAGCAGGCGGGTCTGGCCCATCTGAAGGGAGCGGGGTGCTGAATGGAGATGCAGATCAACCTGCCCGAGGTGCTGCAGGAGGTGCAGGCGGCGTTCGCCCGCTACGAAGCGGCGCTGGTGAGCAACGACGTCGCTGTGCTCGACGAGCTGTTCTGGGACAGCCCGCACACCTTGCGTTATGGCGCGACGGAGAACCTGTATGGCTACCAAGCCATACGCGCCTTCAGGGCAGGGCGTTCGCCGCAGGGTCTGGCGCGTGAACTGGCCAATACCGTCATCACGACCTACGGCCGCGACTTTGCGACCGCCAACACCGAGTTCATGCGTCACGGCAGCGCGCGCCCCGGGCGGCAGAGCCAGACCTGGCTGCGCACACCGCAGGGCTGGCGCGTGGTCGCAGCGCATGTGAGCCTGCTCGACGCACCGCAACGCTGATAGAGTCACGCCGTGCACACCACCCGCCGCCGCCCTGCTGCTGTCGACGAAGCGCCCGCCTTCCATTCGCGCGCCGAGATGGTCTATGAGCAGCTCAAACGCGACGTGGCCGACTTCAAGCTCGTGCCGGGCGACCGCTTCACCGAGAACGAGCTCAGCGAACGCCTGGGCGTGTCGCGCACACCGGTGCGCCAGGCGCTGTTCCGGCTGCAGCAGGAGGGTTATGTGGAGGTGCTGTTTCGCAATGGCTGGCGGGTGCTGCCCTTCGACTTCGAGCAGTTCGAGCAGCTCTACGACCTGCGCATGGTGCTGGAGACCACGGCCGTGCAGCGCCTGTGCGCCGACGATGCCAGGATCGACCGCCCACTGCTTGCCCAGCTCGCCGCGATCTGGCTGGTGCCGGCGGCCGAGCGCAGCACGGATATCCGTCAGGTCGCTCAATGGGACGAGGACTTCCACTGCACGCTGATGGCCGCCGCGGGCAATGCCGAGATGACGCGCGTGCACCGCGACGTGACCGAACGCATCCGCATCATCCGCCGGCTCGACTTCACCCAGCAGGCCCGCATCGACGCGACCTACGAGGAGCACGCCAAGATCCTGCGCGCCATCCAGCGCAAGCGCAGCGACCAGGCGGTGCTGCTGTTGCGCACCCACATCCAGACCAGTCAGGCCGAGGTGCGCAAGATCACCCTGCACCAGGTGCACCTGGCCCGCCAGGCCGCCTGAGCGTGCCACCTGCCACCCGGTTGCGTAGCACCTGAGCCAGGCCACCAGCATCCGTGACCTGGTGCCAGGTGCTATCGCACGAGAGCGACCCAGGCCCGCAGCACGAGCGAGGCCAGTTTCAGCGGTGCGTTCTTCAGCCAGCCCGGCAGCCAGGCCGGTGCGTTCATGGCAAAGCGCGTGGCCCAGCGGATCACCGGGCGCAGCCAGCCGGGCGTGGGGATGACACGGCGCGCGGGCTTCATGGGCGGGCCACTCCGTCGTCTGGCGCCCCGCGCTTGCGGTCCGCCTGGTAGACCGTCAGCACCTGGCTGGCCACCATGTCCAGCGCCGGCCGGGTGTTGCCCTGCTTGTCGGTCCAGACCTTCGGCGTTAGCGCCCCGGCCACCGCCAGCGTGTCACCCTCGTCCAGCGCCAGCAGGGCCGCACAGGCCTCGGGGGCGAAGGCAATCACATTGACGATCAGGGGGGCACCTTCGCCAGGCGCAGTCTTCACCCGGGCTACCACGAAAGTCGTGTCGTTCTTGCCCTGGCGTTGTTCCGCCAAGCCCACCAGGGTGCCGGTTACCAAGCCTTCGATCATGGTTGTCCTAGGAGTTGTTCGAGGATTGTCACTGAACGGGCCGTGATGTGGGCGGCTGCACTTGGCCATGACCAGTCTTTCCCTCAAGTTCCCCATACAGGTCATTGAGGCGGTATGCACCTTGCGGGATTGCTGGTCTGTTCATGGTTTGCACGGGACTCATCGTCAGGCATGGCCGCTATAAATCTGCTACGCGCATCCCAGAATGGGAGGAGAATTTGATGAGCGTAGACCTTTTTCAAACGACAGCGACACACTATTGATCAAGGAGCGACATGGAGTACGCAGAAATAAACACAATCCGCAATCAGTACCAAGCGGGACTGTGGCCGTAGTTTCTTCAGATGTTGCAAATCGAAGGGCTACGCGGCTGGACTGGGCAGTCGGTAGAGTTCAATTTCCCGGTTGTTGCCATTGTTGGCGAGAACGGTAGCGGCAAGAGCACCCTGATGAAAGTCGCCGCATCCGTGTATGACAACAAGGACAAAGACAAACGCTTCTACCCGTCAGCCTTTTTCGTTGAAACCCACTGGGACAAGATTCAGGGAGTAAAGATCGACTTCCGCGTAAAGCGTGGCCCCAACATTGAAAGCTACAAAATTACTAAGCCTACGCAGCGTTGGCGAGTTCCAGAGAATGGACCAAAGCGCGAAGTCTTCTTGTTAGACATTGCAAGAACTCTTCCTTTAGATGCATCTGTTGGCTACGCGAAGATCGCTCGGTTAGCAGCGGCAGAAGTTGAAAGTGCAGAGATTAATGACGCCTTTCGAGAGAGGCTTTCTCATGTACTTAGCCGCGACTACAAGAAGGCACGATTTGCGACGTCAGATGTAGACAAAAAACGCTTGGTCGGACTGCTTGAACGAGAGTGGGGAGAGCTGTCCCAATTTCACCAAGGCGCGGGGGAAGACGCAACGCTAGATCTGTTTAGAACACTTCAGGGCATTCCAGAGAATTCGCTCTTACTTGTTGATGAGGTCGAAGCATCTCTTCATCCGCGAGCTCAACGCCGTCTTATTCGATTTCTACTTTGGTTTGCGCGGCAGCGGCGAATCCAGGTGATCCTATCCACACACAGCCCCTATGTCCTTCAAGAGCTTCCTCAAGAAGCAAGAATTCTTCTTCTTCCTGGCCCTCAAGGGCTGAGCGTCGTGTATGGCGTATCAGCAGAGTTCGCCATGAGTCGACTCGACGATGAGATTCATCCGGAAGTTCATTTGTTCGTTGAAGACCGGGAAGCGGAGATACTGCTGCGCGAAATTCTTGCCTCCTCCGAAGAAACCGGGAAGCTGTTGCAGCGTGTCGCGATCAATCCAGTGGGTCCATCCAATGTTGTGGCCATGCTTGGGGAACTTGGCAAAGCTGGGAAACTTCCCTATCGATCCTTGGCTATTGTCGACGGCGACCACAACGATGTGAACTGCCTTTCTCTCCCCGGCACCGTAGCGCCAGAACGGATGGTCTACGCGGACCTGAAGGCAAAGAATTGGCCGAGTCTTTCGCAGCGGTTTGGCATCGGCGCAGGCACCCTACTAACGGCATTGGAAGACGCAATGCTGGAACCCGATCATCACAAATGGAATGCGAAGGTTGGCGATCAGATTCATAAGAGTTCAGCCAGCGTTTGGGAAGTTCTCGCGAATGAATGGTGCAGATCGTGTCTAGTCCCTGCTGTACGCCAGCATCTTGCAGACTCAATCGCGGCCGCGGCGGATGCGGCCTAATTCAAAAGTTGAGTGTCTGCTTTCATGAAGGGGCGACCGACCTCTGAGGGTCGTAAAGGGTAAATCCTCACGTGCTGCGACCCGATTCGCCAAGCTTGTTGGGTGGCCACACAAACCGTCCGGCGCATTTCCACTTTCCCTGCCCATCCTTGAAGTAATGCCAGTGCAGCACCCGGTGGCGCTCAGTCCGCCGCCGCGATGGGCTTGAGCGGCGTGCCGAACTGCTCGCGCAAGGGCTTGTGGTCCAGAGGCGGGAACTCGATCACGGTCTGTGGCACCTGGCGCTCCGGGATGTGGTCGAGCAGGTGGCGGATCAGCGTCAGCCGGCCGCGCCGCTGGTCGTTGCAGCCCACCAGCACCCACGGCGTTTTCTTGTTGTGCGTGGTCTTGCGCAGGGCGTCGGGCGCCTGCACGTCGATGGGGCTGCGCCGGTTTAATGGCGGTCGGCCCCGGCTGCCCGGTCCCGTCCGCATACGCCGTCCGGCGTATTCCCGCGTTTCCCGCCGATCCCTAGAGTGACACCATCGCCGCCCCGGACTGTTTTCATGGCGTGGCGAGACGGTTTTGTTCAACTTCTACTCTGGAGTCACCCACATGCAACGTCGATTCACCCTCAAGGCGCTGGCTGCTGCCACCGCCGTTTCCACCTTGGGCCTGGCCTCCATGGCAGCCCATGCCCAGTCGGGCGGCACCATCAAGGTCGGCGTGCTGCACAGCCTGTCCGGCACCATGGCCATTTCCGAGACGGTGTTGAAGGACACCGTGCTGATGGCCATCGACGAGATCAATGCCAAGGGCGGCGTGCTGGGCAAGAAGCTCGAGCCCGTGGTCGTGGACCCGGCCTCCAACTGGCCGCTGTTTGCCGAGAAGACCAAACAACTGCTGGGCCAGGACAAGGTCTCGGTGATCTTCGGCTGCTGGACCAGCGTCTCGCGCAAGTCGGTGCTGCCGGTGGTGGAAGAGATGAACGGCCTGCTGTTCTACCCCGTGCAGTACGAGGGTGAAGAGCTGTCCAAGAACGTGTTCTACACCGGTGCCGCGCCCAACCAGCAGGCCATTCCGGCAGTGGACTACCTGATGAGCAAGGACGGCGGTGCCGCCAAGCGCTGGGTGCTCCTGGGCACCGACTACGTCTACCCGCGCACCACCAACAAGATCCTGCGCGCCTACCTCAAGAGCAAGGGTGTGGCCGACAAGGACATCGACGAGAAGTACACCCCCTTCGGCCACAGCGACTACCAGACCATCGTGGCCGACATCAAGAAGTTCGCTGCCGGTGGCAAGACGGCGGTGGTGTCCACCATCAACGGCGATTCCAACGTGCCCTTCTACAAGGAACTGGGCAACGCCGGCCTGAAGGCCAAGGACGTGCCGGTGGTGGCCTTCTCCGTGGGTGAGGAAGAGCTGCGCGGCGTGGACACCAAGCCGCTGGTGGGCCACCTGGCCGCCTGGAACTACTTCATGTCCATCAAGAACAAGGACAACGACGAGTTCATCAAGAAGTGGGCCGCCTACGCCAAGGCCAAAAACATCCCGGGCCACAAGGACAAGCCGCTGACCAACGACCCGATGGAAGCCACCTGGATCGGCATCCACATGTGGAAGCAGGCCGTCGAGAAGGCCAAGAGCACGGACGTGGACAAGGTCATCGCCGCCATGGCGGGCCAGACCTTCAAGGCGCCCTCGGGCATCGTGAGCAAGATGGACGAGAAGAACCACCACCTGCACAAGAGCGTGTTCATCGGCGAGATCAAGGCCGACGGCCAGTTCAACGTGGTGTGGAAGACCCCGGGCCCGGTCAAGGCCAAGCCCTGGAGCCCGTACATCGAAGGCAACGACAAGAAGAAGGACGAGCCGGAGAAAAAGTAACCCCCCGAAGCGGCTGCTGGCCGCCTCCCCCCAAGGGGGGCGGTGCAGTCGCTTGGGGCGGCCCGGCGCGACGCACCCCGGCTTGGGGGTGTGGTGCGCGAAGGCCATCACCTCACTTCTTGAATACCAAGGTCTTGCAGCGTGGGCATGGCCCGTCGTGCCCACCCTACAGGTTCTCTTCATGCTTAGACGATTACTGTTACTGACTGCTTTGGTCTGTGCCGCCCAGGTGCAGGCCCTCACTGCCGAACAGGCGCAGGCGATTGCCGTGGGCGAAACCGACACGCGCATCACGGCGCTGCAGCAGGTTGTGCTGCAGCCCGACGAGCGCACGGCCGTGTTGCTGCAGGCGCTGGCCGACGACGCCGTCAAGGTGGCCGGCGGCAAGGTCTACATCGTGCGTGACGACAAGGCGCTGGACGCGGCCACGGGCGAAGCTGTGGACCTGCCCGCCGACGCCGAGGACGTGATCAACAACAACCGCATGCGCGGCGAGATCGACACGGCGCTCGCGGTGCTCAAGCTTTTCAGCGCCGACAGCAAGCTGCGTCTGGATGCCGCGCGCGCCATGCTCAAGGAGCCCGATGCCGGGCGTCTGCCGCTGCTCGACAAGGCGCTGGCCGGTGAGCAGGACGAACGCGTGCGTTCGGTGCTCACCCTGGCCCGGGCCGCCGTGCTGCTGGGCAGCGAAGACAGGTTGCAGCGCCTGAGCGCCGCCGGTGCGCTGGCGCAGAGCCGCACGCCCGACACCAAGCTGCTGCTCAATGAGCGGCTGGGCAGCGAGACCGATGCCGAGGTGAAAGCACAGATCGGCTCGGCCATCCGCCAGATCGACGACGGCCTGGCCTGGGGCGAACGCCTGGGCGCGCTGTTCACGGGGGTGAGCCTGGGCAGCATCCTGCTGCTGGCGGCGCTGGGCCTGGCCATCACCTACGGCCTCATGGGCGTGATCAACATGGCGCACGGCGAACTCATCATGATCGGTGCCTACGCGACCTATGTGGTGCAGGGCGTGTTCCAGAAATACCTGCCCGGTGCCTTTGACTGGTACCTCGTGGCGGCCGTGCCGGTGGCCTTCCTGGCCTCGGCGCTGGTGGGCGCGGCGCTGGAGCGCAGCGTGATCCGTTTCCTCTACGGCAGGCCGCTGGAGACGCTGCTGGCCACCTGGGGCATCAGCCTGGTGCTGATGCAGGCGGTGCGCTCTCTTTTCGGCGCGCAGAACGTGGCGGTGGAGAACCCGGCCTGGATGAGCGGAGGCTGGCTGGTGCTGCCCAACCTCATGTTGCCCTACAACCGCCTGGTCATCATCGCCTTCGCGCTGGCTGTGCTCGCGGGCATGGCGCTGCTGATCGGACGCACGCGCCTGGGCCTGTTTGTGCGCGGGGTCACGCAGAACCGGCCCATTGCCGCCTGCATGGGCGTCAACACGGCCCGTGTGGATACCTACGCCTTTGCGCTGGGTTCGGGCATCGCCGGCCTGGCGGGCTGCGCTTTAAGCCAGATCGGCAACGTCGGCCCCGACCTCGGCCAGAGTTACATCGTCGACTCCTTCATGGTCGTGGTGCTGGGCGGCGTGGGCCAGCTGGCCGGCACGGTCTACGCTGCACTGGGCCTGGGTGTGCTCAACAAGTTCCTTGAGGGCTGGACGGGCGCCGTGCTGGCCAAGATTGCCGTGCTGGTCTTCATCATCATCTTCATCCAGAAGCGTCCGCAGGGCATCTTCGCTGTCAAAGGTAGGAGCGCGGAATGAGCCAAATTCAACTCCCCGCTACTGCGCCGCTGCTGACCCGCAAGGGCTGGAGCGCCTTCCTTGTCGCGCTGCTGGTGGTCTGCGCGCTGGCGCCCGTGCTGAACCTGCTGGTGCCCAAGGACAGTGTCTTTCACCTCAGCGATTACGCCGTGGCCCTGCTGGGCCGCATCATGTGTTACGCCATCTGCGCGCTGGCCATGGACCTGGTCTGGGGCTATACCGGCATTCTTTCGCTGGGCCATGGGCTCTTCTTCGCGCTCGGCGGCTACGTCATGGGCATGTACCTGATGCGCCAGATCGGCCGTGACGGCAACTACAAGAGCGATCTGCCCGATTTCATGGTCTTCCTGGACTGGAAGGCGCTGCCCTGGCACTGGGGCTTAAGCGACAGCTTCGTCGCCACCCTGGTCCTCATTGTGCTGGTGCCCGGGCTGGTGGCCTTTGTCTTCGGTTACTTCGCCTTCCGTTCGCGCATCAAGGGTGTGTACTTCTCCATCATCACCCAGGCCATGACCTTCGCGGCCATGCTGCTCTTCTTCCGCAACGAGACGGGCTTCGGCGGCAACAACGGCTTCACCGATTTCAAGCGCATCCTGGGCATCCCGATTGCCACACAGCACATGCGCATGACGCTTTTCGTGTTGACCGGCCTGACGCTGCTGGGCTTCTTCCTGCTCGCCCGCTGGCTGGTGCGTGCCAAGTTCGGCCGCGTGCTGCAGGCCATCCGTGACGCCGAGAGCCGCGTCATGTTCTCGGGCTACAACCCCCTGGGCTACAAGCTCGCCATCTGGACGCTCTCGGCCGTGATGTGCGGCATTGCCGGTGCGCTGTATGTGCCGCAGGTCGGCATCATCAACCCGGGTGAAATGAGCCCGGCCAACTCCATCGAGATCGCCATCTGGGCCGCCGTCGGCGGGCGCGCCACGCTGATCGGCCCCATCGTCGGTGCCTTTGTGGTCAATGGCGCCAAGAGCTGGCTCACGGTGGCGGCGCCCGAGTTCTGGCTTTATTTCCTGGGCGGACTGTTCATCGTGGTCACGCTCTTCCTGCCCCATGGCATCGTCGGTCTGGTGCAGAAGCTCAAGAACATGAAGGGGGATGGCAAATGACGCCCGATCTGCTGGAACAGGGCGCCAAACGCTACGAAGCCCGCCTTGCGGCGCTGGAGGCCGAGCGCCTGAACACCGTGGCCGGCGGGCAGTCCGCCAGCTACGGCCGCCTCATCCAGGCCGGCGAGGTGGATGTTGCCCACGGCCGCATCCTCTACCTGGAAGATGTGAGTGTGAGCTTCGACGGCTTCAAGGCCATCAACAAGCTGAGCCTGGACATCGCGCCGGGAGAGTTGCGCTGCATCATCGGGCCCAATGGCGCGGGCAAGACCACGATGATGGACATCATCACCGGCAAGACGCGGCCCGACGAGGGGACGGTCTTCTTCGGTTCCACCATCGACCTGCTGCGCCACAGCGAGCCCGAGATCGCCCAGTTGGGCATTGGACGCAAGTTCCAGAAACCCACGGTCTTCGAGCAGCTCACGGTGTTCGAGAACCTGGAGCTGGCGCTCAAGACCGACAAGGGTGTGGCGTCTTCCATGTTCTTTCGTCTGGATTCCGCGCAAAGCGACCGCCTGGCCGAGGTGCTGCACACGATTCACCTCGCCGACAGCGTGACGCGGCAGGCCGGCAACCTGAGCCACGGCCAGAAACAGTGGCTGGAGATCGGCATGTTGCTGATGCAGGACCCCAAGCTGCTGCTGCTCGACGAGCCGGTGGCCGGCATGACCGATGAGGAGACGGCGCGCACGGCCGAGCTGTTTCTCACGCTCAAGGGCAAGCATTCGCTGATGGTGGTGGAGCACGACATGAGCTTCATCAAGGCGATCTCGGAGATCGTGACGGTGCTGTGTGATGGCTCTGTGCTGGCGCAGGGGACGCTGGAAGAGGTGCAGGCGGATGAGCGGGTGATTGAGGTTTATTTGGGGAGATGAGCTTGCACCCCTTTCCTTTGACTTCTGTTTCTGGTCTGCGTGGCAGGCCGGGTCTCGCCCCGGCGGGCGAAGTACTTTCTTTTGCTTCGCCAAAAGAAAGTACCCAAAGAAAAGGCGAGCCGGGTGCGTCGTCCCTGTGCTGCGCACAGGGCACGCTGCGTTGCTCGGCACCGGCGGGAAGCGCAGAAACTCGCCCTGCGGGCTCAGACATCTGCGCTTCTTTTTCCGCCGCTGCCTGCGCTACTCGCCTCCGCACACGGCGGTGGGTACCTGAATACCGAATTCAACAAGGACGCGCCACGGCGCGTCCTTGTGGGCTCTGGCTGTTGGATCCCTTCCGCCCTTGTGGCTGTGCCGAGAAGCGCAGCGGCAGGCGGAATCAGAGACGCGCATGTTTGAGCGCAGCGAGTTTGCGCGGCTCCCGCCTGGCGCGAGCATCGCAGGTTGCCCCGGCGCAGCCGGGGTCACAGACACCAGGGTCGCCTTTCTTTGCTTATTTTCTTTGGCGAAGCAAAGAAAGTGAGTCGCCCGCCGGGGCGAGACCCGGCAATGCCGCCCAATCTGGGCATTACGCAGAAAGCAAGGTTTGACATGCTGAATGTCAAAAACATCAACCAGTACTACGGCGGCTCCCACATCCTGCGCGACGTGAGCCTCAAGGCAGAGCTCGGCAAGGTCACCGTCGTGCTCGGGCGCAACGGCGTGGGCAAGACCACGCTGCTCAAGTCGCTCATGGGCCTGGTGCCCATCAAGTCGGGTGAGATCGAATTCGAAGGCAAGGCGATCCAGAAGACCACGCCCTATGAACGAGCAAGAGCCGGGATCGGCTTCGTGCCGCAGGGGCGCGAGATATTTGCCCGTCTGACGGTGGAAGAGAACCTGCGCATGGGCCTGGCCGGCAAGCCTGGAGGGACGCCTGTTCCATCGGAACTCTATGAACTGTTTCCGGTGCTCAAGCAGATGCTGCACCGGCGAGGCGGAGACTTGTCGGGCGGACAGCAGCAGCAGCTGGCCATCGCGCGTGCGCTGGCTGCCGGGCCGAAGCTGCTGATCCTGGACGAACCGACCGAAGGCATCCAGCCCAGCATCATCAAGGACATCGGCCGCGTGATCCGCATGCTGGCCGATCGTGGCGACATGGCCATCCTGCTGGTGGAACAGTACTACGACTTCGCGCGCGAGTTGGCTGACGACTATGTCGTGATGGAGCGCGGCGCGGTGCTCGCCCATGGGCTGGGCAAGAACATGGAGACCGACGGAGTACGTCAGCTGGTGGCGATCTGAGGGAGGTTCAGGCCGCAGCCAGACTGGTGTACAGGTCTTCGAGTTGTCGCGGCAGCTGCGCGGCGCGCCCGATTCTGCGGAAGCTCCGCCAGCCGAAAATGCGACGTACATAGGTGTCGCTGCCGGCATCGACCACCACGCCATGGCACTGCACGCCCAAGCGGCGCGCGGCCAGCACGGCGGCGCGGGCATCTTCGGTCAGGTAGCGGGCATCGAACACGTCCACGTCCGACGGTGCGCCATCGGTCACCAGCACGATGGCGCGCGGGCCGGCGGGTTCGGCCAGGAGGCAGCGCGTGGCATGGCGCAGCGCAGCGCCGATGCGCGTGGACCCGGCAGCGCGGGTGCCCAGGAGGCGCTGCGTGCGGGCGGCATCCAGCGGCGTGCCGAAGTCCAGCAGCCGCAGGTACTGCACCGCGGCGCGGGTGTTCGAGGCAAAGCCATGGATGGCAAGGCGGTCCTGCCCGGCCTGCGCGGCCCGTGCCAGCAGCAGCGCGGCCTGCTGCTCGACGGCCAGCAAGGGCTGCGTGCTGCCGGAGGCCACGTCGCCGGTGGAGGCCGACAGGTCGAGCAGCACCAGCACGCTGCAGCGTGGCGCTTCGCTGCCGGGGCGCACGAACAGCCGCCCGTCCGGCGCCAGCGCCAGGCGCCGCTCCACCTGCACGTCGATGGCGGCGTCGAGGTCGAGCTCGTCGCCTTCCCACTGCCGCCGCAGGCGCTGGTTGCGGTTCAGGCGGCGCCGGCTGCGCCACGGTGCGGCGGGCTCGGCGGCGAGTGGCGCGGCAGGCCGTGGTGGGACCGGGGGCACCACCTCGCGCACGGTGCACCAGTCAGCCCGCTCGCGCTGCAGGCGGTAGTCCCACTCCGGGTACAGATGGCAGATGCTGTTGTCGGGCTGTTCTGCACGGTCGACCGGCGGTGTGTCTGTGGCTGCGGCATCGGCAGGCGGCGGTGGCGCGGGTGTCTGCAATGTCTCGGTGGCGTGGTCAGCTGTGGCGCCGTGTTGCCAGAGGTAGCTGTGGTCGTCGCGGTAGGCGGCCGGCACCACGCACTGCTGCGGGTCCAGCCGCACGCGCATCTGGCCCAGGTCGTTTGCCAGGATGGAGGCCAGGCGTCGGAAGGCGGCGTGGTCTTGCAGACCGTAGTCGCGGACGGTGGCGGTGAACAGCGTGCGACCTTTGTGCACCCAGTGGTTGCCGTCGGCGTAACGGCCGTCGAGCAGGGCGTGGCCCAGGCGGGCGAGCAGGCTGGGCACGTCCAGTCCGTGCGGGTCGTGTGCCGGCTGCGCTTGCAGGAACCAGCGGCGCACGCCGGGCAGGCGCTGCAGCAGCAGCGCTTCGACGCGCGCATCCTCGATGGCCGAGGCCACGGCCAAGCCCAGCGGCTTGAGCGTGCCCGCAGCCTGCGCGGGTGGCGAATACAGCAGGTGGGCAGCCGCATGGGCGACGGCGGCGCGCGCCAGCGTGGCTTGCTGCACCACGGTCGCTGGCAGCAGCAGGTGGGTGTCACTGAGCACGGCACGCACTGCAGGCGGTGGGGAGGCACTGGCCAGCGTCTGTAGTGTGAGCGTGCGCCGGCTCAGGCCACCGAGCAGCAGGCCCAGCGTGGCGTGGGTGGGCGGGTCGGCATCGGCGCGGCCCATCGTGCTTCAGGGGAAGTGGGCGTCGACGAGCTGGCGCAGCGCGGCCAGCAGGTCCGGGTCGTCGGTCAGCGCGCGTGTCAGCGTCATCTCGCAGCTGTCGCGCGGGGCCACGCCGTCGCGGATCAGGATGCCGGCGTAAATGAGCATGCGGGTGGAGATGCCTTCGTCCAGACCCTGCTGGCGCAGTGCGCGCGAGCCCTGCGCCACGCCGACCAGCTGCGCTGCCAACGCGGTGTCGATGCCGGCCTCGTGCGCCACGATCTCGGTTTCCACCGCCGCGTCGGGGTAGTCGAACTCCAGCGCCGCGAAGCGTTGGCGTGTGGACGGTTTCATGTCTTTGCTGCGGCTCTGGTAGCCCGGGTTGTAGGAGACCACGAGCTGGAAGTCCGGGTGGGCGTGCACCAGCTCGCCCTTGCGGTCCAGCGGCAGCATGCGGCGCGCATCGGTCAGCGGGTGGATGACCACCGTCGTGTCCTGGCGCGCCTCCACCACCTCGTCGAGGTAGCAGATCGCGCCATGGCGCGCCGCCAGCGTGAGCGGCCCGTCGTGCCAGCGCGTGCCGTCGGCGTCGAGCAGCCAGCGGCCCACGAGGTCAGCCGCCGTCATGTCCTCGTTGCAGGCCAGGGTGACCAGCGGGCGGCCGAGCTTCCACGCCATGTATTCGACGAAACGCGTCTTGCCGCAGCCGGTCGGCCCTTTGAGGATGAGCGGCAGGCGGTTCGCGTAGGCGTGCTGGTACAGCGCCACTTCGCTGCCCGAGGGGCGGTAGTAGGGCGCTTCGGTGATGCGGTAGGCCGCGAGCGGATCGGAGACGGAAGCGGGAGCAGACACGACGCAGCCTCGAAACAACAGGGGAAGCGCCGGCCCGGGACCCGGGCCGGCGGCGGCTCAGCGGTGCTTGGGCGCCTCGTTCGGAATACCGTCGATCGGGCACTCGGCGGTGCCGACGGTGGAACGCGTGAACGACTCGACCTGCTTGCGTGTGCCTTCGGGGTCGCTGATCCACTTGCCATAGAACTCGTAGGGGCAGGCGGCCACGCCCTCGGCCCCTTCGCCGGAGTTGATCTTGCCGGTGTAGCCGCGGTGCAGCAGCTTGAACAGGTGGTTCTCGCTCTGGCCGTTTTTGCGGAAGTCGCGGATCAGGCTTTTGGACAAGGCCGCATACTGCACACCCATTTCCTCTTCGCCGCATTCGCCCAGCGTGCGGCCGTCGAAGCCGATGAGGGCGCTGTGACCGAAGTAGCTGTAGACGCCGTCCCAGCCGGTGGCGTTGGCCACGGCCACGTAGCTGTTGTTGGCCCAGGCCATGGCCTTGGCCATCAGCACCTGCTGGTCTTTGGCCGGGTACATGTAGCCCTGGCAGCGGATGATGAGCTCGGCGCCCTTCATCGCGCAGTCGCGCCAGATCTCGGGGTAGTTGCCGTCGTCGCAGATGATGAGGCTGACCTTGAGCCCTTTGGGGCCATCGCTCACATAGGTGCAGTTGCCGGGGTACCAGCCTTCGATCGGCACCCAGGGCATGATCTTGCGGTACTTCTGCACGATCTCGCCCTGGTCGTTCATCAGGATCAGTGTGTTGTAGGGCGCCTTGTTCGGGTGCTCTTCATGGCGCTCGCCGGTGAGCGAGAACACGCCCCAGACCTTGGCCTTGCGGCAGGCCTCGGCAAAGATGGCGGTTTCCTCGCCAGGCACCGCGGCGGCGGTGTCGTACATCTCCTTGGCGTCGTACATGATGCCGTGGGTGCTGTACTCGGGGAAGATCACCAGGTCCATGCCGGGCAGGCCCTGCTTCATGCCGACCACCATGTCGGCGATCTTGCGCGCATTGGCCAGCACTTCGGCCTTGGTGTGCAGGCGCGGCATCTTGTAGTTGACGACCGCCACGCCGACGGTGTCGTGGCTGCTCGAAATGTCACCGTGGATCATGGCGGTTCACTCCTGTCTGTTCATCGCAATCGTGGCCGTAGCCGTGACTTGGTCGGGAACACCGCGGAACCGGCTGTGCCGGGCCGCTGGTGTTGCCCCTTGAGGGGGTGGCGTAGCGCACGGAGTGCGCGCAGCCTGGGGGGAGCTCTAATGACTGATCATCCAGGGCCGTTTCCCAGCGAAAGCCTTGGACCCATCCGGTGCCCGCACCGTCGCACTCCGTTTGGAAGAAGACCCCGAGCAGCACCCGCATCCTGCCGGGTGCCGCAAGCGCCCATAGTCGCCGTCGCGCGAAGACCGCGGCGCGTGCCGGGCCCGCTCGTTGGTCTCGTGCGCAGCGCGCGTTTCGCTGCTCAGGCAGGCCAGGCGAGGTGCGGCCACGAAGACGCGCGGCGAGGCGGCCCCGCAGTCCGGGCAGCTGCAGGGCTCGTCGCGCTGCGACAGAGATCGCAGCGCCTCGAAGCCGCCGCAGTCCGGACAGGCGTAGTCATAGGTGGGCATGCGGGGCTCCTGGGGCTTACTTCTTGTCGGGCGAGATCGGCATCTGCACGCTGCCGTCGATGAACTTCACCGGGCCGGCGGCTGTGGGGTTGATGTCGAAGTCGAAGATCTCCGTCGGCAGCCACAGCGTGGCGCAGGCGTTGGGCACGTCGACCACACCGCTGATGTGGCCCTGCACCGGCGCCGTGCCGAGGATGGAGTAGGCCTGGGCGCCGCTGTAGCCGAACTTCTTCAGGTACTCGATGGCGTTCAGGCAGGCCTGACGGTAGGCCACGGTCACGTCCAGGTAGTGCTGCTTGCCTTGCTCGTCGACCGAGACACCTTCGAAGATCAGGTAGTCCTTGTAGTTGGGCGTGATCGGGCTGGGCTTGAAGATCGGGTTCTTGATGCCGTACTTGGCCACGCCGCCCTTGATCAGGTTGACGCGCATGTGCACCCAGCCAGCCATCTCGATGGCGCCGCAGAAGGTGATCTCGCCGTCGCCCTGGCTGAAGTGCAGGTCGCCCACCGACAGGCCGCCACCGTCCACATAGACCGGGAAGAAGATGCGCGAGCCGCGCGACAGGTCCTTGATGTCGCAGTTGCCGCCGTGCTCGCGCGGCGGCACCGTGCGGGCGCCTTCGGCGGCCACTTTCTTGGCGACCTCACCCTGGGCCTTGCCGCAGTGTGCGGTGGCGGCAAAGGGCGGGTTGGCCAGACCCGGCACGCGGTTCGGGTCGGTGGCAATCAGCTCGGCCTCGCGCTTGTTCCACTCGTCGAGCATCTTCTTGTCGGGCAGGCAGCCGATCAGGCCGGGGTGGATCAGGCCGGCGTATTCCACGCCCGGCACGTGGCGACTCTTGGTGAACATGCCGTTGAAGTCCCAGATCGACTTCTGCGCCAGCGGGAAGTGGTCGGTCAGGAAGCCGCCGCCGTTCTGCTTGCTGAAGAAGCCGTTGAAGCCCCACTGGCTGTCGTCCTTGGCGCCGATGTCCAGCAGGTCGACCACCAGCAGGTCGCCGGGCTCGGCGCCCTGCACGCCCACCGGGCCCGAGAGGTAGTGCACGGTGGAGAGGTCGATGTCGCGCACGTCGTCGGCGCTGTCGTTGTTCTTGATGTAGCCGCCGGTCCAGTCGTAGGTTTCCAGGATGAAATCGTCACCCGGTTTGACCCAGACCGCGATCGGGATGTCCGGGTGCCAGCGGTTGTGCACCAGCGGGTTGCTCGGTGCGGGTTGCTTCAGATCGACTTTGATGAGGGTGTCAGCCATGGTGATGCTCCTTGAGGACGAAAGAAAACGGATGGATCAGACGGAGAGGTAGGACTTGATGCGGTTGACGTCGGTCTGCTCGCGCAGCGTCTCGTGCACCAGGCGGCCGCCTTCGATGACGAACAGGCGGTCGGCGACGTCCATGGCGAAGGACAGCACTTGTTCGGAGACGACGATGGTGATCTCGCGCAGCTTGCGGATCTCGTTGAGTGCCTTGGCGATGTCCTTGATGATCGACGGCTGGATGCCTTCGGTCGGCTCGTCGAGCAGCAGCACCTTGGGGTCGGTCACCAGCGCGCGGGCGATCGCCAGCTGCTGCTGCTGCCCGCCTGACAGGTTGCCGCCCTTGCGCCGGCGCATGTCCCACAGCACCGGGAAGAGGGCGTAGATCTCCTCCGGAATGCGCTTGACCTTGGCGTTTTCCAGCCCGGTCTGGATGTTTTCCTCCACCGTCAGGGTGGGGAAGATCATGCGGCCCTGCGGCACATAGGCGATGCCTTTGGCCACACGCCGGTAGCTCTCGTCCTTCGAGACGTCCTGGCCGGCGACCTCGATGTGGCCGGCCTTGAGCGGCAGCACCCCCATCAGGCTCTTGAACAGCGTGGTCTTGCCCATGCCGTTGCGGCCCATGATGGCGACCGTCTCGTTCTTCTTGCCTTCGAAGGAGATCCCGTGCAGGGCCTCGCTCTGGCCATAGGCCACGTACATGTCGGTGACTTTGAGCATTTTTGACTCCTAGGTAATCAGTAATCCGCAGTGCCCAACCCAGGCGCACCACGGAACCGGCTGCGCCGGGCCGTCGGTGCGGTCCTCCTCCCGCCGAAGGCGAGAGAGGGGGAAGGCGCGTAGCGACTCAGGGGGTGTGGCATGTCAATGCCCCAGATAAACGTCGATCACCTTGGGGTCGGCCTGCACGGCTTCCATCGAGCCTTCGGCCAGGATCTTTCCCTGGTGCATGACGGTGACCTTGTGCGCGATCTGCTTGACGAACTCCATGTCGTGTTCGATCACGATCACCGAGCGGTTCTTGCAGATGCGCTTGAGCAGTTCTGCCGTGAGTTCGCGCTCGCGCGCGCTCATGCCGGCAATCGGTTCGTCCAGCATCAGCAGCTCGGGCTCCTGCATCAACAGCATGCCGATTTCCAGCCACTGCTTCTGCCCGTGCGACAGCAGGCCGGCTTCCATGTCCAGTGCGTCGGCGAGGCCGATCTCCTCGGCCACCACCTGCACGCGGGCCTTGACCTCGTCGGTGCACTTGAAACCGAGGGCGCCGAAGACCGAACGGCCGGCGGGGTAGGACACCTCCAGGTTCTGGAACACGGAGAGGTTCTCGTAGATCGAGGGCGTCTGGAACTTGCGGCCGATGCCGCGGCGCACGCGGATGTGCTCGTCCAGGCCGGTCAGTTCCTCGTTCTTGAACTTGATGCTGCCGCCACTGGCCTTGGTCTTGCCGCAGATCAGGTCGAGCAGGGTGGTCTTGCCGGCGCCGTTGGGGCCGATGATCACGCGCAGCTCGTTCTTGTCGATGTACAGCGTCAGGTTGTCGATGGCCTTGAAGCCGTCGAAGGAGACCGTGAGGTCTTCCACGGCCAGGGCGAAGTCGGTATTGCTCATGGTGGGACTCCTGCGTGTCGTGGGGGTCAGGCGCTCTGGCCACTCAGGGTGGTAGGCACGGCAGTGGACGGATCGGCCGGGGTGGCGGCATCCTTGGCCACGGCCAGGCGCACCGCGCGGCGCTGGGCCTGGTTGCGTTGCCACCAGGGCACGATCTTCTGTGTCCACACGCCGGCGAGGCCTTCGGGGAAAGCCATGGTCACGCCGATGAAGAGCGCGGCCATCAGGAACAGCCAGAGGTCAGGGAAGCTCTCGGAGAAGTAGGTCTTGCCGAAGTTCACCAGCAGGGTGCCGTACACCGCGCCCACCAGGCTCAGACGCCCGCCCACCGCGGCGTAGATGACCATTTCGATCGAGGGCACGATGCCGACGAAGGACGGCGACATGAAACCCACCTGCAGCGTGAACAGCGCACCGCCGATGCCCGAGAGGGCCGCCGCCAGGCAGAACACGAAGACCTTGAACATGGCCACGTCGTAGCCCGAGAAACGCACGCGGTCTTCCTTGTCGCGCATGGCCAGCAGCAGGGTGCCGAGCTTGCTGCGCTGGATCCAGGCGCACAGCACGATGGTGCCCAGCAGCATCAGGGCGCACAGGTAGTAGAGGATGTATTTGGCGCTGTCGGTGCGGATGTCCCAGCCCAGCAGCGTCTTGAGGTCGGTCATGCCGTTGACGCCGCCGGTGTAGCCCTGCTGACCGATGATGAGCACGGTGAGGATCAGCGCCACCGCCTGCGTGATGATGGCGAAGTACACGCCGCCCACGCGCCGCTTGAACATGGCGTAGCTGATGATGAAGGCCAGCAGGGTCGGGACCGCGATCACCGCAATCAGCGAGAAGGGCAGGTACTCGAAGGGCTTCCACCACAGCGGCAGGGCCGTGAGCTGGTTCCAGTCCATGAAGTCCGGGATGCCGGGGGTGGACTGGATCTTGGTGGAGATCGGGTCACTGGCTTCCAGCTTGAGGAACATGGCCATGGCGTAACCGCCCAGGCCGAAGAACACGCCCTGGCCCAGGCTGAGCACGCCGCCGTAGCCCCACAGCATCACCAGCCCGAGGGCGACGAAGCCGTAGGTCAGGTACTTGCCGACCAGGTTGAGACGGAAGATGTCGAAGACGAGGGGAAAGACGACCAGCAGCAGGACGGCGAGGATGGCCACGCTGCCCAGGCCCCGGCTGGTGATCCATGCTTTGAATTGGTTCATGGTTGGACTCCGGAAATGAATGGCGACTTCAGCGGCGCACCTTGCTGGCGAACAGGCCTTGCGGGCGGATCATCAGGATGACGACGATCAGCGACAGCGTGAGCACCTTGGCCATGGAGCCGGTGATGAAGAACTCGCTGATGGACTGCGTCTGCGCGATGCCGAAGGCCGAAGCCACCGTGCCCAGCAGGCTGGCAGCACCGCCGAAAGTGACGACGAGGAAGGAGTCGACGATGTAGAGCGAACCGGAGGTCGGCCCGGTGGAGCCGATGGTGGTGAAGGCCGCACCGGCCACGCCGGCGATGCCGCAGCCGATGGCGAAAGTCAGGCGGTCGGTCTTGCTGGTGTTGATGCCGATGGCGTTGGCCATGGTGCGGTTGCTCACCGTGGCGCGCACCCGCAGGCCCCAGCGGCTCTTGTACAGGGCCACGAGCACGCCGCCGGTGACCAGCGCGGTGAGGGCGAGCACGAACATGCCGTTGATCGGGATGTCCAGGCCCTCATGCGGCGCCCAGGAGCCCATCAGCCAGTCGGGCAGGGTGGGGCTGACTTCCTTGGGGCCGATGGCCGAGCGGAACACCTGCTGGATCGCCAGGCTCAGGCCCCAGGTGGCCAGCAGCGTGTCCAGCGGACGCTTGTAGAGAAAACGGATCAGGCCCCATTCCACCAGCCAGCCCGCGATGAAGGCCAGCACGAAGGCCACACCGATGGCCAGCGGAAAGTAGTAGGGCATGAAGTCAGGCGCGAACTTCTCGGTCAGTGTGGAGAAGAGAAAGATCGTGTAGGCGCCGATGGTCATGAACTCGCCGTGGGCCATGTTGATCACGCCCATCTGGCCGAAGATGATGGCCAGGCCCAGGCCCATGAGCAGCAGCACCGAGAACAGGCTGAGTCCTGCGAAGCCCTGCATGAGGGCGATGTTGAGCATTTCCGAAAATTCCATGGCGTCACCTGTCTGTCTGAGAAGAAGGGTGGCGGCCGTCCCTTGATAACCCTGGCCGCCACCCGCACCCCCTCGCGGGGATTCCTGCTTACTGATAGCCCTTCGGGAACGGATCGGGCTCGATCAGGTTGGGCGACTCGGCCACCACCTTGAAGGTGCCGTCCTTGTTGCCCATGGCGATGCGCGACTTGCTCCACAGGTGGTGGTTCTGGTGCACCTTGACGTAGCCTTCGGGCGCGGTCTTGAGCTCGATGCCGGGCGACGCGGCCACCACCTTGTCGACGTCGAAGCTGCCGGCCTTCTCGACGGCAGCCTTCCACAGCCAGGGGCCCAGGTAGCCGGCCTGGGTGACGTCGCCGATGACGGCGTCCTTGCCGTACTTGGCCTTGAAGGCAGCGACGAACTTCTTGTTGTTCTCGTTGTCCAGGGTCTGGAAGTACTTCATCGAGCTGTAGAAGCCGGCGAAGTTTTCGCCGCCCACGCCGGTCATCTCGTCTTCGGTGACCGACAGCGTCAGCAGGAACTGCTTGTCACCGGTGATGCCGGCGGCCTTGAGCTGCTTGTAGAAGGCCACGTTGGAGCCGCCCACCACGGCCGCGAAGATGCAGTCCGGCTTGGCGACCTTGATCTTGTTGATCAGCGAGTTGAAGTTGGTGTTGCCCAGCGGGTAGTACTCCTCGCCGACCACCTTGCCCAGCTTGCCCACCGATTCGATGTGCTTGCGCGCGATCTTCATCGAGGTGCGCGGCCAGATGTAGTCGGAGCCGACCAGGAAGAAGGTCTTGGCCTTCTTCTCCTTGGCGCCCCAGTCCAGGCCGTAGATGATCTGCTGCGTGGCTTCCTGGCCGGTGTAGATCACGTTCTTGCTCTGCTCCAGGCCTTCGTAGAAGGTCGGGTAGTAGAGCAGGCCGTTTTCCTTCTCGAACACCGGCAGCACGGCCTTGCGCGAGGCGCTGGTCCAGCAGCCGAACACGGCGGCCACCTTGTCGTTGATCAGCAGCTTCTTGGACTTCTCGGCGAAGGTCGGCCAGTCGGAGGCGCCGTCTTCCTTGATTACGCGGATCTTGCGTCCCAGCACGCCGCCCATGGCGTTGATCTGGTCGATGGCCAGCTGCTCGGCCTGGATGGAGCCGGTTTCAGAGATGGCCATGGTGCCGGTGGACGAGTGCAGCTGGCCCACCACCACTTCGGTGTCGGTCACGGCGAGCTTGGTCGTGTTGACCTTGGCGGTGGGGAACTGCTGGGCCATGGCCAGGCCGGGCAGGCCGACCATGGACATGGCGCCCATGGCCTGCAGCACGTGGCGACGTTGCAGGCCGGCGGCCGGCTGGGTATCGGAGGGGACGGACGGTTTCTTCATGGGGCACTCCAAGAGGAAGAGGGGAACCGGAAACACCTGCGAGAGGCGGGGGCGACACCTTGTCACCACGGCCTTGAGGTTAGGGATCGGTCCCCCAACCGCCCATACGTCGATTGACGTATGCGACGTAGAAGCCGCAGTGAGAACGTTTCTTGCGTGCGCACTGGAAAAGGAACTTCATGCACCAGAACGGCGCATCCATGAACCCCGCACCGCAACGCATCTTCCGTATCCGCCGCGACTACAACTCCTGGGTGGCCAATGAAACCCTGGAGGACTACGCGTTGCGCTACACGCCGCGCAGTGCACGCAAATGGAGCGAACTCAGCGTGGCCAACACGGCGCTGGGCGGAATCTCCTTCCTGGCGCTGGAGGCCATCGGCGGCGCGATTGCGCTGAACTACGGCTTCGACAACGCGCTGTGGGCCATCCTGGTGATGGGCCTGATCACTTTCCTGACCGGCCTGCCGATCGCCGTCTACGCCGCGCGCTATGGGCTGGACATGGACCTGCTGACGCGCGGCGCGGGCTTCGGCTACCTGGGCTCGACCGTCACCTCGCTGATCTACGCCAGCTTCACCTTCATCTTCTTTGCGCTGGAGGCGGCCATCATGGCCCTGGCGCTGGAGCTGGCGCTGGGCTGGCCATTGGTCTGGTGTTACGTGCTGTCGTCGCTGGTCATCATTCCGATGGTGCTGTATGGCATCACCTTCATCTCGCGGCTGCAGGCCTGGACGCAGCCGCTGTGGCTGGTGCTGCTGCTGTGGCCCTTCGCCTGGTTCGCGCTGGCGCAGCCCGAGCTCTACCGCGACTTCAGCAGCCTCTCCGGCCTGAGTTCGGGCAGCAGCGACTTCGACCCGCTGATGTTCGGCGCGGCGGCGGCGGTGACCTTCTCGCTGGTGGTGCAGATCGGCGAGCAGGTGGACTACCTGCGTTTCATGCCCGAGCGCACGCGCGCCAACCGCTGGCGCTGGTGGGGCAGCGTGCTGGTGGCCGGTCCGGGCTGGATCGTGCTGGGCATGGTCCGCATGCTGGGCGGTGCCTTCCTGGCTTTCGTGGCGCTGCAGTACGGTTCGGCGCCGGCGCATGCGGTCGAGCCGACGCAGATGTACCTCATCGGCTACATGCGCGCATTGGGAGACTCCGGGGCGGCGCTGGTGCTCACCGTCATCTTCGTCGTCGTCTCGCAGGTGAAGATCAACGTCACCAATGCCTACGCCGGCTCGCTGGCCTGGAGCAACTTCTTCGCCCGCCTCACGCGCAGCCACCCGGGGCGGGTGGTGTGGCTGGTGTTCAACGTCATCATCGCGACGCTGCTCATGACGCTGGGTGTGTTCGGCGCGCTGGAGAATGTGCTGGGCCTGTACAGCAATGTGGCCATTGCCTGGGTCGGCGCGCTGGTGGCCGACCTCGTCATCAACAAGCCCTTGGGCCTGTCCCCGAAGGGCGTGGAATTCCGCCGCGCCTACCTGTACGACATCAACCCGGTGGGCCTGGGGGCCATGGGGTTGGCCGTGATCCTGGCGGTGACGGCCCATGCCGGCTTGCTGGGCGACTACGCAGCGGCCTTCTCGCCCTTCATCGCGCTCGTCACCGCGCTGGTCACGGCGCCGCTGCTGGCCTGGGCCACGCGCGGGCGTTACTACCTGGCGCGCCGCGACCCGGCGCCCTGGCAAGCGGGCGAACTGGTGCGCTGCAGCGTGTGTGAAAACCTGTTCGAGAGCGCCGACATGGCGAGCTGCCCGGCCTACGGCGCCCCCATCTGTTCGCTGTGCTGTTCGCTGGAGTCACGCTGCCACGACCGCTGCAAGACCAACGCCCGCGCCGCCGACCAGGCGCGGCTCGCGCTGGCGGCCATCCTGCCGGCCAGCCTGAACAACCGCTTCAACTTCCGGGTCGGCCAGTACTTCATGGTCTTCCTGTCGTTGTGCGCGGTGATGGCCTTCGTGCTGGGTGTGGTCTACCTGCAGGAGAGCCTGCAGACGCCGGCGGAGGCGCTGCGCCAGCCCTTCATCAAGGCGTTCTCCCTGCTGGCGGCGGTGAGCGCGGTGTGGGCCTGGTGGGTGGTGCTGACCAACGAGAGCCGTCGCATGGCGCAGGACGAATCGGAGCGCCAGACCCAGCTGCTGCAGAAGGAGATCGATGCGCACCAGCGCACCGACGAGGCGCTGCAAAGCGCCAAGGAAGCGGCGGAGAGCGCCAGCCACGCCAAGACGCGTTATGTGGCCGGCATGACGCACGAGCTGCGCACGCCGCTTAACAGCATCCTGGGTTATGCGCAGATCCTGTTGCGCAAGGGGCAACTGGCCGGCAGCGAACGCGAGGCCGTGACCACCATCCAGCAAAGCGGTCAGCACATGCACGCGCTGATCGACGGCCTGCTCGACCTCGCGCGCATCGAGGCCGGGCGCCTGCGCCTCGACCCGGCGCCGCTGCCGTTTCCGGACTTCCTGTCCGAACTCGTGCGCATGGTGCAGCCGCAGGCCGAAGGCAAGGGCCTGCGCTTCCGGCTGGAGACACAGGGCCGCGTGCCGGCCTGGGTGCAGGCCGACGCCAAGCGCCTGCGCCAGATCCTGATCAATCTGCTGGCCAATGCGGTGCGCTTCACCGACCACGGCGGCATCGTTTTCCGTGTGGACTGCCGGCACGAGGTGCTGCGCTTCGAGGTGGAAGACAGCGGCATCGGCATCGCTCCGCAGGACCAGGAGCGTATCTTCGAGCCGTTTGAGCGCGGCAGCGCCGGCCGGCGCGCCAGTGAGTCGGGCACGGGGCTGGGCCTGACCATCACCCACCTGCTGACCGACCTGATGGGTGGCGAACTCACCCTGCGCAGCGCGGTGGGGCAGGGCAGCACCTTCAGCGTGCGGCTGTACCTGCGCGAGATCGAGGCCCCGGCGGTGCGCAGCGTGCGCAATCTGCGGCCCATCGTCGGCTACCTGGCGCCGCGGCGCACGCTGCTGGTGGTGGACGACCAGCCCATCCAGCGCCAGCTGCTGGCCAGCCTGCTGCTTCCGCTGGGCTTTGCCATGCATGAGGCCGCCAGCGGCCGCGAGGCGCTGGAGATCATCCAGCAGCAGCGCCCGGATGCCGTGCTGCTGGACATCAACATGGACGACCTCAACGGCTGGCAGACCGCGCAGCTGATCCGCGAGAGCGTCGGCCCCGCGCTGCCCATCCTGTTCGTCTCAGCCGACCCCTTCGAGAACCGGCCCGAGCTGCTGGCCGCGGTGGGGGCGCAGGGTTTCGTGAACAAGCCGGTGATCGAGTCCGAGCTGCTGGACCTGCTGGCGCGCGTGCTGCAGCTGGAATGGGTGCATGAAGCGCACCCGCCGCCCGCGGCCGCGGCAACCGAGCCCCCCCGCAACAGCCTGGCCGTGCTGCCGCTGGCCGACGAGCTGCGCCAACGCCTGGTGGCCATGGCCCGCCTGGGCAATGCCAGCGGCCTGCGCGCGTTGCTGCGCGACACCGCCCAGCAGGAGCCGGCCATGGCCGACGTGCTGCAGAGCCTGGTGGTGCACGTGGACCGCTTCGACTTCAACGCCCTGATCGAGAAACTGAAAGTGGAAACCGATGAGTGAGACCGACCGTACTGCCGCAACGCCCGGCGTCGTGCTGGTGGTGGACGATGCACCCGAGACCCTGCGCATGCTGTGCGATGCGCTGGCGCTGGAGGGCTATACCGTGCTGGTGGCGCGTGATGCCGTCGAGGCGCTGGAGCGCTTCGAGATGGCGGTGCCCGATGCCGTGCTGCTCGATGCCGTCATGCCAGGCGACAACGGCTTCACCCTGTGCCGTCGTCTCAAGGCCGAGCCGTCCTGGGCCCACGTGCCGGTGATCTTCATGACCGGGCTGGCCGAGACCGAGCAGATCGTCGAAGGATTTGCCAGCGGCGGCGTGGACTACGTGGTCAAGCCGCTGAAGATTCCCGAGGTGCTGGCGCGCCTGGCCACCCACCTGCGCAATGCCCATGTGACGCGGCTGGCGCGCGAGGCGGTGGACGTGGCCGGCCTCGGCGTGGTGCTGCTGGACCGACAGGGCCGCATGGCCTGGCGCTCGCCGCAGGCCATGCGCTGGCTGGAAGCCGCCGTCCGCCAGCAGCAGGGCGCGGCAGGTGACCCGCCGCAGGACGCCGCCGCGCTGCGCGTCTGGCTGCAGCAGGCGGTGCAGCAGGGTGAGACGCTGAGTGCGCTGCCCGACGGCGCGCAGCTGCAGGCGCGCTACCTGGGCCAGGCCGGGCCGGGCGAAACCATGGTCCTGCTGCGCGTGCTGGGGCCGGCCGCCGATGCAGTGCACAAACGCCTGTCGAGCGCGGCGCTGACGCCGCGCGAGACCGAGGTGCTGTCCTGGCTGGCCAAGGGCAAGACCAACCGCGACATTGCCGACATCCTGGGCATGAGCCCGCGCACGGTGAACAAGCACCTGGAACACATCTTCGAGAAACTGGGGGTGGAAACGCGTACCGCAGCGGCGGCGATTGCCAGCAGTCTGTTGCAGGACGCCTGAGCTGCAGCAGCCACACGGCGCCGGCGTTGACGTCACACGGGCTGGTTCACGTGGCCCAGACCCGCGGTGGCACGGCGTCCATCTGCCACAGGGCCTGGCGCCAGGCCGCACGGGCCGGGCGCAACAACGCCAGCACCGGCTCGACCAGCGGCGCCAGCACGCGCAGCACCAGCACCTGCGGATGCGGGCTGGTGGCGCCGGCGCTGAGCCGCAACGGGTGGCTGTCGATCACCTGGCGCACGGCGTCGAGCGCGGCGTCGCGCCGCGGGCGCTCGATCGGTGTGCCGGCCACGAAGAACAGCGTGGCCAGGCAGCGCTGGCCGGCCAGGCCGAGCGGGCTGTCGAGCAGCCGAAGATCGTCGGCCGCGATGCGACCCTGCTCCAGCCAGATGCCCGGCACCTCCAGGTGCTGCGCAAAGCTACCCTCCACAAAGGGCAGGTCGGCGGCAGGCAGGCCCAGGGCGGTGACGTCCCAGCCCATGAGCTCGGCCCCCGGGGCGAGTTCGAACACGGCGTGGTTCTCCGCCTGGCACTGGTTGTAGGCCAGGGCTTCCAGCGGCAGCCATTCCAGCCGTGCGCCAGCCTCGAGCCGCGCGTGCACGCGCTGCCGCGCCGGCTCACCCAGCGAGCGGTAGAAGCGGGTGGCGCCCGGGGTGGTGACAAGACCATGGGCACCGGGCGCCACGCTCACCTGCATCTCCAGCGTGTCGCCGCCCACCAGCCCGCCGGGCGGATGGACCAGCACGTTGTGGCAGACGGCATCGCCCTCCGGGTAGAGGCTCTGCAGCACGCGCAGCGGCCCGTCATGGCGATAGCGGGCGACGGTGCGCGCCGCCTCCAGGCTGTACTGCAGGTCGAGGGTGGCACGCCAGCTCATGGGTGTGGCGGCGTTGGGCAGGCAAGGGGCATCAGCATGCGCAAGGAGACGCAAGTTCCGTACCCAAATTGGTGCACGGCCGGTGTCCGCCCGGCCGGCACCGCCGCGGGCTCAGCGTTGCGGCAGCAGGACGCCCGCAAAGAAGTCGGCCAGTTCCTGGTACGCGTTGAGCGGCAGCACGTGGGCCACGTACTGGTCGGGGCGCACCACGATCATGCAGCCCTGCTCACGGTGGATGCCGCGCATGTCGTAGATGTCGCCCAGGCCCTTGTGGTCGACGCAGAAGACTTTTTCATGGTCCTGCAGGCCCAGCTTGCCGGTTTTGGGCTTGAGCAGCGAGGGCATGTGCTCGTAGGCCAGCTGGTCGAAGGTCTGCTGGAACACGGCGCGGAAGTCGATCACCGCGTCGATGTCCTCGCCCGGGCGGGTGTGCTTCACCACGGGCGAACTGGGGTGGGTCTCCAGCCAGTCGGCCAGCTGGTGGATGGCCGAGCCCGGGGCGGAGCCGTCGGCCTTGCCGGCAAAGGCGTAGATGCGCCAGCGTGCGTCGGCTTCGGCCACGTGGCCGAGCTGCATTTGCATGGCGTCGGCCACGCGTACCACCGGTGCCGAGTGGAAACGGCGGCCGATCTCCTGCCCGGTCGCCAGCGACTGCCAGGTCCCGTCCGCAAACAAGAATGACGGGTCGTACTTCACGGCGATGCCGCCGGTGAACGGCAGGTTCTCCTTGAACTGGCGGATGATGCGCGGCTCCTCCGTCCCGTCCCGCTCGGCCTGCGTGGTGGGGGCCGACATGATGCGCGCCCATTTGTGGTCGGTCTCGACCAGGCGCTTGGCCTCTGTCAGCCGCTCTTTCGAGTAGCTGCGCAGCAGGCGGGCATCCGCGCGGCCCTGCAGCACGTGGATCAGCTTCCAGCCCAGGTTGAAGGTGTCCTGCATCGAGACGTTCATGCCCTGGCCCGCCTTCGGTGAGTGGGTGTGGCAGGCGTCACCCGCGGTGAACACACGCGGGTTGCGGTCCTCACCTTCGGGCACGTCGTCGAATCTGTCGGTGATGCTGTGGCCGATGTCGTAGATCGACCACCAGACGATCTCCTTCACGTCGATGCTGTACGGCTTGATGATGCGGTTGGCTGCGGCAATCATGTCGTGCTGCGTGAGCTTGCGCTGTGCCGCCCGCTCGTCCGGCCGCAGCTTGTCGAGCTCCACGTACATGCGGAACAGGTAGCCGCCCTCGCGCGGCAGGATCAGCAGGTTGCCTTCCTTGGCCGAGGAGATCAGGCACTTCTGCCGCACGTCTGGGAAATCGGTGTTGGCGAGGATGTCCATCACGCCCCAGGCCTGGTGGGCGGCATCGCCGTGCAGCTCACCGCCGATGGCCTTGCGCACCGCGGAGTGCGCGCCGTCGCAACCCACCACGTAGTTGGCGCGCACGGTGCGGGTGCCGCCCCAGTACAGGCCGGTGGCGTCCTTCAGCGTCACTGTGACCGGGTGGTCGTCGGTGGTGGGGTCGATGGTCAGGCCCACCACTTCCCAGCCGTAGTCGGGCTCCAGGCGCGAGGGCGAGTGTTTCATCACCTCCAGGAACAGCTCGTGCAGCCGCGCCTGGTTGATCAGGATGTGTGGCATCTCCGAGCTGTCGTCGGCCACGTCCTGCACGCGGCCGACACGCCGGACGTGCTCGGGCTTGGCCGGGTCCGGCATCCAGAAGTTGGTCTGGTTGACCCAGTAGGTTTCGCGCTTGACCTTGTCGGCAAAGCCGAAGGCCTGGAACATCTCCATGGTGCGCGTGTTGATGCCGTCGGCCTTGCCCTTGATGATGTTGGCGGACATCTTCTCGACGATCATGGTCTCGATGCCCGGGAACTGTGCCAGCTGCGCCGCCAGGCACAGGCCCGCGGGCCCGGTGCCGGAAATGAGCACATCCACCTTTTCGGGCAGCGGCTCGTTGACGCCGCGGTTACGCCGGTTCGGTGCGGCTTCCTTGACGTCGGGGTTGCCACCCCTGAAACCATTCTTGTAGAACTGCATGGATCTGCTCCTCGGGTTGACTGGACTGGGGTGGTTGCGGCGTTTCGGGCCGACCCGAAGGTCCGGGCCTGCGTATGGGCGACCACCGTCTTGAATCTTTGTTTCAGTAAATAATAAGTATGCTTATTAAATGGTTGCGTGTCAACCGGTCAAACCGCGTGGCAGCTGCCCGTTTCGCGGGCACCCCCAGCCGACCCCAGGCGGCATGCGGCCCGGCCGACTAACCCCGGTGTTATCCACAACGTTGACCACAGTTTCCGGGGATAACTAAAAATGGGGCCGTGAAGACCTTAGTCGAAGCTGGTCCGTCGCATGGGTTCCGAAGCGTTGGAAAGCGTTCATATTTTTTGAATCAGATCAACAATTCAATTCAAAAACGGGGCGAGATGGGCAGCCTAGACTTCCCTCCATGCACAACACGCAAGTCCCCACCCAGCGGTACAGCGGCACCGCCATCACCCTGCACTGGCTGCTGGGGCTGGCGCTGATCGGTCTGTTCGTTGTTGGTCTGTACATGACCAGCCTGCCGTTCTCACCGCAACGCCTCAAGCTCTACAACTGGCACAAGTGGGCGGGTGTGGTGGTGCTCACGCTGTCGTTCCTGCGTCTGGTCTGGCGCCTCACGCACCGGCCGCCGGCTTTGCCCGCCGCCGTGGCGGTGGCCATGCCGCGCTGGCAGCACTGGGCGCACCATGGCACCCACCATGCGCTGTACGTCTTGTTCTTTGCCGTGCCCTTGCTGGGCTGGGCCTACAGCTCAGCCGCCGGTTTCCCCATCGTGGTCTTCGGCGTGCTGCCGCTGCCCGACTTCGTGCCGGCCGACAAGGCGCTGGCTGAACTCATCAAGCCCTGGCACAAGCTTGGCGCCTACGCCATGGCGGCGCTGGTGGGGCTGCATGTCGCCGCTGCGCTCAAGCACCAGCTGATCGACCGTGACGGTCTGCTCAGCCGCATGTTGCCGGGCCGGTCCTGATTTCAAGCTTCAAGGAGTTTTCATGTCCTACGTACGCACACTCGTCCTGTCCCTGGCTGCTCTGGTCAGCCTGCCGGTGCTGGCCCAGCAGAAGCTGGTGCCGGCGCAGAGCGAAATCGCTTTCGTCAGCAAGCAGATGGGCGTGCCGGTGGAAGGGCGCTTCAAGAAGTTTGACGCCGAGGTGAACTTCAACCCGGCCAAGCCCGACACCAGCAAGATCGCCTTCACGGTGGACACCGGCAGCGCCACCCTGGGTGTGCCCGAAACCGATGCCGAACTGCCCAAGGCCACGTGGTTCAACGTGCCCAAGTTTCCGCAAGCCACCTTCCAGTCCAAGGCCGTCAAGGGCCTGGGCGGCGGCAAGTTTGAAGTGGCCGGCCAGCTCAACATCAAGGGCCAGGTGCGCGACGTCGTGGTGCCGGTCACATTGACGCAAAGCGGCGCCACCACCACCGCCACCGGCAGCTTCACGCTCAAGCGCCTGGCGTTCAAGATCGGCGAGAACGAGTGGTCCGACACCTCCATGGTGGCCGACGACGTGCAGGTCCGTTTCAAGCTCGCGCTCACCGGCGTGGCCAAGCTCTGAACCTCTTTCCCTTTTCAATCAACCCATTTAAACAAGGAGAACATCCCATGCGCAAATCCCTCTTCGCCCTGACCGCGGCTACCCTGCTGGCGGGCGCCGCCCACGCCCAGACGGCCACCTACGCCATCGACCCGACCCACACCTTCGCCACCTTCGAAATCGGCCACTTCGGCACCTCCACCAACCGTGGCCGCTTCGACAAGAAGGAAGGCACGATCCAGCTCGACAAGGCAGGCAAGACCGGCAAGGTGGAGCTGACCATCGACGTGGCCTCCGTCAACACCGGCACCGCCGCGTTCGACAAGCACCTGCAGGGCACCGACCTGTTCGACACCGCCAAGTACCCCACCGCCAAGTTCGTGGCTGACAAGTTCAGCTTCAATGGCGACAAGGTGACCGAAGTGGCCGGCACCCTGACCCTGATGGGCAAGACCAACCCGGTGGTGCTCAAGGCCTCCCAGTTCAACTGCTACCAGAACCCCATGCTCAAGCGTGAGGTGTGCGGCGGCGACTTCGAGACCACCATCGACCGTACCGCTTACGGCATGAACTACGGTGTGGACTGGGGTTTCCCGAAGAACGTGCGCATCGTCGTGCAGGTGGAAGCCGTCAAGCAGTAATTCCGCTGCCTGCGCTGCATCCAAGCCGGTCCCTGACCGGCTTTTTCATGCCTGTTCTGCATGCCGGGCGGACATCCTTGCTAGAGTCGCGGCTTTCAGAAAACTTCAATCGATCGACGATGAGCCTGCAATCCGTCCGTGCGTTCTTCCACTCCCGCCAGCTCGACATCCCCATCATCGAACTCGACGTCAGCACCGCGACCGTCGAACTGGCCGCGCAGGCGCATGGCGTCGAGCCGGGGCGCATTGCCAAGACCTTGGCCTTCCGCCTGGGCGACGGCCGCGTGATCCTGCTGGTGGCCAGCGGCGACCGGCGCATCGACAACCGCAAGTTCAAGGATGCCTTCGGCAAGGGCAAGATGCTGCCAGCCGACGAGGTGGTGGCGCTCACTGGGCATCCGGTGGGCGGTGTCTGCCCCTTTGGCCTGGCGCAGCCCTTGCCGATCTACCTCGACGTGTCGCTGCAGCAGTACGACGTGGTGTTGCCGGCGGCCGGTGCCGTGCACAGCGCAGTGCGCGTCACGCCGGCACAGCTGGCCGAGGTGACGGGCGGCGAGTGGGTGGAGGTTTGTTAGGGCCTGTTCACACTATCTTTACAAGATGCGTTGTTGCGCTCCTAGCCCAGGCGGCCAGCCTGGGCGTCGTCGCGCGCCTAGATTGGCGCGGTTTTAATCACTTCGGACTTGCAAAAATAGTGTGAACAGGCCCTAGGCCTTACCAGCGCAGGCCGAGCTTGCCGAACAGCTTGCTCAGCACGAACAGCGGGCCGACCCACAGGTACTGGATGTCTTCGAAGAACGAGGGTTTCTTGCCTTCGATCTTGTGACCGATGAACTGGAAGATCCAGGCCACCACGAAGATGCCCACGCACAGCGCCAGGCGCTGCGTGCCCATGGCATGCACCAGTGCCAGCACCACCACCGAGCCGCCGAGCATGGTGATGAAAAAGGGCAGCGACAGCCGCACGTAATAGACCATGCTGGCGCCGATGAAGGCGTAGGCCGCCAGCGGATGCACCTCATAGATCAGACCCACCAGGCTGAGCATGATCAGCGGGATGGCGACAAAGTGGATCAGCTCGTTGGTCGGGTGCCGGTGGCTCTCGCCGTAATGCGCCAGCAGCTGGTCGACGCGGCGCTCGGGGCTTTCCTGGACAGCAGTGTTCATGGCAGTCTCCTCATGTTGTTGTGTGGCGATTCTCGCACCGGCGTTGTCCGTGCGCCAGAGGGGTTGTCACGCAGGCGCAGGCTCATGGGGTGCGGGGTATAGTGCCGCGCATGAGCCTGCGCCAACCGCAATTCGTTCAGCTGTACCAGGAAGACCGCGCCGCCGTGCGCGCCGAACTGCAAGCCGGGCTGCTGGCGGCGCCGGCCGCGCTGGCGCCCAAGTACCTGTACGACCCGCTGGGCTCGCGCCTGTTCGATGCCATCACCGAACTGCCCGAGTATTACCCCACGCGCACCGAGGCCGCGTTGCTGGCCGAGCATGGTGCGGCCATCGCCACGCGCCTGCCGACGGGCGCCACGCTGGTGGACCTGGGTGCCGGCAACTGCGAGAAGGCGGCGCGCCTGTTCGGCGTGCTGCAACCCAGCCGCTATGTGGCGGTCGACATCTCGGTGGATTTCCTGCGCAACGCCTTGCACTGCCTGCAGCGCCAGTTCCCGTCGCTAGACATGCTGGGCGTGGGGCTGGACTTTTCCAGCACGCTGGCCTTGCCGCCCGAGGTGGGGCCGGGGCCGCGGCTGCTGTTCTACCCGGGCTCCAGCATCGGCAACTTCACGCCGCCGCAGGCGCTGGCCTTCCTGCGCCAGGTGCGCGCGGCGGCGCAGGGCGGCGGCTTGCTGGTGGGTGTCGACCTGGTCAAGCCGCTGGACGTGCTGGAGCCTGCCTACGACGACGCGCTGGGCTTGACGGCCGCCTTCAACAAGAACCTGCTGCTGCACGTCAACCGCCTGCTCGGGGCCGACTTCGAGGTGCGCGACTGGCAGCACCTGGCCTTCTTCAACACCGAACAATCGCGCATCGAAATGCATCTGCAGGCCGTGCGCGACGTCACGGTGCGCTGGCCGCGGGCCGAGCGCCGCTTTGCCGCCGGCGAATGCATCCACACCGAGAACTCGTACAAGTACCGCGTGGCTGATTTCGACGCCCTGCTGCATCAGGCCGGCTTTGCCCAGACTGCCGTCTGGCAGGACGCCCGCGGCTGGTTCGCCATGTTCTGGGCCCAGGGATGAGCGCATGCGCAAGCCGCTGATCCTCATTGCCAGCCCGGCGCTGGCCGACGCCAACAACGGCAACTGGCAGACTGCCTGGCGCTGGTCGCGCCTGTTGGCCGGGCACTACCGCACGCAGATCGTGCGCGACTGGCAGCCCGGGCAACACCCCGATGCCGAGGCCCTGCTGGCGCTGCATGCGCGCCGCGTGGCAGGGCCGATTGCCGCCTGGGCCGCGGCACACCCCGGCCGTGGCCTGGCGGTGGTGCTCACCGGCACCGACCTGTACCGCGACATCCAGAGCGACGCTGCTGCCCAGCGCTCGCTGGCGCTGGCGCAGCAGCTGGTTGTGCTACAGGAGCAGGGGCCGCAGGCGCTGCCGGCCGAGTGGCGCGGCAAGACCCGCGTCATCTTCCAGTCCACCACCGTGCGGCGCACGCTGGCCAAGACGCCGCGCCACCTGCGTGTCGTGATGGTGGGCCACCTGCGCGAGGAGAAGTCGCCCGACACCCTGTGGGCCGCGGCGCGCCTGCTGCGTGCGCAGCCGGACATTCACATCGACCACATCGGCGCCGCGCTCGCCCCGGCGCTGGGCGCGGCGGCACAAGCCACCATGGCGCAATGCCCCAATTACCGCTGGCTTGGTGGCCTGACGCACGAAGCCACGCGTCGCCACATCCAGCGTGCCCATGTGCTGGTGCACACCAGCCGCATGGAAGGCGGCGCCCACGCCATCATGGAGGCGGTGTGCAGTGGCACGCCGGTGCTGGCCTCGCGCATCGACGGCAATGTGGGCATGCTGGGGCCGGACTACGGCGGCTACTTTCCCTGGGGCGATGCGGCGGCACTGACTGATCTGCTGCAGCGCTGCTGTGAGGGTATGGGGGAGGGCATGGCGTCGGGCGCCAGCATGCTCGCGACCTTGCAGGCACAATGCAGCTTGCGCGCGCCGCTGTTCGAGCCGGCTGCCGAACGTGCCGCCTTGTTGGCACTGCTCCATGACCTGATCCACGCACCATGACTGCTAACACCTCCCTCAAGGCCGAACCCCGCCTGACCTCGCTCTCGCACGGCGGTGGCTGCGGCTGCAAGATCGCCCCCGGCGTGCTGTCCGAGATCCTCAAGAGCGGCAGCGGCCTGCCGGTGCCGCCCGAGTTGCTGGTGGGCATCGAGACCGCCGACGACGCGGCGGTCTACCAGCTCAACGACGAACAGGCGCTGATCGCCACCACCGACTTCTTCATGCCCATCGTCGACGACGCGTTCGACTTCGGCCGCATCGCCGCCACCAACGCCATCTCCGACGTCTACGCCATGGGCGGCAAGCCCATCATGGCGCTGGCGCTCGTGGGCATGCCCATCAGCGTGCTGTCCACCGACACCATCGGCAAGATCCTGGCCGGCGGCCAGGCGGTGTGCAAGGCCGCGGGCATCCCGATCGCCGGCGGCCACACCATCGACTCGGTCGAACCCATCTACGGCCTGGTGGCTCTGGGCCTGGTGCATCCCAAGCGCGTCAAGCGCAATGCTGATGCGCGCGTGGGCGACAAGCTCATCCTTGGCAAGCCGCTCGGCGTGGGCGTGCTCTCGGCCGCGCTGAAGAAGGAAGCGTTGGACGCCGCCGGCTACGCGCAGATGATCGCCACCACCACCAAGCTCAACACGCCCGGCCCCGAACTGGCCGCACTCGACGGCGTGCATGCGCTGACCGACGTCACCGGCTTCGGCCTGGCCGGCCACGGCCTGGAACTGGCACGCGGTGCCAAGTGCACGGTGGAAATCGACTGGGCCCGTGTGCCCCTGCTCGACGGCGTGCGTGCGCTCGCCGCTCAGGGCATGGTCACCGGCGCCTCGGGCCGCAACTGGGCCGGTTATGGCAAGGACGTCACGCTGCCGGCCGGCTTCGATCCCGTGGACCAGGCCCTGCTGACCGACCCGCAGACCAGCGGCGGCCTGCTCGTGTCGTGCACGCCCGAGACGGTGGACCAGGTGCTGGCCATCTTCCGCCAGCACGGCTTTACCGCCGCGGCCGAGATCGGCACCATCACTGCCGCTGGAGCAGCCGGCCGTCTGGTCGTTCGCTGAGGTCACACAAGCAAACGCCCCGCAGGCCGGCTGGCCTGCGGGGCGTTGTTGTTTGGGGGGCTGGTTCAGCCTTTGGGCAGCAGCATCGCCATGGTGATGCGCGAGACGCAGCTCATCTCGCCGGCGTCGTTGCGCATGTCGATCTGCCAGACCTGGGTGGTGCGGCCGATGTGCACCGGGCGCGCGGTGCCGGTGACCCAGCCGCTCTTCACACCGCGCAGGTGGTTGGCGTTGATGTCCAGACCAACAGCCTGGTGGCCTTCGGGTGCGGCGAACACGGCGCCGCAGGAGCCCAGCGTTTCGGCCAGCACCACGCTCACGCCGCCGTGCAGCAGGCCGTAGGGCTGGCGCGTACGTTCGTCCACCGGCACGCGCGCCACGAGGTAGTCGTCACCGACCTCAGTGAACTCCAGGCCGAGCCGTTCGCCGGCGGTGCCGGGCATCAGCGCGTTCAGGATCTCGACCGAAACGGGTTTCTTCCAGATGGCGGCCATGGGGGCTCCGATGCGGTGAATGAGAACGTCAGGCCAGCAGGGCCTGCGCGAATTCGCGCGCGGTGAAGGTCTGCAGTTCGTCGAGCTTCTCGCCCACGCCGATGAAGTACACCGGCACCGGGCGCTCGCGCGCAATCGCAGCCAGCACGCCACCCTTGGCCGTGCCGTCCAGCTTGGTGACGATCAGGCCGGTCAGGCCCAGTGCCTCATCGAAGGCCTTGACCTGCGCCAGCGCGTTCTGCCCGGTGTTGCCGTCGATCACCAGCAGCACCTCGTGCGGCGCCGTCTCATCAGCCTTCTGCACCACGCGTTTGATCTTGCGCAGCTCTTCCATCAGGTGCAGCTGCGTCGGCAGCCGGCCGGCGGTGTCCACCAGCACCACGTCCTTGGCCCGGGCCTTGCCGGCGCTCACGGCGTCAAAGCAGACCGAGGCCGGGTCGCCACCCATCTGGTGCACGATCTCCACCGTGTTGCGCTCGGCCCAGACCATCAGCTGCTCGCGCGCCGCGGCGCGGAAGGTGTCGGCTGCGGCCAGCAGCACGCTGGCGCCTTCGTTGGAGAGGTGGTGCGTCAGCTTGCCGATGCTGGTGGTCTTGCCGGCGCCGTTGACGCCCGCCACCATGATCACCGTGGGTTTGTGCTCACCGACGGTCAGCGGCTTTTCCAGCGGTGCCAGCAGCTCGGCCAGCGTGTCCATCAGCAGGCCCTTCACGGCCGCCGGCTCGGTGGTCTTGCTCTCCTTCACGCGGCGCTTGAGGTCGTCGAGCAGGAACTGGGTGGCGGCCACGCCGGCGTCCGCCATCAGCAGCGCGGCTTCCAGCTCCTCGTACAGCGCGTCATCGATCTGCGCGCCGGTGAAGACGGTGGCAATGCTGCTGCCGGTCTTGCGCAGGCCGCTTTTGAGCTTGTCGAGCCAGGACTGGCGCTCGGGCGCGGCAGGCTGGGCGGCCGGGGCAGGTACAGCCGGGGCCGACGCTGCCGGGGCCGCAGGTGTTGCCGCGTCGGGTGCCGCAGCCGGCGCAGGGGATTTCTTCTTGAAAAAACTGAACATCAGGGGCGTTCCTACAATCCATCATTCTATGAAACGCCTCCTCTCCCTTGTTTTCTGCGCCTTGCTGAGCCTGTCGGCCAGCGCGCAGGCCCCGGCGCAGGCCGAACAGTTCACCCTGGCCAATGGCATGACGCTCATCGTCAAGCCCGACCGGCGCGCCCCCACGGCGGTGCACATGGTCTGGCTGCGTGTCGGCGCCATGGACGAGGTCGACGGCGCCACCGGCCTGGCCCATGTGCTAGAGCACATGATGTTCAAGGGCACGCGCACCCTCAAGCCGGGCGAGTTCTCGCGCCGCGTGGCGGCGTTGGGCGGGCGCGAGAACGCCTTCACCGGGCAGGACTACACCGGCTACTTCCAGCAGATCCCGGCCAGCCGCCTGGCCGACGTGATGAAGCTCGAGGCCGACCGCTTTGCCCACAACCGCTGGTCCGACGCCGAGTTCCGCAAAGAGCTGGAGGTGGTGAAGGAAGAGCGCCGCATGCGCACCGAAGACAACCCGCGCGCGCTGCTGTTCGAATCGCTCAGCGCCGCCACCTTCCAGGCCGCACCTTACCGCCGCCCCATCGTCGGCTGGATGAGCGACTTGGATGCGCTGCAGCCCGACGACGCACGCGCCTTCTACCGCCGCTGGTACGTGCCGGCCAATGCCGTCGTGGTGGTGGCCGGCGACGTGGACGTGGCGCAGGTGCGCCGCCTGGCCGAGTTGACCTACGGCCGCATTCCCGCACGTGCCGTGCCGGCGCGCAAGCCGCAAGGTGAGCCGCCGCAGCGCGGCCTGCGCCGCATTGACGTCAAGGCGCCGGCCGAGCAGGCCTATGTGGCGCTGGCCTTCAAGGTGCCGCGCCTGCAGTCGCTCGACCAGCCCACGCCGCAGGACGACGACGCGCTGGCCCTGACTGTGCTGGCCGCCGTGCTCGACGGCTACAGCGGTGCGCGCCTCGACCGCGCGCTGACCCAAGGCGCCGACCGCCTGGCTGACAGCGCCGGGGCCAGCAACGGCCTGTTGGGCCGCGGCCCGCAGCTTTTCGTGCTCGACGGCGTGCCGGCACCGGGCAAGAGCGCGGCACAGGTGGAAGCCGCGCTGCGCGAGCAGGTGGCGCGCGTGGCGCGTGAAGGCATCTCTGCCGCCGAGCTGGAGCGCGTCAAGACGCAGTGGGTGGCCAGCGAGGTCTACCGCCGCGATTCGCTCTTCTTCCAGGCACGTGAGCTGGGCAACAACTGGGTGCTGGGTTTGCCGCTGGATGCCAGCGAACAGCTGCTGACGCGGCTGCGCGCCGTGACGGCCGAACAGGTGCAGGCCGTGGCGGCACGCTACTTTGGTGACGACCAGCTCACCGTGGCCCAGCTGCTGCCGCAGCCGCCCGACCCAAACCGTCCCAAGCGCCTGCCCGTCACCGGCGGTCGCCATTGAAAAGGCTTGCGATGTTTGCTATCAAAAAAAGAGCTATTGGCGTCCTTCTGGCGGGCGCTGCAGCCCTGTTTGGCGTGAATGGCGCGCAGGCCGGCATTCCCATCCAGCACTGGCAGCAAGCCGGCGTGCCGGTCTACCTGGTGGAAAGCCCGGCCGTGCCCATGGTGGACGTGCAGGTGGACTTCGACGCCGGCAGCCGGCGCGACCCGGCCGCGCAAGCCGGCCTGGCCAGCGTCATGGCCGGCATGACGGCCAAGGGCCTGCGCGCCGTGAATGGTGCCCCGGCGCTCGATGAAAACGCCCTGGGTGAAGCCTGGGCCGATCTCGGCGCTGCCTTCGGCGCCAGCGCCGGCAGCGACCGTCTGAGCTACACCCTGCGTTCGCTCACCTACCCCGACCTGTTGGCACGCGCCGTGGCACTGGCCGCGCGCCAGTTGGCCGAGCCTGCCTTCCCTGAAGCGGTGTGGAGCCGCGAGCGCGAGCGCTTGGCCGCTGCCATCCGCGAGGCCAACACCCGGCCGGCCACCGTGGCCGCGCGCGCTTTCAACCAGGCCGTCTATGGCACGCACCCCTACGGCCAGGAGATGACGGAAGAGACCTTGTCGCGCATCACCGTGGCCGATATGCAGGCCCTGCATGCGCGCGCCGTGCGTGCCTGCCAGGCGCGCGTGAGCATCGTCGGTGCCGTCACACGCGCGCAGGCCGAGGCGCTGGTGAGCCAGCTGCTGGCGCGCCTGCCCACCGACGGCTGCGCGGCGCAACCAACCGTGCCCGAGGTGCAGCCGCTGGCCGCCGCGGTGGAGCGGCGCATCGCCTTCGACTCGGCGCAGGCCCATGTGCTGATCGGCCAGCCCGGCTTCAAGCGCGCCGACCCCGACTTTTTCGCCCTCACCGTGGGCAACTACATCCTGGGCGGCGGCGGCTTCGTCTCGCGCCTGACCACCGAGGTGCGCGAGAAACGCGGTTTGAGCTACAGCGTCTACAGCTACTTCGCTCCCGGCCTGCACTCCGGCGCCTTCACCCTCGGCTTGCAGACCCGGCCCGACCAAGCGGCGCAGGCGGTGCAGGTGGCGCAGGACGTGGTGCGCCGTTTCGTGGCCGAAGGCCCGAGCGCGGCCGAACTGCAGGCTGCCAAGGACAACCTGATTGGCGGTTTTGCGCTGCGCATCGACAGCAACCGCAAGCTGCTCGACAACGTGGCCAACATCGCCTGGCACGGCCTGCCGCTGGACTACCTCGACACCTGGACGCAGCAGGTGGCGCGCGTGACGGTGGCCGACATCAAGGCCGCCTTCGCCCGCAAGCTGCAACCCGAGCGTATGGTGACGGTGGTGGTGGGAGGCCAGCCGTGAACAAGCCCGTTGCCAAGAAGGCCGCCCCGGCCCGAGCGCCTGCGCGCAGCGCCGCCGGCGAGGTGCGCATCATCGGCGGCCAGTGGAAGCGCAGCAAGCTGCCGGTGGCCGACAAGCCCGGCCTGCGCCCCACGCCTGACCGCGTGCGCGAAACCCTGTTCAACTGGCTCGGGCAGGACCTCACCCACTGGCGCTGCGTCGACGCCTTTGCCGGCACCGGTGCGCTGGGCTTCGAGGCGGCCTCCCGCGGGGCCAGTGCCGTCACGCTCGTCGAGCAGGACGCCGCGCTGGTGGCCCAGCTGAAAAAGATCAAGGAGCAGCTCAAGGCCGACGCCGTGCAGGTGCAGCGCGGCGACGGCATCACCGCGCTCAAGCAACTGCCACCGGCCTGCGCCGACCTGATCCTGCTCGACCCGCCCTTCGATGCCAACCTGTTCGACGCCGCGCTGCAAGCCGCCGTGCGCGTGCTGGTGCCCGGCGGCTACCTCTACCTGGAAGCGCCGCGCGCCTGGGCGCAAGAGCAGCTCACGCCGCTGGGCCTCACGCTGTACCGCCACCTGAAGGCGGGCACGGTGCACGCGCATTTACTGCAGCACGCCCCGGCGTTAGCATGAGGTCGGCGGTGCGTGCGCCGGGTTGCCACACGGTGCGGCCCGCCCACGCACCGGGCCAGGGGGGTGAAATGAGTCAGACCACTGCAGTGTCGTTTTCGGCCGACTTCCAGATCCTGTGTGCGCTGATCACGCACCTGGGCGCCCATGAGCGCTGGCAATCGCGCACGCCGTCCGAGATCGCCGGCAGCCTGGCCATGGACCGCCATGAGACCGAGCGCGTGCTCGGTGCCTACCCCTGTTTCTTCCGCGAGTCGGCCAACCGCAAGAACGGCGAGCGCTGCTTCACCGTGCACCTGCGTTATGCGCGCCGGCACACCCACCCCGTCACCGGCGCGCATGAGTCTCTGCCCCTGACGCCGGAAGAGATCGGCATGCTGATCAACACGCTGACGCAGATGGTGTCCATCGAACGTGAGGAATCCCGCTTCGTGAGCGAGCTGCGCGACAACAACCGCCGCCAGACCCTGACCAACCTGGTGGCGCTGTCGGTGGCGGTCATCTCCGCCATCGCTGTGCTGTTTGCCGCCATGCTGAAGGCCAGCGCCTGATGCCATGCCGTCCATGACCACCTGAGAATTGCCATGACCGTCCACATCGTCCGCCTTGGCACACCGCGCCTGCCCGATGAAGGCACGCGCATCGGCACCGTGCGCCGGCCGCCGCGCGGCGTGCCCAAGAGCGAGTTCGCGCGCCAGAACTGGTACGACGTCTGGTTTCCCAACCTCGCGCCCAGCGTGGAGACCATGAAGCTCGGCCAGGAAGCCACCACACCGGCGCAGTGGAGCGCCTTCGTCAAACGTTACCGCAAGGAGATGGCCACGCCCGAGGCCAGCCATGCGCTGGCGCTGCTGGCCGCGCTGTCGCAGCAGAGCCATTTCTCGGTCGGCTGCTACTGCGAGGATGAGGCGCATTGCCACCGCTCGGTACTGCGCGAACTGCTGCGCGAGCACGGCGCCCAGGTGGCGCCATGAGCACCCGCGGCGAGGCGCTGTTCAAGAGCGCGTTGCAGCTTGTGGCCATCCTTGGGCTGGCGCTGATCTTCGCCGTCATCCTGCACAAGGGCTATGCCGACATCGCCCGCCTGGCGCAGCAGCACGCCGGTTCAGACTTCTGGGCCGCGCTGGCGCGCTACATCTTCAAGAACCTGGCCGGCGGTTAGGGGTGGGTGCGTACCCGCTTGCTCCGTCGGATCTGAGCTTGTCGAAGGTCTCAACGCGTACCTTCGTTCCCCCTGGCAGCGGGCTGTCATCCGCGTTTGCTATAAGACATTTCGGGCCTCAGCCCTTGGTCCACGAGCGGGAGGTGCTATATGTTTTATAGCGATTCGGGAAAGGTCAGCCTGGCGCTGCAAGGCGGTGGTGCGCATGGCGCCTTCACCTGGGGCGTGCTCGACGCGCTGCTGGCCGATGGCCGGCTGACGTTCGACGGCTTGAGCGGCAGCAGCGCCGGTGCCATGAACGCGGTGGTGTTGGCCGAGGGCTGGCGCCGCGGCGGGCGCGAGGGCGCGCGCCAGGCGTTGGCAGCTTTCTGGGAGGGCGTGGCGCAGCACATGCCCTGGCCCTGGCTGGCGCAAGGGCAGGGCGGCGAGATCGGCCTGTCACCCGCGGCGCGGCTGCTGTCGCTCTGGGCCGGGCAGTTCTCGCCGGCCCAGCTCAACCCGCTGATGCTCAACCCCCTGCGCGACCTGCTGCTGGCGCAGATCGACTTTGCACAGCTGCGCGCGCACAGCCCGTTCAAGCTCTTCGTCGGCGCCACCCACGCCGGCAGCGGCAAGCTGCGGCTGTTCCGCGAGCACGAGCTGACGGTGGACATGCTGCTGGCCTCGGCCTGCCTGCCCAAGCTGCACCACACGGTGCAGATCGACGGCGAACCCTACTGGGACGGCGGCTATAGCGCCAACCCGGCGGTGTTCCCGCTCTACCACGACTGCCACGCGCGTGACGTGCTGTTGGTGCTTCTCAACCCGCTGCTGCGCCCCGGCACGCCGCACACCGCCGCCGAGATCGAAACGCGCATCGCCGAACTCGGCTTCAGCGCCCACTTCATGCGCGAGATGCAGCTGTACGCCCACGCTGCCGAGTTCACCGGCCCGCCCTGGCTGGCGCTGGGCCGGCTGCAGCGCCGCCTGCGGCGCATGCGCTTTCACATGATCGACACCAGCGACGTCACCGCCCTGCAGCGCAGCGACACCAAGCTGCTGGCCTACGGCCCTTTCCTCGATCTGCTGCGCGCGCAGGGCCGCAGCTGTGCTGACGCCTGGCTGGCGAAGGAGTACGATGCCATCGGGCGCCACTCCAGCATCGATGTGAAAGCCTTGTTCGGCTAGGCGGTGCCCCCCACACACAAGGGGAGGGGACCATGCGCTACGACTCAGCCCAGGGGCGCGGCCACGACGCCGCCCGCGCCATGTACCGTCTGCGCGCCTACAGCTACGACCTGCAGCTCGCGCCCTACGAATTCATCCGCCGCCATGCCATCGAGCGGCTGCAACTGCAGCCCGGCCAGTGCGTGCTCGACCTCGGCTGCGGCACCGGCATGAGCCTGGCGCTGCTGCAGCAGGCCGTGGGCCCGCAGGGGCGTGTGGTGGCGGTGGACCAGTGCCCCGAAATGACGGCGCTGGCGCGCAGCCGCATACAGCTGGAGGGCTGGCACAACGTGGAACTGCTGTGCGCCGAGGTGGAGGCCGCGCCGCTGCCCGCGCAGGCCGACGCCGCTTTCTTCCACCTGGTGCATGACATCCTGCAAAGCCCACAGGCGGTGGCGCATGTGCTGAGCCACCTGAAACCCGGCGCGCGCATCGTCGCCACCGGCCTGAAGTGGACGGCACCCTGGCTGGTGCCGTGGAACGCACTGGTGGGGATGTTCGCTGCCCAGTCCATCACCAATTTCGACCGCCTGGCCACGCCGTGGCAGCCGCTGCTCGATCAGGGCGTGGAACTGGAGGTGGAGACCGTGCTCATGGGCACGATCTTTGTGGCGAGTGGGGTGGTGGGGAAGCGGAGAGCTAGGGCGTGAGACGGACTTCGGCCAGAACACGCCTCTCAAGAATTCCCATAAAGCGGGCATTTATCACCCATTCGAGGGATAGACGACTCGTGGCGCGACAGCTACGATGCTGCCGAACCCTGCGGTCAATCGGACCGGCCTCCGGCAGGCCGATCACCTTGAACGTTGAGCTTAGGAAATTGCGATGACTGTTCAACGCACGTGTTTGATACTCCTTCTTCTGTGCGTCCCGCTAGTTGGCTGCGCACCTTACCCGGAGAGTTACCTTCGTATTGATCAGCCCCTATCCACTTATCGGGGCACTGACTGTCGTGGATCGTTTGGGCCACCCGCAATCGCAACGTTTCCCCATGAAGGGGTATTTTTTGTCATACGGCTATATCCGCCAAGAATCGATGGCCAAGTATTCGCGATTCAGGTACCAGAGGGAATTACGGCGCAGCTACTCGACAAATCAATCCAAGTGGAATTTGATGTAGAGAATGAGAAGAAGACAGAGGTGCTGCAGCTGAAGCCGAACGTCTGGAAGAATGTCGACTATTTTGGGCCTCTAGTTGGCCATACGTATAGGCGCAGCACGCTCTTTGGAGAAAATGAGTGGCACGAATATTACGAGTTTTCGTTCCAGGCAGATCTCACCCGCGCGAACTCAGGGCGCATAACCTTCCCAAGGATCAGCGTCAAAGGTAGGGAGTTCCCCGGCTTTTCAGTACCGTTCCACAGGGCGACTTATCTCGGAGCGATGACATTCAATTGTTAGCCATCTTACCTAACCAAACGTTCCGGGGGACGCGGCGCGACAGAGAGTCGTACAGTGCCCCTCAACTAGTACGTTGAGTGTCTGCTTTCGCTAGCTGCGACAGACCGCAGTGGGTCGTTAGCTGCCGCTTGACTCGTCCGGGCTTGCGGCGACAGCCCGGAGCAGGTCGAGGTTCCAGCACTGCATAATGCCCCAGAGGAGAAGCCCACCATGTCCCGCAACGTGATAGCCGTCTACCCCGGCACCTTCGACCCCATGACGCTCGGCCACATCGACGTGGTGCGCCGGGCCACCCAGCTGTTCGACCGCATCATCGTGGCGGTGGCAGTGGGCCACCACAAGAAGACCCTGTTCACGCTGCAGGAGCGTTTGGACATGGTGAACCAGCTGGTCAAGCCCTACCCGCAGGTGTCGGTGGAAAGTTTTTCCGGCCTGATGCGCGACTTCGTGGTGGCGCGCGGCGCCAAGGCCATGATCCGCGGTCTGCGTGCGGTAACCGACTTCGACTACGAATTCCAGCTCGCCGGCATGAACCGCAGCCTGATGCCGGACGTGGAGACGGTGTTCCTCACCCCCAGCGACAAGTACCAGTTCATCTCCAGCACCTTTGTGCGCGAGATCGCCACGCTCGGCGGCGAGGTCGACAAGTTCGTCGACCCGCTGGTGGCGCAGCGCCTGGCCGACAAGGTGCGCAGCCTCGGGCGAGAGTAGGCGCAGCGGGCTGCAGCCTCAACACATGCCGGGGCGGTGCCGGTCTAGGGAGTTTCATGAACGAACGCATCCGCGAGCTGTTGACCCAGATCGGCACCCTGGAAGACGAGTTGCGCAGCAGCCTGCACGCGCAGGAACAGCAGCTGAACTACCGCCTGCACGGCAAGCGCATCGAGTTCGAGCAGTCGGTCAAGGAAGCGCATGCCCGCATGCAGACCGGCATCCTGCGCTGGCTCTTCACCAGCCGGCCGCAGAACCTGCTGAGTGCGCCCGTCATCTACAGCATGATCGTGCCTCTGCTGCTGCTCGATGGCTGTGTGAGCCTGTACCAGGCGATTTGTTTCCCGCTCTACCGCGTGGCCAAGGTGCGCCGGGCCGACTACTTTGTCTACGACCGCCAGCAGCTGGGCTACCTGAACGCCATCGAGCGTTTCCACTGCGCCTACTGCTCCTACGCCAACGGCCTGATGGCCTACGCCACCGAGATCGTGGCGCGCACCGAGCAGTATTTCTGCCCCATCAAGCATGCGCGCAAGGTGCTGGGCAGCCATGCGCGCTATGCACGCTTTCTCGACTACGGTGACGCCGCCGACTACCCCGCGCGGCTCGAAGAATTCCGACGTGCCCTTGAAAGGAAAGACCATGAAGATTCTGCTGCCGGTTGACGGCTCCGACCTGTCGCTTGAAGCGGCGCGCTACGTTGTGCGGCTGGCGCGCGAGGGCCTGGGCGCCAGCGTGGTGCTGGCCAATGTGCAGGAGCCGGCCTCGCTCTACGAGATGTTGGTGGCGCACGACGCCGAGGTGCTGGAGCGCATCGCCGCCGAAGCGGGCCTGCACGCCATGGCCTCGGCCGAGGCGCTGCTGCAGCAGGCCGGCATTGCCTTTGAGCGCGAGGTGGTGAAGGGCGACCCGGCGCACATGCTGGTGGAGATTCTGGAGCGCTACGGCTGCGAGCTGGTGGTGATGGGCGCGCGCGGCAAGGGCGATCTGCGCAGCGCGCTGCTGGGCTCGGTCTCGCACGAGGTGCTGCACGCCGCCGGCGTGCCGGTGATGATCGTCAAGCCGGCGCAAGAAGAGTGAACCGACGGACGGCGGCGCGGGGCCGGGGCGTTTAGCTGCCGCAACCTTGCCGCCGTATCATCCCCGCATGACCGAACTGATCCTGATCCGCCACGGCGAGACCGACTGGAACCGCGAGCTGCGTTTTCAGGGCCAGCTCGACGTGCCGCTCAACGCGGTCGGGCACGAGCAGGCGCGGCGCGTGGCCGAGCGGTTGGCGCAGGCGCCGCTGCAGCATCTGGTCAGCAGCGACCTGTTGCGCGCGCGCCAGACCGCCGAGCCGGTGGGCGCGCACCCGCTGCAGCCCACGCCCTTGGCGCCAGAGCTGAGCATGGCCTTGCGCGAGCAGCACTTCGGTCTGGCCGAGGGCTTGCGGGTGGCCGACATCCAGGCGCAATACGCCGAGGCGTGGGCGCAGTGGGTGCGCTTCGAGGCTGACTATGCCTTTGAGGGCGGCGAGAGCACACGCCAGTTCCACGCGCGTGTGGTGGCCGCGGTGCGCGAGCTGGGCTGGCGCCATGCCGGGCAGACGCTGGTGGTGGTGACGCACGGCGGCGTGCTCGACATGGTGTACCGCACGGCGCGCGGGCTGTCGCTGTCCGGGCCGCGCCAGAGCGAGATTCCGAACGCCGGCCTGAACCGCGTGCGTGTGGCGGGCGAGTCCATCGAGATCGTGCAGTGGGCCGACACCGCGCACCTGGCCAACCTGCCGCCGCAGCCGGTGTACGACCAGACCAAGCTGGCGCGCGCCGCGGCGCCGGAAGGAACGGACTGATCGACAGATCAGCCTGATGGCGGAAGGGTTGTGGCGCCAGCGCCGATAATTGGGGTTATGCCGAGCCGCATGCCCTTTTTCCCCCTGCCGATGACGAGGCCGCTATGGCGCTGATGATCACCGACGAGTGCATCAACTGCGACGTCTGCGAGCCCGAGTGCCCGAACGAGGCCATCTACCTCGGCGAGGTGATCTACGAGATCGACCCCAACCGTTGCACCGAGTGCGTGGGCCATTTCGACGAGCCGCAGTGTGTGCAGGTCTGCCCGGTGGCCTGCATCCCGGTGAACCCGGCCCATGTGGAAGACCGCGAGACGCTGTGGCAGAAGTACCGTCGTCTCCAGGCGGAAGCGCAGGCCGCGCAGACGCCCGCCGCCGGGGCGGGCAAGCCCGCCGTCTGAGCGCAAGGGCTAGGCGGGCCGGGCGCGCGTTCAGCGCGCGGTGTTGGTGCTTTGGGCGTTGTCGGTGTTGCCAGCGTCGTTGCCGTCAGCGCTTTTCTTCTTCGCCGTTTTCTTGCCGTCTTTCTTGTCGCCCGCCGCGTGGGCTGTGAAGTAAGGCGGCTGCTTGGCTGGCTTCTTCTTGCTGGTGTGTGCAGGCTTCGGTACAGCTGCGGCCTGGGCCTTGTTGGCATCCGCCTGGGGCGCCTGCCGGTCGGCCCGGGCGGCGGCTTCTTCCTGCTTCAGGCGGTCTTTTTCCAGCGCGTTGGCCGACTGACGTGCGCGTGCTGTGTCCGCCTCGGCCTGTGCCTGCTGCGCGCGGCTGCGGCTGTCGCTGGCATCGACGGCCGCCCCGCCGGCGCAGGGCGACTGGCTGTAGCTGTTGCCGCAGCGATAGACCGTTTGGGCCCTGGCGCCCGTCGACAGGGTGCAGAAAGCTATCAAAAGAGTAGCAATGGCAAGGTGGTTCATGCGGCGTCTCCTGGTGCGGTGGCTTCGGGCGCGGCGGGCGGCCGCGGCGGCTTGGGGCGCGGGGGCTTGGCGGTGTGGATCAGCATGGTGGCCTTGGTCATGTCGCCGGCCAGCAGGTCGGGCAGGGCCTTGAGGGAGCGGGCGATGCAGTCCTCGATGGCGGTGCGGTGCTCGGGCGAGGGCTTCTTCAGCACCCAGCTCACCACCTCGGACTTGACGCCCGGGTGACCGACGCCGATGCGCAGGCGCCAGTAGTCGTCGGTACCGAGCTGGGCGTGGATGTCGCGCAGGCCGTTGTGGCCGGCATGGCTGCCGCCGAGCTTGAGCTTGACTTGGCCGGGCACGATGTCGAGTTCGTCATGCGCCACCAGGATTTCGTTCGGCTGGATCTTGAAGAAGCGTGCCAGCGCCGCGACCGACTTGCCGGACACGTTCATGAAGGTCTGCGGCTCCAGCAGCCAGACCGTCTGGCCCTTGACCGTGGTGCGCGCTACCAGGCCGTGGTAGCTCTTGTCCATCACCAGGTTGGCCTTGAGCTCGCGTGCCACGGCGTCAATCCACCAGAAGCCGGCGTTGTGGCGCGTGGCCTCGTACTCCGGGCCCGGGTTGCCCAGGCCGACAAACAGTTTGATCATGCGCGGATTATCGTGGCTGTGCCAACGGCATCGGGGTTACCAAAAGCAACGGCCCACCGAGGTGGGCCGTTGCAGGAGAGGCAGAAGAGGTGATTACTTCTTCTTGGCCGGGGCCTTCTCGGCCGGGGCGGCTTCGGCAGCAGCCGGAGCAACTTCGGCTTCTTCAGCCGGGGCCACGACGGTCACCAGCACCGGGTTGACCTTGCCGTGGGTCACGGCGGTCACGCCCTTGGGCAGGGTGATGTCGTTGAGGTGCAGCGAATCGCCCTTCTTCAGGCCACTCAGGTCCACGTTGATGAACTCGGGCAGGTCCTTGGGCAGGCAGGACACTTCCAGCTCGGTGACGACGTGGTTGACCAGACACTGGTCAGCCTTGACGGCCGGGGAATTCTCTTCACCGCTGTAGTGGAAAGGCACCTTCATGTGCAGCTTGGTGTTGGCGTCCACGCGTTGGAAATCGATGTGCAGCACCAGTTGTTTGAAGGGGTGCATCTGCACGTCGCGCAGCAGGACCTGGCTGGACTTGCCGTTCAGTTCCATGTCCAGGATGGACGAGTGGAAGGCTTCCTTCTTCAGGGCGTGCCACAGTGCGTTGTGGTCGAGCTCGATCAGTTGCGGCTCGGCGGCGCCACCGTAGACGATGGCGGGCGTACGACCCGTGTTACGCAGACGGCGGCTCGCACCCGTACCCTGCTTGGCGCGCTCAAAGGCGACGAATTTCATAGTTCACTCCATGGAGAGTCCACCGCGACCAGTGTGACTCCGGTTTAACAAGGTCTGCGGCGGAACTGCGCGCAGGCCGGCGATTGCCTCAGAACAGGTCTTCCTGCTCCGAGAACAAACTCATGACCGACTCGCCCTTGGCGATGCGGTGGATGGTTTCCGCGATCAGCGGTGCCACGCTCAACTGGCGAATCTTGTTGCAGCCGGCGGCGGTGGGGCTGAGCGGGATGGTGTTGGTCACCACCACTTCGTCCAGGGCCGTGCCCTTGGAGATGCGCTCGATGGCCGGGCCGGAGAAGATCGGGTGCGTGCAGTAGGCGTAGACCTTCTTCGCGCCACGTTCCTTCAGCACCTCGGCCGCCTTCACCAGCGTGCCGGCGGTGTCGATCATGTCGTCCATGATGACGCAGTTGCGGCCTTCGATCTCGCCGATGACGTGCATCACTTCGCTCACGTTGGCCTTGGGGCGGCGCTTGTCGATGATGGCCAGGTCGCAGCCGAGCTGCTTGGCCAGCGCACGCGCGCGCACCACGCCGCCGACGTCGGGCGAGACGACGATAAGGTCTTCGTACTTCTTCTGGCGCAGGTCGCTCAGCAGCACCGGCGATGCGTAGATGTTGTCGACCGGGATGTCGAAGAAGCCCTGGATCTGGTCGGCGTGCAGGTCCATGGTCAGCACGCGGGCCACGCCCACGGCTTGCAGCATGTTGGCCACCACCTTGGCCGTGATCGGCACGCGTGTCGAGCGCGGGCGGCGGTCCTGGCGGGCGTAGCCGAAATAGGGGATGACGGCGCTGATGCGTTCGGCCGAGGCGCGCTTGAGCGCGTCGACCATGATCAGCAGTTCCATCAGGTTGTCATTGGTCGGTACGCAGGTCGACTGGATGACGAAGACGTCGCGGGCGCGCACGTTCTGGTTGATTTCGACCGTCACCTCGCCATCGGAGAAGCGGCCTACCGTGGCCGAACCGAGAGAGATGCCCAGATGCTTGGCAATGTCCGCGGCCAGGCCGGGATTGGCATTGCCGGTGAAAAGCATGAAATCAGGGGAAGGAGCGGCCTGCATGTACGTCCCAGCGATCAAATACCCAGAAAAATTTGGCAGGGGAGGAAGGACTCGAACCCTCGCATGCCGGAATCAAAATCCGGTGCCTTAACCAACTTGGCGACTCCCCTACACAGGTTGATAGCCTGAACGGCTACCGACCGACAACTTCATCGCTGGTCGCCCAACCCGCCAGGGGGTGGACATCCAGGTTGCTGCACATCCGGGCCTCCATCGCGTCCGGCGCCTTCGGAACGCTTAAAGAGGGCGGTGCCCAGGCAAACACGGCACTTCCAGAACCTGTCATCCGACCTTGCAGACCGAGTGAAGCGAGCCAATCGAGGGCTTGCGTCACACCAGCGCAAAGCTTCTGGGCAACAGGCTGCAAGTCGTTACGGCCAAAGCCGTATGGGTCTGCAGCAAAGCCTGAAATTGTAGCAGGATTTGTATCGCGTTTCAACGACGGGTCAGAAAAAATTGCGCGGGTGTCGAGTCCGGCCTCGGGCTTGACCACCAGCAGCCGGCCGCGCGGCACGTCCAGCGGGGTGATCTGTTCGCCGATGCCTTCCACCCAGGCATTGCGGCCGTGCAGAAAGAAGGGCACATCGGCGCCCAGCGTCAAACCAATCGTGGCGAGTTGCTCCAATGAGAAGTTGAGCTGCCACAGGCGATTGAGCGCCAGCAGCGTCGAGGCGGCATCGGACGAGCCACCGCCCATGCCGGCCTGCGCCGGCAGACGCTTTTCCACGCCGATGTGCACGCCCTGGGTGCAACCACTCACGGCCTGCAGTGAGCGCGCCGCGCGCAGGATCAGGTCGTCCGCCGGCAGCGGCTGCTGCAGGTCCTCGCGCTCGATGCGGCCATCTGAGCGGCGCTCGAAGTGCAGCGTGTCGGCCCAGTCGATGAGCATGAAGGCCGACTGCAGCAGGTGGTAGCCGTCGGCGCGCCGGCCCGTGATGTGCAGGAACAGGTTGAGCTTGGCGGGGGCCGGAACGTCGTAGAGCGCCTTCATGCGGCCGATTATCGACGCCCCGCGCGCAGCGGGCGTCAGCGTTCCAGCAGCAGCCGCAACTCGGTGGCCGGTGCCGGCGAGGTGCGCTGAGCCGTCAAGCGGCCCGCGTCCAGCTGGCTCAGGTCGGCCCGCCAGCCGTCGGCGCTGGTCTGCACCCCGGCCAGCCATTGGAAGAGCGCGGCCACCGGCAGCGCGGCGCCGGTGGCCTGGGTGGCGAGGGCGTCGAGCGAGTCGAACTGCTGCGTCTCGCCATTACGCGTCAGCGTGGCGGCCTGCGGTGTCCAGCGCAGCTCGGCCAGCACCGTGCCCAGCGGGCTGTACAGGCGCAGCTCGCCTTGCGTGGCCTCGCCGCTGAGTTCGAAACCGGCTGAGAAGGCCTGTGCTGGTTCGCTGTCGACGCGCAGCGCCAAGCGGCCGCGCCAGTAGCGGGATTCCATACCTTGGGGTGGCTCTGACCTTGGTGGCTGGGCGCAGCCAGCTATCAAAAAAATAGCAATCAGAGGGAGAGCGGCCAGCGCCCGGCGCGGCAGGTTCACAGCGGGGCGCGCAGGCGCTTGATGGTTTCCTGCAGCGTCTCGTTCTCGGCGTTGAGGTTAAGCCCTTCCTTCCACACGCTCATCGCCTGCTCCCGCTGGCCCAGGCTCCACAGCACTTCGCCCAGGTGCGCGGCGATCTCGGCATCGGGGCGCTTGCGGTAGGCCTCCTGCAGGATGCGCAGCGCCTCGGCAGCGTTGCCGCGGCGGAACTCGACCCAACCCAGGCTGTCGGCGATGAAGGGGTCGCCCGGCGCGTACTCCAGCGCCTTGAGGATGAGCAGTCGTGCTTCCTCCAGACGGATGTTGCGATCGGCGAAGAAATAGCCCAGCGCGTTGTAGGCGTGGTGGTAGTCGGGCTTGATGGCGATGATCTGGCGCAGCAGCCGCTCCATGTCGTCGGCACGGTCCAGCTTCTCGGCCAGCGTGGCCTGGTCGTACAGCAGGTTCACGTCCACCGGCTCGCTGCGGTTGGCTCGCTCCAGCAGGTCGTAGGCAGTCTGGAACTGCTTGTTGTCGCGCAGCAGCTGGACTTCCGCCGAGAGCTTGAGCCGGGCGTCGCCCGGATTGCGTTCCGGCAGGCGGCGGATGAGCTGGCGGCCTTCTTCCAGCTTGCCCTCGCGTGCCAGCAGGGCGGCGCGCCGGCTCTGCGCGCTGACCATGTCCTGCGCATTGCTGATCTGGTCCAGCCAGCGGTTGGCCTGGGCGTAGTCGCGCCGCTGCTCGGCAAACTGGGACAGCTGGAGATAAGCCTGGGCCAGACCGCGGCTGCGCTCCTCTTCGGGCATCGCCGCGTTGGCCTGCAGCAGGGCCACGTAGCGTTTGATCGAGGTCTCGGCGTCACCCAGGCGCCGTTCCTGCAGTTCCAGCGTACCGCGCAGCAGCCAGGCCGGCGCATCCTGCGGCCGGTCGCGCGTGGCCAGACGGAGTTGCTCATAGGCTTCGCTGTAGCGTTGCAGGTTGAGCAGGATGCGGGCGTACTCCAGTCGCACTTCTGACTGCGGCTGGGCGTCCAGGTACTGGCGCACCAGCGTCTCGGCCTGCGGCTGCGACACGCTGGTCAGGGCCAGCGCCAGCAGCGCCGGGCCTTCGGCCTTGGCGTCGACGGCGTTACCGCGTCGCGCGGCTTCCAGCGTGCCCGGCACGTCGCCGGCGATCAGGCGCAGGCGGCCGATGCTGGTCCAGGCCGCAGCGCCGGTGGCCGGCTGGTCCAGCTGGTCGGCCAGGGCCTGCTCCAGCACCTGGGCGGCCAGCTTCTTGTCGCTGGCGCGGGCGAAATAGCCCGGCAGCAGGTTGATGGCGGCCACGCGCTCCGGTGCATCGGCCAGCGCGACTTCGCGCTTGAGCGGCTCGGCGGCGTCGCTCAGGCGGTTGAGGGCGATCAGGATTTCCAGCAGGTAGCGGTTGGCCTGGCGCGAGGCGGGCTGGGCCTGGCGCCATGCGCGCGCCGCTTGCAGGGCCGAGTCGCCGGCGCGTGCCTGCAGCGCAATGTCGGTGGCGCGTTTGTAGAGTTGGGCGTCGTTGGTCTTGCGTGCGGCGTCGAGCAGCAGCGCATAGCCGGTACCGGGGTCGCCACCTTGTGCAGTGAGCTCACCGAGTAACAGTTGGTAAAAGAGCGCGCCGTCGAGGGCCGAGTTGGCGGGGGCAGCGGCGGGGGCGTCCGGGCTCTGGGCTTGCGCGCTGAGCGCGCCGGCCAGCATGAGGGCGGCAAGGCGTTGGAGAGGCGACATCAGACCATAATAATCCAAGCCCGTTGCCCCTTCATGCCATGCCCGAACTGCCGGAAGTCGAAGTCACCCGCCTGAGTTTTGCCGACCGCATCGCCGGTGCGCGCATCGTCTCGGCCTGTTTGGGCAAGCCGCTGCGCTGGCCGCTGGGGGTGCCGGTGCAGCAGCTGGTGGGCCGCACGGTGCGCCGTGTGCGCCGGCGCGGCAAGTACCTGTTGCTCGATCTGGATGAGGGGCTGTTGCTGCTGCACCTGGGCATGTCGGGCAGCCTGAGTTTCGCCACTTCGCTGCCGCCCGCGGGCGTGCACGACCACTTCGAACTGGTGACCACACACGGCACGCTGCGCCTGAACGACCCGCGCCGTTTCGGTGCCGTGGTGTATGTGCACGATGAGAGCGACCCGCAGGCGCGCAAGCTGCTGGGCGGGCTGGGCATGGAGCCACTGTCGGAGGACTTCGACGTGGCGGCATTCCACGCCGGCTTGAAGACGCGCCGCGCCGCCATCAAGCAGGTGCTGCTGGCTGGCGACGTGGTGGTGGGCGTGGGCAACATCTACGCCTCGGAAGCGCTGTTCCTGGCCGGCATCCGGCCGACGCTCAGCGCGGCCCGCCTGAGCCGGCCGCGCGCCGCCAGATTGCATGCGGCCATTCGCGATGTGCTGGCGCGCGCAGTGCAAAAAGGCGGCAGCACACTGCGCGATTTCTCCAATGCGCAAGGTGAAAACGGTTACTTCCAGCTCGAAGCCATGGTGTATGGTCGCGAGGGCCAGCCCTGCCGGGTGTGCGGCACGCCGATCAAGGCGATCCGCCAGGGCCAGCGCAGCACCTTCTACTGCCCGCAGTGTCAGCGGGGCTAGCGGGTGGCGGTGCTATATTGAAAAGTTCATTGGGAGAGATCGTGGCGACTTCATTCAACGACAAGTTTGACCAGCACGGCACGTGGCGACGCGAGTTCGCCCTGCGCCTGAAGCTGCTGGCCGAATGGATGAAGGATCACGACCTTCTGGATGCCGCGGTCGAGGAGCGCCTGCGCCGCCTGGAAACCCAGGTGCGTGCCGACAAGGTGATGGTGGCTTTTGTCGCCGAGTTCTCGCGCGGCAAGTCGGAGCTGATCAACGCCATCTTCTTTGCCGGCTACGGCCGGCGCATCATGCCGGCCAGCGCAGGGCGTACCACCATGTGCCCGACCGAGATGGGCTACGACGCCGAGGTGCCGCCCTGCCTGCGCCTGCTGCCGATCGAGACCCGGCTGCAGACGCAGTCGCTGATGGAATGGCGCATGGTGCCCGAGAAGTGGACCCGCATCGACCTGGATGTGAACGACCCGCAGCAGCTGGCCGTGGCGCTGGAGAAGGTGGCCGAGACCGTGCGTGTGACGCAGGACGAAGCACGCGCGCTCGGCTTCTGGGACAGCCAGACGCCCGAAGACAACCCGCTGACCGACGCGCAGGGCATGGTGGAGGTGCCGCGCTGGCGCCACGCGCTGATCAACATCGCGCATCCGCTGCTCAAGCAGGGGCTGGTGATTCTCGACACCCCGGGCCTGAACGCCATCGGTGCCGAGCCGGAACTCACCGTGAGTCTGGTGCCACAGGCGCACGCGGTGGTGTTCATCCTGGGCGCCGATACCGGCGTCACCAAGTCGGACCTGGCGATCTGGCGCGAGCACCTGATTACCGAGTCCGACGACAGCGACACCCGCCTGGTGGTGCTCAACAAGATCGATTCATTGTGGGACGCGCTGAGTTCGCCGGCCCAGATCCAGCTGCAGATTGAGCGCCAGTGCGAGACCACGGCTGAGATCCTGGGCATCCCGCGTGAGCAGGTGTTCCCGATCTCGGCACAGAAAGGTCTGGTGGCCAAGGTCACAGACGACGCGGCACTGCTGCAGTCGAGCTGCCTGCCAGCGCTGGAAGACGCGCTGGCGCAGCGCATCATGGGCCAGCGCCAGCGTATTCTGGGCAAGGCGGTGGCCGGCGGCATTGCCGATCTGCAGAACGAGACCGGGCGCGTGCTCAACATCCGCCGCCGCGACCTGGCCGAGCAACTGCTCGAACTCAAGGGCCTGCGCGGCAAGAACAGCAGCATCATCAAGCACATGCGCGCGCGCATTGCGCAGGAGCAGGCCGAGTTCGACCTCAGCGGCGCCAAGATTCATGCCGTGCGCTCGGTGCACCTCAAGCTGTTGCGCGATGTCTTTCACCTGCTGGGCTCGACCACGCTGCGCCAGGAGATGGGCCAGTTGACGCAGGCACTGCAGCAGAAGGGGCTCAAGCTCGGCGTCAAGAAGGCCTATGGCGACACTTTCGACCGCCTGCGCGAGAACCTGCGGCGCGTGCAATCACTCGTCGGCGAGATCCAGACCATGCTGGCCGCCACCTTCCGCCAGCTCAACGCCGAGCACGGTTTCTCGCTGCAGCCCCCCACCGAACCGCAGGTGCTGGACTACCTCAACGACCTCGATCAGATCGAGCGCGGCCATCGGCAGTACCTCGGTATCGGCAACGCCTTCCGGCTGGCGCAGCCCGAGTTTGCCGACCGACTGGTGCGCGCGTTGTCCACCCGCGTGCGCGGCCTGCACCAGACGGCCCTGGCCGACGTGGAGCTGTGGAGCAAGTCGGCCGCGGCCCAGCTCGACGCCCAGCTGCGCGAGCGACGCAAGAATTTCAGCCGCCGCATAGAGGCCATCGACCGCATCCAGCACGCCGCTGGCGGACTGGATGAGCGCATTGCCGAAATCGAGGGCCAGAGCCGGGCGATCGACCAGCTCGACGGCAAGCTGCAGGAGCTGACCGGCTACCTGACCCGCTCGCCGCAGACGCCCGCGTCCAGGGCGCAGCCCGAGCTGGCGCAGGCCTGAGCGTGAAGCCTCTGGATCTGGCCACGCGGCTGGTGCGTTGGCAGCAGCAGCACGGGCGCAATGACCTGCCCTGGCAGGCGACGCGCGATCCCTACCGGGTGTGGTTGTCCGAGATCATGCTGCAGCAGACCCAGGTGGTCACGGTGCACGACTACTACGCCCGTTTCCTGCAGCGCTTTCCCGACGTGCAGGCCTTGGCAGCGGCCCATCTGGACGAGGTTCTGGCCCTGTGGAGCGGCTTGGGCTACTACAGTCGCGCGCGCAACCTGCATGCCTGCGCGGTACAGGTGGTTGAACGCTTTGGCGGTGTCTTCCCCCCCACCGCCGAGCAGTTGCAGACGCTGCCCGGCATTGGCCGTTCCACCGCAGCGGCCATTGCCTCGATCTGTTTTGGCGAGCGCGTCGCCATTCTGGACGGCAACGTCAGGCGTGTGCTGACCCGCGTGCTCGGCTTCGACGCCGATCTGGCGGTAGCGGCCAACGAACGCGCGCTGTGGACGCATGCCACCGAGCTGTTGCCCACGCGCGATCTGGCACGCAGCATGCCGCGCTACACCCAGGGCGTGATGGACCTCGGCGCCACGGTCTGCCTGGCACGCAAGCCGCAGTGCGACCGTTGCCCGCTGGCCGAGCTGTGCGTGGCGCGCCGTGAAGGGCAGCCGGAGCTTTACCCGGTGAAGACGCGCAAGCTCAAGCGCACCGCGCAGTCGCTCTGGCTGTTATGGGCGCAGACGCGCGATGGGGCCGTCTGGCTGCGCCAGCGGCCCACGCCGGGGGTCTGGGCCGGGCTCTACTGCTTCGAGTTGTTTGACAGCCGCGAGGCCCTGCAGGCCGCGCTGCCGCCACGCTACCGCGAGGCCTTGGAAGATGCGCCGGTCTTCACCCATGTGCTGACGCACAAGGACCTGCACCTGCATCCGGTGCGGGTGCAGTTGCCGGCGCGTGCGCGGCTGTCATCCGAAGGCGGCTGGCAGACGGCCGAGGTTTGGCCGGGCCTCGGTTTGCCGGCGCCGGTGCGCAAGCTACTGCAAAACGGCTGAGCGGCGGCGTTCAGCCGGCGTCGAGTTCGCGGTGGCGCTTGAGCGTGGTCCAGCGCACGGCAAAGCGGCGCGCCAGTTCTTCCACCAGAAAGACGGAACGGTGCTGGCCCCCGGTGCAGCCGATGGCCACTGTCACATAGCTGCGGTGGTTGTGCGCCATGGCGTCGAGCCAGTGGTTCAGGAAGGCCTCGATGTCACCCAGCATGCGGCTGGCCTCGGGCTGCGCCTGCAGGAAAGCGGCCACCGGTTCGTCCTTGCCGGTCAGCGGCCGCAGTTCGGGCTCGTAGTGCGGGTTGGGCAGCATGCGGACGTCGAACACATAGTCGGCGTCAACCGGAATGCCGCGCTTGAAAGCGAAGGACTCGAACACCAGGGTCAGCTGGCTGCCGGGCAGCGAGATCACATCCTTCACGTAGCCCTGCAGTTGCGACGGCCGGATCAGGCTGGTGTCGATCACATGCGCCTGTTCGCGCAGGGCGCTGAGCAGCTCGCGTTCCAGTTCGATGGCGTCAATCAGCGCCCGGTTCAGATCGGGCGTTGCCGCGGTGGCGGTTTGCGACAGCGGGTGCTTGCGCCGGGTCTCCGAGTAGCGCCGTACCAGCGTGTCGGTGGCGGCATCGAGGAACAGCGGCTTGACGGTGATGCCCTGTTGCCGCAGCGCGGTCAGCAGCGCCGGCACCTGCGGCAGCGAGGTCGCACTGCGTACGTCCATGGCAATCGCCAGGCGGTTGGCTTGGTGTTGCTGCTCCAGCGCGACAAAAGGCAGTAGCAGTTCAGGTGGCAGGTTGTCGACGCAGTAGTAACCGGCGTCCTCCAGCGCATGCAGCGCCACCGATTTGCCGGAGCCGGACATGCCGGTGATGAGGACGATCTCCATGTTCAACCGCCAGACTGCAGCATTTCCTTGGCGTGGGCCAGTGTGGTGCCCGAGAGGCGTTCGCCGCCCAGCATGCGCGCCACTTCGGCCACGCGCTGCTCGCCTTGCACGGCGGCCACCGTACTCAGTGTGGTCTTGCCCTGCAACTGCTTGGCCACCAGCAGGTGGTGGTCGGCGCAGGCGGCCACCTGCGGCAGGTGGGTCACGGCCAGTACCTGCCGGTCGCGGCCGAGCTGTTTCATCAGCCGGCCCACGGTCTCGGCCACTGCGCCACCGACACCGGAGTCCACCTCGTCGAAGATCAGCGTCTGTGCGGTGCCGAGCTGGCTGGTGGTGACAGCAATCGCCAGTGCAATGCGCGACAGCTCGCCGCCCGAGGCCACCTTGCCCACCGGGCGTGGCGTGCTGCCGGCGTGACCGGCGACCAGGAAGGCCACTTCTTCCAGGCCGCTCTGCATGGGCTGCGCGGCTTGAGTAAGGGCCACTTCGAAGCGACCGCCCTGCATACCCAGACCCTGCATGGCCTGGGTGATGGCCTGGGCCAGCTTGGGCGCGGCCTTGGCACGGACCTTGGAGATGGCCTTGGCTTCTTCCAGATAGGCCGCCTGGGCCTGCTGCTCGGCGGCTTCCAGGCTGGCCAGATCGGCCGCCGCATCGAGCCGGTGCAATTCTTCCTTCCAGCCGGCGAGCGTGGCGGCCAGTTCTTCGGGTGGGCGCTTGTAGCGGCGCGCCAGCGACACCCATTGCGTCAGACGCGCATCGAGTTCGGCCAGTCGTTCCGGGTCGAGGTCAGTGCGGCGCAGGTAGGCGCGCAGCGTGTGCACGGCGTCTTCCACCTGGGCCAAGCTGGAAGCCAAAACCTCGCTCAGCGCTTTGAATTCGGGTTCAAGATGCTCCTGAGTTTGTAGCAAATGCTGGGCGGTGCTCAAGGTCTGGTTGGCGCCACCGTCCTCACCGTCCAGGACGTCAAGCGCGCCTTGCGCTGCGTCGAGCAGGGCCTGGGCGTGGGCCAGGCGGCTGTGGTCAGTGTTCAGTTCTTCCCACTCGCCGGGCTGTGGCGCGAGCTTCTCGACCTCGCCGATCTGCCATTGGAGGCGTTCGCGCTCGCGTTGCAGCGAGTCCTGCGCGCTGCGCGCTTCTTCCAGGGTGGCGAGGGCCTGGCGCCATTGTTGCCACAGCGCGCTCAGGCGGCTGGTGTCCAGCTGGGCGTAGGCGTCCAGCAGGCCGCGCACAGCGTCGGGCCGCGTCAGGCTCTGCCAAGCATGTTGGCCGTGGATGTCGAGCAGCTGTTCACCGATCTCGCGCAACTGCGTGGCCGTGGCGGGGCTGCCGTTGATCCAGGCGCGGCTCTTGCCTTGCACGTCCACCGTGCGGCGCAACAGCAGGGTGTCGTCGGCTGTGAAGCCGGCTTCTTCGAGCCAGGGCTGCAAGGCAGCGCAACCATCGAACTCGGCCCCGACTTCTGTACGGGCCGCGCCTTCGCGAATGAGGCCCGTGTCGGCGCGTGCACCGGTGACGAGCTGCAGGGCATCGATCAGGATGGACTTGCCGGCGCCGGTCTCGCCGGTGAGCACCGTGAAACCGTGGTTCAACTCCAGCTCGAGTTCGCTGACGATGACGAAATCCCGCAGGACGATGCGCTTGAGGCTCATGGCCCGGCCACTCCTTCGTTCCAGTGCAGCTTCTGCCGCAGCGTGTCGAAATAGCTCCAGCCGCGTGGGTGCAGGAAGCGCACCTGGTGCTGCGAGCGTGTGACGACGATGCGGTCACCGTGCTGCAGCGAGGCCAGCGACTGCATGTCGAAATTGGCGCTGGCGTCGCGGCCGGCCACGATCTCCAGGGCGATCTCGGAATCGTCGTGGATCACCACCGGGCGGTTGGTCAGGGTGTGCGGTGCAATCGGCGCCATCACCCAGCCGCCCAGGGCCGGGTGCAGGATGGGGCCGCCGACCGAAAGCGAGTAAGCCGTGGAGCCGGTGGGCGAGGCGATGATCAGGCCGTCGGCGCGCTGGTTGGCCACGAAGTGGCCGTCGACCTCGACGCGCAGCTCCAGCATGCCCGAAGTGCCACCGCGGTGTACCACCACGTCGTTCATGGCCAGCGCATCGAACACGCACTGCTCGCTGCGCATCACGCGCGCCTGCATCAGGCTACGACGCTCTTCCTCGTATTCACCCTGCAGCATGGGCGGCAGCGTGCTTTCGTAGCTGCCGAAGGGAATGTCGGTGATGAAGCCCAGCCGGCCGTGGTTGATGCCGATCAGCGGCACCTGAAAGCGCGCCAACTGGCGGCCGATGCCCAGCATCGTGCCGTCGCCGCCCACCACCAAACCCAGCTGGCAGTGCTGGCCGATGGCGTCCACGTCCATGACCTCATAACCGCCCAGGCCCGTGTTGCCGGCGGTCTGCGCCTCCAGCACGACACGGCACCCCTGTGCCTGCAGGAAGCGGGCGATGTCCTCCAGCGCCGGGCGTACCGACGCGGCGTTGCCACCGGCCGTCGCAGCCTGGTACTTGCCGATGAGGGCGACCTGCTGAAATTTGGATGTCATGCGCAAATTACATCATTAAAAAGACCCTGTGGCGGCTAACGGCCAAAAGCGGACGTCGATGGCGCCGGGCCTGCACGCCCGTCTCTGTCAGCGACCTTCATCGCGAGGCTCGTCGTCCACCTACTCTCGACCGCTGGAGGCCTGGAGAAGTTGCCGAGCATCCGCCTGCGCTGCCTGCACGAGAAGATACTCGACCTGCATAAGCAAGCAAATCTGCTTGAAGAGAGACATGCATTTGAATAAGTACAGCACATACTCGAGCCTAACTTCTGCGCCACTTCCGCCCTGCTTGTACGACAGAATGTGGCCGTTCGGTTCTACTGATATCCAGTTGTGAGCCTCTGCGTTGCGCAGGCCACTGTCATATTCAGAGCTTACTATCGCGAAGACCGGGTCCGAAACGAAGTTATCCCTTCTTTTTGCGTTGTCGGTCGTGCGGTACTTCTCAAGTGAGATGTTCTGAAGTTTGTCGAAAGGCCGTCCGGCTTTAATGTTGTGAAGACTTGTGAGCAGTACTACCTGTGATGCATAGAATTCCTGCGCAAGCGCGTAGAAGCCACGCACATCCTCGTAGTGAACTGATGTGGCCACTGGTTTTGCGGGCAGATTTATCCCGGCTTGCACGTACACATAGACCTGCGAAAGCGCACTCCAGCGCTTAAAAAACTCTCCAAAAATCTGAAACTGTCCTTCGCGCAATGCTTCTTTCCACTCGTACTCGTACGTCATC
>JAULXO010000001.1:0-83923 GCA_032118555.1 Hylemonella sp. | reverse complement strand
AAACGAGAGAACTCGCGCGAATGCTCATTGCGAATTTTCAGCACTGATTCCATTAGCCTCGGGTCGGTCCCAAATAGCCTGTCTGTGAACTCCAAGACTGCGGGCCAGGCTGCAGTAGCCATCTCGTTGTCACTTTCGGGAAGCTGCGTTAATTGTGCTGCCGCGAGATAGTAGTTTCCGCCACGATCAAGCCTCCAACTGCGCTGCAGAATCTGCCAATCTGAAGGTGCGTCTGTGAGCGCATTCCACTTTGCATCTGATGCCGCTGCAGCCAAAACTGCAGCATCGCCCGCCGCGTCATGCAGCTTCTTCATCAGCTCGAATGCACCGAAGTAGTGTGGATCGCGTGCCTTTTCCTCGTCAGCGACGAAATCTGGCGAGAGATAGTGATACTCTGTTTTTTCTGACTCTTCTGAAATAGTGGCGCCCGTTAGGACCCAGCGGCCGCCGTTCTTCTCAGATGGCAGCTCAATAGTAATTGGCTCGTTGCAACCGTGGCACGCAAAGCGATGACTCTGTTCTGAGCCATATCCCATTTGAATCCGCAATGTGTGATGTGTCTGACAGACATCGCAGGTCACGTATTGACGTTTGATCATGCGTTTACTTTTGTGAAAGATGCGTGAGTGACCATGTCTCTGTCAAGTCGCCCGGAGAGGCGATGTGATTCGAAGCACCGAAACCTGGGGTCGGAGAGTAGTGTTTCGTCCCGCACTCACCGAATCATCATTATTTATGATCGCGAAGTACTCGGCTAGTCTACGGAATAACGGCCCGCCCCCAAGGCATCTGGGATGCAGTGATCAGCAAGTGAGAGGTGACGTCCGCTTTGGGTTGCTTGCGTCCGGTTGGGCACGAATGACCGCGACCACTTCCGGTCAGGCGCTGACATTTCTAGCGTCAGTCTTAGCGGGGAATGTCGGGTCGAAGAAGCTCTCTCACTCTCGCGCCGTCGATTTTCCTCGCGGTGAGAAGCTCACTCACGACGAGCTTCATTTCTGAAAAGTACATATCGAAAATCGGGGCAACACGCGTTATCGCGTAGTTCATGAATTTCTCCTTTTCCTCCTTTGTGAAATCATTGTCTTCAGTTACTGTGCGACCGATAAATTTCTGATGGTCGTCCCAAGCATTGCTAAAAACCTGGTCGCTAACTGCTGCGACGGCCTCAGGGTCACTTAAGTCGACCCCTTCGATAAAACCAGCCCGCAACAAATAGAACTCAGCAGCGAACCCGCCGCACGCAACACTTCGTTCTGTGTCCGGCATAACGAAGCAACCACGAGTAACTGCGAAGCCCCGCGCATCCCCTTCAAGAAATTCGATGCTTCTTATGTCGCCACTTAGATGCAAGCAAACAGTAGCGTGGCCGACTTCGTGCCACGCTTTGAACTCATCGCTGTTGAGAATAATCTTCATATGAATCTCATTGTGACGTTTGAACGCCCCGCTTCGCTGGGCTAGGGGCCGCTATGGGTCGTAAGCTGTAATCCGGCTAGGCTGGCTATCCTGGTGACGCAGGATAAGTAAAAAGCTTCCTAGCTCGTCACTGTGTATTTTTAATCGCCCTTGTTGGTCCATAGAATGAACGGAGCGAGTAGTTCGCGCCAAGCAAAAGGGGAGCAAAAAATGAAAGCAGGCAGTGTTGCACTTATATGCGTCGTTCTTGCTGGCTGCGCCGGCACAGTAGCCCGAGGACCCGACAAACAGGTGTTTGACTGGTCGTTGCTTTCAGGGGAGTGGGCCGAAAGCACACGCCATCAGTTCGGGTGTCGAGCTGACAACTTGCACCAGCAACTGGAGGTGTCCGCGGATCGGAAGACGCTGACGTTTAAGAATGATCGCAAGTGGATGATCGGGTCAGGCCAAGAGGTGGAGCGGTACTCTGCTGAGATTCTCAGAAGTTTTCCAAACATCATCGTCATTCGATACGGCTCAGACCTGCCAAATATTCCTGAGGAGTATCGAGAGTGGGAAATGCGCTTCATAGGACCTGGCACATACCGCTGGCGAGCCATCAGTTGGCCGGAAGGGCAATACAACGACGTCATCGGCGTGAAGTGCTCTCCCCTGTGATGCTTAATCCCTCCATCGAAAGATTCTGCGCCGGCTAGCCAAGTCACCTCGCTTACACCAAGGGTGAAGGTCCGCTTCAGGAAAAGCCGTTCGTCCGCAACGGGTCGAGAGTCGAAGTCCCGCTAGGTTGGCTATCCTGTTGACGCAGAATAAGTAATCTAACTTGTGTAGAAAAGACTATGCTGCTGGCGTAAAAACGGGCAGTGCTAACTTGCTGGGGGCGAGGAATGGGTAAAAAAATCTACCGTGAAATGCGCGAGGTGTTGTCGGCACCTCCGAAATGGCAACCCCAGCCTACTGAAGAACAAGTCCGTGACTCGCGCCGGCTCAAGTTGTGGGCATGGGTCTGTATTGCACTTTGGGGAGTCGCTGCGGTGGAGTATTTCCTGCTCAAGATCTGGCCGATTTGGGTTACTTACATCCTCTGTGGGGTTGGTCTCGCGGCATGGCCATTGATTGTTGGTTCTGCACAGGCACTGCAAACGCCGGCTGACCGTGACGGCTAGCTGGGTGGCGCAGGATAAGTAAATTGACTCAGCGGCGGTTGTAGGCCAAAAGGGGGGGGCTGTGAGCCTCGCCCGTCGGCGCCTGCACCGGATACCTGTAGACTAAGTAACAAATAATTGCCAGAAGCGAAAATGGAGGGTCGAATGACAGGGCGATTTCGCAGGTGCAGTATCAGCTCGCAGAGCCTGCTATCTACATGGCGTCGGGCTTAAATATGAAGATGCGAATTCTTCTGGCCTTCTTTGTTTTGGTATTGGTTGGTTGCACAACACCAACCGTCGGACCAAAATTCTCTGCTGTTGAGAGCACATCTGACACTGCGATTGTGTATGTCTTTCGCCTTCATACTGCCCCGTACTTGAGGAAGCCAGATATAACGATCAATGGCGTTGCGGTCGCCGAACTACCAACATATAGCTATACCATCCTTCGATTGAAGCAAGGAACGTACAGGATTGGAACGGATTGGGGCCTTCTTGACGGACTAATTTTGAACAAGGCGACCACTCTGTCTGTTGAGGTCGGCAAGTCCTACTTCGTTCACTTCACTGGAAAATCCGGCGTGGCTGGGACTACGGTCACCTACGGACCAGGCGTCAGCACTGGATATGCCAGAGACGCAGCACCTGAGTTGATCAACTGTACTTTCGTTCCCTCAAAAAGTTTCGACTAACGGTTCCGCTGTTATCCCACCCTGTCAAGCGGGCGTCGATTAGGTCGGATCTCTGCTCTTGGTGATTCTTAACGTACGCAACCAGGCATGACGCCCGGTCCATTGCTCAAGCGCCGACGCCCGACGGCCTAGCTCGGATCTCGAACGTTCTCTTTGTTGGGCGCGAGGGGTTGCGACGGGTCGTAGCCGTAGTTCCGTTAGGCTGGCTACCGTGGTGACGCAGGATAAGTAAAACGACCCTGTGGCAGTTAACGGCCAAGGGCGGTCCTTACGGAAGGTGTCAGTAACGAGGACGTTTACCCCCATTTTGGTGATAGGCCCTAGCGAGTTGGGTTTCTAGAATAAGGCCAACTGAATATGTTCAGCCGCGAATCGCTTCGGCATTTTTTCCATCATACGTACGGAGTCCAAACAATGGATCTAAGACTTGGTGTTGCACTGGTTGCTTGCGTTGTGCTTTCCGGTTGCGCCATTAACGAGAGCACCGCACACCGGTATGCAAACGCAGGTGTTTCTGCCTCTCAGCGCGGAGACTGGGCCGTCGCTCGAGAAAACTGGCGCAGGGCAGTTATCAACGCAAGACTAGCGCGCATGAACGATCGGGCCTTGGCTGTGGCCCACTATGAATATGGGAGAGCATCGGGAGTCGTGTGCGAGTGGGTAGAAGCCGAGTTTGCACTCAAGGAGGCGTATCGGCTCGATGCTGCGTCTGGTGGACCGGCGTACATGGCAGCCTACGAACTTGGGCGAACGCACTTCGACCGGAAGCAGTATGCAGAAGCGGTTGAGCAATACAGTCTGGTTAAAGCGGAATTCGAGAAGCTTCAGGTGGAAACGAAGGATCCCGTTGGTTACGCCGACTATCTAGATGAGTACGCAATGGCGTTAGAACAGACTGGAAAAGCAAACGAAGCTCAGCCGCTACGAGTAAGGTCAGACCAACTGCGCAAGACATTTCCCGGGAAGGCTGCGCACACCGAGAAGACGCCCTACGGCACTCAGTGCAAAAAAACCTAACTTGGAGCTTGCGCGTTCGCCTTCACGCATGGCGATCGTCCATAGCGGGTTGTAGCGGTAGTCCCGCTAGGCGGGCAACCTTGGCGACCCAGGATAAGTAAAATGATTTCATGCTCGATGATCGTGCCAAGTTGTTGCTGAAAGCGCTGGTCGAGCGCTACATCGCGGAAGGGCAGCCGGTGGGGTCGCGCACCTTGTCGCGTGCTTCGGGGCTGGAGCTCTCGCCGGCCACCATTCGCAACGTCATGGCCGATCTCGAAGAACTGGGCCTGATCGCCAGCCCGCACACCTCGGCCGGGCGTGTGCCCACGGCGCGTGGCTACCGGCTGTTCGTGGACACCATGCTCACCGTGCAGCGTGGTGAATTTGCGGCGCCCAGCCTGGCGCCGGACCAGCCGCAGAAGGTGATCTCCAACGCGGCCAACCTGCTGTCCAACCTGTCGCAGTTCGTCGGTGTAGTGATCGCGCCGCGACGCACCTCGGTGTTCCGGCATATCGAGTTCCTGCGCCTGTCGGAGCGGCGCATCCTGGTCATCCTGGTCTCGCCGGATGGGGACGTGCAGAACCGCGTCATCTTCACCGAGACCGACTACACCCAGTCGCAGCTGGTGGAGGCCGCCAACTACCTCAACACCCACTACATGGGCCTGACCATCGAGCAGGTGCGGGAGCGCCTGCAGGGCGAGGTGGAAAGCCTGCGAGGCGAGATCGCCACCCTGATGCAGGCTGCCGTGACGGTGGGCACCGAAGCCATGGCGCAGGCGCAGGACGAGGTGGTGATCGCCGGCGAACGCAACCTGCTGTCTGTCAGCGATTTTTCCAGCGACATGAGCCAGTTGCGCCGGGCCTTCGACCTCTTCGAGCAGAAGGCGCAGCTCATGCGTCTGCTTGACATCACAGGCCAGGCCGAGGGTGTGCGCATCTTCATCGGCGGCGAAAGCCAGGTGGTGCCGTTTGAAGAGCTGTCGGTGGTGAGTGCGCCCTACGAGGTGGACGGCCAGGTGGTTGGCACACTGGGGGTGATCGGCCCCACGCGTATGCCCTACGACCGCATGATCCAGATCGTGGACATCACGTCCAAGCTGGTCAGCAATGCCCTGAGCCACAGCAAGTAGGCCCTTACAATCTCGCCTTCGGTCGGGGCGTTAGCTCAGTTGGTTAGAGCAGGGGACTCATAATCCCTTGGTCGGGGGTTCAAGTCCCTCACGCCCTACCATTTCTACTGCCCGTTTTGTAAGCATGGGCCGCCAAGCCAATAACGGTGAGGCTTGCGCGACTTGTCCGGCGAGTTTTCCACAATGTAGGCCACAGGTGTTGGGGGCAAATTGCCCCTTGAACAACGGCGACTTCGGAAAGCTTCAAATATCGTGCTATAATTTATTTTTTAGCGGCTGTAGCTCAGCTGGATAGAGTACTTGGCTACGAACCAAGGGGTCGTGGGTTCGATTCCTGCCAGCCGCACCAAATAAAAAGCCTGCAACTGCAAAGTTGCAGGCTTTTTTCTTGCGTTCCGTTCAGGTGCGAGGGCAAACACCATGAGCAAGGCCTTTACCAAGGAAACCGATGCGGCGGACGATGACGATCCGCAGCTGCCGCCACTGCCGGCCGGTGGCAAGAACTACATCACGCCGCAAGGCTATGCGCGCCTGCGCGCGGAGCTGATGGAGCTGATCGACAACGAGCGGCCCAAGGTGGTGGAGGTGGTGCACTGGGCGGCGAGCAACGGCGACCGTTCGGAGAATGGCGACTACCTCTATGGCAAGAAGCGCTTGCGCGAGATTGACCGCCGCATCCGCTTCCTGACCAAGCGGCTGGAGATCGCCGAAGTCACCGATCCGAGCGTGCACCACGGCAGCGACCAGGTGTTCTTCGGTGCCACCGTCACCTATGCGGATGAGTCGGGCCGTGAACGCACCATCACCATCCTGGGTATCGATGAGGCCGACAGCGCACAGGCGCAGGTGAGCTGGATCTCGCCCATTGCCCGTGCCCTGCTCAAGGCGCGCGAAGGCGATGTGGTCAAGCTGGTCACCCCACTGGGGGCGGAGGAGATCGAGGTGCTGGCGGTGCGCTACCCGGCGCCGGTTGCGCCCTGAGCCTCAGGCGCTGGGCGAGACGCGCTCAGCGCGCAGCACCGACGGCGTGCGCCGCAGGTTGCGCAGGGCGGTTTCCAGGTGGGCCCGGTCGTGCACGGCGATGACGAAGCGCAGGTCGGTGGTTTCCTGCGCGGCTTCCTGCCCCATGTCGATGTGGGTGATGTCCGCCTCGGAGGCGGCCAGTGCCGAGGCCACGCGCGCCAGCACGCCCTGCCCGTTGGTGACCGTCACCACGATGCCGGTTTCAAACGAGCGCACGGGCTCGTCGGCCCAGTCGACGCCGATGAAACGCTCGTTGTCCTTGTTGTAAAGCCGGCGTGCCACCGCGCAGTCTTCGCGATGCACCACCAGGCCTTCGCCGCGGCCGAGGTAGCCGACGATGGCATCGCCCGGCACCGGGCGGCAGCAGCTGGCGAACTGCACCGAAGCGTTCTCGCTGCCGTCCACCGTGACGGCGCCCTGGGCCGTGGCCTCATGGGCGGTGAAGCGTTCACGCGTGAGCAGCAGGGCGTCGGGCTTCTCGCCACTCTCAGCCAGCAGCGCCACCATGCGCTTGGCCACGATGGACGCCACGCGCTTGCCCAGACCGATGTCGGTCAGCAGCTCGGCGCGGTTGCGGTTGCCGGTGAAGCGCAGCACCTTGTCCCAGATGCCGGCGCGCGATGCGGCGTCGTCGTCAGCCGGGAACTTGTCGATGCCCTCGGCGCGCAGCGCCTGCAGCAGCAGTTTTTCGCCCAGCGCTTCCGACTCGGCCTGGGCCAGGGTCTTGAGGTGGTGGCGGATCTTGGAGCGCGCCCGGCCGGTGCGCACAAAACCCAGCCAAGCCGGGTTGGGCGACGACACCGGCGCGGTGATGACCTCCACCACGTCGCCGTTCTTGAGTTCGGTGCGTAGCGGTACCTGTTCACCGTTGATGCGTGCGGCCATGGTGCGGTCGCCGATGTCGCTGTGGATGGCGTAGGCGAAGTCCACCACGGTGGCGCCGCGCGGCAGGCCCATGATCTTGCTTTTGGGTGTGAAGACGTAGACCGCGTCGGGGAACAGGTCCACCTTGACGTGGTCCCAGAATTCGGCCGCGTCGCGCGTCTCGTTCTGGATGTCGAGCAGCGACTGCAGCCACTGCGCGCCGAGCCGGGCGGCCGTCGGACTGTCGGGCTCCTTGGCCTTGTACAGCCAGTGCGCCGCCACGCCGGACTCGGCCACCACGTGCATGGCCTCGGTACGCAACTGGAATTCGACGTTCACACCGGAGGGGCCGACCAGCGTGGTGTGCAGCGACTGGTAGCCGTTGAGCTTGGGAATGGCGATGTGGTCCTTGAACTTGCCCGGCACCGGCTTGTAGAGCTGGTGCAGCGTGCCCAAGCCGGTGTAGCAGTCGCCAAGGGTGGGCACGATGACGCGAAAGCCGTACATGTCGCTGATCTGGGCGAAGCTCAGGTGTTTCTCGTCCATCTTGCGGTAGATGGAGTAAAGCGTCTTCTCGCGCCCGGCAATGCGCACCTGCATGCCGGTGGCGGCGAAGGCGGTCTCCACTTCCTTCTGCACCTTCTGGATCAGGTCGCGCCGGCGGCTGCGCGACTTGGCCACCGCCTTGGCCAGGATGGCATAGCGCCAGGGCCGCAGGTGGCGGAAGGCCAGGTCCTGCAGTTCGCGGTAGGTCTGGTTCAGCCCCAGGCGGTAGGCAATGGGGGCGTAGATTTCCAGCGTCTCGGACGCGATGCGCGCCCATTTGCTGCGCGGTACATCCGACAGCGTGCGCATGTTGTGTGTGCGGTCGGCCAGCTTGACGAGGATGACGCGCACGTCGCGCGCCATGGCCAGCAGCATCTTGCGAAAGGACTCGGCCTGGCTTTCCTCGCGGGTGTTGAACTGCAGCTTGTCGAGCTTGGTCAGGCCGTCCACCAGCTCGGCCACCGGCGAGCCGAAGCGTTCGATCAGCTCGGTCTTGGTGATGCCGCAGTCTTCCAGGGCGTCGTGCAGCAGCGCGGCCATCAGGGCCTGGGCGTCGAGCTTCCACTCGGCGCATTGCGCGGCCACAGCGATCGGGTGGGTGATGTAGGGTTCACCGCTGTTGCGCAACTGGCCCAGGTGGGCCTCGTCGGCATAACGGTAGGCCTGGCGCACCTGTTCCACGTCGGAGGGCGAGAGGTAGTCGAGCTTGGCAGTGAGGCCGGCAAAACTGGCCGCGGCCGCATTGGCGGCGGCCGGGCTGGGCGCAGCCGACGAGCCGGCGCCCGGGCGCGGCGGCTGGTTGGCGGGGGATTTGAGCACGGTACTCACCCCTCGAATATAGCCGTTGGCTGCTGCCGGCGCCGGGGCATAAAAAAAGCACCGCCGGGCGGTGCTTTCTTCAAGGGGGCAGCGGTCGACTCAGACCGGCACCTTCTTGAGCATCTCGACGCCGACCTTGCCGGCGGCGATCTCGCGCAGGGCGGTCACACCCGGCTTGTTCTTGCTCTCGATCTTGGGGGTGTGCCCCTGGCTCAGCATGCGGGCGCGGTAGGTCGCGGCCAGCACCAGCTGAAAGCGGTTGGGGATCTGCTGCAGGCAGTCTTCGACGGTGATACGGGCCATGAAATTTCTCCGGAAAGCTAGGGAGCGACCATTAGGGCAGACGCAACGCCTGGAAGGTTTCCGCCCGGGCGCGGCGCTGGTACGCGAACTTGAGGCGCTGGGCGTGCACCACCGACTGGAGGTCGGACAGCGCGCGGTCGAACGATTCGTTGATTATAACGAAGTCGAACTTTTCGGCCTGGGCCATCTCGGTGGCGGCATTCTGCAGCCGCAGGGCGATGACGTCCGGGCCGTCCTCGCCGCGTTTTTCCAGCCGCGCGCGCAGTTCTTCCCAGCTCGGCGGCAGGATGAAGATGGTCACGGCATTGGGGAACTGCTGCTTGATCTGCATCGCGCCCTGAAAGTCGATCTCCAGGATGATGTCGTCCCCCGCCCGGATCTTGTCCTCCACCGCCTGGCGCGAGGTGCCGTAGCGCTGGCTGTGCACGTGGGCCCACTCCAGGAAAGCGTTGGCCTGCACCATGGCGTCGAAGGCGGCGGGGGAGACGAAGTAGTACTCGCGCCCGTTCTGCTCCTGCCCGCGCGGCGCGCGCGTGGTGTGCGAGACCGAGAGCTGCAATTGCGGGTCGCGCTCGCGCAGTGCCTTGACCAGGCTGGACTTGCCGGCCCCGCTGGGGGCGGCGATGACAAAAAGGTTGCCGGGATGATCCATGAGGGCGTCGGGGAAACGGGGGCTGGCTTAAGAGCGGCTCATTCTATGTTCTGCACCTGCTCGCGCATCTGCTCGATCAACACCTTCATGTCGACCGAGATGCGCGTGAGCTCCAGTGCGGCGGACTTGGAGCCCAGGGTGTTGGCCTCGCGGTGCAGTTCCTGGATCAAAAAGTCGAGCCGCTTGCCGATCTCGCCGCCTCGTCTGATCAGACGCTCCAGCTCGTCCAGATGCGAGCCCAGGCGCGTGATCTCTTCGGCCACGTCGATGCGGATGGCAAAGGCGGTGGCCTCGGTCAGGGCGCGGTCCTGCGCGGCCTCCGGCAGCGTGCTGCCGTCGGTCAGCGCCATGGCTTCCTTCCAGCGCTCCAGAAAGCGCTGGCGTTGCTGTTCGACCAGCTGCGGCACCAGCGGGCCAGCCTGCTGCGCCAGCGCACGCAACTGCGTGATGCGCTCCAGCAGCATGGCGGCCAATCGCTCGCCTTCGCGCTGGCGCGCGGCCAGCAGGGCCTTGAGGGCCTGTTCGGCCAGCGGCATCACGGCCTCGCTCCAGTCGCGCGTTCCGGACTGTTCGTTGGCGGCGAGCTTGAGCACGTCGGCCACGCTCAGCGGGGTCGCCTGCGGCAGCCAGGCGCGGATACTGTCCTGCGCCGTGCCCAGGCGCTGCAGCAGGCGCGGCGAAGGCTCGCTCACGGCAGTGGCGGCGCCACTTTCCACGTAGCCGCGCACTTCCACCTTGCCGCGTTTGAGGCTGGCGGTCAGCAGTTCGCGCAGCGTCGGCTCGAACTGGCGCAGCTCCTCCGGCAGGCGGAAGGTGAGGTCGAGAAAGCGGCTGTTGACCGAGCGGATTTCGAGGCCGAGCTGGCTGCTGGCAGCGCCGCGCGGCTCGTGTTCGGAAGGGGCGGTGGCTGCGCCGTGCTGGGCACTGGCATAGCCAGTCATACTGTAAACTGGCATCGCGATTCTTGATCTGTGGAACGTGCCCAAGAATAACCGGCTTGCGCGCAGTCTTCGAGTGCCCGATCTCCCAAATTATGTCAAAGGTCAAACCCGCTCCCTTGCCGCCGGAGACCGCCATAGGCGGTTATCGCATCCTGCGCAAGCTGGCGGCCGGGGGCTTCGGGGTGGTCTATCTGGCGCAGGACGCCGAAGGGCAGCAGGTTGCGATCAAGGAGTACCTGCCTTCGTCGCTGGTGTCGAGGGCGCCCGGGCAGCTGCTGCCGCAGGTACCGCCGGAAAAACTCTCGCTCTACCGCCTCGGCCTGAAGAGCTTCTTTGAAGAGGGCCGCGCGCTGGCGCAGATCTCCCACCCCTCGGTGGTGAGCGTGCTCAACTTCTTCCGCGAGAACGAAACCGTCTACATGGTGATGAACTACCTGGAAGGGGCCTCCCTGCAGGAGTTCATCATCACCGCGCGCGATCTCAAGCAGCAGAAGGTGTTCCGCGAGTCCACCATCCGCTCGCTGTTCGACGAGATTCTGCGCGGCCTGCGCATCGTGCACCAGCACAAGATGCTGCACCTGGACATCAAGCCGGCCAACATCTTCATCACCGATGACAACAAGTCAGTCCTGATCGACTTCGGCGCCGCGCGCGAGGTGCTGAGCAAGGAAGGCAACTTCATCCGCCCCATGTACACGCCCGGCTTTGCCGCGCCCGAGATGTACCGGCGCGACGCCGCCATGGGTCCATGGACCGACATCTACGCCATCGGCGCCTGCATCTACGCCTGCATGCAAGGTTACCCGCCCAACGAGGCGCCGCAGCGGCTGGAGAAGGATCGCATCACCATTGCGCTGTCGCGCCTGCGCGGAGTCTATTCCGACAACCTGATCGAGGTGGTGGAGTGGTGCATGGCGCTTGATCCGCTGTCCAGGCCGCAGTCGGTGTTTGCCTTGCAGAAGGAGCTCAGCCGCGAAGGCGAGCGCCGCTACACCAAGCTCACCATGGGTGAAAAGATGCGCCTGCAGTTCGACACCATGGTGGCGGACACCAAGAAGAGCGTGAAGGCCATGCCCGTCGTGGGCGGAAAGCAACGATGAGATTTTCGGTTTACCAGGTCAGCCGCAAGGGCGGTCGCGAGACGAACGAAGACCGCATGGGCTATTGCTACACCCGCAATGCCGGTCTGTTCCTGCTGGCCGACGGCATGGGTGGCCACCCCGAAGGCGAGATCGCGGCCCAGCTGTCGCTGCAGGTGATTGCGGCGCTGTTCCAGAAGGAAGCCCGGCCCGAGATCGCCGACCCGCGCGCCTTCCTGGCCAGCGCGGTGCTGGCGGCGCACCGGCAGATCCTGCGCTACGCCGCCGACAAGGGCATGCTCGACTCGCCGCGCACCACCCTGGTGGCGGCGCTGATCCAGGACGGCAGCGTGACCTGGGTGCACTGCGGCGACTCGCGCCTGTACATGGTGCGTGACGGCGAGATGCTGGCACGCACGCGTGACCACTCCTACCTGGAGCAGCGGCAGGACGAGGTGCCGCTCACCCGCACGGGCGAGAAGATCAACCGCAACATCCTGTTTACCTGCCTGGGTTCGCCGGCCGCGCCGGTGTTCGACATCACCGGCCCGGTCAGCCTGCAGCAGGGCGACAAGATCCTGCTGTGCTCCGACGGCCTGTGGAGTTCGCTCAGCGACGTCGAGATCGTCTACGACCTCGGCCTCAAGCCGGTGTCCCATTCCGTACCCGACCTGGTGGAAAAGGCGCTGGCCAAGGCCGGCAGCGGCAGCGACAACGTCACCGTGATTGCGCTCGAATGGGAGACGCCCGACGCCTTCGAGGCCACCCGCGGCGGCGTCAGCACCGACAGCATCAACGAAGGCGTTTTCGCCTCCACGGTGCAGGCCAGCATGCTCGACAACGTCCATGAAGACCTGGACGACGAGACCATCGAACGCTCCATCGCCGAGATCAACGAAGCCATCCGCCGTACTGCCGCGCGCAAGGCCTGATGGCGGCCGGCGGGGCCTGCCCTTTCACTGTCAGCAAGAGAGATCCACCATGAGCGACTACCTCCGCAGCGGCCAGCGCGCCGCCCACCAGCTGCGCCCGGTGCGCATCACCCGCCACTACACCATGCATGCCGAAGGCTCGGTGCTGATCGAGTTCGGCAACACGCGCGTCCTCTGTACCGCCTCGGTGGAAGAACGCGTGCCGCCGCACAAGCGCGGCAGCGGCGAGGGTTGGGTCACGGCCGAGTACGGCATGCTGCCGCGTGCCACCCACACCCGCAGCGACCGCGAGGCCGCGCGCGGCAAGCAAAGCGGCCGCACGCAGGAGATCCAGCGCCTCATCGGCCGCTCCCTGCGCGCGGTGTTTGACCTGGCCAAGCTGGGCGAGCGCACCATCACGCTCGACTGCGACGTGCTGCAGGCCGACGGCGGCACCCGCACCGCGGCCATCACCGGCGCCTTCGTCGCGGCGCAGGACGCAGTGAACAAGCTGCTGGCTGCCGGCACCTTGAGCGAGTCGCCCATCACCGGCCATGTGGCGGCGGTGTCGGTCGGCATCGTGCAGGGCACGCCGCTGCTCGACCTTGAATATGTCGAAGACTCGGCCTGCGACACCGACATGAACGTGGTGATGACCAGCGCCGGCCACTTCATTGAAGTGCAGGGCACGGCTGAGGGTGTGGCCTTCAGCCGCGAGGAGATGGACGCCCTGCTTGAACTGGCCGACCAGGGCATTGCCGAGCTGATCCGCCTGCAGACCGAGGCGCTATCAAAGTAATAGCTGGCGGCGCTTTCCCCTTAAGGTACGGAGCACGATTTGATGCAGAAAATGGTATTGGCCTCCAACAACCAGGGCAAGCTGCGCGAGCTGCAGGCCATGCTGGCGCCGCTCGGACTGGAGCTGGTGAAGCAGGGTGACCTGGCCATTCCCGAAGCCGAGGAGCCGCACCGCACCTTCGTCGAGAACGCGCTGGCCAAGGCGCGCCACGCCGCGCGCCTGAGCGGCCTGCCGGCGCTGGCCGACGACGCCGGCCTGTGCGTCGACGCCTTTGGCGGCCTGCCCGGCGTGGACACCGCCTACTATGCCACCCAGTTCGGCTATGCCAAGGGCGATGACAACAACGTCACCGCGCTGCTGGAGCAGATGCAGCACATCGACAACCGGCGTGCCGCCATGGTCAGCACCCTGGTGGCGCTGCGTTCGGCCGACGACCCGGAGCCGCTGATCGCGGTGGGCCGCGTCAGCGGCGAGATCGCGCGCGAGCGCCGCGGCAGCAACGGCTTCGGCTTCGACCCGGTGATGTACATCCCCGAATTCGGCCAGACCTTCGCCGAGCTGTCCACCGAGGTGAAGAACGCCAACAGCCACCGCGGCCGCGCAGCCAAGGCCATGGTCGAGTTGATCCGTCAGAACTGGCTCTGAGGCGATGCACGATATTCAGCATTACCTGCGCCCCGGCACGTTGCAACTGAGCAGCCTGCCGCCGCTGTCGCTTTACGTGCACCTGCCCTGGTGCATCCGCAAGTGCCCGTACTGCGACTTCAACTCGCACGAGATTTCCTTGGCCCCCAAGACGCCCGCGGCGTCGGCCCCCCGAGGGGGCGCATCCGGCTTGGGGCGGCCCGGCGCCGAATGGAGCGACTTGCCCGAGCAGCGCTACATCGACGCCTTGCTGGCCGACCTGGATGCGGCGCTGCCGTTGATCTGGGGCCGCAGTGTCGTCAGCATCTTCTTCGGCGGCGGCACCCCGAGCCTGTTTTCACCCGAGGCCATCGAGCGGCTGATCTCGGCCCTGCGCGCGCGCCTGAAGCTCAGCCCCGACTGCGAGATCACGCTGGAGGCCAACCCCGGCACCTTTGAGAAAGACCGCTTCCGCGCCTTCCGGGCCGCCGGCGTCACGCGCCTGTCGGTAGGCGTGCAGAGCTTCAACGACGCCCACCTTCAGGCCATCGGCCGCGTGCACGACCGCGCCCAGGCGCTGGCCGCGCTGGAGGAAGCCGCGCGCAGCTTCGACACCTTCAACCTCGACCTCATGTATGCATTGCCGGGCCAGACGCTGGCCGAGCTGCGCCAGGACGTGGACCAGGCGCTGGCCTTTGCGCCGCCGCACCTCTCGATCTACCACCTGACCATCGAGCCCAACACCTACTTCGCCAAGCACCCGCCGCAGGTGCCAGAGGACGACGAGGCCTATGCCATGCTCGACCTGCTGACCGAGCGCACCGGCCTGGCCGGGCTGCAGCGCTACGAGGTCTCGGCCTACGCCAGGCCAGGCCACCACTGCCGCCACAACCTGAACTACTGGCAGTTCGGTGATTACCTGGGCATTGGCGCCGGCGCGCACAGCAAGCTCAGCTTTGCCCACCGCATCGTGCGCCAGGTGCGCACGCGCGAGCCGCGCCTGTACATGGAACGCGCGCTGGCCGGCCAGGCCATGGCGCAGGAAGAGGAAGTGAAACGCGCCGACCTGCCGTTCGAGTTCATGTTGAATGCGTTGCGGCTGCGCCAGGGCTTTGCGCTGGCCGAGTTCAGCGAACGCACCGGCCTGGCGCTCACCGCCATCCAGCACGGGCTGGAGGAGGCCGAGCGCAAAGGCTGGATCACGCGCGATCTGGCCCGCGTGTTGCCCACCGAGCGCGGCTTCGATTTCCTGAGTGACCTGCAGTCGCTCTTCCTGGCTGACTAGGGGCAGCGGGCTACACCGCTATAGTCGGCGCATCACCACACGGAGGGGCGACATGTTCTCGGTCTACGGCGTGACAGGGCGGGTGTTCAAGGGCGCGATGGAAGACTTGCGCCAGGTCACCGCCGTGCGCGCGGCAGCGCGTGCACGCGCCATCGAGCCCATGCAGGAGCATGTGCTGACCCAGCCGCCGGCCGTCCCGGTGCCCGCGCCGGGCGGATCCGTCGGCGCGCCGCGTAGCCCGCTGGCCGCCTACGCCAAGGCCGCAGCGCCGCAACTGCAGCGCCACCCGCTGAGCCGGGTGGCCGACGTCATGACCCGCGGCGTGACCACCGTGCCGGTCGACATGCCACTGCTCGACGCCTGGCAGTTGCTCTTCGCCCAGGGCCTGGGGCAGGCGCCGGTGGTGGACGCACAAGGTGGGCTGGTGGGCTTGCTCACGCGCGCTGAGTTGCTGCGACCCGAGCGCCTGCCGCTGCCCGACACCAGCGCGTTGGTCTGGCGCGCGCTACTGGCGCAGCCGGTGGCCGAACTCATGTGGACGCCTATCACGGCGGTAGACGAGGCAACCGATCTGCGCCGCGTGGCACGCGTGCTGCTCGATACCCATCTGCCCGGCTTGCCGGTGGTCAATAGCGAGGGCTACCTGACGGGTTTCGTCTCGCGCACCGACATCCTGCGTGCCGTGGTGCATGACCCGCCGCTGGATCTGTGGAGCTGAACCACGGCCGCGCGGATGCGGTGCGTCAAACTGAAAGGACTTGAGCTTGAACAACGATGCCGCCAACAACGCCTTGGGCTTGACCGTCTGGGCCGGCCTTATCCTGGGCGTCCTGCTGGGCGTGGTGCTGCAACGGAGTGCCTTCTGTGCCCGCGCCGCGCTGGCCGATGCCTTTGAGGGCAAGGACCAGGCCCGCCTGCGCGCTTTCGTGCTGGCCATGGCCGTTGCCCTGCTCGGCACACAGGGCTTGGCCAGTGCGGGCCTGGTGGATCTCTCCGGCACGCCCTACCTGCGCGCCAGCGTGCCCCTGCTGGGGCTGGTGGTGGGTGGCGCGCTGTTCGGCGCCGGCATGATGTTCGCGGGCGGTTGTCCAGGCCGGCTGGTGGTGCGCGCCGCGCAAGGTCAGGGCGCGGCCCTGCTGACCTGGCTGGTGTTCGTGCTGGCCATCATGGCCAGTCTGGAAGGCGTGCTGGCCCCGGTGCGCGAGCGGCTGGCCGGCCCGGCGGTGCAGCTGCCGGCGGCCAGCCTGCCGGCGCTGCTGGGAGCCGTGCCGACCTGGGCGGTCATCGCCGGCTTGCTGATACTGGCAGCGCTCTACCTGCTGCGCGCGCCGCAGGGCTCGGCCTGGCGGGGCTGGCGTCAGCCGCTGGCCGGCGCCTTGGTGGGTGCGCTGGTGGCCCTGAGCTGGTACCTCAGCGTGGCGGGCGCGGATGAGTTCGACACGCCGGTGGCCACGGCGCTGGCCTTCGTGGCGCCCGCGCAGGACCTGCTGCGCTACCTCACCATGGAACGGCTGGGTTTTGGCCTCAAGTTCGGTTCGGCCACCGTGCTCGGCACCTTCGTCGGCGCCTGGCTCAGCGCCGTGGTGGGCCGCCAGTTCGCCTGGACCTTGCCCAACGGGCCGCAGATGCTGCGCAACCTGGCGGGCGGCGTGCTGATGGCGCTGGGCGGCATCCTCGCCATGGGCTGCACCATTGGCCAGGGCTTGGCCGGCTTTGCCACCTTGTCGGTTTCCAGCCTCATCGCCGTGGCCAGCATGGTGCTGGGCGCGTGGCTGGGGCAGCAGCTGCTGCGGCGGGTGGCGGGGGTGGCGTGAGGGACGCTGTGTGTGAAGGACCGGTGGTGGCACGGGCCCTTTGGCGGAGGCGGTGAGATTCGAACTCACGGACGGTTGCCCGTCGCCGGTTTTCAAGACCGGTGCAATCGACCACTCTGCCACACCTCCGGGGTCGCTTGTGCGTGCTGGGGATTCTACCTGTTACGCCTCGTCGGGCTCGGCGCCTGCGGTTGGCGTGCGTGATCCAGTGCGCAGGCGCAGGGCGCCGGCTTCGCGTTGCGGTTCGCCCAGCGTGGGGCGCACACTGGCCGGGCCGAAGCGGCCGCGCAGGGCCTGCACGATCTCGGTCAGCTTGTCCAGGTCCTGGATCTTGGCCGCGTAGCGCTGCAGCACCAGGTAGGCGGTTTCCACCAGTTTGGCGTTGAGCGTTTCCTCGCCGTGGATGATGAGGTCCTTCACGGCTGCCGTGGGGTCGCCGCGCAGGCTCAACGTCATGGCGTTCTCGGCGTGCTTGAGGATCTGCGCATTGCGCAGGCGTATGCGTTCCGCGTATGGAGGGTGCACGCCGGCCGAGCCGGCCAGCAGTTCGGCCAGCGAGCGGCTGGTGCAAAAGCGCATGCCCAGCGTGTCCACCACCTTGTCCACTTCGTCAAGCTGGATGGCCTGGTGCGCCAACTGGCCCATCAGCGCCAGCAGGTTGGTGGCGGACTCGTAGTCGAAGCTGGGATCCTTCACCCGTGCCGCCATCTCGCGCACGGCCTCCACCGAGCGGGCGAACTGCCGGTCCATGATCAGAATGAGGGCGTTGACGATGGCGGCCAGGCGCTGGTAGCGCGGGTTCTTGTCGTGGCGTTCCAGCAGTTTGTGGAAGTCGTCCTGGCAGTGCGACAGGCCCTTGCGGTCACCGATTTCCAGCCGTGCAAAGGCCAGCAGCACCAGGGTCTGGGGGTCGAACATCTTCGATTCCAGCCCGGTGCGCGCCGTCTTGCCGAGGATCTTTTCCGCCTCCACGCGGTCGCCGCTGTAGTAGGTCATCATGCCCAGGTTCTGCAAGCGGGCGATGGAGTGCGGCGTCATGGTGCAGGCCATCTTGTAGGTGGCCAGCGCCTTGTCAAAGCGGCCCAGCTCGAACTGGGCGCGGCCCAGCACGTCGTAGGCGTCGGCGTAGCTGGGCTCTTCGGTGATGAGGTTCTCCAGCGTGCTGATGGCACGCGTGGCCTCGCCATCGCCCAGCTGGGCGCGCGCCACGCCGAGCTTGGCCCAGGGCAGCGTCTTGGCCTCGATCACGGCCTCGTAGAGTTTCTGCGCGTCGTTGTAGCGGTCGACGCGCATCAGCAGTTCGGCGCCGATGCGCGCGGCATAGAGCCAGAAGGCGCCGCGGCTCTCGAAGCGCTGCATGCACAGATCAGCAGCGTGGGCAAAATCCTCGGCCTCGATGGCGCCGAAGATGTCGGCCAGGGCGATCTTGCGCTGGCGCGCCTGTTGCAGGCGCTCGCCCAGGCCGGTGGCCGTGTGGGGCTTGAGCAGGTAGCCGTCCAGTGCGGACTCGGCGGCTTCGGCCACCTTGGTATAGCTGGCTTCGGCCGTCACCATGACGAACACGGTGGAGAAGGGCAGCAGCTGGTTGCGCCGCAGGTCGTCCAGCAATTCTTGGCCGGTGGCGGAGTCCTTGCCGAAGTAGTGCTCGCACAGGACGATGTCGTAGGTCTTGAATTCGAGCTGGCGGCGCGCGTCCACCACCCGGGTGCATTGCGAGACCGAGCCCACGCCGAAGTCGCGCAGCTGGTTGACCAGAATGGCGCGCGAGGTGGGATTGCTGTCGACCACCAGTGCCGAGGTGGTGGAGAGATCGCCCTCGATCAGCGGCGCATCAACGTTCGACAATGGCCACAACGCCGTTCTCCATTCTGGACGCTAGTTGTATTGGTTATCAGGAGGCGGTGGGCACGGGGGCAGCGCGGGGCGGCGCTGGCGTGCTTCACGACAAGGCAAACAGGTTACTGACAAAAATGATAGCACCCGACGTCCGTTTTGCCTAGAGTGCTGGCTACCTGGGGCTTCGGCATCGGCCGGTGTGCGGCAGGCATCGCGGTGGTGCGCTTCTGGAGGGGCTGCGCCTCGTACATGGCCTGGTTCACGGGCGCAAGGCCTGGATCCAGCCCAGGCCCTCGACCGTGCCCGCCTGCGGCTTGTATTCGCAGCCGACCCAGCCGGTGTAGCCGATGGCGTCGAGGTGGCGCAACAGGAAGGCAAAGTTGATCTCGCCGGTGCCGGGCTCGTGGCGGCCCGGGTTGTCGGCCAGCTGGATGTGCGCAATGCGCGGCAGGTGCTTCTGCACCGTGGCCGCCAGCTCGCCCTCCATGCGTTGCGCGTGGTAGAGGTCGTACTGGATGTGCAGGTTGTCGCTGCCCACGGCCTCGATCAGCGCCGCTGCCTGCGCCGTGGTGGTGAGGAAGAAGCCGGGGATGTCGTAGCGGTTGATGGGCTCGATCAGCAGCCGGATGCCGGCCGTCTGCAGGCGCGCGGCGGCGTGGCGCAGATTGTCGATGAAGGTGGCCTCGGCCTGCGCCGGGCTCACGCCGGCGGGCACGATGCCGGCCAGGCAATTCACCTGCGGGCAGGACAGTGCGGTGGCGTAGTCGATGGCCCGGTCGATGCCGGCACGGAACTCGGCCACGCGGTCCGGGTGGCAGGCGATGCCGCGCTCACCGGCGTCCCAGTCGCCGGCGGGCAGGTTGAGCAGCACTTGCTGCAGGCCGTGGGCCTGCAGTTGCTGCGCCAGCGCTGCCTTGTCGTGGGCATAGGGAAACTGGCATTCCACCGCGTTGAAGCCGGCGGCGCGGGCGGCCGCGAAGCGTTCCAGGAAGGGCAGTTCGGTGAACAGCAGGGTCAGGTTGGCGGCAAAGCGGGGCATGGCGTTTCGGTAGGCAGGCGGGGGGCAGTCTGGCAAGCGGACCGGTGGCGGCCGAGCGGCCATGATATCGGGCGCGGCGTGCGTCGGCTCCAAAACAGAACGGCCCGCAGGTGCGGGCCGTCACGGTGGGGCTGCGGTGGGCTCAGGTCTGGCCTTCGGTCAGTGTGTCGAGCTGGAAGCGGCCGCTCTTGTGCCACAGCCAGGTGTCGGTGTAGGTCACGCGGCCCATGCGCACCGGCGCCGGGAAGGGTGCGGCCTGGCGCACTGTGCGCTCGATCTCGGCCATCACTTCGGGTGCGTGGCGCGGCGCGCGCATCCAGCTCGTGCCAATGACTTCACCACGACCGTTCACCTCCACCTGCAGCACGCCCACCGCATAGAGCAGCGGCGGCAGCTTGCCCTTGAAGATGCGTTCACCGTTCTTGCCATACAGGTGGCTGGCCGCATCGCGGCGGTAGGCGCGCGGTGTGGTGGCATCGGAGACTTTCTCCGGCGGGGGCACGGCGGCCACGGTCGGCGGCGCGGCAGGCGCCGGCGCTTCGGCCTTGGGCTCGGGCGGCGTGGAGCAGGCGGCCAGCAGGGCGGCGACGCCGGTGGCCGAAGCGGCCAACAGCAACTGGCGGCGGTCAGGGGACTGTTGCATGGGAGGACTCCTCATCCGAAAGGCCGGCCGCAATAGCGGACCGGCAGCTTTGTATGGGCTGCAATTTGCCACAAATCGCGCCGGCTGTGGCGTCAAATAGCGTGTCCGGAGGTGACAGTTTGTGTGTTTCGTACCACTGGCGCCGGCAAAATGGCGGCAGGAGACAAAAGACGCATGAGCCGCCCTGACCCGTTGACCCAACCGCGCGAATTCCTCAGCCATCTGTACCAGGCCGCCGTGCGGCGCGCCCTGCCGCTGCACAACACGGCGGCCTTCCTGCCGCCGCCACCGAAAGGCCGCACCGTCGTCATCGGTGCCGGCAAGGCCGCCGGTGCCATGGCGCAGGCGGTCGAGGCGCTGTGGCCGCTGGCCGCGCCCTTGTCCGGTGTGGTGGTCACGCGCTACCACCACACACCCGAACGCCCGGCCGGCTTGGCGCAGCGCATCGAGGTGCTGGAGGCGGCACACCCGGTGCCCGACGCGGCCGGGCTGGCGGCGTCTGAACGCATACTGTCGCTGGTGCAGGGCTTGACGGCGGATGACTTGGTGCTGTGCCTGATCTCCGGTGGCGGCTCGGCGTTGCTGACGCTGCCAGCCGAGGGGCTGACGCTGCAGGACAAGCAGCGCATCAACCAGGCCCTGCTCAACAGCGGCGCCAACATCGGTGAGATGAACTGCGTGCGCAAGCACCTCTCGCGCATCAAGGGCGGGCGGCTGGCCGCGGCCTGTGCGCCGGCGCGTGTGGTGACGTTGACCATCAGCGACGTGCCGGGCGACGACCCGTCGGTCATTGCCAGCGGCCCGACCGTGCCGGACGCCAGCACCTGCGCCGATGCGCTATCAATTTTGAAGCGCTATGCGATTGATGTACCAGGTCCCGTGCTCGATTTGCTGGAGAGAAACGGGCTGGAGACACCCAAGCCGGGCGACGCGTGCTTTGCCGGTCATCAGGTGCACATGATTGCCACGCCGCAGCAGTCGCTGGAGGCGGCAGCCGCAGAGGCGCGCGCCACCGGCCTGAACGCCTACATCCTGAGCGACGAGCTGGAGGGTGAGTCGCGCGAGGTGGGCAAGGTACATGCGGCCCTGGCCAGGGCGGTGGCCCGGCACGGTCAGCCTTTTGCCAAACCCTGCGTCATCCTGAGCGGCGGCGAGACCACGGTGACGGTGCGCCCGGTGCCGGCCGGCGAGTCGCGCGGCCGCGGCGGCCGCGCCGGTGAGTTCTGCCTCGGGCTGGCGCTGGCGTTGCAAGGCCAGCCGGGCGTGTGGGCGCTGGCGGCCGACACCGATGGCATCGACGGCATGGAAGACAACGCCGGTGCCTGGGTCGCGCCGGACACGTTGACGCGTGCGCAGGCGCTGGGCCTGAAGGTGGAGCGTCATCTGGACCGCAACGACGCCTATGGTTTCTTCCAGCCCTTGGGTGATCTGGTGGTGACCGGCCCGACGCACACCAACGTCAACGATTTCCGCGCCCTGCTGGTGCTTTAGACCCCGTTCGGCCCCGCTGACGGCTGTTTCATGCGTCTTGTTTGATTTCGCTCAAGGTCGGCGGGCGGCAAGGGGAGCAAAGTCACGCCCATGCTACCTGCCGAATTCATGGACCAGTCTGCCGAGCGGCGCGTCATGGCGCCCGGATCGGTGCTGCTCAAGCGCGGCGCCACGCCGGGCTGGGCCATGTACATCGAGGCTGGCCGCGTGGCGCTCGGTGTGCTCGACGGCCCTGCGCTGGAGCATCAGCTGGGTGAGGTGGAAGGGCCGTTCTGGCTCGAAGCCACGGCCGCCGTGCTGAACCTGCCCAGCGCCGTGGACGCGGTGGCTGAGTCCGAGGTGGTGCTGCGTCGCATTCCCCTGCCCAAGTTCCGCCAGTCGCTGGCGGCCATGCCGGTGGCGGCGCGTACCGTGCTGCAGGACGTGGCCACGGCGCACCGGCGCCAGACCGAACTGGCGGTCAGCCGCTTGGCCAAGGACGCCGAGGCGCGCTGTGCCGAATGGCTGCTGCGCCACGCCAAGCCCAGCGACAAGGGGTGCATGGCGGTGCTGCTGCAGCAGCGCAAGCGCCTGATTGCGGCACAACTGGGCATTGCTCCCGAGACGCTGTCACGCGTGCTGCGCCACCTGCGCGAGCGCAGCCTGATCAGCGGCACCGGCCGTCTGCTGCAGGTGACCGACCCGGGCGGCCTGCGCGCACTGGCCGGAGTCTGAGCATCGCGCCGGCTGTGGCGCGCCTACCACCCAAAATTCCCGAGGTCATCCTCGCGGTTCACGCCAACATCGGCTGGCCGGCCTACACTGGCGCCGGCCTCCTGCTTCTTGCTCTCAGGAGGCCCGCCGCGAGGACGACCCCGCTGGCGTTTGTCGCATTGCCAGGACGGCCTGGCCACGTGGCGCGTTGGCGCCGGAAGGAATGTCATGGCGTGGGGGTTACTGGTGCTGGCCGGTCTGCTGGAAGTTGTGTGGGCCGTGGGTCTGAAGTACACCGAGGGTTTTACGCGGCCGTGGCCCACGGTGGGCACCGTCGGGGCCATGGTCATCAGTGTCGGTCTGCTCGGGTTGGCCATGCGCACCCTGCCCGTGGGCACGGCTTACGCGGTGTGGACAGGCATTGGCGCGCTCGGCACCGTGATCCTGGGCATGCTGCTCTTCAACGAGCCTGTGACGGTGATGCGCCTCGTTTGCGTGGGCCTCATCCTGGCGGGCATCGTGGGGCTCAAGCTCACCGCCTGAGTGCGCATCGATCCATAAAAAAACCGCCCCGGGAGGCGGTTATTTCATGTGCACAGTGCCTTGATGTCCGGCGGAATGGGAATGGCCTTGATGCCTTTGCCATCCTCGCGGTGCGCCGCGAAGATGCGCACCTCGTCGCATTCCATGATCAGGTCCACCGAGCCATCGGCGTTCTCGCGCTTGATCTGGTAACGCTGCACGTAGCTCTTGTCGCGCCACTCGGCCACGCTGGTGTGGATCTGCAGCGTGTCGCCGTAGCTGGCAGTCTTGACGAACCGGGCATGGGTGTCGACCAGCGGCGTGCCGATCAGGCCGCTGGTTTTTTCCGTTTCGTGCCAGGGCGGGACGCCACACTGGATGAAGAAGTGGCGCGAGGCCGCGTCGATCCAGCGGAAGAAGTTGGGAAACCAGACGATGCGCGCGGGGTCGCAGTCGCCGAACTCGACGCGTACGGTGTAGACCACGGTGCGTCCTGTGCTTGTGTTCATGCAGTGTCAGTCTTGCGGGTCGCAGGCGTCCCGTTCAGGGGGTGGAGGGCGGATACTGGGTCAGGGTGCTGTTGCTGTTGTCCAGCACCATGAGCAGATCGTAGTAGGCGATGTGCACCTTGCCGCCGGTGCGCGCTTCGGCCTGGGCGATCCACTCGGCATCGTGGCCGGCCTGGGCCGCCTCGATCGACGGCCAGATGTAGAAACCCATGCCTTGGCGCCGGTCCAGGCTGCTGAGGTAGTGCTTGCGCACCAGCGCCGGGTTGGCCTGCCAGCGCGCCACGGTCTGCAGCGCGCCTTCGACGAGCTGCTCGCGCGTGGCGCTTTCCGGATTGTCGAAGGTGACGATCTCGGCAATCATGGCTCGACTCAATCCGGCTTGATGCCGCGCGACCTGATCAGTTCGCCGAAGCGCTTGCTGTCGGTCGCGGCGCGGGCGCCAAAGTCGGCGGGCGTGCCCGGCGCGGCCTCGCCGCCCAGGGCCACGATGCGTTCGCGGATCGAGGCGTTGGCCAGGATCTTGTTCATCTCGGCATTCACGCGGGTGACCACCTCGTTGGGTGTGGCGGCCGGTGCGTACAGGCCGAAGTAGGAGTCGGCATCGAAACCCTTGAGGCCGGCTTCGCTCATGGTCGGCACGTCAGGGAACAGCGGCGAGCGCTTCGGGCTGCCCACGGCCAGCAGCTTGAGCTTGCCGGTGCGCACATGCGGCAGGCCTACACCGGGGTCGAACCAGAAGTCGAACTGGCCGCCGAGCAGGTCCTGCAGTGCCGGGCCGCCGCCGCGGTAGGGCACATGGACCGCGTAGGTTCCGGTCATGGACTTCAGCAGCTCGGCCGCCAGATGCGGTGAACTGCCGGTGCCCGGCGAGCCGAAGGTGACCTTGCCCGGGTTGGCCTTGAGGTAGGCGACAAGCTCGTTGACGTTCTTGGCGGGCAGTTCCGGGCGTGTGACCAGATACACGGCAATACGGGCGATCGAGGCCACCGGGCGCAGGTCCTTGGCCGGGTCGAAGGGCATGCGGGCATACAGGTGCGGGTTGATCGACACCATGCCGCCGGAACTCAGCAGCAGCGTGTAGCCGTCGGCCGGGGACTTGGCCACCGCATCACCACCGATATTGCCGCCGGCGCCGCCGCGGTTCTCGATCACCACCGGCTGGCCCAGGGCTTCAGACAGCGGCTGACCCACGATGCGCGCCAGCTGGTCGGCGGCGCCGCCGGGCGGGAAGTTGACGATCACCTTGATTGGCTTGGATGGCCAGCTCTGGGCGTGTGCCATTGGCAGCAAGCCCGTGGTCGCCACGGCCAGGGCCAGCAACGAGCGGCGCAGCATGCGGGATGGGGTGTTGGGTTTCATCTTCGTCTCCTTCAGGTTGTCAACTTGTTATTGGTTCAGCCGCGCCTTGCGCACCCAGCGGATCGGCTGCGGCTTGACCGGACGCGCCGGCAAGCCGTGTTGTACCAGCGTTTGGTCGAGTGTCCGGCCGGCATCGTCGGTCAGCGCCGCCGTGCGGGCCGCCGCGATGGCGGCCGCGCGCTCGTCGTCCGAGGTAAAGCGACCCCCGGTGGCCAGATGTTCGACCACGTGCAGCAGGTTCTCCTTGCCGCGTTCGTTGGTGCTGCCGTAGCCTTTGATCAGGCGGCCACACTGCGCGATCTCATGACCGCAGGCCCAGTGGCGGCGCGTGGCTTCGACCGTGGCGGCCAGCCACTGCTCGATCAGCGCTTGCTCGGTGGCATAGCGGCTGCCCAGCGGGCGCAGCCATCTGAGCGAGGCCAGCCCGCGCAGCGCCAGCATGCCGCCGACCGAATGGGTGCCGATCTTCAGCGGCAGCGCCCAGGGTGTCTTACCGGCCAGCACGCGCCGGCGGTCCCAGGCCAGCACGCGCTGCGCCAGGCCCTGCGGCAGCAAGGCAGCGAATTCGGGCGCACCGGGCTTGAAGTGGTCGTAAAGCTTGAGCAGGTCAGCCTCGCCGGCCTTGACCTCGGCCGTGACGCGTTGCCAGCGGCTGGCGCGGCTCTTGAGGTCGGCCACACGGATGATGTCGTCAAACGCCATCCACAGCGCCAGCCAGCGCGCCATCTCGCGCGTCACGGCCCAGCCGCGCGTGCCCTGCGGATCGCTGGTCTGCTCGGCGGTCAGCACCTGCTGCAGGCGCGCCACATAACGCTCAGCGTAGGCGGCGTTCTGGTATTCCACCAGACGGGCATGGCCGAGGGCGATGATCTCGTGCAGCACGCTGGGGAACAGGGTGGCCACCTTAGCCGGCAGTACCGCAACCTGTGCCGCGGGCGCTGCCGCCGGGGCGGGCTTGGCCAGCACCTGCTCGATGAACTGGGCCTGGGTGCGTTGCGCCTGCACCGCATCGAAGCCGAGCGTGAAGCCGCGCAGGCTGGCCTTGGCACTGCTGCCACTCTGGCCCAGGATGGCTTCGTAGTGGGCGCGCTGCATGGGCAACAGACCACTGGCGGCAATACACCCAAGCATGACGGCGCTGACCACGGTACCGGCTTGGCGCGTGAGTTCGGCCATGTCGACGATGTGGTGCGCGCGGCTGTGGGCGGCCACCAGCTGCATGAGCTGCTGCGCGTCGCGCCGGCCATCGCCCATTTGCATCTTTTCCATCGTCGTCAGCGCGCGCGCAGACGACGTGAGCACCAGCGTGCGTTCGCGGCTGGCGTGCCCCAGGCTGATCTGGCGCACGGTCTCCAGCAGCTCGCTGGAGAGCAGGGCGTCCAGCCGGCCCGGCACCGGGTAGAGACCGAGCACCGGCCGCTGGTCACCCAGTTCGCGCTGCGGCACCGGGAAGACTTCCAGGTAGTAAGTGGTGGCACCGGTGCGCTGCGCCACGCCGGGAATGGAGGTGGCCTGCACCGGATAGCCGGCATGGCGCGCGGTCTCGACCAGCCATTCGGTCAGCACGCCGCCGCCTTCGCCACCCAGAGCGCAGACGAGCAGGGAAATGGGTTGTTGGTTCATGTCTTGTGAAGGATGTTTTGCCGCCGGGCCGCCCCAAGGCAAAACGCGGCCCCCTTGGGGGGCAGCGCAGCACACGGAGTGGCAAGCGTGGGGGCCATATTCAGACGGGCTGCAGCGCGCGCACCACGGAGCGACGCAGCGCGGCCAGCAGCCGTTCGTGCCAGCGCGGGTTCTGCACGACCTCGGCGCGGTAGAAAGACGGGCACAGCGTGGCCGCGTGTGCGTTGGCGCCGCAAAGGCCGCAGCCCACGCAGCCGTCGATGACGGTGGCCACCGGGTCGACCTTGAGCGGGTCCGGGTTGTCCTTGAGCGTGAGCGTGGGGCAGCCGGAGAGACGGATGCAGGCATGGTCGCCGTTGCAGACGTCCTCGTCCACACCGTACTTCACGCGTTCGACGCGCTTGCCCTGTTTCAGCAGGCTGGCCAGCCAGGGTTTGATGCGGCGCTGCCGCTCCAGCTGGCATTCGCCTTCGGCCACGATGACCTTGAGGCCGTTGAAGTCGGAGGTGAAGGCGTCTACCAGCGTCTTGCGCACGTGCTCGACCTCGTAGGTGTGCACGGTACGCAGCCACTGCACGCCCAGGCCCTTGAGCGTGCTTTCGATGGTCTGGTTGGTATGCACCACGCTGTCGCGCTTGTCGGCGGCGCCGGCCTTGGCCTCGTCATCCGGCGTGGAGATGATGTCCTGGGTGCCGGTGGCCGAGGTGTAGCCGTTCTTGAAGATCAGCAGCACGGCATCGTCGCCATTGAAGAGCGCGCTCTGCACGCCGGTCAGCAGGCCGTTGTGCCAGAAACCGCCATCGCCCATTACCGAGAGTACGCGACGGTTCATCACCGGCGACACGCCGGCGCGGCTGGCGAGTGACATGCCGTAGCCCAGGATGGAATGGCCGAAGGAGAAGGGCTCGAAGGTGGCGAGCGCGTGGCAGCCGATGTCGCCCGCCACATGCACGTCACCAACCTGCTGTTGCGCCAGCTTGAGCGCGGAGAACACGGGGCGTTCCGGGCAGCCGATGCACATGCCCGGCGGGCGCGCCGGCAGCGGCTGGCCGAGGTCCTTGGCTATGGCGGTACGGCGTTCACGGTTACCGGCCAGCCAGTCGGGCACGCTGGCGCTCAGCAGTTCGCTGCGGTACTGGCGCAGGAACTTCTCCAGGCCGCCGGCCATGACTTCGGCCGAGTACTCACCGGCCTGCGCCAGCATGTCCTTGCCATGCAGCGGTGTCTGAATGTCGGCGCGGCGCAGCAGCGTGGCGAGTTCCTGCTCGATGTACTCGGGCTGGCCTTCTTCCATCATCAGCACCGCGCGTTTGCCGACGCAGAACTCGGTCAGCTCCTCCGGCACCAGCGGGTAGGTGACGTTGAGTACCAGCAGCGGAATGTCGCTGTTGCCGAAGGCATCGGCCAGACCGAACTGCTGCAGCGTGCGGATCAGCGTGTTGTACAGGCCGCCTTGCACGACGATGCCCAGATCGCTGTGCTTGCCCGGCAGCAGCTCGTTCAGCTGGTGTGCGCGGATGTAGGCGCGCGCGGCCGGCAGGCGCTGTTCGTGCTTGAGCTTTTCGTGGCGGAAGGTCACCGGCGGGTGGGCCAGGCGGTCGTAGTCGAAGGCGGCCGGGTCCTCCAGCAGGTGGCGGGTGGAGATGGCCGGCATGCGGTTGTCGCGCGCCGCGAAACTGCCGCGCACGTGGCAGGCACGGATGCGCAGCTCCAGGATGGCCGGCATGTTGGACGCTTCCGAGAGGGCAAAGCCGTGTTCCACCATGTCCACCATGCGTTGCAGGTCGGGCCGCGGGTCGAGCAGGATCATGCTCGACTTGAGTGCGTAGGCGTGGGTGCGCTCCTGGATCACGCTGGCACCTTCGCCGTAGTCCTCGCCCACCACGATCAGCACGCCGCCCTTGACCCCGGGCGAGGCCAGGTTGGACAGCGCGTCCGCCGCGACGTTGGTGCCGACGATGGACTTCCAGGTCACCGCGCCGCGCAGCGGGTAATGGATGGAGGCGCCCAGCATGGCGGCGGCCGAGGCCTCGTTGGAGCAGGCTTCCACGTGCACGCCCAGCTCGTCCATGTAGTCCTTGGCCTGCACCATGACATCGAGCAGGTGCGAGACCGGCGCGCCCTGGTAGCCGCCCACGTAGGCCACGCCGGACTGCAGCAGCGCCTTGGTGATGGCAAGGATGCCCTCGCCGTGAAAGGTGTCGCCCTGGCCGAGTGCCAAGGACTTGATTTCCTGGGTGAATGAGACTTCCACGCCTGTCCCTCGTATTGGTTCTGCACGCAGTGTCGTTGTTGTTCATTTATCAATCAATAAAATATGATGACTAAAAAATATTAGAAAAATGAATATCAAGAACGTCGACCTCAACCTGCTGCGCCTGTTCGATGCGGTCTACCGCACGCGCAACGTCAGTCGCGCGGCCGAACTGCTTGACCTGACGCAGCCCGCCGTCAGCCAGGGGCTGACGCGCCTGCGCCTGCTGGTGAAGGATCCGCTCTTCATGCGCGCGCCCGGCGGCGTGCAGCCCAGCCCCAAGGCCGATCGGCTGGCGCCGGCGGTGCGCACCGCGCTGGCCGGGCTGGAACAGGCACTGGGCGAGACGGTGGGGTTTGACCCGCTGCAGTCGCACAAGACCTTCCGCATCCACATGAGCGACATCGGCGAGGGCCGTTTCCTGCCGGACTTGATGGCGCACCTGCGCACCTGTGCGCCGGGCGTGCGCATCGAGACGCTGGCGCTGCCGCCGGCCGCGATTCCCGACGCGCTGGACAGCGGGCAGATCGACTTTGCCTTCGGTTTCCTGCCCACGGTGAAGGACACGCAGCGCGTGCAACTGCTTACCGACCGCTACATCGTGCTGCTGCGCGAGGGGCACCCGTTTGCGGCGCAGGTCAAACGCCGGCGGCGCAGCGGGGCCGCCCTGCTGGCCGACTTGCCGCAGCTGGAGTTCGTGGCTGGGCGCACCCATTCGGATACCTTGCGTATCCTGCACCTGCTCAAGCTGGAAGACCGCATCCGCCTGACGACTGAGCACTTCATGGTGCTGCCGGCCATCGTGCGCGCCACCGATCTGGCGGTGGTGATGCCGCGCAACATCGCGCGCAGCTTTGCCGAGTCCGGCGGCTACACCCTGATCGAGCCGCCGTTTCCGCTGCGCGACTTCACGGTCTCGTTGCACTGGAGCAAACGCTTCGAGAGCGACCCCGGCAACCGCTGGCTGCACCAGGAGCTGGTGCAGCTGTTCACGGCGGACTGAAAGGGCCCCGCCGCGCCTGCCTACAATCTGGCAAACGCAGGAAACACACCATGAGCATCAAGAGCGACAAATGGATCCGCCGCATGGCCGAGCAGCACGGCATGATCGAGCCCTTCGAACCGGGCCAGATCCGGCAGGACGCCGCCGGCCACAAGATCGTGAGCTACGGTACCAGCAGCTACGGTTACGACATCCGCTGCGCCCCCGAGTTCAAGGTCTTCACCAACATCCACAGCACGGTGGTGGACCCGAAGAACTTCGATGAGAAGAGCTTTGTCGACATCGAGAGCGATGTCTGCATCATCCCGCCCAACAGCTTCGCGCTGGCGCGCACGGTGGAGTACTTCCGCATCCCGCGCAACGTGCTGACCATCTGCTTGGGCAAAAGCACCTACGCGCGCTGCGGCATCATCGTCAACGTCACGCCCTTCGAGCCCGAGTGGGAAGGTTATGTGACGCTGGAGTTTTCCAACACCACGCCGCTGCCGGCCAAGATCTACGCCGGCGAGGGCTGCGCCCAGGTGCTGTTCTTCGAGAGCGACGAGGTCTGCGAGACCAGCTACAAGGACCGCGGCGGCAAGTACCAGGGCCAGCGCGGCGTCACGCTGCCCAAGACCTGAGCCGCACTGCGCTCAGCCGGCCCGTCGCGGCCACACTGCAGCCCGGCAGATCGGGGATAATATGGGTCTGCCCAAATTTTGGGCACGGGGTCCGGTGTCAATCCACCGGCCTGCGCAGGCCGTCGCGTCGACGGCAATCTTTCCCGAGACCTGATGACTACTGCTTCCCCTGAACCTGTGCTCCAGCGTTACGCCGATCTGAGCCTGGCCGAACCCCTGCGACGTGCCGTGGCTGAGATGGGCTATGAGACCATGACGCCGATCCAGGCGCAGGCCATTCCCGTGGTGCTGACCGGCCAGGACGTGATGGGTGCGGCCCAGACCGGTACCGGCAAGACGGCAGCCTTCTCGCTGCCGCTGCTGCAGCGCCTGCTCAAGCACGAAAACAGCTCGACCTCCCCGGCACGTCACCCGGTGCGCGCCCTGGTACTGCTGCCCACGCGCGAACTGGCCGACCAGGTGGCGCAGCAGGTCAAGCTGTATGCCAAGTACACCAACCTGCGCAGCGCCGTGGTCTTTGGCGGCATGGACATGAAGCCGCAGACCGCCGAGCTGAAAAAGGGCGTCGAGGTGCTGGTGGCCACGCCGGGCCGCCTGCTGGATCACATCGAGGCCAAGAACGCGGTCCTCAACCAGGTGGAGTACGTGGTGCTGGACGAAGCCGACCGCATGCTCGACATCGGTTTCCTGCCCGACCTGCAGCGCATCCTGAGCTACCTGCCCAAGCAGCGCACCACGCTGCTGTTCAGTGCCACCTTCTCGCCCGAGATCAAGCGCCTGGCGTCGAGCTACCTGCAGAACCCGGTGACGATCGAGGTGGCGCGCTCCAATGCCACCGCCGCCACGGTGGAGCAGCACTTCTACAGCGTGAACGAGGATGACAAGCGCCACGCGCTGCATCAGATCCTGCGCAGCAAGAACATCAAGCAGGCCTTTGTCTTCGTCAACAGCAAGCTGGGTTGTGCCCGCCTCGCGCGTGCGCTGGAGCGCGACGGCCTGAAGGCCACGGCACTGCACGGTGACAAGAGCCAGGACGAACGCCTGAAGGCGCTGGACGCGTTCAAGAAGGGTGAGGTCGACCTGCTGGTGTGTACCGACGTGGCCGCGCGCGGCCTCGACATCAAGGACGTGCCGGCGGTGTTCAACATCGATATCCCCTTCAACGCCGAAGACTATGTGCACCGCATCGGCCGCACCGGCCGTGCCGGCGCCAGCGGCATCGCGGTGAGCTTCGTCGCGCCCAAGGACACGCGCTTGGTGGCCGACATCGAGAAGCTGATCAAGACCAAGATCGAGATCGAGCCGGTGGAGTACGACGAGGACCGCCCCGACATCCGTCGCCAGGGCCGCTTTAACGATGGTCACCGCCTGTACGAACGGGATGAGGCGCCGCGCCGCGAGCGCCGTTCCGCCCCGCGTGAACCGTCGCGCCCGGCGCCGTCGGCGCCGCTGGATCCGTTCTTCAACAAGCCCTACGAGGCGCCTGCGGTCGATGCGCCGCCGGCCTGGGAAGCCACGGCCAAGCCGGCCGGCCGCATCTCGGCCAACATCAAGCCCAAGCGCAAGGTGGCGGCCCTGTTCAAGTCCAGCGAGCCGAGCGCTAGCTAGGCGCCGTCGTCAATCGCCGCGCGCGCCCGGCGTCTGCGCGGCCTCGCACTTCACCTGGATCAGCTCGTGCGCGCGGCCTGGGCCCAGCCGCACGGCGCTCAAACAGCCGCCCCAGACGCAGCCGGTGTCCAATGCCAGCACATCGGGCCGGTCGAGCCAACCCAGCGTGGACCAGTGGCCGAAGGCCACCGTCACGTCCGTGGTCCGCCGCCCCGGCACGTCGAACCAGGGCAGGTAACCGGCGGGTGCGCCGGCCGCTCCTTCCTTGGTTGCAAACTCCATCTCGCCCGCCGGTGTACAGAAGCGCAACCGGGTCAGCGCGTTGACGATCACGCGCAGCCGTGCGCTGCCGGCCAGCGCATCGTCCCAGTGCGCCGGTTCGTTGCCGTACATCTGGTGCAGGAACTGCGGCAGCTCCGGGCTTTGCAGCACCGCTTCCACCTCGTTTGCCAATGCTATGGTTTTCGTAGCTGTCCACGTAGGCAGGACGCCGGCGTGGACCATCAAAACCTCTTCATCTTGGAGGCGCTCCAGCAGCGCCAGCGGTTGCCGGCGCAGCCAGTCCAGCAGCGCCGCGCGGTCCGGCGCCTGCAGCAGATCGTCCAGCGTGTCGCTGCGGTGCGGCCTGCGTGCGCCGTGCACCAGCGCCAGCAGGTGCAGGTCGTGGTTGCCCAGCAGGCAGCGCGCGGAAGTGCCATAGCCCATGAGCCGGCGCAGCACGGCGGCCGAGTCCGGCCCGCGGTTGACCAGGTCGCCCAGCAGCCAGAGCGTGTCGCGGCTGGGTGAGAAGTCGATGGTGTCGAGCAGACGTTGCAGGGCGCCGTCGCAGCCCTGCACATCACCAATCAGGTAAAGTGCCATGGTGTTCATTTTCCCTCGGGATTCATGGAAGTCTTCCTGATTGCGCTGTTGACGCTGCTCAACGGCGTATTCGCCATGTCGGAACTGGCACTGGCGGCCAGCCGCAAGGCGCGTCTCACGGCCATGGCCGAGGCGGGGGACGGCGGTGCGCAGACTGCGCTGCAGCTGCTCGACAACCCCAACCTGTTTCTTTCCACCGTGCAGGTGGGCATCACCTCGATCGGGGTGCTCAACGGCATCGTCGGCGAGGCTGCGTTCAGCGACGATCTGGCGCAGTGGCTGCAGTCGCTCGGCGTGGCCGAGCGTGCCGCCGGCATCACCGCCACCGCGCTGGTGGTGACCATCATCACCTTCATCACCATCATCTTCGGCGAGCTGGTGCCCAAGCGCATCGGCCAGCTGTATCCCGAGACGGTGGCGCGCTGGATGGCGCGTCCGATGCACTGGCTGGCGGTGGTCGCCAAGCCCTTCGTCAAACTGCTGGCCGCCACCACGCAGGGCGTGCTCAAGCTGCTGCGCATCCCGACCGATGTGAGCCGCAGCATGACGGAAGAAGAAATCCGCCACAGCCTGGAGGAGGGGGTGGACGCCGGGGTGATCGAGGAGCATGAGCACCAGATGGTGCAGAACGTATTCCGCCTCGACGACCGGCCGCTGACCTCGCTCATGGTGCCGCGTGGCGACGTGGCCTGGCTGGAGGCCAGTGACACGGTGGCGCAATGCCTGCAGCTGGTGGGGCAGGCCGGTGAACGTGGCGCGCATTCCTGGTACCCGGTGTGCCGCGGCTCGCTCGACGACGTGGTGGGCCTGATCAGCGTGGGCAAGCTGCTCGAGCTGGGCGTGGACGAGCCTGCGCTGGTGGAGACCCATGTGCAGCCCGCGGTGTTCGTGCCGGAGACCCTGTCGGGCATGGAGCTGCTGGAGCAGTTCCGCGCGCGCTCCGGGCGCATGGTGTTTGTGGTGGACGAGTACGGTGTGGTGCAGGGCCTGGTGACGCCGGGCGACCTGCTGGAAGCGATCACCGGCGAGCTGCAGCCGGTGGCGCAGATCGACGCCTGGGCCACGCCGCGCGACGATGGTTCCTGGCTGCTCGACGGCCTGATGCCGGTGGACGAGCTCAAGAGCCGGCTGTCGATCCGCGAGCTGCCGGATGAGGGGCGCGGGCGCTACAACACGGTGGCCGGCCTGCTGCTGGCCGTCAGCGGTCATCTGCCGCGGGTGGGCGAGCGCATCGAGTGCGCTGGCTGGTGCTTCGAGGTGGTGGACCTGGACGGCCGGCGCATCGACAAGGTGCTGGCCTCGGCGTTGCCCGAAGCGGCGCCCGACCTCACCGCGGACTGATCACTCCCACCTGACCACGCGGTTGCGCCCGCCGCGCTTGGCCGTGTAGAGCGCCTCGTCGGCCTGTTTGATCAGCGCCTCGGCATTGCAGGGCCCCTGCAGTTGCGTCAGGCCGCAGGACAGCGTGACGTTGAACCAGGTTTCGTTGAAGGGGTGCTTGATCAGGCTGAAGTCACGCCGGATGCGGTCCAGCACCTCCAGCGCCTGTTCAGCATCGGCCGCTGGCAACACGAGCAGGAACTCCTCGCCGCCGTAGCGGCCGATCAGGTCGCTCTTGCGCAGGCGCTGGCGCAGGAACCAGGCCAGGCTGCGGATCACCTGGTCGCCGGTCTGGTGGCCGTAGCTGTCGTTGATCTTCTTGAAGTGGTCGATGTCGATCATGGCCGCCGCCAGCGGCTGCTGCTCGGCCGTGGCAAGCTGGATCGCGGTGGCCAGCTTGCCCTTGGAGGTGCTGTGGTTGTACAACCCGGTCAGGCTGTCGTTCAGCATGGCACGCCGCAGCGCGCGGTAGCGATCGATCTTGCTCTGCACGATGGCATTGAGCACTACCGGGTTGAAGGGCTTGGTGAGGAAGTGGTCGCCGCCCAGGCGCAACGCCTCGATCTGCATCGGCACATGGGTGTCGCCCGACAGGTAGACGATGGGCAGGGACAGGTACTCCGGGTGCTGACGGATCACACGCGTGGCCTCGACGCCGGTGCAGCCCGGCATGAACATGTCCATCAGGATCAGGTCGGGCTGGAAGCGTGCCAGGCAGTCCAGCACCTCGTGCGGCTTGGAGATGGCATGAGTTTCGACGCCGCACATGGCCAGCGTGCGCTGGATCGAGCGGCTGGCGGTGGGTGAGTCCTCCACCACCAGGGCGCGGTAGGGCGGCTCTTCCTGGTTGCCGCACAGTTCGATGATCTTGGCCAGTACCGTCGAGGTGGGCGTGGTCTGTGCAAAGCAGTAGTCGCTGCCGGCCGTCAGTGCCGAACGCAGGCTGTCGAAATCGGTCGGCAGCCGGTGTGTCAGCAGCGTGCTGGCCGAGAAGCGCGCGCGCAGGGCGCGCAGCTGCTCACCCGCCTGCTGCAGGGTCAGCCCGTCGGCATCGAGCACGACCAGTGCCGGTTCGTCAGCGACGTCAGGCAACTGTTGGGCGCCATGGCACTCGGCATCGATGCCGAAGTAGCCCAGCTGCAGCATCAGCTCTTGCCATGCGGCAGGGCGGGCGCCGACCAACCAGACCCGTGGGCGCGGCGCGGCATCGAAGGCCGGTGCGGTGTCGAAGTGGGCGCGCCGCTCCACCAGCGGGCGGCTGTTGCTGTCGATGAAATCGTTCACGCGGCCAGCCAGCTCCTGCACACGCTGCTGCAGTTCGGTCAAGGTGGTGGAGGCGGGCGGGGCGTTGCTGCCGTCATCGAACAGTGCCAGCACCTGCTGCTCCAGACTGCGCGAGATCTGGTGCAGGCCGGACAGGCCCTTGCTGTGCAGGAATTCGGTGAAACTCGACATGCTCACGGCGAACTCGAGCAGGGCGTCGGTACCGGGCGCACCCTGCAGCGTTTGCCATTTGGCGCTCAGTTCCTGGCCGCGCTTGCGCAGTTCTTCCGGAGGGCAGGTCATGGCGGCGGTTCAGGTCAACAGGGTGAGCCCGCCGTCATTGCGCGGGGTGGGGGGCAAAGGCATGGCGCAAAGTATAGGGAGCCTTCGTGTATCAATTCGTATCAGAGGCGCGCCACGAAACTGGCGCGGGTAGGCCTGACAGTCGATGGCTAGTCTGTCTACAGCTTGCCGCTCAGCCGGTAGGCCAGCAGGCCGAGGTACTCGTGCAGCGCCAGCAGCCAGCGGCTATTGCCCCCGCTCAGCGAGTAGTTCGTCCAGGGCGTGGTCTCGCCGGTGCGGAAGTCCACCGGGTAGGCGGTCACGTTCCAGCCGGCCTTCTCGAACGTGGCCATGGCGCGCCGCATGTGCCAGGCGGACGTCACCAGCAGCCAGGGGCGGGTCTTGTCGATGCCGGGCAGGGTGGCGCTCAGCAGGGCGTTCTCATGTGTGTTGCGCGAGGCCGATTCCAGCTGGATGCGCGCCATCGGTGCGCCCTGGCTGGCATAGAAAAGCTTCGCGCGCTCGGCTTCTGACCAGCCACGCCCCAGCAACTCGCCTTGCCCGCCAGTGAAGAGCAGTTGCAGGTGCGGATGGCGTTGCAGCAAGGGCAGGGCTGCGGTCATGCGCTCGGCCGCATCGTTGAGGGCTGGTTGGCCGCGGTGGCCTTCCCAGATGCGGGAAGGCTCCAGTGCGCCGCCCAGCACGACCACGCCGGCATAACCCTGTGCATCCGGCACGTCCTCCAATGCCGGGTAGCGCGCTTCGAGCCGGCGAATCAGGGCGTCGGGCAGCGGTTCCCAGCCTTGCAGCAGCAATACCGTCAGTCCCAGCCAGATCAGGCCCAGTCCGGCGCGGCGGCGCCAGCGCTGCACCAGCAGGCCGAGCAGCAGCAGGAGCGCCACCCAGGCCAGCGGCTGGGTGATGAAAGCGAGTACTTTGGAGACGATGAAGAACATGGCGCTGGATTGTCGCTTGTCGCGAGGACGCGTTTACCACAGGCCATCGGCGTACCGCTGATCGTCATGACGCCGCAATTTGTGCGACGCAATATGGATTGCCTATCGATAGTATAGATAAAACATAAAAATAAAATCAATAGCAAGGGGCTATAATTTCGCATCGGCTCTCAACCGGTAAGTAAATAAACGTTTGTTATCAACCCAACGGAGTTAATTCATGTCTCTGATCAACACCCAGGTTCAGCCCTTCAAAGCCAACGCTTTCCACAACGGCAAGTTCATCGAAGTGACCGATGCCAGCCTGAAGGGCAAGTGGTCCGTGCTGATCTTCATGCCGGCTGCCTTCACCTTCAACTGCCCGACCGAGATCGAGGACGCCGCCGACAACTACGCCGAGTTCCAGAAGGCCGGTGCCGAGGTTTACATCGTGACCACCGACACCCACTTCTCGCACAAGGTGTGGCATGAGACCTCCCCCGCTGTGGGCAAGGCCAAGTTCCCGCTGGTGGGTGACCCGACCCACGCCCTGACCAACGCGTTCGGCGTGCACATTCCCGAAGAAGGCCTGGCGCTGCGCGGCACCTTCATCATCAACCCCGAAGGCCAGATCAAGACCATGGAAGTCCATGACAACGCCATCGCCCGCGATGTGAAGGAAACCCTGCGCAAGCTGAAGGCTGCCCAGTACGTGGCCAAGAATCCCGGCCAGGTGTGCCCGGCCAAGTGGAACGAAGGCGCCGCCACTCTGACCCCGTCGCTGGACCTGGTCGGCAAGATCTAAGTCTCGCTTCGCTGTCAGTACCGCAGCCCCATGGGGTGCGGTTCCTTGTGAACCGCGCCCCATGCACCGGCGGCATTGATGCCCCCTATCAATCTGGATGGAGAACACCATGCTCGACGCTACCCTGAAATCCCAGCTGCAGGCCTACCTCGGCAAATTGCAGCGTCCGATCCGCCTGATCGCCTCGCTCGACGACAGCGCCAAGTCGGCCGAACTGCGCGGCCTGCTGCAGGACATTGCCGGCCTGTCCGATCAGGTCAGCTTTGATGACAACGGCAGCGACGCGCGCAAGCCGTCCTTCGTCATTGCCCGCGAGGGTGAGACCCACGGCGTGCGCTTCGCCGGCATTCCGCTTGGCCATGAGTTCACCTCGCTGGTGCTGGCCCTGCTGTGGACCGGCGGCCATCCCCCGAAGGTGGAAGCCGACGTGATCGAGCAGATCAAGGCGCTGGACGGTGAGTACAACTTCGAGGTCTACATGTCCTTGAGCTGCCACAACTGCCCGGACGTGGTGCAGGCGGCCAGCCTGATGGCCATCCTGAACCCGCGCATCAAGACCACGGTGATCGACGGCGCGCTGTTCCAGGCCGAGGTCGATGCACGTCAGATCATGGCCGTGCCCATGACCTTCCTCAATGGCCAGGTGTTCGCCTCTGGCCGCATGACGGTGGAAGAGATCGTGTCCAAGCTCGACGTCAAGTCGGAAGAGCGTGAGGCAGCCAAGCTGTCGGCCAAGGACCCGTTCGACGTGCTGGTCATCGGCGGCGGCCCGGCCGGTGCGGCGGCTGCGGTGTACGCCGCGCGCAAGGGCATCCGCGTCGGTGTGGCGGCGGAGCGCTTTGGTGGTCAGGTCAATGACACCATGGCGATCGAGAACTACATCTCGGTGTTGGAGACCGACGGCCCGAAGTTCGCCGCCGCGCTGGAAGCGCAGGTGCGCCACTACGAGGTGGACATCATGAACCTGCAGCGCGCCGAGAAGCTGATTCCGGCGGCTGAGGTGGGCGGTCTGGTGGAAGTGCAGATGGCCAACGGCGGCAGCCTGAAGGCGCGCAGCGTCATCCTGTCCACCGGCGCGCGCTGGCGCAACGTCAACGTACCGGGCGAGCAGGAGTACAAGAACCGCGGCGTGGCCTACTGCCCGCACTGCGACGGCCCGCTGTTCAAAGGCAAGCGTGTGGCGGTCATCGGCGGCGGTAACTCGGGCGTCGAGGCGGCGATCGACCTCGCCGGTGTCGTGCAGCACGTGACGCTGATCGAGTTTGCCGACCAGCTGAAGGCCGACGCGGTGCTGGTGAGCAAGCTCAAGAGCCTGCCCAACGTCACCATCCATGTGAACGCCCAGACCACGGAGATCACGGGCGACGGCACACGCGTCAACGGCCTGCGCTACAAGGACCGCGTCAGCGGCACCGAGCAGCTGGTCGAGCTGGAAGGCGTGTTCGTGCAGATCGGCCTGGTGCCCAACACCGAGTGGCTCAAGGGCACGGTGGAGCTGAGCCGCTTCGGCGAGATCGTGGTGGACGCCAAGGACCACACCAATGTGCCCGGCGTGTTCGCCGCCGGTGACTGCACCACGGTGCCGTACAAGCAGATCGTGATTGCCGCTGGCGAGGGCGCCAAGGCCGCACTCAGCGCCTTCGACTACCTGATCCGCACGCCGGTAGCAGAGACGGCAGCGGTCTGACGGCTCTGCGTTTCAAAAGAAAAAGGGCTGGCCCGATGAAGGCCAGCCCTTTGTTTTTGTGCGACGTCAGACGCGCTCGAAGATGGCCGCAATGCCCTGGCCGCCGCCAATGCACATCGTGACCAGCGCATAGCGGCCCTGGATGCGGTGCAGCTCGGCAATCGCCTTGGTGGTGATGATGGCGCCCGTCGCGCCCACCGGGTGGCCAAGCGAGATGCCGGAGCCGTTGGGGTTGACCTTGGCCGGGTCGAAGTTGAGTTCTTTCATCACCGCGCAGGCCTGGGCGGCAAACGCCTCGTTGGATTCGATCACGTCGAGGTCGGCCACCTTCAGGCCGGTGCGCTCCAGCACCTTGCGTGTGGCCGGCACCGGGCCGATGCCCATGTAGGCCGGCTCCACACCGGCGTGGGCGTAGCCCACCAGACGGGCCAGCGGCTTGAGGTTGAGCGCCTTGACGCGGCCGCCCTCGGCCAGCACCACAGCGCCGGCGCCATCGTTGATGCCCGAGGCATTGCCGGCGGTCACCAGGCCGTCTTTCTTGAAGGCCGGTTTCATGGCGGCCAGGGTGTCCACCGTGGTGTCGGCGCGCACATGCTCGTCGGTGTCGAACAGCACCACGCCCTTGCGTGTTTTCACCTCCACCGGCACGATCTGTTCCTTGAAGCGGCCCTCGGCGATGGCGCGGGCGGCGCGGCGCTGGCTCTCGGCCGCCAGCTGGTCCATCTGCTCGCGCGTGATGCCATGGCGCTCGGCCACGTTCTCGGCCGTGATGCCCATGTGGATCTTCTGCCAGGGGTCGTGCAGGATGCCCAACATGTAGTCGATCAGCTGGGCGTCGCCCATGCGCATGCCGTAACGGGCCGAGGTGTCGAAGTAGGGGCCGCGGCTCATGGCTTCGGAACCACCGCCGATGGCGATGTCGCAGTCGCCCAGCGCAATCGCCTGCGCCGCCGAGATGATGGCCTGCAGGCCCGAGCCGCACAGGCGGTTGACGTTGAAGGCAGGCGTCTCGATCGGGCAGCCGGCATCGATGGCGGCCACGCGGCTCAGGTAGGCGTCCTTGGTGTCGGTGGGAATCACGTTGCCCATCACGACATGGCCGACGGCGTCGGGCGCCACGCCGCTGCGCTGCAGGGCGGCGCGCACGGCCGTGGTGGCCAGCTGGGTGTTGGGCACGTCTTTCAGGCTGCCGCCGAAAGTGCCAATGGCGGTGCGGGCCGTGCCGACCACAAAAATGTCGCGCTGGTTCATGTTCAAACTCCTGTCAATTCATTGATCAACGCCCGACGAAGCGCGCAGGCTGGCGGGCAAAAAAGGCATCAAGGCCGGTGCGGAAGTCCTGCGTGCGGGCACACAGGTCAAAGGCGGCGGCCTCGGCGTCCAGCTGTTCTGGCAGGCCACGGTCGAATGCGGTACGCATCAGCCGGCGCATTTGGCCCAGCGCGCGCGTCGGGCCGGCGGCCAGGCGCTGCGCCAGGGCGTCCACCTGGGCTTCCAGTTCGGCGGCCGGCACCACGCGGTTGATCAAGTTCAAGCGGACGGCGTCGGCGGCCTCCAGTGTATCGCCCAGCAGCGCGATCTCCAGCGCCCGCCGCAGGCCAACCATACGCGGTAGTGCCCAGGAGGCGCCGACATCGCAACTGGCGCCCACATTCGCATAGGCCAGGTTGAAGCGCGTGCCCTCCGCCGCCAGCACGAAGTCCGCCTGCAGCATCAGGCTCAGGCCGGCGCCGGCCACGACGCCATGCACCTGGGCGATCAGCGGTGCATCCAGCCCAGCCAGAATCTGCACGGCTTCATGCAGCGGGGTGATCAGGTCGGCCGCGCCTTGCACAGGATCGGCGCTGAGGGTGGCCAGATCGCCACCGGCCATGAAGCCCTTGCCGGCACCGCACAGCACGATGGCGCGCACCGTCGGATCGGCGGCCAGCTGGCGGCTCACGGCCAGTAGGGCCTGCGCCATCGGCACGTCGATGGCGTTGAGCGCTTCGGGGCGGTTGAAGCACAGCCGTGCCAGGGCGCCGTCGCGCGTGAGCAGCAGCGGTCCGGCGGCGGGGGATGCGCTCATGGTGGCCTGACGTGCCGGATGTTCCACCGCTCAGCGGTAGAGCGCCTCGATCTCGTTGGCGTAGGTCTTGTAGATGCTGGAGCGGCGCACCTTCATGGTGGCCGTGACCTCGCCGTCGTCGTGGTCGAGTTCCTTGGTCAGCAGGTGGAATTTGCGTATCTGCGCCACCTGCGCTAGCCGCTCGTTGCCGCGGTCGATTTCGGCCTGGACCAGTTCGCGCACCTGGGGCGTCTCCACCAGCGAGCGGAAGTGGGTGAAGGGGATACGGCGTGCCTCGGCCCACTTGCCCACCGTCTCCAGATCGATCTGCACCAGCGCGCCGACGAACTTGCGGCCCTCGGCCACGATGATGCACTCCTTGATGTAAGGGCTGCCTTTCATCGTGTTCTCGATTTCCGACGGCGTGAGGTTCTTGCCGCCGGCGGTGATCATGATGTCCTTCAGGCGGTCGACGATCTTGAGCTGCCCCTTCTCTTCTCTCACCACGTCGCCCGTGTGCAGCCAGCCGTCACGGATGCTGGCCGCCGTCGCCTCCGGGTTCTTGTAGTAGCCGGCGAACACCATGTCACCGCGCACCTGCAGCTCACCCTGCTCGCCGATGCGGTGCTCCACCCCCAGGATGGGCACGCCGACGGTACCGATGACCACCTCGTCCCGTCGCTGGCCAGTGATCATGCCGGTGGATTCGGTCAGGCCATAAACCTCCACCAGCGGTACGCCCAGCACGCGGAAGAAGCGCACCACATCGGGCGGGATCGGTGCGGCGCCGGTCAAGGCCACCTGGGCCTTGCGCAGGCCGATGAAGTTCTGCAGCGCGCGCAGCACCAGCCAGTAACTGGCGAAGTAGGCCAGGCGCTCGGTCACGGTCCAGTCACGCCGCGGCTTCTCCGCCAGCGGCAGGCAGGCGGCGTAGGCGCGCTGGAACAGCGCGCGACGCAGCGCGCCGGTTTCCTGCAGCTTGATGCTGATGGCGGCGTGCAGCTTTTCCCAGATGCGCGGCACGCCCAGGAACATGGTGGGCGCCACCTCGCGCAGGTCTTCCTGCACCGTGCGGATGGATTCGCCGAAGTTCACCTGCGAGCCCAGGTAGACTGGCACGAAAGTGGTCAGCATCTGTTCGGCCACGTGGCACAGCGGCAGGTAGGACAGGTGGGTGGTCTGGGCCGACAGGCCCAGCCGCTCCACGATGCCCGGCACCACGCCGCGGATGTTGCGGTAGGAAATCATGGCGCCCTTGGGCTTGCCGGTGGACCCCGAGGTGTAGATCATCAGGCCGATGTCGTCCAGCGTCTGCGCGGCCAGCGCCTGGTCGATCAGCGCTGGATCGCCCTGCGCGGCGCCGAGCGCCTCGACTTCAGCAAAGGTGGAGATCAGCGCGCGTTTTTCGGCATCGAAGCTGCGCAGGCCCTTGGTCTCCATGACGATGATGCGACGCAGTCGCGGCAGTTCGGCGCGCGCCGCCAGCACCTTGTCGGTCTGCTCCTGGTCCTCGCAGACCATGATCTCGATGTCGGCATGGCCCACCACATAGGCCACCTCGGGCGTGGGGCTGGTCGGGTAGACGCCCACTGTGACGGCACCGGTCAGGCCGGCGCCCATCTGCGCCAGCACCCACTCGATGCGGTTCTCCGAAATGACACCGACATGGCCGCCAGCCGGCAAGCCGAGCGCGCGCAGGCCCAGACCGAAGTTCGCCGCGCGCTGGTAGTAGGTGGCCCAGTAGACCGGTTTCCAGATGCCGTAGTCCTTCTGCCGGATGGCGATGCGCGCCGGCATGGTCTGCGCCTGCTGGCGCAGCATCTGAGGCAATGTGAGTTCAGGCAGGTAGGTTGTCGATTGCATGTGAATCACAGCCGCAAGATTCAAATCTAGTTGAGCGCAACAGCGCCAGGCGGGAAACGCCGCAGAACCGGCTTGGCCGGGCTGCTGGCGTTGCCCCCTTGAGGGGGGAGGCGGCTACACGCAGTGAGCAAGCAACGGTGGTGTTTCTCATGACAGCCATCTTTTGCGGCGCTTGTAGTGTTTGATGTCCTTGAAGCTCTTGGCTTCGCCGCCGCCACCCATGCCCAGGTAGAACTCGCGCACGTCGGGGTCGGCGGCCAGCCGTTCGGCGCTGCCATCGATCACGATCTTGCCGTTCTCCATGATGTAGCCGCTGTGCGCGACGGCCAAAGCCACCGTGGCGTTCTGCTCCACCAGCAGCATGGACACGCTGCGCTCGGCATTGATGCGCGCGATGATGGTGAAGATGTCTTCCACCAGCTTGGGCGACAGGCCGAGCGAAGGCTCGTCGAGCAACACCAGCTCGGGCTGGGCGATCAGCGCACGGCCGATGGCCAGCATCTGCTGCTCGCCGCCGGACAGGTAGCCCGCCAGCCCTTTGCGCCGTTCATGCAGGCGCGGGAAGTAGCTGTAGACCAGGTCAAAGTCAGGCTTGGCGCTGCTGCGGCCGGTGAGGGCATAGGTGGCCGCCACCAGGTTCTCTTCCACCGTCAGGTCTTCGAAGACGCGGCGGCCCTCCATCACATGGCTCAACCCTTGGCGCACCAGCTGCTGCGGCGCCAGCGCGCGCGTGGACTGGCCGTTGAACAGGATCTCGCCGCTCTCCAGTTCACCGTCCTCCAGCGTCAGCAGACCCGAAATCGCCTTGAGCGTGGTGGACTTGCCGGCACCGTTGCTGCCCAGCAGCGCCACGATCTGGCCGCGCGGCACGGCCAGCGACAGGCCGCGCAGGGCCTGCACTACCTTGTTGTAGACGACCTCGATGTTGTTCACCTCGAGGACGTGGTTCGATGCGGAAGTCATGGCGATAGAAAGAAGGGTATTCAGTCCAGGGCACCCGCGGAACCGGCTTCGCCGGTCCGCTGGGTGCGTCCCCCCTCCCGCGCGCCGCGCGAGAGAGGGGGGAAGGCGCGCAGCGCCTCAGGGGGGTGCTTCATCTCAAAGCTGTATCCAGTCCGACGCCGGCACCATGCGCTGGGCCTTCATGTCGGCCTTGTAGACGCGGCCGACCGGAATGGAGTTGCCCTTGATGGTGATTGGCACGCCGATCAGACCACCGGTGTCGAAGTCCTTGATGCTGTTGAGCGCGGCCTTCAGGTTCTTGCCGGTGAGCTCCTTCTTCGCATCGAGCGTGCGCTTGGCAGACTCGACGAACAGCATGGCCGCCAGGAAGCCCTGGATGTAGGCCGTGCTCTGGTACTCGGGGCGCATCTGGCGGATTTTGTCGAGCATCGGTGCCTTGGCCGAGGTGTCGTAGTAGTAGCGGTAGGGCATCACGCCCATGAAGCCGTCGCCGGCTTCGCCCATCTTCATGACGGTGGAACTGTCCATGGTCCAGAAGGTGCCCATCCACTTGCTGGTCATGCCCTGCTGCTTGCCCTGGTTGATGAACTCCGGGATGGGTGCGAGGATGTAGCCGTGGAAGATGGTGTAGTCGGGCGCGGCGCGACGCAGCTTGATGACCTCGGTGGACACGTCCACGCTACCAGGCGGCGTCATGATTTTGATGGCCACATTCAGGCCCAGCTTCTTGGCGAGCGCTTCGCTTTCGTCGATCGGGTCGCGGCCGAACTCGGAGTCGGAATAGACGAAAGCTACCTTGGCGCCCGGTTTCTCCTTGGCGATGTGGCGCAGCAGGATGCCGAACATCTCGGTGTAGTCGGGGCCGACCAGGAACTGGTTCGGGTACTTCTTAGGATCGTTCAGTTCGGTGGCGAAGGAGGCGCCGGCCATCAGGATGTTGCCGTTGCGCTCCAGCTCAGGGTTGATGGTCTTGGAAAACGCCGTGGAGTCGCCGTAGTACAGGTTGACCTTGTTCTGGCTGGTGATCTTCTTGAACGCCGCCACCGACACATCCACCTTGTAGCCGGTGTCTTCCGGCACGTACTTGATCTTGCGGCCCTTGATGCCGCCGGCGTCGTTGACGATCTTCAGGTAGTCCTGGATGCCGGCGTTGATACCCACGCCGGCAAAGGCGAACACGCCGGTCATGGGAATGGAGCCGCCGAGCACGATGTCCTCGCCACCCGCCTGGGCATGGGCTGCCAGGGGCGCGGCCAGCGAGGCACCTGCCGCGAGCAGCAGGGAGCGGCGATTCCGGGAAATGCGTGAGTTCTGCATGCTTGTCTCCTTTTGGTTTGCTTTGCCCGTGGGTCCGCTCAATTGCGGAACGGCCACAGATGGAAAAAACGGCGGATGCGCCGCCACACTTCTGCGAGCCCGTGGGGCTCGAAAACCAGAAAACCGATGATCAGCAGACCGAAGATGATGGTGCGTACCGGCGACAGGTACACCGTCAGCGAGGTGCTGTTCGGCAGCATGTCGAACACCAGCTTGAGCAGCTCGGGCACCATGGTCATGAAGACGGCGCCCAGGATGCCGCCCAGGATGGTGCCCATGCCGCCGACAATGATGGCGGCGAGAAAGAAGATGGACATCAGCAGCGGAAAGCTCTCTGGCGTCACTACGCGGAAGAAGTAGGCCCACAGGCCGCCAGCCACGCCGGCATAAAACGACGACAAGCCGAAGGACAGCAGCTTGTAGCGCAGTAGCGGGATGCCCAGCACCTCGGCCGAGATGTCACGATCCCGGATGGCGATGAAAGCACGCCCGACACGCGTGCGGAACAGGTTGGCGGCGCCCAGCAGCATCAGCACCGTGACCGGCACGATCACCCAGTAAAGTCGGAACGAGGTGTCCAGCACCAGGCCAAAGAGGCTGGCCGGCGGCAGCGCGAGGCCGCCGGTGCCGCCGGTGAACTTCAGGTTAGCAAACAGGAAGTGGGCGATGAAGGAGGCCGCAATGGTGGCAATCGCCAGGTACAGGCCCTTGACGCGCAGCGAGGGGATGCCGACGATCAGGCCGCCCAGCATGGCAACGAAGCCGCCGGCCAAGATGTTGAGCAGGAACGGGCTGCCGACGTTGATCTGCAGGATGGCCACCGTGTAGGCGCCCAAGCCCATGAAGGCGGCCTGCCCCAGGCTCACCAGCCCGGTATAGCCGGTCAGGATATTCAGGCCCGTGGCGCTGGCGACATTGATGCTGACCAGGCAGGCCAGGTACAGCCAGTAGTCGCTGGCCATGAAGGGGAACAGCAACAGCAGGGCGGCGGCGATGGCCAGCCAGACCTTCTGCGTGCGCGAGTCGAACAGCGCCGCGTCGGCGATGTAGCTTTCCTTGAGCGTTCCGATGCGCATCTGTCATTGCTCCAAAACGCCGCGGGCCTCTGACATTGCCAGCCCATGTGGAAAAGCTCCGAGGTGAAAAAGGCCGCGGAGCAGACCGTGCCAGCGACCGCCGTGGAACCGGTTTTGCCGGGCCAGTGGCGGTGTCCCCCTGCAGGGGGAAGGCACGAAGCGGCTCAGGGGGTGTTTCATAGTCTTTCGATCTCGTGCGTGCCGAACAGGCCGTAGGGGCGGACCATCAGGATTGCCACCAGCACGATGAAGGTGGCCAGCAGCTTGTACTCACCGCCCAGGAAGGCGCCGGCCAGTGCCTCTACCAGGCCGATGCACAGGCCGCCCACCAGTGCGCCGAGCACGCTGTCCAGGCCGCCGACGATCACCACCACCAGCACCGACAGGCCGAACACGCCCATGGAGGAGGAGATGCCGCCGATGGAGCCGACGATGATGCCGGACAGGGCGGCCAGCATGGCCGACACCACCCAGGCCAGCGAAAACACGCGCGGCACGTTGATGCCCATGGAGTAGGCCGCCGCCTGGTCAGAGGCGGTGGCACGCAGCGCCACGCCGCCGCGCCAGAAGCGGAACACCAGCAACACGGCGGCAATGAAGACCACCGCGATCACGGCGCCCCAGAACACCTTGGGGGCGAGGAAGGCGTCGCCGATCATGATGGCCTGGTTGGGCATGAACTCCGGCAGGCGGCGCTGGTCCGCGGTCCAGATCACCTCCACCAGGCCGACCAGCACCGACGCCAGCCCCACTGTGACCATGAAGACCGAGATCGGCGGCTCGCCCAGCAGCGGCCGGATCATGGTGCGTTCGATCACGGCGCCCAGCAGGCCGGTGCCCAGCACGGCGGCGGGGATGGCCAGCCAAAGCGGCAGCGCCAGCATGGAGGCGAAGGTGAAGAACAGGTAGGCGCCGATCATCAGCATCTCGCCGATGGCGATGTTCACCACCCGCGTGGCCTTGTAGACCATCACGAAAGCCAGCGCCGCCAGGGCGTAGAGGCCGCCGCCGGCGAGGCCGGTCAGGCTGATCTCGAACAGGTAGGCCCAATCCATCAGGCCACCTCCGTTGCTGCGTGCAGCTTGCGCCGCAGGTCACCCACATCGCCCGAGCCCAGGTAGGCGCGGATCACTTCCGGATTGGCCTGCACGGTGGCGGGATCTCCCTGGGCAATGACCTGACCAAAGTTCAGCACCACCACGTGGTCTGACAGGTCCATCACCATGCCCATGTCGTGCTCCACCATCAGCACGGTGACGCCCCATTCGGCGCGCACGTCGAGGATGAAGCGCGCCATGTCCTCGGTCTCCTCGCGGTTCATGCCGGCCACCGGCTCGTCCAGCATCAGGATCTCGGGTTGCATCGCGAGGGCACGGGCCATCTCCACGCGCTTTTGCAGGCCGTAAGACAGGGCCGACACCGGCGCGTGGCGGATGTGGTCGATTTCCAGGAAGTCGATGATGCGTTCCTCGATCTCGGCGCGCAGCGCGGCTTCTTCGCGCTGCGCACGCCCCAGGTAGAACAGCGCGTCGAGCACATTGCTCTTGAGGTGGGCGTGGCGGCCGAGCTTGATGTTGTCGAGCACCGTCATGCCGCGGAAGAGGGCGATGTTCTGGAAGCTGCGGCCCAGGCCCATGCGGGCGCGCTTCGGCGCCGGCACCCGGGTGATGTCCTGCCCCTTGTAGCGCACGCTGCCGCTGGTTGGGTGGTAGAAGCCGGAGATGGTGTTGAACAGCGAGGTCTTGCCGGCGCCATTGGGGCCGATCAACGCGGTGATGGAGCCGGGTGCCACATCGAAGCTGACGCCGCTGAGGGCTTTGACGCCACCGAAGGCGAGCGTCACGCCGTCCACCTGCAGCAGGGGCGACGGTGCGCCGGAGGACGTGTGTTGAGTGTTCATCACCGTGGCTAGGGTTTATGCGTATCGGAAAACTTTTACTTGTGCGTAGACTTTTTACTCACGAGTAGATTCTGGGATTCGCCAAGCCTTCGGGCATCAGGACTTTCCCGTAGCACCTGTCATGACAACGACACGACCACGCCGCAGCAAGACGGCGGCCCCAGCCGCCGCGGCTTCGCCGTGGGCGCCGTCTTCGGTGCGCGAACAGCAGCGCGAGGCCAAGCGCAATGCCGTGCTCTCCACGGCGGCACAGCTCTTCAACGAGAAGGGCTTTCACGCCACCTCGCTGGACGACATCGCCGCGCGCCTGCACGTCACCAAGCCCACGCTGTACTACTACGTCAAGAACAAGGAAGAGATCCTGATCGAGTGCGTGCGCCGTGGTCTGGAGATGATGCACAGCGGCATCGAGGCCAGTCGCCAGGCCGGCGGCTCCGCCGTCGAGCAACTCATGGCCTGCATGCGCACCTACACCCGCATCGTCACCATGGACTTCGGCATGTGCGTCATCCGCATCGCCGATGACGAGCTACCCCCTTCCAGCCGCAAGGCGCTAAGGCGCCTCAAGTCGGGCATCGACATGGAGTTCCGCCGCCTGGTGGCGGCCGGGGTGGAAGAAGGTGCCATTGCACCATGCGACCCCAAGATGACGGCCTTTTTGATTGCGGGTGCCCTGGGCTGGATCGGCCGCTGGTACCAGCCCGGCGGCGAGCTCGGGCCGGAGGAGATCGCCGACCAGTTCATCGCGACCTTGTGCCAGGGCATCCTGCAGTCTCCGGCCGTGCCAGCTGCGCCTGCGCGCAAGCGGCCCGCCGCCCCGCGCCCGCGACCGGCCGGCAAACGCCCGGCGCGCAAGCAGCCTTGACCTGCGCCAGATGCCGCGCCCAACGGCTTGCCAGTTGCTGTGCCCCGGCCTAATAATGTGCCCACACCCCGGGCCGGGCAGGACGGCGCTGCCGCCCGTCGGGCCTGCGTGACACCAAGACGAACCAATCCTTCCCGAGGGCGTATGCAAGCGGCCAACCCATCAGGCAACGATCCGTCGCAAGCTGCACAGCGGGTCGAACGCATTGCCAGCGAGTTGCTGCAGCTGGCGTACCGCAACAACCGCTCCAGCGTGCTGGTGAATCTGGCCGCCACCTTCGGCGTTGCGTTCGAATTCAGCGGGGCGGGGCGGGTCTGGCCCTGGCTGTGGTTCGGCGCGGTGCTGTGCATCAGCCTGATCCGGCTGGCGCTGGATCTGAGTTTTTCGCGCCAGTTCCCGCCCGGCGCCACGCTGTCCCTGGCGGTGCGGCGTCGCTGGCAGCGTGCCTACGAGATCGGCCTGGTGGCAGGCGCCTCGATGTGGGTGCTGCTGGTCTGGACGCAGCTCGACAGCCAGGGTATCGAAGGCAAGTTTGTGCTGATCATCGTGGTGTCGGCGCTCGCCGGCGGTGCCACGGGCGTGCTGGCGCCGCTGCGCGGTGTCGGTCGGATCTACATCGGGCTGATGCTGGTGCCCGCCTGCATCAAGCTGTTTCTGCTGGACCGCCCGGAGCCGGTGCTGGGCGTGCTGGGCCTGATCTTCTTCGTCGTCATGCTGGTGGGACACAACAACAACCACAAGATCGTGCGCCGCTCGCTGGAGCTGCAGGAAGACAACGCCGAGCTGGTCGCGCAGCTGACACAACACAACCACGCCGTGCAGGAACTCAATGCCAGCCTGGAGAAGCGTGTGGCCGAGCGCACCGCCGCGCTGCAGTCCATGGCCAACCGCGATGCGCTGACCGGCCTGTACAACCGGCGCGGCCTGCAGCGTTGGATGGACGACTGGCTGGCCTACCCGTCTTCGGCCGGCATCGCCGTGCTGTTCCTCGACCTGGATCGCTTCAAGCAGATCAACGACGGCTTGGGTCACGACCTGGGCGACCGTGTGCTGCAGGAGATCGCGCGCCGTTTCGAGATGCGGCTGCCGGACGACGTGGCTGTGGCGCGCTGGGGCGGCGACGAGTTCGTGGTCACCATCCCCTTGCCCGCCGACGACGGCGACCGCGGCATGCGCCTGGCGATGAACCTGCGCGAGCGCATCACCGCACCGCTGACGGTGGAGGGCGAACTGCTGCATGTGGGCGTGAGCATCGGCATTGCGCGCTATCCGCGTGATGGCCATTCGCCTTCCGACCTGATCAGCGCGGCCGACCTGGCCGCGGCCGAGGTCAAGCGCGCCGGCCGCGGGCAGATCATGATGTACCACGACCTGCTGTCGCGCGTGCAGAAGCGCAGGCTGGAAATCAGCTTGGCGCTGCGCGACGCCGTGATCGATGGTTCGCTGCGGCTGGCCTACCAGCCCATCATCGATGCCGCCACCGGCCGCGTCGTGGCGCTGGAGGCTCTGCTGCGCTGGGAGCATGCGGTACTGGGCAGCGTGCGGCCGGAGGAGTTCATCCCGATCGCCGAGGAGTCCGACCGCATCGTCGAAATCGGTGAGTGGGTGCTCAAGCGCGCCTGTACCGACGCCATGGTCTGGGGCACCGGGGCGGATGCGCCTGCGGTGGCGGTCAACGTGTCGCTGCGCCAGCTGCTGACCGGCGGCTTTGCCGAAACCGTGCAGGAAGCGCTGCAAAGCACCGGTCTGCCACCGGCACGGCTCGACCTGGAAGTGACCGAGTCAGTCTTCGGCGAGCAGCACATGGCGCCTGCACTCGAATCGCTGGTGCGGCTGCGCAAGGAGGGTGTGCGGGTGCACGTGGACGACTTCGGCACCGGCTACTCGTCGCTGTCGCGTTTGCACGAGTTCCCGCTCGACGCGCTGAAAATCGACAGGTCCTTTGTCCATGCCATCCACGGCCACGGCCGCGCCATCATCGAAGGTGCGGCGCTGATTGCGCGCCGCTTCGGCCTGCGCATGATCGCCGAAGGGGTCGAAAACGCCGAGCAGGCGGCCGTGCTGCACGCCCTGGGCGTGGAGTACCTGCAGGGCAACGGCCTGGGCAAGGCCGACGAGGCGCCGCACATCGAGGCCCTTGATCCGGTCTGGCTGGCAGATGCCGAGCAGCCGTTGGGAGGCAACATGTCGGCCTCATGAAAAAACCCCGCAGACCATGACAGCCTGCGGGGTTTTCAGAGTGGTGCCGGAAAGATGCATCGCGGCATCTGGCGACCAAGCCTAAGTGTTTGATACCCTTGAACTTCTTCGTGGTGGTTTCGGAAGAGTTACCACGAAATCTACCACGATTACCAATCGTGCTTTAGTACTCGCTCGCCATAGAACCTCTTCCCGCGTGTGAGAGGCTCCCCGAGATTTCTGAAACGAAATGCTAGGTGCGACTTCCGTATAAAGTGATGCCGATTTCCCCCCGTGAGGGACTTCAGATTGCGGTGAAAATTACCCGTAGTCGGACTTCAGGCACGACTGTTGTGTCGTCTGAAGGAGTGCGATGGGTGACAAGCCCTTGCGCGAGTCGCCGAAAACCCGCCTTCCTGACCCTTTGATAACATCAGAAAATCAGACCCAAGGAGGCTTAGATGCGGGGATACAAAACGCTGATCCAAGAAGCAGAATTGATGGCGATGTCGCCGGAGGCGGTCGTTGAGTTCATGAAGCAACGCGCCGGTCAGTCCAAGGACGAAGCCCGCAATGATCCTCTGGACGAAGATGCCGAAATGGCCCTGCTCGGTCGCAAGGCCCCGCTTATTGACCTTGCCTTGGCGCGTTACGGCCGCCGCATGAAAGTCGTCTCCGCACTTTTCTCGGCGGCACCGCCGGGAAGCCCTCTCCGTTTGGCATGTCTGTCCAACAAGTCGTTGGGCCACGAGCTTTTTCTCTCTTTCCCGGATGGTTTGCTAGGCAGCGAGCCCGGGATGAAGGCTGAGTGGCTTGCCTCGGCGTCTGATAACGAGTTGGTGGCCCTGTTTGAGAACCCGACTCTGAGCGACTCCTTCCTGCGCGGCTTGCTTGAACGTAGCAGCGGGTGGGAGTCCATTGACGACGATCTACTATGCCGGTTCGTTGCCATGCTGCACTCTAACCCGCGGATGCGGACGCCGCGCGATGACGACTACATGGACGGCTACGCCGAATACAGCTACGGTTCGGTGTTCAACGCGGCCTGGAAACTCGCGGAAACAGCTCCCGTGACCGAGGGGTGGGCGTACTCGCTGGGCTGGCTATTCGAGCAATTGGAGACTGATGCCTTCTCGATCACGGAGCCTTTGGCAATCGCGGCTCGCTGGCACATCGCCCCCGACAACACCGAGGCGAAGGAGAGACAGGAGAAAGATCACGCGATTGGCTATCTCAGCGACATGGAACGAGTCCGCAAGGGACTAGCGCGGCTTGCGCTCAGGAAGGACCGTAAACTGTTGGCCAGACTACTCGCCAGCGATGACGTTGCGTTTCGGGCAGCGGCCTATTCGGCTGGCCCCATCAGTGCGGAACAGCTCCGGGCTGGCTACGACAAGGACGGCGAACTGGTCCTGACAGAGGCCATCCGCAACATGCATCTTTGGCGAACACAAGCCACCAGACAAGCCCTGCATGACGTCGCTTGGACTGTGGTGAAAAACGATAAGTATGCCGATCTGATGGCCGCCAACCAATACAACTGGATGGAGAAGGATGTCCGTAAGAAGCACCCCGCATGGTTCGCCAACGAGGAGAAAGACGAAGAACCCAACAACGACAGCTTTGACGCCCAGACCCCGGCCACGAAGGCGGACCTCGCCGCTATCTCCGGCCACATGGATAGGCAGTCCAAGGGCATGAATGACATCGGCCAATCCCTTCGGGGTTTGATGAGCCGCACCGGCTGGGTCTGGTGGTTCTCGCTCGGTGCCTTGGTTGCCAGCCTCCTGCACTTCTGATCACCGATGACCGAGGGCTCCGAATACCCCTCTGGTCACTCATCGTGCTTCAGGTTCATCTTGTCAAACACCCCCGCTGTGTGACGCGTCTCGAGATTTTTGCAACCAAATTCAAGGGGGCGAATTCCGTATAAAACTATGCCGACTTCCCCCCGTGGGGGGCTTCAGATAAAGGTTCTCGTTACTCGTAGTTGGGCGTTAGAAACGACTATCTCATGTCTGAGAGGAGCGTTACAAGTTCGGGAAAAGGGTGGGCCGAAGCCCACCCCCTCCTATAGCAGCAACATTAGGATCATCACGATCAACGACTTCGTTGCAGACACGTTGATCTTTAACTTTCCATACTGCAGACCGACTTTCAACATGGCATGACACCCATTGAGGTCGGTGGCGCCACCAACGATAACGATGGTGATTTGTATCGCGCCTTGCCAGGCGCTATCCCTTCGCCTGCCTAGGATGGCTCCGGGAGGTTTCGGCTTGCTTCACAGGGATTGGTCGTTTTAGGCGCTTGTCGGTCTAACTGCTTGTGACGGATTTCGTCAGTCGCAATCCCCGGGCACCTTTCGACTTCCATGCTCTACGCACCTTTCGCCGCTTACCAAGCGGCAGCGGGCCTTGGTAAGACCCTCGGGTGGCCGTTGAACCCCACTCTGAAGGGACGGTCCCGTAATACGATGTTATCGGTTTTCAAAGGCGAGGAAAAGTCTCTGTCCGATGCGGCAAAAGAGACTCAGCTTCATGGCGTAGCGGAAGTAGGGGGTATGCTGGAAGCCACTGAGATGGTTTGGCAGCCGTGCTGACCCTCTCGTATCTTTCGTTTTGGGTCAAAAGTTGTACCTTTTAAGCCTACTTTGACAAGCCCTGTATAGTAGGCTCAAAAGATATTGACTTGATTGGTGCGCCTAGCTCATAATGTTGGGCTCAACAACTGAGCCTAAGGATCATCACATGAGCCAGCGCACCCCACGCATCGCCTATTACCGGGTCTCCACAATCGACCAGACCATCGACGCCCAGCGAACAGCCATGGGTGGAGAGTTCGACATGGAGTTCAAGGATGAGGGAATCAGCGGAGCCATCCCAGCGGCAAAGCGACCGGGCTTCGCGGCCATGCTCCACAGATTGGTCAAGGGTGCCACGGTGCATGTCTACGCCGTGGATCGACTGGGACGTGATGCGATTGATGTTCAGGCGACCGTTCGTGACCTGCTGGAGCGTGGCGTTTCTGTTCACGTTCACGGTCTAGGGCTGATCGCCAAGGGGGCAGGGGAGTTGATCCTTGCCGTCTTGGCTCAGGTGGCAGACATGGAGCGTCAGAAGATCAAGGAGCGCACCGAGGCGGGACGACAGGCGGCTCGGGATTCCTTGGCCCGGACCGGTCTGACCCACAGGGGCAAGGCCAGCCTTGGGCGACCCTCGAAGGCTTCCGCTGATGAGGTGGTCAGTTGGCGTCTATCCGAGAAAGCCAGCCTGTCCAGAACCGCCCAGCACTGGGGGTTGTCATTGGCTACCGTCAAGCGCTACTGCAAGGTCAACAAGGCGACTATCTGAGACGAGAGCCAATATGAGATCCCCGCGCAACGGAAGGAAAAGATCGCCGATCTACGACACCATCAACCATTCAGGAGAATCAATGAGACGAAAGCCAGCGGTTTTCAACCAAGAGCAAGCAGAGATGATTGGCAAGGCCCTGCGCGAGACATTTTCAAAGCACCGCAACGAAAAGCTGACCGCAAGCCATGCACTAAGGGTCGCTCTTGTCACCCTTCTGCCATACACCGACTCCATGGCCTTACTGACCGCCGCAGGAGCAAGGCTCGAAGCGAGCCCTGACGGAGAAGATGTGCAACTTATTTTGGATGCAGTCGACTATCCCTACACCCAGGAACGCGCTGAGCCGATTGCTTCCGGGTCATTGGGTGATTAACACGCACCATAGGATGGGCAACCATCCGGGGAACTCGAAGGTGACTCAGGATCAAGCCCTGTAACCAACGCGCTCCTCTGCTCTTGTCCTTTGGGTCTTCAAGCGTCCATCGCTCCGCGAATCATCATGGGATTCGTTCAATCTGCCGCCAATCGAGGCAGACGAGTGGATGTGGCGAACTTGACGTAGCCGGTGCTGGAGGTGGTGGAACCAGCATCGAGGCAGACCACACGGTAATCCCTGACGACAAGACCAAGTGCACAGTCGCTTGGCTTTGTGCCTGTCTAGGCGTGGTGGATGAGGGTGGAGGGGAATCTGAAGATGATCTTGGATCAATCCCTGATGGTTCACATCTTCAGGTTAACCGCTGGTTGTACCGATGGGATGACCGATGGCTTGCTTGATGTGAGACATCGGTAGGACCAGCAGCCTCCCGTAGGTGTCAACCTCCCACCATCTTCATCCATGAATCAACATGATGAAGATTCGCCACAGTCGATACCGAAGATCAACGCGAAGGTGATCCAAGCGTTAGCCTTCGGTGTCTCTGTGGTCACCCCTGAACGTTCCGACGTTCGTCGCTCCCGGTCATCTCCAGACCGGTATTTCAACATCAGCCCGCTTCGTTGAATCCGTGCGTTGCCATGTCGGTGCCCTTGGTTGGGGGCGCTGATGGCCGACATGGAGGAGACCTCACGCGGGTTCAACCAAGAGGAAACCAACCACCATGACTGATCAACTCACAACGTTCTGCAGCCATAACAGTTTCAAGGCCACCCAAAGTTTTCATACCTGTGGGCTGATGGCATCTCCTCCTGTTCGACTCAGTGAGATTCATCGCGAGGCATCCTACGACAACGCTTCACAGGCCATAGAGCAGGTCCATTTTTCACCTTCGTCTGATGATCAATACTCGATCACGCAAGTGATTAACATCGACTCCGTCACTGTCAGATCGGATGGATTTGGCCGTTTCTGTCTAAACGATCTCCAGAAGGCAGCTACGGTAGGAAGAAATGCTCGTTCAGTCGAAGTGCATGAGTACCTACGTCGCCCAGAGACGCAAGCACTCATCGCGGAAATCGAAAATACGGGAAATTCCAACATTAAAGCTGTAGAAACTCGGCGGGGTCGCAACGGCGGGACATTTGTCTGCCATGAACTGGTCTACGCGTACGCCATGTGGATCAGTCCTGCCTTTCACCTTAAGGTAATCCGGGCCTTCGACCTTCTGAACACTCGGGGGGTCGCACTGGCCGAACACGCAGTTCAAGATTTTCAGAAGAACCCTCTCAAGTACTTCAGGCGGATGTTGGAACAAGCCGAGCAACTTAAAGCCAAGATGGATCTGGCCCAATCCAGAATCACGACCTGACTCGCTGATAACACGAAGCCCAAGGCTACCTCTTATGGGGTGGTCTTGGGCTTTTTTTTCGCCTCATGGGCTTGGGCTTTGCCCGAGATAAATGCAATCTGTGGGTTTTCGCCTACGTCAGTTAGGTGAGGAGCCAGTCACTAGCGCCACCTTCTCCAACCACTGCCGCTTGATCTCAAGCCCATGACCGTACCCGTACTTGTCCCCCACATCCTTCGACGCATGACCATCAATAGAAAAGAGGATTTCCTTAGGGCATCCAGCATTTCGGAGTCTGTCAGCAATCGTGTGACGGAAGCAATGCGAGGTTCCGTCCGTGACGGTCTGTCTAATGAACTGGTTAGCTGCACCGGACGCTGAAGTCGCCTTGCACTCTTTGTCGGATGTGTACCGAGGAAAGGCGAACTTTTGCCCGGTCATTGCGCTACTCACGATACGCTGTGCTGCCCATAGGGATGCCCCCACCAGCGGCACCTTCCGAGCGCTACCTTCGTTCTTGAGAGATCGCCAAGGATGTTCCTGGATGAGGATGTGAGGGACAGTGTGATCGAGGACGATGTCAGACAAAGCTAATCCGGCCACTTCACCGATTCTTGGTCCCGTGTCGATCATCAATGCCACTAGCCATCTGAGGTCATCGTCCAAGGACTGACAACGGTGATAGAGGGTCTGAAGTTCATCGACTGTGAACACCCTTCGCTTGATCTTGTCTTTCCCCTCATCGGGGATTTCAATGCGCGCAAAGGGGTTCGCAATGGTCAGCGAGTTTTCGATGACCCACTTACTGAAGACCGCGCTCATGACGTTCAGTCGCCGTCTGACCGTTGCAGTCTTCTGACCATTAGACACCGCCTTGTCAACATACAGACGCACGTCTGCCCGTGTCAGTGACACGACAGGCTTGTCACCAACGGCTTCGATCAGGTTGCCGAATGCACGGCTTTGATACTCGACAAACTTGGCGTTGTTGCGGTTCTTGTGCGTCTGCAGGTAGAAGTCAAGGGCATCCGAAAGCACGGGTTGCTTCTTGCCGAACAAACGGCGTCCAGCCTCGATCTCGACCGCAGTAAGGTACTTGTCCGGTTCCGGGTTCTTGTAGGCAGCTTCAGGGTCATCTTGTTGATCAGCCCATCGCTCCCTCTTGCGGTCAATCTGGTCAAGCAGAAGCTCGATTGCTTTTGGATCGTTGTCCTTGCTATGGGGCTTCAGGCCATGTTGCTCAAGCCACTTGTCTGCGTGGATAGTCAGCGTCTTGGGCGACAGCTCCGGAGACGATCGTAGGGCCTCCCATTCCGTCTCGTACTGCTTGTTCAGTGCCTCGACCATTCGAGCCACCCGAATCGGGTCGGCGGTCTTGAGGTCTTTCTTGATGGTCTTGCCGGGGTAGCGGTCGTGCAGATCGGACGGTACTGCACGTTGATAGAAGGTCGTCTTACCTCGGGTGTAGGTGTACTTGATCTTCACTTTCAAGGGGCCAAGAGTCAAAAGCATAGGCAGAACTACCACAGGTTCTACCACAAAGAAGCTCGCACTCAAGAAAAAAGCCTAAGCAGGTCAACCACTTAGGCTTCTATGACTGGTGCCGGAAAGAGGAATCGAACCCCCGACCTTCTCATTACGAATGAGCTGCTCTACCGACTGAGCTATTCCGGCGAAGGCGCAAATTATACCTTGGCCAGGTGGTAGGACGTGACGCGCTCCACCTCGTTCTTCGAGCCCAGGATGACGCTCACACGCTCGTGCAACTGAGTGGGCTGGATGTCCAGGATGCGCTGGCGGCCGTTGGTGGCGGCACCGCCGGCCTGCTCAATCAGCCAGCTCATCGGGTTGGCTTCGTACATCAGGCGCAGCTTGCCTGGCTTGTTGGGTTCGCGCTTGTCCCAGGGGTACATGAAGACGCCGCCGCGCGTGAGGATGCGGTGCACGTCGGCCACCATGGAGGCGATCCAGCGCATGTTGAAGTCCTTAGCCCTAGGGCCTTCCTTGCCCTGCAGGCACTCGTCGATGTAGCGCTTCACCGGCTCGTCCCAGTGCCGCATGTTGCTCATGTTGATCGCGAACTCCTTGGTGTCCGCCGGAATCTGCACGTTTTCCTGCGTCAGCACGAAGGAGCCCTGCTCACGGTCGAGCGTGAACATGGCCACACCGTCGCCGACGGTCAGCACCAGCGTGGTTTGCGGACCGTAGACGCAGTAGCCGGCAGCCACCTGCTGCGAACCGGGCTGCAGGAAGTCGTTCTCGCTGATCGGCTCGATGACGTTGGGGTCGTCGTGGCGCTTCTTCAACACCGAAAAGATGGTGCCGATGCTGACGTTGACGTCGATGTTGCTGGAGCCGTCGAGCGGATCGAACAGCAGCAGGTATTCGCCCTGGGGGTAACGGTTGGGCACGACGTAGATGCTGTCCATTTCCTCGGACGCCATGGCCGCCAGGTGACCGCCCCATTCGTTGGCCTCGATCAGCACCTCGTTGGCGATGATGTCGAGCTTCTTCTGCACCTCGCCCTGCACGTTCTCACTGCCCGCCGTGCCAAGCACGCCGCCCAGCGCTCCTTTGTTGACCGCTTGGCTGATGCTCTTGCAGGCGCGCGCCACCACTTCGAGCAGCAGGCGCAGCTCGGACGGGATGTGGCCGTGCACGCGCTGCTGCTCGACCAGGTAGCGGGTGAGGGAAATCTTGGAACTCATGGTGACTCCAGAATCGTCTGTTGTTAAGTGGGTCTCAATGGTTGCTGCTTAAGCCGCGAGCAGAGGCCCAGCCGGGGAACGCCGCGGAACCGGCTTTGCCGGGCCGCTGGCGTTGCCCCCTGCAAGGGGGGTGGCGAAGCGACACGCAGTGCGCGCAGCCTGGGGGTGTGCCATATCAATCAGCCAATGCGTGGCTGACTACTTCGCGCACGTCATTGCTCAGGTCCGGCTTGGCTGCGACACGGGCAATCGCTTCGCGCGCGGCGTTGCGGTAGGGCTCCGCCAGCTTCTTCCAGCGGTCCAGCGCGCGTGCCAGGCGGGCGGCGACCTGCGGGTTGATGGCATCGAGCTCCATCACGCGCTCGCTCCAGTACACATAGCCGGCGGCGTCCGCGCGGTGGAAGGCGCCCGGGTTGGCGTTGCAGTAGCTGAAGATCAGGCTGCGTGCGCGGTTCGGGTTGCGCAGGTTGAAGTCCGGGTGGCTCATGAGCTGGCGCACCGCCGGCAGCACTTGGCCGCCGCGGTCGCAGGCGCCGGCCTGCAGCGCGAACCACTTGTCCAGCACCAGGGCCTCATCCTTGAACAGGGCGTGGAAGCGCTCCAGCGCCGGGGCGGCCAGCTCGTGGCCGCTGTGCACCAGTGCGGCCAGCGCGTTGAAGCGGTCGGTCATGTTGCCGGCGTCCTTGAAGCGCTGGTAGGTCTTGCCGGGCCAGACCACGTCACCGGTGTCGCGGGCGGCCAGGCACAGCATGGCCAGCGCCATGCCGGCGAGCGAACGACGGCCTGCCGAGACGTGGTCGGGGCGGTAGCCGCCGTTGTCCTGGTGGGCCTCGAACGCCCACTGCCAGTCATGCTGCAGTTCAAGCGCCAGCTGCTCGCGCATGGCTTCGCGCACGGCGTGCACGCGCTGCGGGTCCACCACGTCGAGTTGTTCGGCGATGTAGGTTTCCGACGGCAGCGTCAGCACCAGTTCCTTGAACGCCGCGTCCAGCGTCGGGTGGCGCAGCACCTGGCGCATGGCCTCGATGTAGGCCGCATCCAGCACCTTGGCTTCGCCCGGCTGGGCGGAGCCGTGGATGAAGTGAAGGGCGCGCTTGAGGGCCAGACGCTGGCCGGCTTCCCAGCGGTTGAAGGGGTCGGTGTCGTGCGCCAGCAGGGTCAGCAGCTGGGCGTCGCTGTAGTCGCAGGCCAGCACCACCGGGGCGCTGAAACCGCGCAGCAGCGAGGGCACCGGCTCGGTGTCCACGTTGATGAAACGCAGCGTCTGCGTCGCCTCGGTCAGCACGATGGTGCGCGAGCTCGGGCCGGGCTCGGTTTCACCTTCGAGCTGCAGCGGCAGCGAGCGGCCGTCAGCCGTCACCAGGCCCAGACTGACCGGAATAACGAAGGGCTCCTTGAGCGCCTGGCCCGGAGTGGGGGCGCAGCTCTGCGCCAGGGTCAGCGTGTAGCTGCGGCTGACGGCATCGTACTGGCTGGTGGCGGCCACACGTGGCGTGCCAGCCTGGCTGTACCAGCGCTTGAACTGCGGCAGCAGACGTGCCAGCTCGGAGGTCGGGTTGGCATCGGCGATCGCCTGCGCGAACTCGTCGCAGGTGACGGCCTGGCCATCAAAGCGCTGGAAGTACAGCGCCATGCCCTTGGCAAAACCGTCGCGGCCCACCAGGGTCTGCATCATGCGCACGACCTCAGCACCCTTCTCGTAGATGGTGACGGTGTAGAAGTTGTTGATCTCGATGTAGCTGTCCGGGCGTACCGGGTGCGCCATCGGGCCGGCGTCTTCGGGGAACTGGGCGGTGCGCAGCACGCGCACGTCCTCAATGCGCTTGACGGCGCGGGCCGACAGGTCGCCCGCCAGGTCCTGGCTGAACTCCTGGTCGCGGAAGACGGTCAGGCCTTCCTTCAGGCTCAACTGGAACCAGTCGCGACAGGTGATGCGGTTGCCGGTCCAGTTGTGGAAGTACTCGTGACCCACCACGCTTTCGATGTTGGCGTAGTCAGCATCGGTGGCGGTGGCGGGGTTGGCGAGAACATACTTGGTGTTGAAGATGTTCAGGCCCTTGTTCTCCATGGCGCCCATGTTGAAGTCGCTGGTGGCGACGATCATGAAGCGTTCCAGGTCGAGCGGCAGGTTGAAGCGCGCCTCGTCCCAGGCGACCGACGCCATGAGCGAGTTCATGGCGTGCTCGGTCTTGTCCAGGTCGCCCGGACGCACGTAGACCTGCAGCAGGTGCTCCTTGCCACTGCGCGAGGTGATGCGCTGCTCGCGTGCCACCAGCTTGCCGGCCACCAGCGCGAACAGGTAGCAGGGCTTCTTGTGCGGGTCGACCCACTTGGCGAAGTGGCGGCCTTCCTCCAAATCGCCCTGATCCACCAGGTTGCCGTTGGACAGCAGCACCGGGTACTTGGCCTTGTCAGCACGCAGCGTCACGCTGTAGCTGGCCATGACGTCGGGCCGGTCGAGGAAGTAGGTGATGCGGCGGAAGCCTTCGGCCTCGCACTGCGTGAAGAAAGACTCGTTGCTCACGTACAGGCCCATGAGCTGGGTGTTCTTCACGGGTGAGCAGGTGGTGAAGATCTCCAGCTCGAACGGCGCATCGCCTTCGGGCAGGTTTTCCAGCACCAGCTGGTTGCCGTCCATCTTGAAGCTGGTGCCCTGGCCGCCCACCAGCACGCGTGCCAGGTTCAGTTCCTCGCCGTCCAGGCGCAAGGCTTGTGCCGCCACGTCCGGGTTGCGGCGCAGCGTCATCTTGTTGAGCACGCGCGTCTTGGTCGGGTCGAGGTCGAAGGTCAGGTCGACGGTGTCGATCCAGAACGCCGGCGCGGCGTAGTCCTCGCGCCGGATCACGGTGGCTTGTCCTTCACGCATGAGGTTCTCCAATGCAAAGGTCGTGGTCAGCCGCAACAGTGTGCGCTGTCCAGCGGTAAAACCGGGGAACGCCGTGGAACCGGCTTTGCCGGGCCACTGGCGTTGCCCCCTTGAGGGGGGTGGCGTAGCGACACGCAGTGCGCGGAGCCTGGGGGTGTTTCACTTATACCCCTTGTTTGAGGGAAGCTTCGATGAAGGCGTCGAGGTCACCGTCGAGCACCTTCTGGGTGTTGCTGATTTCCACGTTGGTGCGCAGGTCCTTGATGCGGCTCTGGTCCAGCACGTAGCTGCGGATCTGGTGGCCCCAGCCCACGTCGGTCTTGGTGTCTTCCAGCTTCTGCTGCTCGGCCATGCGCTTCTTCATCTCATGGTCGTACAGGCGCGAACGCAGGCGGCGCCAGGCGACGTCGCGGTTGCTGTGCTGGCTGCGACTGTCCTGGCACTGCACCACGATGCCGGTGGGGATGTGCGTCAGGCGCACGGCCGAATCGGTCTTGTTGATGTGCTGGCCACCGGCGCCGCTGGCGCGGTAGGTGTCGGTGCGCACGTCGGCCGGGTTGATGTCGATCTCGATCGAGTCGTCGATCTCCGGGTAGACGAACACGCTGGCAAAGCTGGTGTGGCGGCCGCCCGAGGAATCGAACGGGCTCTTGCGCACCAGGCGGTGCACGCCGGTCTCGGTGCGCAGCAGGCCGTAGGCGTAGTCGCCTTCGATCTTGATGGTGGCGCTCTTGATGCCGGCGGTGTCGCCCGGCGTCTCGTCTTCCACCGTGCTCTTGAAGCCCTTGCGCTCGGCGTACTTGAGGTACTGGCGCAGCAGCATGCTGGCCCAGTCGCAGGCCTCGGTGCCGCCGGCGCCGGCCTGGATGTCGAGGAAGCAGTTGCTCGGGTCGGCCGGCTGGTTGAACATGCGGCGGAATTCGAGCTTCTCCACCGTCTCGGCCAGCTTGGCCGCTTCGGCTTCAAGGGTCTGCAGGCCAGCTTCGTCGCCCTCGTCCTTGCTCATCTCGAACAGCTCGCTGTTGTCCGCCAGCTCGCTGGTGAGCTGGTTGATGGTGACGACCACGTCGTCCAGCGCCTTCTTTTCCTTGCCCAGCTCCTGGGCGCGCTTGGGGTCGTTCCAGACCGCCGGGTCCTCCAGCGAGGCGTTGACCGTCCTCAGCCGTTCTGCCTTGGCATCGTAGTCAAAGATACCTCCGTAGCTCGACCGTGCGCTGGCTCAGGTCGGCGAGTCGGGTGCCAATGGCATTGATCTGTTCTGCGTCCATCATGGGGAATCCTGTGTGTTCTGTGAGGGAGGGCGCTGCCGGGCAGCATAAAACCGCCGAAATGGCCCAAAACCCCATATTTTAGTTGGCGCCCCGGGTTTGGGCCGCAAAGTTAGCCTCTACTGCAGACGGCCGGTCCTCAGGCCAGGAAGTCCTCGATCAGGCGCGCCAGCTGCTCAGGCTGGTCGTGGTGCAGCATGTGGCCGGCGTCCTCGATGAGGGCCTGGCGTAGCTGCGGCACCGATTTCAGCCGTTCATGGTATTCGGCGAGCGTGTACTTGCCCTGCCACCACTGCGCCATCTGGTTCTCGCTGGCTTCCACGGCCAGCACCGGGGCGCTGATGCGCTGGTAGATCTCCAGCACCTCGTCCACGCGGTAGAGCTGGGCGTTGATGACCTTGTGCGCGGCGTCGCCCAGGATCTCCCACTGGCCCTGCGCGTTGGGCCGGGCCCAGTGTTGCGCCAGCCACTGGGCCTTGTCGGCGCCCAGGCGCGGGTTGGTCTTCATCAGGCGGCCGGCCACGCCCTCCACGCTGTCATAGCTCTTGAGCGCCATCTCGCCGCGGTGCAGGCTCTTGAGCTCGTCCATCCACTTGGCATAGCGCCCGGGCGCCTGCGACGGCTTGGTGGTGGGCATGCCGAAACCTTCCAGGTTGACCAGGCGGCGGATGCGCTCGGGCCGGCTGCCGGCATAGAGCATGACCACGTTGCCGCCCATGCTGTGGCCCACCAGGTCCACCGGCCGGTCGCCGGCGTAGTGGTCGAGCAAAAAGTCCAGGTCGGCCAGGTAGTCGGGGAACCAGTAGTTGTCATGCCCCGGGTACATGGCCCCCACGCTCGGCACTGCGTGTCCTCCCTGCCCCCCGAGGGGGCCCTCGCCACCTTGGGACGGCCCGGCGGTGGCGAGCCCCGTCAGCCCGAAACCGCGCCAATCGGCGGCGATGACGGTGCGGCCGTGCAGGAAGGCATCGCTGAAGGCGTCGACCACGAACTGGTAGGAGGCGGCGACGTCCATCCAGCCGTGCATCAGCACCAGCGGGGGCAGGTCGGAACGGGCGGCGCCCCAGTGCAGCACGTGGTACTTGAGGTTGCGGATCGGGACGAATTCGCTGTGGGGCAGTCGTTGGGCTTGGTACATTCGGGGAATCATAAGGAGACGCGGCATGGCGACCAGTCAACACCGGGACAACTACCACGCGCTGCACAGCCAGTTCCGCTGGCTGGTGCCGGACGAGTTCAACATCGCCGAGGTGTGTTGCCGGCGCTGGGCTGCAGCACCAGATGCTACTAAAAGAATAGCTGTCTACGCAGATGGGGCGGGCGTAGAGCCCCGATTTCATACCTATGCCGAGTTGCAGCACCAGGCCAACCGCCTGTCCGGCGCGCTGGCATCGCTGCGCGTCGGCAAGGGCGACCGGGTGGCGATCGTCATGCCGCAGCGCTTCGAGACCGCAGTGGCCTACATGGCGGTGCTGCAGATGGGCGCGGTGGCGGTGCCGCTGTCGCAGCTGTTCGGGCCGGAGGCGCTGGAATTCCGCCTGCGCGACAGCGATGCCGCGGTGGCGATCTGCGACGACAGTTCGATCATGAATCTGCTGGAGGCGCGCAACACCTGCGAGGCGCTGCGCCACGTGATCGGTGTTGGCGGCAGCGCCAACGGTGACGCCGGCGGCGGTGCTGCTGCCATGGCCGACCTGGACTACGCCACGTTGCTGGCCGCCCAGCCAGCCGAGTACGCGCCGGTGGTCACGCAGGCCAACGACCCGGCGGTGCTGATCTACACCAGCGGCACCACCGGCAACCCCAAGGGCGCGCTGATTCCGCACCGTGCGCTGATCGGCAACCTGACCGGCTTCGTCTGCAGCCAGAACTGGTTCGGCTTCAACCCATATGTTGATCAGAGCACTCCCTCCCCCGCGCGGGGGAGGGCTGGGGTGGGGGCGAACACAAGCGGGGCAAGGCCCAGCGCAGGGGACCGGAACACGTCTGTGTTCTGGTCCCCTGCGGACTGGGCCTGGACCGGGGGTCTCATGGATGCGCTCCTGCCCACGCTCTACTTCGGCCGCCCCATCGTGGCCTACAACGGCCGCTTCAGCCCGCAGGTGGCGTTCGAGCTGATGCAGAAGTACGACGTGACGCACACTTTCCTCTTCCCGACGGCGCTCAAGGCCATGATGAAGGCCTACCCGCAGCCGAAGAAGTTTTTCAAGCTCAAGCTGCAGGCCATCATGAGTGCCGGCGAGGCCGTGGGCGATGCGGTGTTCGGCTACTGCCAGCGCGAACTCGGCGTGACGGTCAACGAGATGTTCGGCCAGACCGAGGTCAACTACATCGTCGGCAACTGCGCGATGTTCTGGCCCGCCAAGCCCGGCAGTATGGGCAAGGGCTACCCCGGCCACCGGGTGGCGGTGATCGACGAGGCCGGCCGCGAGTGCCCGGCCGGCGTGGTGGGGGAGGTAGCCCTGCACCGGCTGGACGTGCACGGCGAGCCGGACCCGATCTTCTTCCTCGGTTACTGGAAGAACCCGCAGGCCACGCTGGCCAAGTTCACTGGTGACTGGTGCCGCACGGGTGACCTGGCGCTGCGCGACGCCGACGGTTACCTCTGGTACCAGGGCCGCTCGGATGACGTCTTCAAGGCCGCCGGCTACCGTATCGGCCCGGGCGAGATCGAGAACTGCCTGGTCAAACACCCCGCGGTGGCCAATGCCGCCGTGGTGCCCAAGCCGGACGCCGAGCGCGGCGCGCTGGTCAAGGCCTATGTGGTGCTGACGCCGGAAGCCGCGGCCGAGCGCGGCGACGAGCCGATCTCGCGCGAGGAGTGGGAGACGCGGCTGATGATCGACTTGCAGCGGCATGTGAAGGGCAAGCTGGCGCCCTACGAGTACCCGAAGGAGGTGGAGTTCGTCGACGCCCTGCCCATGACCACCACCGGCAAGGTGCAGCGCCGCGTGCTGCGTCTGCAGGAAGAGGCCCGAGCGCGCCAGGCCGGCGTGCTGCCGCCGGCCTGATTTGTTTGGATGAGTTCCCTGGAGTTTTCTGTCTGATGAAGAACGTACAACTGGGGCATAGCGACCTGCGGGTCACGCCCATCTGCCTGGGCACCATGACCTTTGGTGAACAGGTGAACGAAGCCGACGCCCACGCCATCCTCGACCGCGCGCTGGAGCGCGGCGTCAACTTCCTTGACACCGCGGAGATGTACGCCGTGCCGGCGCGTGCCGAGACCTGCGGCGCTACCGAGCGCATCCTCGGCAACTGGTTCGCCCGCCGGCCCGGCGCGCGGCAGCAGATCGTACTGGCGACCAAGGTGGCCGGTCCCTCGCGCGGCATGCCCTGGATCCGCAACGGCAGCACCAACCTCACCGCGGCTGACATCGTGGCCGCCTGCGATGCCAGCCTGCAACGCCTCAAGACCGACGTCATCGACCTCTACCAGATTCACTGGCCGGTGCGTCATGTGCCGGCATTCGGTCTGATGTACTTCGACCCGACCAAGGACGACGCCTCCGTCAGCAGCATCCACGCGCAACTCGAAGCCCTGGGGAAGCTGGTCAAGGCCGGCAAGGTGCGCGCCATCGGCCTGTCGAACGAGACGCCCTACGGCGTGCACGAGTTCGTGCGTCTGTCTGAACAACACGGCCTGCCGCGCGTGGCCACGGTGCAGAACGCCTACTGCCTGATCAACCGCTCGGTCGAGAACGCGCTGGACGAAACGCTGTACCGCCTGGGCGTGTCGCTGCTGGCCTATTCACCGCTGGGTTTCGGCCTGCTGACCGGCAAGTACGACGCCCACGGCCACAGTGGCCCGGATGCACCCCAGCAGGCGCGCATCGCCAAGTTCGAGAGTGTGCGCAAGCAGCGCTGGGGTCGGCCCGAGGCGCTGGAAGCCGCACGCCGCTACAACGCGTTGGCGCGCGAGCATGGCCTCACACCCACGCGCATGGCGCTGGCCTTCTGCTACACCAAGTGGCAAGTGGCCAGCACCATCATCGGCGTCACGTCACTGGCCCAGCTGGACGAAAACCTGGATGCCTGGGGCACCCCGCTGAGCCCCGAACTGCTGGAAGCCATCGACGCCATCCGCAAGGCGCTGCGCGACCCGGCGGTGTGATAAGGCCCCCACGCTCACTCACTTCGTGTAGACGCTGCCCCCGAGGGGGCTCTCGTCGCCTTGGGGCGGCCCGGCGTCGACTCGCCCGTTCAGTTGGCGATGTAGCGTCCGGCGCGGTGGTTGATGGCCAGCGTGAGGTTCAGCACCGCCGCGCCCACCACCGACAGCGCCACCTGCGCCAGCGGTGCCGTGAGGAGCGCGGCCAGCAGGATCAGCAGGTCCACCGCCATCTGCACGTGGCCGGCGCGCCAGCCGCGCGTCTCCTGCAACCAGAAGGCCAGGATGCCGACGCCACCCAGGCTGGCGCGGTGGCGGAACAGGATGAGAAAGCCCACCCCCAGCAGCACGCCGCCGATCAGCGCGGCATACAGCGGCGCCAGCTGCTCGAAGCGGATGAACTGCGGCGTGAGTTCGGTCAGCAGCGACAGCAGCGCCACCGCCAGCATGGTCTTGTAGAGGAAGGCGCGGTCCATGCGGCGCCAGGCCAACACGTAGAACGGCAGGTTGAGCACGAAGAACACCGGGCCGAAGCCCCAGCCCATGCCGTAATGCAACAGGAAAGCCAGTCCGGCCGTGCCGCCGCTGAGCAGGTGCGCGTGCTGGAACAGTGCCACCGCCAGCGCGATCAGCGCGGTGCCCGACAGCAGGGCCAGCGCGTCCTCGGCGAGGCTGTGGCGCAGGGGGGAAGCGGTCAAGGAACTCATGGGCGGGAATTGTGGCACCACCGCAGATGCAAAATCCGCGCATGGCCAAGAAAGAACATGTTTCCGAAACGCCCGCCACCCAGCTGCTGAAAGCGCACCAGGTGGACTACACCGAGCATCCCTACGAATACCTGGAACACGGCGGCGCGCAGCACAGCGCGCAGGTGCTGGGCTGGGACCCGTACCACGTGGTCAAGACGCTCATCATGCAGGACCAGGACGCCAAGCCCTTGGTGGTGCTGATGCACGGCAGCTGCAAGGTCTCCACCAAGAACCTGGCACGCCAGATCGGCGCCAAGTCGGTCGAGCCCTGCAAGCCGGAAGTGGCCAACCGCCACAGCGGTTATCTGGTGGGCGGCACCTCGCCCTTCGGCACGCGGCGCACCATGCCGGTCTACATCGAAGAGACCATCCTGGCGCTGCCGCGCATCCTGATCAACGGCGGGCGGCGAGGTTACCTGGTCGGTATCGATCCCCAGGTGTGCGTGCAGTTGCTGGGTGCGAAACCGGTGCTTTGCGCGCTGGCAGAATAGCGGTCCGTTGTTTGCGGGTCGGCCACAGCGGCCGGCCTTCTTGAGGAGTTTGCATGGAGTCGTTCGTCCCCGTCCTGGCCGCCGTGGCCGCCTACCTGGTGGGCTCGTTGTCATTTGCCGTCATCGTCAGTCGTGTCATGGGCCTGAACGACCCCCGCACCTACGGCAGCAAGAACCCGGGCGCCACCAATGTGCTGCGTTCGGGGTCCAAGAAGGCGGCCATCGTCACCCTGCTGCTGGATGCCGCCAAGGGCTGGCTGCCGGTGGCGCTGGTGCGCTGGTTCGGCCCGGCCTGGGGGCTGGAGGGCGGCACGCTGGCCTTGGTCGGGCTGGGCGCCTTCCTGGGCCACCTGTACCCGGTGTTCTTCCGTTTCGAAGGCGGCAAGGGCGTGGCCACCGCGCTGGGCGTGCTGCTGGGGCTGGACTGGGTGCTGGGGCTGGCCACGGCGGCTACCTGGCTCATCATGGCCTACTTCTTCCGCTATTCCTCGCTGGCGTCGCTGACGGCGGCCGTGTTTGCGCCGGTCTATTACATCTTCGGTGACGGTCTGGCCTGGCAGATGCAGGGTCCGGTGCTGCTGGCCGTGAGCGTCATGTCACTGCTGCTGATCTACCGTCATGCCGAGAACATCGGCCGGCTGGCCCGTGGCACCGAGTCGAAGATCGGGCAGAAGAAATAGCGCGGCTCAGGCCGGCTGCACTGCCAGGTGCGCGCCGAGTTGCAGCACCAGGTGGTGGTTGATGCGCTGGCGCACCAGCGCCGTTGCCAGCGCTGACTTCAGCGACGGACGCCCCTGGGCCGGGTTGTGCAGGCGCGGGCGCGGCAGCGCGGCGCCCCCGGCGTCGGTGACGATGGCCACGAAGGGCAGGTTGGCCTTGGGGCTGCGCCGCACCACCACGGCTACCGAGTTGTCTTCCATGCGGACATAGGTGCCCGGCGGGCACAGGCCAACGGCACGCACCAGCGCATGGCCCACGGCGTCGTTGTAGGGCGCGGCGCTGCTGATGATGCTGCGCACCGACTCGGTGGCGCTGCGGCCCTCACGCGACTTGCGCGGCGAGATCATGGCCGCATAACGGTCCACCACGCGCAGGATGCTGACCAGCCGCTGGCGGGCGGGCAGCAGGCGCAACTCCACTTTGTCGCTCTCTTCCTCGTGGTGGTGGCCCACAACCTCCAGCCACAGCTCGTCGGTGACGCCGAGGTTGGACAGCATCAGCCCGCCCTTGGCGGAGTGGGCGCGGATGGCGTCCTGCTGTTCGGGGGTGAGTGGTTCGGTCTGCAGCGCCAGCGCGTCCTGCAACTGGGTCATGGCGATGTTCATCGTCATGGCTGCATGCACCAGGCTGTTGCGTTCGGCCATGCCAAGCTTGAGCTCGCCGGCGATCAGGTGGCACAGCACGGTGCAGATCAGCGCGTGCGAGGTGCTGTAGCCCACCGAGGAGTTGGTGGCGAGCTGGAACAGCAGGTACAGGCCGACGTCGGCATCGCGTTCCAGCAGCGTCTGCATCCAGCGGTCGTACTGCCAGACGCGCTGCTCGAACTCCTGGATGCTGGCCGGGCTGCCCAGCAGGATGCCCAGCCCGGCTTCGAGGTCGGACCACAGGCCGAGCAGGTCCTCGTATTCGGTCTGGTCCTGGACGCTCATGCGGTGTTCCCGGCGCGGGGCGTTGGCGTCAGTCGCGGAAGTTGTTGAAGTCCAGCGGCACGTCGGTGACTTCCTTGCGCAGCAGGGCCATGGCGGTCTGCAGGTCGTCGCGTTTGGCGCCGGTGACGCGCACCTTGTCTTCCTGGATGGCGGCCTGCACCTTGAGCTTGCTGTCCTTGATGAGGCGCTGGATCTTCTTGGCCAGCTCGGACTCGATGCCGTTGCGCACCTTCACCAGCTTCTTGACCTTGTCACCGCCGATCTTCTGCAGCTCACCGATGTCGAGGAAGCGCACGTCCACGCCCTGCTTGGTGAGCTTGTTGCGCAGCACGTCGAGGATCTGTTCGATCTGGAAGTCGGCGTCACCGATGACGGTGATCTCCTTGTCCTTGATCTCGATGCTGGCCGAGGTGCCCTTGAAGTCGAACCGGGTGGCAATCTCCTTGGCCGAGTTGTCCACGCCGTTTTTGACCTTGACCATATCGGCTTCGCAGACGGTGTCGAAAGAAGGCATAGCGGTGTTCTTGTAATGGATGTAGATGAGAGAATCAGGGGCTGAATCCGACCCCAAGGGCCAATGTTAGTCGAGAAAAACGTCCCGCTCCAGCCGTACAACACCTTCCGCATCGTCGCCCGCGCCCACACCCTGATCCGGGTCAAGAGCGAGTCCGACGTGCAGGCGGTGCTGGCGGATGCCGAACTCGGCCCGGCGCCCAAGTTCGTGCTGGGCGGCGGCAGCAACATCGTGCTCACCGGCGACGTCAAGCCCGTGGTGCTCAAGGTCGAGATCATGGGCCGCCGGCTGGTGGCAGAGACGCCGCGCGCCTGGATCGTGGAGGTGGGCGGCGGCGAAGGCTGGCACGAGACCGTGCGTTGGACGCTGGAACAGGGCTGGCCTGGGTTGGAGAACATGGCGCTGATCCCCGGCACCGTGGGCGCCGCCCCGGTACAGAACATCGGCGCCTACGGCGTCGAACTGCAGGACCGCTTTGAGTCACTCGACGCCATCGACCTGCAGACCGGCCAGCCCTTCACGCTCAATGCCGCCCAGTGCGCCTTTGGTTATCGCGACTCGGTGTTCAAGCATGCCGCGCCGGCGAACGAGGTCGGTCTTGGGCTGGCCGGGCGGGCCCTCATCACCCGCGTGCGCCTGCGGTGCCCGAAGCCCTGGAAGCCGGTGCTGGGCTACGCCGACCTGGAGCGCAAGATGGCGGAGACCGGCATCGGCAGCCCGACGCCGCAACAGATCTTTGACTGGGTGTGCGAGGTACGGCGCGCCAAGCTGCCCGACCCGGCTGTGATCGGCAACGCCGGCAGCTTCTTCAAGAACCCCACCGTCACGCCCGAGCAGTGCGCCGACATCATCGCGCGCGACCCCAAGATCGTGTACTACCAGCTCGACGACGGCCGCATCAAGCTGGCCGCTGGCTGGCTGATCGACGCCTGCGGCTGGAAGGGCAAGTCCATCGGCCAGGCCGGCGTGTACGAGAAGCAGGCGCTGGTGCTGGTGAACCGCGGTGGCGGCGATACAGGCGAGGACGGCAGCGGCCCCTGCGGGGCTACGGGCGGCGAGGTCATGACGCTGGCCAAGGCCATCCAGACCAGCGTGTACGAACGCTTCGGCATCCTGCTGGAGCCGGAGCCTGTGGTCGTTTAGGCAGCCAGCCCTTGCTGTTGTTGCGCAAGTAGCTATTGAATTGATAGCATCTTGGTGCGGCTGCCGGCTCACGCCGAAGCCGGCAGTGTCACCTCGCTCAGCGCCCGCTCCAGCGCCGCACGGCTGGGCGTCTCCACGAACACGCACTGCTTGCCGGTGCGCTTGCAGTGGTCTTTTACACGCCAGTAGGCGTTGTGGCTGATGCAGCCGGCCTGGCAGATCACCAGGTCGGCCGCGGCCAGCGTGGCGTCGAGCTGGGCGCTGTTGTCTTCTTCACCGCCGTCATGGTGCAGGAAGCGCGCGCCGGTGTGCTCGATCACCTGGCGGTAGACCGGCACGCTGGCGGTGCGGCCGCCGACGCACAGCACGGCGCGGTTGCACAACTGCGGTGGCGTGCCGCATCCCGTGGTGGCAGGTTCGGCCACGGTGCGGCTGCGCAGCTGGTCGGCCTGGGCCTCGGCTGTTTCAGCGCGTTGGCGCTGCCGTTCGGCCTCCTGCTGGGCCTGCTGCAGCGCGCGCTGCAACTGCTGCAGCTGTTCGTTCTGTTGGCGGTTCGCCTCCGTCAGGGCCATGCGCTCGCGCAGCGCGGGGGCCGCCTGTTCCAGTGCCGTCAACTGCTCACGCTGCTGCTGCAGCTCGGTGGCGGTGCGCACCAGCTCGGCCCGCGCGCGCAGCAGTTCGCCCTGCTGTTGCTCGAAGCGCAGCGCCGCCTCGGCGGCCTGGTTGCGGCTGCGGTGCTGGGCGGCCGCCAGCTCGCGCGTGAGCACGGCGTTTTCCTGCTCCAGCGTGTCCAGCCGCGTCAGGTCGGCGCGTGTGGCCGCGCCCACCTGGTGCTGGAGCATGTGCGCTTCGCCCAGCACGCTGTGCTCCAGCGCGGGCGTGCAGCGCGGGTGGGTGAGGGTGGCCCACAGGGCGCCGGCCCAGTCGCTGCCGGCCGCGGCAGCACGCCACCAGGCGGCCAAGGCCTCGGTGTGCTTGAGGTCGGCAGCCGCGCGCAGCACCAGGGCATAACGCCGTTCCAGCTCCTTCTGCAGCGCTTCCGAGGTGGGGTTGCGGCGCTTGCACTCCGTGACGATGATGCAGTGCACCTCGTAGTCGCTGTGGCGCGTCATGTCACCCAGCGTGCGGTCGGCCAGGCGGCGCAGCAGGGCAATCGGCAGGCAGACGCCCACCACCGGGCAGTAGGCGTGGCTGTCGAGTTCCCACAGCCGGCGCCGGCGTGAACCCTGCGGCGCCTCAGCGCACGGCGCGGCCGCGGGCTTGTCGTAGGGCAGGGCGGCCTGCACGGCCGAGGTCAAAGGATTGGGTTGGGCCAGACACATGGCAGCACTCCACTCAGTGCAGCAGGCTGGCGCTGCCCAGCGGCAACAGGGCCTGCAGGTCCGCCTCGGTGGCCGTGCCCTGGCCGTCGCCGGCCTGGTTGCACAGTGGCACCCAGCGCGCATGCAGATTGGCCATCACCTGGCGCAACGCCGGGCTGGCGTGCGGGTGGGCCTTGAGGAAGAACAGGTTGGCCACGATCTTGCGCGCCATCAGCAGGCGCTGGCGGGCCGGCGTGGCGTGGCGGCTGGACACCGGGTCGGCCCAGCCGGTCATGAGGGTAAATGTGCCCGCCAGCAGGGCGTCCAGGCTGGGCAGGGGCAGGTCGTCGGCAGGGCGGTTCATCGCATGGTCTCCGGCAGGATGTATGACATGCGTTTGATCATAATGAGAATGATTCGCAATAACAAGCGGTATGAGCCTACGCCGTGCTGGGGTATTCGTGCGTCCGGTGAGGGGCAGGGCCGACGGCGCAGTCTGGCCAGGCGCAACCTGCGAAAATCACGGGTTCCCATCCCCTACCCCTCCATGACCTACGCCGTCAAAGAAATCTTCTATACCCTGCAAGGCGAGGGCGCCCAGTCCGGCCGGGCGGCGGTGTTCTGCCGCTTTGCCGGCTGCAACCTGTGGAGCGGGCGCGAGGAAGACCGTGCCAGCGCGGTCTGCCGCTTTTGCGACACCGACTTCGTGGGCACCGACGGCACCGGTGGCGGCAAGTTCACGACTGCCGAGGTGTTGGCCGAGGCGATTGAACGTGCCTGGGAACCTGCGGGCCAGGCCGGCCGCTACGTGGTGCTGACCGGCGGCGAGCCGCTGCTGCAGGTGGACGAGGCGCTCACCACAGCCCTGCATGCGCGCGGCTTCACCATCGCGGTGGAGACCAACGGCACCCTGCCGGCGCCGCCGGGGCTGGACTGGATCTGCGTCAGCCCCAAGGACCAGGCTGAGGTGGTGCTGAAGACGGGCAGCGAGCTCAAGCTGGTCTACCCGCAGCCGGGTGTGGACCCGGCGCAGTTTGCCGGGCTGGACTTCCAGCATTTCTTCCTGCAGCCCATGGACGGGCCGCAACGCGAACAAAACACGGCGCAGGCGATCGCCTACTGCCAGCAGCACCCGCAATGGCGCCTGGGCATCCAGTCGCACAAGATGATCGGAATTCGGTGATGTACGAGATCAGCCAACGTTTTTTCTTTGATGCCGCCCACACCCTGCGCCGCGAGATCGAGGCCGAAGGGAGCCGCCGCGTGCATGGCCATACCTACTACGCCGAAGTGTTCGTGCGCGGCGAGCCGGGCGCCGACACCGGCATGGTGATGGACCTGGGCCACATCCGCCGAGAGGTCAACGCCCTGCGCGAACAGCTGGACCACCATTTCCTCGACGAAGTACAAGGCCTCGGCCCGGCCACGCTGGAGAACCTCTGCACCTTCATCTGGAAGGCCCTCAAGCCCAAGATTCCGGCGCTGTCGGCGGTGATGGTGGAGCGGCACGCCATCGGGGACAAGTGCGTGTATCGGCCATAGGTAAACGAAGTCGCTGCGATGCGTATCAACGTCACAAAGCGTATTGCGGCAGTTCAGCAGCTTGACGTTGCTATTGAGCTTCTTTTTGCGGACAGAGACCCATTAGCCGTACGTACATTGGCGGCTGCGTCATATGGCCTGTTTGCCGATCTCGTTGAACATGAAGAGCCTGGAACGTCTTGGAGAGAAAAACTGATCGCTGGCTCTGGACTGTCACGTCGGCAAGCTATTGAAGTCATCAACGGCGCGAGCAATTTTCTAAAGCACGCAGATCGTGACTCAGGTGGAAGCCTCTCCTTTGAGGAAGAAGAGAACGATCATTTGATTTTCTTTACCACCCTTGAATGCGGGGAACTCGGCGAACCGCTGTCGCCAGCAATGCAGGCTTTCCAGGTTTGGTATCTGGCGTGCTATCCCGATCAATTGGGAACGCAGACTGAGCCCGTCGCCAAAGCCACGGCTGTACTGCCGGGGCTTCCTTCCATGGGCCGTCAAGAGCGTCTTCAACTTGGAGCGCAGTTTGCCTCGCAGGTAGTGGCTAGATTCAGCAAAGGCCTGTAACGGGACTTGTGTACCCGCCGTTGTGGGCTTGTGTCAGATGAAAACTACCAGTCCCGTGACAATCCTTAACCCGTATTCCGTAGCCCCGCTGCAATCCCGTTGATCGAAATGTGAATCCCGCGCCGCACGCGCACATCGTCCTGCCCCGCGCGGTAGCGGCGCATGAGTTCCACCTGCAGGTGGTGCAGCGGGTCGATGTAGGGGAAGCGGTGGCGGATGGAACGCTGCAGCGCGGCGTTGCCGGCCAGGCGCTGTTTCTCACCGGTGAGCAGTGCGAGCGCGTGCACGGTGCGCTGCCATTCGGCCTCGATCTGCGTGAACACCTTTTTGCGCAGCTTGCCGTCGCCCACCAGTTCCGCATAACGTGAACCCAGGGCCAGGTCGCTCTTGGCCAGCACCATGTCCATGTTGGAGAGCAGGGTCTTGAAGAAGGGCCAGTGGCGGGCCATTTTCTGCAGCAGCGCCAGCCGCTCCTTCTGTTCCTTGGCGCTGCTTTGCTGCAGGAACTGCTCCACCGCCGAACCAAAGCCGTACCAGCCCGGCAGCGTGAGGCGGCACTGGCCCCAGCTGAAGCCCCAGGGAATGGCGCGCAGGTCTTCAATGCGCTGCGTGGCCTTGCGCGACGCCGGGCGTGAGCCGATGTTGAGCTCGGCAATCTCGCGGATCGGCGTGGCACCGAAGAAATAGTCGGCAAAGCCGGGGGTCTCGTACACCAGCGCGCGGTAGCTGGCCATGCTGGCGCGTGACAGCGCTTCGGCGGCTTCCAGGTAGGCACGGGCGGCGGGCTTGGTGGGCTGCAGCAGCGTGGCTTCCAGCGTGGCGGCCACCAGCGTCTCCAGGTTGCGGCGTCCGATCTCGGGGTTGGCGTACTTGGAGGCGATGACCTCACCCTGCTCGGTCAGGCGGATCTGGCCGCGCACCGTGCCCGGGGGCTGGGCCAGGATGGCCTGGTAGCTCGGGCCGCCGCCGCGGCCGACGGTGCCGCCGCGGCCGTGGAACAGGCGCAATTGAATCGGCTTCAGTTCGTCGAACAAGTCCACCAGCGCAATCTCGGCGCGGTACAGCTCCCAGTTGCTGGTGAAGATGCCGCCGTCCTTGTTGCTGTCGGAGTAGCCGAGCATGATGTCCTGCTCGGCGCCACTGCGTCGCACCATGGCGGCAATGCCGGGCAGGGCGTAGTACTCGCGCATGATGGGCGCGGCCTGGCGCAGGTCTTCGATGGTCTCGAACAGCGGCACCACGATCAGGTCGTTGGTGCTGGTCGGGTCATCCAGCGTGCCGCGCATGAGGCCTACTTCTTTCTGCAGCAGCAACACCTCCAGCAGATCGCTCACCGTCTCGGTGTGGCTGATGATGTAGTGGCGGATGGCCTGTTCGCCATAGCGCTGGCGCAGTTCGCGCGCAGTCCAGAACACCGCCAGCTCACTCTGCGTGTGAGCGCTGTAGCTGGCGCCCACCACGCGCAGCGGGCGCGCGTCGTTCAGCAGGCGCAGCAGCAGGGCGCGCTTGGCGGTTTCGTCCAGGGCTGCGTAGTTCGCTTCGATGCGTGCCGTGGCCAGCAGCTCGGCAATGACGGCTTCATGCTGATCCGAGCTCTGGCGCAGGTCCAGCGTGGCGAGGTGAAAGCCGAACACGTCCACCGCGCGGATCAGCGGGCGCAGGCGCTGCTGCGTGAGTGCTGCGCCGTGGCGCGCGGCCAGCGAGGTTTCGATGGTGCGCAGGTCGGCCAGGAACTCGGCAGCGCTGGGATACGGGTCCTGCGGCGCCACCGCGTGGCGCGCCGCCTCGCCGCCCGTCAGTTCACGCAGCGTGGCGGCCAGGCGGGCGTACATGCCGATCAGCGCGCGGCGGTAGGGCTCGTCCAGGCGGTGTTCGCTGGTGTCGGGTGAGCGGTCGGCCAGGGCTTGCATCTCGGGGCTGCAGCCCACCAGCAGGTCGGAGATGGACAGCTCGGCGCCCAGCAGGTGCACCTCGGTCAGGTAGTGGCGCAGCGCCACGTCGGCCTGACGGCGCAGCGCCTGGCGCATGGTGTCGGCCGTCACGTTGGGGTTGCCGTCGCGGTCGCCGCCGATCCAGTGGCCCATGCGCAGGAAGCTGTGCACCGGCTGGTTGCCCAGTTCGCGCTCCAGCTCGGCGTAGAGCGCCGGGATCTCGCGCAGGAAGGTGGGCTCGTAGTAGCTCACCGCGTTGTCGATCTCGTCCGCCACGGTGAGCTTGCTGTGGCGCACCAGCCGGGTCTGCCAGAGTTGCAGCACGCGTGCGCGCAGCAGCGCCTCGTTGGCGGCCAGCTCGCGCGGTGTCAGCATGTCCTTCTTCGGGTCCACGCCCACGGCACGGGCCTTGATCTCGTCGCGGGTGGTGAGCAGGCGCGCAATGTCGCGCTCGGCGTCCAGGATGCTCTTGCGCTGCACTTCGGTCGGGTGGGCGGTGAGCACTGGCGACAGGTAGCTGTGCGCCAGCGTGGCGGCGATCGTCTTGGTGCTGATGCCGGCCCAGCGCAGGCGCGACAGCGCCACGTCGATGCTGCCTTCCTGCGCATTGCCGGCACGCTCGTGGATGGCGCGGCGGCGGATGTGGTGCCGGTCCTCGGCCAGGTTGGCCAGGTGGCTGAAGTAGGTGAAGGCGCGGATCACGCTCACCGTCTGGTCGTCGCTCAGGCCCTTGAGCAGTTTCTTCAGCGCCTTGTCGGCCTCGGTGTCGTCGTGGCGGCGAAACGCCACCGACAGCTTGCGGATCTGCTCGATCAGTTCATAGGCTTCGCTGCCTTCCTGTTCGCGGATCACATCACCGAGGATGCGACCGAGCAGGCGGATGTCTTCGACCAGGGGGCGTTCGTTGTCTCGAGATTTGCGGGCGCTGGCGGGCGCGGCGTCTGTTTTCATGCGGGCACGGCTCGGTAGAAGGGGAGATGCGCCCCATCTACAGCGGGGCAGCCCATGCTAGCATCTTCAGCTCACTGAACGATTACCTGCAGGTTACCAATTTGAGCTCCTCCACTTCGCCCCTGACCTTGACCATTGCCACCCGCGAGAGCCGGCTGGCGCTGTGGCAGGCCGAACATGTGCAGGCCCTGCTGCGGGCACAGGGCCATGCGGTTTCGCTGCTGGGCATGACAACCCAGGGCGACCAGATCCTGGACCGTTCCCTGAGCAAGGTCGGCGGCAAGGGCCTGTTCGTCAAGGAGCTGGAAGTGGCGCTGGAAGAAGGCCGCGCCGACCTCGCCGTGCACTCGCTGAAAGACGTGCCGATGGAATTGCCCGCGGGCTTTGCCTTGGCCTGCGTGATGGAACGCGAAGACCCGCGCGACGCCTTTGTCTCGCCGAAGTACGAGAGCCTTGCCGCCTTGCCGCAGGGCGCCGTGGTCGGCACCTCCAGCCTGCGTCGCGTGGCGTTGCTGCGCGCGCTGCGGCCTGACCTGAAGATCGAGCCCTTGCGCGGGAACCTCGACACCCGACTGCGCAAGCTGGACGAAGGCCAGTTTGACGCCATCGTGCTGGCCGCGGCCGGCCTCAAGCGCCTGGGGCTGGCCAGCCGCATCCGTGCCGTGTTCGAGCCCGAGCAGATGCTGCCCGCCGCCGGCCAGGGCGCTTTGGGTATCGAAATCCGCAGTGCGCGTACCGATGTGCAGGCCGCGCTGGCCTCGCTGGTGCACCAGGGCACCTGGCTGCGCGTGGCGGCCGAACGCGCGGTGAGCCGCGCCATGGGCGGCAGTTGCTCCATGCCGCTGGCGGCCTACGCCACGCTGGAAGGCGGCAGCCTGCACATTCGCGCTGCCTGGGGCGACCCGGAGGGCCGCATTCCGCTGGTGCGCGCCCAGGCCAGCGCGGCCGTGGCCGATCTGGCCGCGGCCACGGCCTTGGGTGAGCAGGTGGCGGCCGAGCTGCGTGCCGGTGTGTTGCGCGTCGGCGGCTCGCTGACGCCCACCGCCTGACCATGCGTGTCATCGTCACCCGGCCGCAGCGCGAGGCGCAGGACTGGGTGCGCGACCTGACGGCTGCCGGCGTCTCCGCGCTGGCTTTGCCGTTGATCGAGATCCGTTCCGCACCGGACGCCGCGGCGCTGCAGGGCGCCTGGCAAGCGCTTGAGCGCGGGCAGTACGCGGCGGTGATGTTCGTCAGCGCCAATGCGGTAACCGGTTTTTTTGAGCGAAAACCGGCCTCAAGCGTCGTCTTCAGTGCGTCATCAGCTATCAAAACAAGAGCGTGGGCGCCAGGCCCCGGTACCGCCCGTGCGCTGCTGGGGGCGGGCGTGGCGCCGGCCTGTCTCGACACGCCGGCGACCGACGCGGCGCAGTTCGACTCCGAGGCCTTGTGGCAGGTGGTGGGTACCCAGCTGCGGCCGGGTGACCGCGTGCTGGTCGTGCGCGGCGGCGATGCGCCGTCGGCCGCCACACAGGGCAGTGGCCGCGACTGGCTGGCGCAGCGCATCGCCGAGGCCGGCGCCAGCGTGGACTATGTAGTTGCTTACCAGCGTGCCTGTCCCCAGCTTGATGCGGCGCAGCTTGACATGGCGCGCCGCGCCGCGAGCGACGGCGGCGTCTGGCTGTTCAGCAGCAGCGAGGCCGTGCACAACCTGCAGGCGCTGCTGCCGGGCCAGGGCTGGGGTGCGGCGCGTGCCATTGCCACCCATGCACGCATTGCGGCGGCGGCGCGGCAGGCCGGTTTTGCTGTGGTGCGCGAGTCACGCCCCGCCTTGGCCGACGTCCTGGCCTCGATAGAATCGATGCGATGAACTCCGAGTCGAATGCCTCTTCCACGGCGCCCGAGGGCGTGACGCCGGCCGCCGCCGATGCGGTGGCGCCTGCCGCAGCGGACGCTGCACCGGCCACGGTGACGCGCCCGCTGGTGCTGGCCATCGGGGCCGTGGCTTTGCTGGGGCTGCTGCTCAGTGCGCTGCTGTGGCAGCGCCTGTCGGCCACGCAGGAGCAACTGGCCCGCCAGAGTGCCGATTCCGGCACCCAGGCGATCGAGGCGCGCACCGTGGCGCGTCAGGCGCAGGACCAGACGCGCGAACTGGCGGCCCGGCTGGCCGTGATGGAGTCGCGTCTGAGCGAGGTGGCGCTGCAGCGCAGCCAGCTGGAAGAGCTGATGCAAAGCCTGTCGCGCTCGCGCGACGAGAACCTGGTGGTGGACATTGAATCGTCGGTCCGCCTGGCGCAACAGCAGGCCCAGCTCACCGGCAGCGTGGAGCCGCTGCTGGCGGCGCTCAAGACGGCGGAGCAGCGGGTGGCGCGCGCCGCGCAGCCGCGCCTGACACCGGTGCAGCGCGCCATCGCGCGCGACGTGGCGCGCATCAAGGCCACGGCGGTGAGCGACACGCCGGCCCTGCTGGTCAAGATGGACGAGCTGGTGCGCCTGGCCGACGAGCTGCCGCTGACCAATGCGGTGGCCAAGCCGGTGGTGGGCGGTTCCATCAAGCCGCGTCGTGATGACAGCGTGGCGAGCTGGTGGCAACGCAGCCTGCAGACGGTGACGGACGAGCTGCGCGGCCTGGTGCGCGTGAGCCGCATCGAACAACCCGAGGCGGCACTGCTGTCACCGGAACAATCCTTCTTCGTGCGCGAGAACTTCAAGCTCAAGCTGCTCAATGCCCGTCTGGGCCTGCTGGCGCGCCAGCTCGACTCGGCACGGGCCGACCTGGCCTCGGCCTCGTCGAGCCTGGGCAAGTACTTCGACGCCAGCTCACGCAAGACGCAGACCGCCGCCACCCTGCTGCAGCAGATGCAGGGCCAGATGAAGGCGCTGGAGCTGCCGCGCGTGGACGAGACGCTGGCCGCGCTGGCCACCGCGGCCGCTGGCCGCTGAGGGACGCCCACCATGCGCGCCATTCTCTGGTTCCTGGCCCTGTTTGCCGTGGCGGTGGCGGCGGCCCTGTTCGCCGGCAACAACCAGGGCACCGTCACCGTGTTCTGGCCGCCGTACCGGCTCGACCTCTCGCTCAACCTCGTGCTGCTCAGCCTGGTGGGCCTGTTCTTCGTGCTGTATGCGGCGCTGCGCGCGCTGGCGGTGCTGCTGTCGTTGCCGGGCGAGGCGCGGCGCTGGCGCGTGCAGCACCAGGAACGTGCCATGCAGCTCGGCCTGATCGACACGCTGTCGCATCTGGCAGCCGGCCGTTTCATCCGTGCCCGCAAGGCGGCCGAAGGCGTGCTGCAGCACGAGCGCGCCCTGACGGCTAACGACGATGCTTTGCCCTATGGCGTGCGCCTGCGTTCCGTGGCCCATCTGCTGGCGGCCGAGAGCGCGCATGCGCTGCAAGACAAGGTCTCGCGCGACGACCATGTGCGCCAGGCACTGGCCTTGCCGCATTCCACCCGCCGCGACGAGCAGGAGCTGCGTGAAGGCCTGCAACTGCGCGCTGCGCGCTGGGCCTTTGACGACCGCGACGTGCAGGTCGCGCTGCAGCGTCTGGACGAGCTGCCGCAGGGCGTCGCCCGCCGCACATTGGCGTTGCGCCTGCGCTTCAAGGTGGCGCGGCTGGCCCGACGCACCCAGGTGGCGCTGGAAACGGCACGCCTGTTGGGCAAGCACCGCGCCTTCTCCGAGACGGCGGCGCGCAGCATCGTGCGCGGCCTGGCGCTGGAGCTGGTGCAGGGGGCCCACGATCCGGCGCAACTGGACCGCGCTTGGGCCGAGCTCGATGCCGCCGAACGCGCCCTGCCTGAGGTGGCCATCCTGGCGGCCGAACGCCAGCTCGCGCTGGGCGGTGATGTGACCCAGGCGCAGCGGTGGCTGCTGCCGGTCTGGGAGCAGATGGTGCAGCCCGGCTCGACGCTGGTAGCCGAGCAGCGCCTGCGCTTGGTGAAGGTGCTGGAGCGCAGCTTTGCCCAGGCCGAAGGCGCGCCCGACGCCACCTGGCTGACGCGCATCGAGACCGCGCAGCTGGGCAACCCGCGCGAGCCGTTGCTGCAGTATCTGGCCGGCGTGGCCTGCATGCGACTGAGCCTGTGGGGCAAGGCGCAGCAGTTGCTGCGTCAGTCGCTCAATCAGTTGAAGGACCCGGCGCTGCGGCGCAGCGCCTGGCGCGCCCTGGCCCAACTGGCCGAGCAGCGCGAGGATGCCGCGGCGGCCACCGAGGCCTGGCGCAACGCCGCAAAAGAGTGACGCTGCGGCCGTTCCCCGTTATCATGGGTTCATGGCCACCCTCACCGAACACCTCATCAAGCTGACCGATCACCGTGATCGCGACTTGCTGGAGCTGACGCTGGCAAAGGCGCTGATCGATCTGGTTTCCATCGACCGCGTGCTGATCGCCCGCGTCACCAGTGAAGACGGCATCAAGCGCTGGCTCGATCTGGTGTCGCTCGACGCCCGAGGCGGCGGCAAGGTGGTAGACCCGCTGCGCATCGACTACAGCAAACTGCCGCGTCTGGAGGATGCGTCCGACCGGCTTCGCTGCGTCCAGAGCCGTGAACAAGTCGAAGTCGCCTGGGCCGGCGCAGAGGGACCGCGCATCACCTACTTCCCGCTGTTTGCCGACGCGCGCAGCGACGAGGAACAGGGTGTGCTGGAGATCCATTCGGCCGCGCCGCTGAACGCGCAGGAACTCGAAACCATCGGTCAGCTGCACCACATCTACCGCAACATGTACACGCTGCTGGCCTACAGTGACCGTGATGCGCTGACCGGCCTGCTCAACCGCAAATCGCTCGACGACGCCTTCTACAGTGCGGTGCTGGAAGAGCTCGACGGCGTGCTGGACGACAGCAAGCAGGCCACGGCGCCCGCGGTGGTGGGGCAGGAGCGGCGTCACCGCGTGCCGCCCAACTACTGGCTGGGCACCGTCATCATCGACAATTTCCAGTTGCTGAGCGACAAGCACGGTCACCTGATCATGGAAGAGGTCACGCTGCTGGTGGCGCGCCTGATGAGCAATACCTTTCGCGCCCATGACCGGCTGTACCGTTTCGGCAGCGACGAGTTCGCCGCGCTGTTCCACTGCCCGGACGAGGCACTGGCCTTCGGCGCCTTCGAGCGCCTGCGCGCCAACGTGGAGAAGTTCAACTTCCCGCAGGTCGGCCGCGTCACCGTCTGCGCCGGCTTCACCCGCATCCTGGCCGACGACTCGCCCAGCACCGCGCTGGAACGCGCCGAGCAGGCCATTGACTACGCGCAGAAGAACGGCCGCAACAAGGTGTGCAGCCACCTCGATCTGGTACGGCGTGGTTTCTTTGGGGAAGTGGCGCGGACTGGGGCGGTGGATATTTTCTGATCGCCTGCCGCGGCCCGATGAAAGCCCGCCTCGTGCGGGCTTTTTTGCGCCTTCTGCCT